>NZ_NIJF01000115.1 GCF_003316765.1 Bacillus sp. P14.5 | reverse complement strand
CTTTTAGAGACCCAAGGGCAGTTAGATTTTCTTGGAAGGAGGTCTCAAGGAAGCCTTTAGAGACCCCAAGGGCAGTGAGATTTGCGTGGGAAAGGTCTCATGGAAGCTTTTAGAGACCCAAGGGTAGTGGAATTTGCTTGGCAAAGGTCTCAAGGAAGCTTCTAGAGACCCATGGGAAGTGGAACTTGCTTGGAAGAGGTCTCAAGGAAGCTTCTAGAGACCCAAAGGCAGTTAAATTTTCTTGGAAGGAGGTCTCAAGGAAGCCTTTAGAGACCCAAGGGCAGTGAGATTTGCGTGGGAAAGGTCTCATGGAAGCTTTTAGAGATCTAAGGGCAGTGGAATTTGCTTGGGAGGAGGTCTCAAGGGAGCTTTTAGAGACCCAAGGGCATGGAAGTTGCGTGGAAGAGGTCTCAAGGGAGCTTTTAGAGACCCAAGGGCAGTGAGATTTGCTTGGGAGAGGTCTCAAGGGAGCTCTTAGAGACCGAAGGGCAGTGGAATTAGCAGTGGAGAGGTCTTAAGGGAGCTTTTAGAGACCCAAGGCCAGTGGAATTTGCTTGGGAGGGGTCCAAGGAAGCTCAAAAAAAGCCGCCAGTCACAATGGACCGGCGACTGGTGAGCCAGGCAAAAAGGAACTATTCTTCGTCACTTAAACGCTTTCCGCCCACGGCATAATGGTTCTTGCTCATTTCCTCTATGAATACGACGACTTTCTCTTCAGGGGCACCTGTTGTTTCGCTGACAGCTGCAGTTACCTTTTCCACCAGGGCTTTCTTTTGGTCCTCACTGCGTCCTTCGATCATTTTAACGGTTACATAAGGCATGGATTTCGCTCCTGTTCTATAATTTTGTTACAATCATTATGGAACGATATTGAGAAAAATATCTTCCAGTTAAAAGTTTATCGTATTTTCCAGAAGGAGCAAGTCTGGATGATAGAGAATATGTGAATAGAGATATTACCTATTTTAAAAAGGCTGTTTTCGCATAGATGGTGGCTGTTTTAAAAGTAATGGATTTCCGCTCCAGCCGCACGACTCCGCGGGGCGGGCGGTGAGCCTCCTCGGCTTTGCCTGCGGGGTCTCACCTGTCCCGCTAATCCCGCAGGAGGTCGCACGCCTTCCGCTCCAATCCTCCTACGTTATAATGGGGAGAATAAAACATTCAAAAGCAACAACCTTTTTGAAAAGAGCAAAAAAAACACTTATGTATATGAAGGAGAACGGACATTGGACTTTTTAGCCTTTAATTTAAAAGAACTTCCATTCGTGATCATTGCCCTGATTCTGGCATTCACGTTTCACGAATATGCTCACGCCTATGTAGCCCACAAATTCGGGGATGATACAGCGAAGGATCAAGGAAGGCTGACCCTTAATCCGATTCAGCATTTAGATCCGATCGGGACCCTTTTTATCTTGATTGCCGGTTTCGGCTGGGCAAGGCCTGTTCCTGTGAACCGCTTTAATTTTAAAAACCGAAGCTTGCGGGAGTTCTGGTTTCAGTGGCGGGGCCGCTGAGCAACTTCCTGATTGCGTTCATCGCTTACGGCATTTTTTATTTTATTATCACATTCGGTTTTGGCACGGTCGTTCCCCAGTTTTTCATCGACCTGTTCAATATGATTGTATATCTGAACATTCTATTGTTCATATTTAATCTATTGCCGTTTCCTCCTTTGGACGGATACCGGATTATCGAGGACCTTGTTTCACCGCGGCTGCGGTCACAGATGTCGCAGTATGAACAATACGGCGTTTTGCTGTTTTTAATATTGGTCATAACCCCGCTTGACCGTTATACGATCTGGCCGGTGATCAACGGCGGGATGAGTGCCGTGGGACAGACTTTCAATACGATTTACTATGCGGTATTTTCATTATTTTCTTAAAGCAGAAGGAGCGATATAGATGGATGAAAAAAAGAAGAACAATGTAGGCTTTAATATTATCAAGAGTGATCCGACAGACGGGCATGGCGGCTTCGGAATCGGTTCATTGAGCCTGGATAATGTGTCCCCTGTATTCGTTGATGTGGAAGAAGGAGAAGCTTTTGTCGACATCGGTGCGATGCATGCCCGCAGTTCGGTGGAAAAAAGAATCAAATTCACGAATAACCGCGAAGATTCTGAAGGCGGAAAACCTTACTGGCTTGTCTGGGTGACTATCGATCGCAAAGCGGAAGGCCCTTACTATGCCGGTGTTACAGCATGTGAAATGGTCGTCAATACGGAGAAGCGCAGAGGCTATAAATCCCTGCCTGAACACGTGAACCGAATGGACAAATCAATCAAGCGCCATATTATTGTCGATGTCATGGATGACCGCTCAAAAGGCATCTTAAAAGACTATCTCATCACCCATGATGAAGGCATGTGGGAGAGATCTGAAGCCAAGCTGAAAGAAGATCTTTCTATTTAATAAAATAACAAATTATGACAATATATTGAACAGAATGTGACATTTATTAGAAAAAATCGATCGCATCTTGCTCATTGGCCAGAAAAAAAGTAAACTTAAATCACAGTTTGCACAAATCAAACTAGGACATGAAAGACCCCGGGTTCGCACAAACCCGGGGTTTTTCTTATGCTTTTTTAGATGAGGTTATGCTTATTGATTTCAGGACCCGGTGTACAGCCGCCTTCCGAGGAAATCATCGTGTAGAGTTGGGACGCATGTATTTCTTTTTAATAAAATTCCACTTGCTTAGCGGGTTGCATCATTCAAAGAGATTTCGTAAAGATGATTCTCGTTCAGCTGCAGAGTCTCCTTGGGGCCTTATATACGAGTGCTTCCGGCAGCTTTCAGGGCAGTTTCCTCAGCCTAGAACCACTCCGTCCATTTTTTATACCAAGGTGTCTTTTTCTCCTTCGGTTCCTCTGCCGGAGGCTCTGCAGGTGCTTCTTCATGAAGGTGTTCATCGCAGAATTCAGTCGGTTCGGTTCCTTTTATGAAATAAGTGAAACGCTGGACGGGACAGCCTTTAGTTGCGAGTTTTCCATTATGCGGATTGACGAGATAGCCTTTTACATTCTGGGTTGGCTTGAAGGCTTTGACTGGTTCGCCCTTTAAAGCCTCTTCCATGAATTGGACCCAGATATTTTTGGCATAGTATTTATCCTCCACTAACGAAATTTCTTTTCCTTTATCGTAACCGATCCATACGCCGGCCGTGAGCTGGGGCGCAAATCCAATCATCCAGTTATCCGAATTGGTTGTGCCGGATTTCCCGGCATAGGGCCTTGTCGCATCTTTTCGGATGGTGATTCCTGTAACCGTGGAATAATCGTTCAGCTTGGGGTCGAAGATGCCGCTGAGCATGTGAGTCATGACGTATGCGGCATCCGGATCGAGAATCTGTTCTTTTTCCAATGTGTTTTCATAGATGGTTTCCCCGCTGAATCCTTCCACCTTTGTAATGAAGACGGGGCTGATTTTGTACCCGCCATTGGCGAACATCCCATAAGCATTGACCATATCAACGACCCTCGCGCCTGAAGTTCCCAAAGCGGATGAAGGCACTTTTTTTACAGGTGTCGACAGTCCGAATTTTTTGGCTGTATCGGTGAGGGCTTCTTCTCCAAGGAATAGATGTGTTTTGACCGCGTACACATTATCCGAAATTGCGATTGCCTGAGCCAGTGTAATGTCATCCCCTGCATACTTGTTGTTAAAATTGTGTGGAGTGTATTCACCTTGTCCCTCATCGAATTTAAACGTGGTCAGTTCGCTTCTCATCGTTGTAGATGGGGTGAAGTCTTTCTCAACGGCAGCATAATAAAGGAGCGGCTTGATGGTCGACCCCGGCTGCCTGACTGCCTGGACTGCGCGATTGAATGGACTTTCTTCATAATTCCTGCCCCCGACCATTGCGGTGACATGCCCGTTTTTAGGGTTGATCGCCGTGAACCCGACCTGAATGTCAGATTCCGGTCCAATCTCCCTTTCGATTACTTTTTCCGCTGCATTCTGGTGTTTCGGATTCAAGGTGGTATATACTTTCAGGCCTCCGAGCTCGACGGTGCGCTCATCAATGCCCAGTTGGTTTCTGAGAATATTTTTTACCACATCCTGAAAATAAGGAGCAGTTTCCACTGATTCGTGAGGATATTCTCCCACAATTTTCAGCGTCTCCGCCTTCGCCTCGGCAGCTGCCATATCGGAAATCAGCTTATCTTCCTTCATGGCATTCAGGATCAAGCTTTGACGGTCTTTTGCCTTTTGTAAGGAGTCAATGGGAGAGTAAAGGCTCGGTCCCTTCGGAATTCCCGCAAGCAAGGCGGCTTCCGCGACGGTCAATGTGTCGGCGGCTTTTCCAAAATAAAACTGGCTGGCGGCCTCAACACCGTAAGCTCCGTGGCCGTAGTAAATGGTATTTAGATATCCCTCAAGAATCTGCTCCTTGGAATAATTCATCTCCAGACGCAAAGTGTATAGTGCTTCTGAAATCTTTCTTTTCCACGTTTTATCATGAGTGAGAAAAAGGTTCCGTGCATATTGCTGTGAGATGGTTGAAGCTCCCTGGACTTTGGCCATTGCCTTTAAATCAGCAAGTCCTGCGGCAGTAATTCGCTTGAAATCAAATCCGTGATGAGAAAAAAATCCTTTATCCTCAATAGCCAGTGTGGCATCGACCAAGTCTTGAGAGATATCTTCCAGCGGCACCCAGTATCTCTTTTCGCCGCTGTTGCTTTCGCCAATGATCGATCCATCCGCTCCGTAGAACAGCGTGGACTGGGGAACGGAAAGCGGGGGCGGGCCCTGAATTTTCGCGTATGTCAATAAGCCTGCCAGCCCAGCCAGGATCAACAGGGTGGAGAGCAGGCCAAGAATGATTGCGGCGCGCAAGTATTTTTCGTTTTTGTAAACGGGAACTTGTGATGATTTCCAAGTGGATCCCTCATTTCCTATGAATCTTGTTTTTTATTAGTATCCATTATGGAAAGCAGAGGGTTTTTTTAAACATATAGGAAGAAAATTAATAATTATTCTTGTATTTTCGCCAAATTAGACTATACTTTTTCTCATGTTTGTATTTATGCAGTTGGGGAAGGATATTTATGTTGATGCTTGTCCCCGGCCGCGAGAATTAATTAGAAAAGGAATGAAGTAAAATGGGTGGATTCTGGTTCACAGAGAAACAAACGGAAAATTTCGGTATTACAATGAAAATCAACAAAACTTTACATACAGAGCAAACGGAATTTCAAAAGCTTGATATGGTGGAAACCGAAGAGTGGGGGAACATGCTGCTTCTAGATGAAATGGTCATGACCTCTCAGAAAGATGAGTTCGTTTACCATGAAATGGTCGCACATGTGCCGTTATTCACGCACCCTAACCCTGAAACTGTGCTGGTTGTCGGCGGCGGAGACGGAGGCGTCATCCGTGAAGTGCTGAAGCATCCTTCTGTTAAAAAAGCAGTCCTTGCGGAAATCGACGGCAAGGTGATCGAGTACTCCAAAAAGTACCTTCCTGAAATTGCGGGCGAGCTTGAAAACGAAAGAGTGGAAGTACAGGTAGGCGACGGCTTTATGCATATCGCGAAAAGTGAAAATGAGTACGATGTCATCATGGTTGATTCCACTGAGCCTGTAGGTCCGGCAGTGAACCTTTTCACAAAAGGATTCTACGCAGGAATCTCGAAAGCGCTGAAAGAAGATGGAATCTTCGTCGCTCAATGTGACAACCCTTGGTTCAAAGCAGATTTGATCCGCCAGGTGCAAAGTGATGTAAAAGAGATCTTCCCAATCACGCGCCTGTACACGGCAAACATCCCGACTTATCCAAGCGGCCTGTGGGCGTTCACAGTCGGCTCCAAGAAACATGATCCGCTGGAAGTAAGCGATGACCGTTTCCATGAAATCGAAACGAAATATTATACAAAAGAGCTTCACAAAGCCAGCTTTGCACTGCCTAAGTTTGTTAAGGACTTGACGGAGTAAACTAAAATTTAAAAATGTTGTTTGATTTCCGGTCCAGGTGTACGACTCCGCGGGGCGGGGGTGAGCCTCCTCGGCTTCGCCTGTACAAAAAGTGGAAGCGCCCTGATCAGGCCCGACAGGCAAATGTTCCAAAGCGAAAAAAGGCGGGTTTTCCTTTTATTCGCTTTGGGTTATTTGACCCCGAGGGGCTGGGCGCTGCACCTAGATTAGGGGTCTCACCTGTCCCGCTAGTCCCGCAGGAGATCGTACACCTTCCGCTCCAATCAACGTTTATAAACTAAAATAGTACTTTAAACAAAAACAATTAAGAGTGCATTCTTTCCAAAGCCTAATTTTAGGTATTGGAATAGAGCTCGGCTAACAGTAACTCTATTTACTCAGCCCAAGCCCCTTAACCCGTTTAGTAAGTATAAATAGTAACCTAACGAATTTTTTAAGGAGTGTTGAAACATGCGCTTTGATGAAGCTTATTCTGGTAATGTGTTTATCGGCAGCCATCCTTCCTATGAAGACAGCCAAATTGTGCTGTACGGCATGCCGATGGATTGGACGGTCAGCTACCGTCCGGGTTCTCGTTTCGGCCCTGCCCGCATCCGCGAGGTTTCGATCGGCCTTGAAGAATACAGCCCGTATCTGGACCGGGAATTGGAAGAGATCAAGTATTATGATGCCGGAGATATCCCGCTTCCGTTCGGTAATCCGCAGAAAAGCATCGATATCATCGAGGATTATATCGATGGCTTGATGAAGGATGAAAAAATTCCTTTTGGCATGGGCGGAGAACATCTGGTTTCATGGCCAGTCATGAAAGCTGTTTATAAAAAACACAAAGATTTGGCCATCATCCATTTTGATGCCCATACAGACCTTCGTGAAAACTATGAAGGCGAGCCTTTATCACACTCCACACCAATCAGGAAAATCGCCGAGCATATCGGACCCCAAAATGTATACTCTTTCGGAATTCGATCCGGCATGAAAGAAGAGTTTCAATGGGCAAAGGAAAACGGCATGCACATTTCCAAGTTTGAAGTGCTGGAGCCGTTGAAAGAAATTTTGCCAACGCTAGCAGGGCGTCCGGTATATGTAACAATCGACATCGATGTCCTTGACCCGGCGCATGCACCTGGAACAGGCACTGTCGATGCAGGCGGAATCACATCACGTGAACTTCTTGCCTCCATCCATGAAATAGCCCGATCTAAAGTGAACGTAGTCGGAGCCGACCTCGTTGAAGTGGCACCGATCTATGACACATCCGAACAAACAGCCAACACAGCCAGCAAACTCATCCGCGAAATGATGCTGGGCTGGGTGAAATAATACTTTTAGGCTCTTTTTGTAAACTTTGTGGCTATTGATTACTAATTCCCGAGAAAAACAACCTTAATTCTCCGGGATAACTTAGTTAACATGAAAAGAAAAGAGCTGATCCCTCCGATTAGAGTGAAAACCTTAGTACCCGGGGAAAAATCCGGCTCTTGGGATTTTTCCGTAAGCAACTATATATGAGAAAATAGCCTGCTTTTAAAATACAACTGCCCCTTGAGAGTCACGGAATCGATGGGGCGGTTTTTTGTTTTGGTGACAGTCACCACCCGTTTTTTGTCAAAAAGTGTCGATTGTGCTGGCAGGAGCTCCGGCCCCGTTGAAAGACGCTTGGCGTGTAGCGGCGCTGCACTGAGTAAGAAGCCGATTCGTCGATAGAATGCTGCTTTTCGTTGATAGAAGTGCACATTTCGTCGATAGGACAGCAGAACTCGTTGATAGAAGGACAATTTTCGTCGATAGAACCTCCCATTTCGTTGATAGAGCGTCCAAGTGGCTGATAGAATGCCTGAACCGGTTGATAGAAGAGCGAACCCGGTTGATAGAAGAGCGAACCCGGTTGATAGAAGAGCGAAACGAGCCGATAGAATGCCCGAATCGGTTGATAGAAAAGCAAAATCAGTTGATAGAATGCCCGACCTGGCTGACAGAACTCCAACCCAGGTCAAAAACTCGCTAACCACTTAGAAAGAAACCTGAATCGGTTTCATTAGTGCAGCCCCACCTCCGGGAAAGTATCAGAAATAACCGAATTCTGCCCGTTTCATTGCAATTTTATCTGATTGTTCATATACTTAATGGGTTAAGGACGTACGGTTTAAGGCGAATCAAATTTTACAAAGGATGTGAGAGGTTTGAAAGGTGGAGGAAATGAACAGACTGAGGTCAAAATTCACTTGAAAACCCGCATACAGCATGGTGAGGAAAAAGACTCTTTTGAATTGTTCTCGGATGGCAGTTACTATGAAAAAGGGGATTCGATTTTCCTGAAATATGATGAAGTTCAAGAAGAAGGAACGATACATACAATCGTCAAGATGAAGCAGGACGAAGAAGCTTTGATACTGCGCAGCGGAGTGGTGAAGATGAGGATGGTTTTTAAAGAGGACGAAGAACTGGTAGGCTCTTATGAAAGCCAGCTTGGCACTTTGATGATTACTACAAAAACATCTAAATTGACACACACTGTGGATAGAACTAGAAATGACGGTGAAATAGTCTTATCCTATCAGTTATTTATGCAGGGAAGCCCGGTTGGAAGGTATGAGATGAACATTTCGTACAAGGAGGAAGGAAGAGAGCAATGAATATCGCAGAAAAAGTTCAAGACAAATTAAAATCAGAGATTAAAGCGGCGGTCCTGAAAGCAGGATTGGCAACGGAAGACCAACTGCCTGACGTTATTTTGGAAACCCCGAAGGAAAAGTCGCATGGGGACTATTCCACGAATATGGCGATGCAGCTGGCTCGTATCGCGAAAAAAGCGCCGAGGATGATTGCGGATGAGATTGCGGCGAATATTGATCAGGGAGAAGCATCCATCGAAAAAATCGATATTGCCGGCCCTGGATTCATCAACTTTTTCATGAAGAATGAGTATCTGACAGAACTTGTAGCCAATGTTTTACAAGCAGGCGATGAGTACGGACGTTCAGAGGCAGGAAAAGGGGAAAGAATCAATGTCGAGTTTGTTTCAGCCAACCCGACTGGCGACTTGCACCTTGGACATGCACGCGGTGCCTCTGTCGGTGACTCCCTTTGCAATGTGCTGGATAAAGCAGGTTATAAGGTAACCCGCGAGTACTATATCAATGATGCAGGGAATCAGATCCACAACCTGGCTTTATCCGTTGAAGCGCGATATTTCCAGGCTCTTGGCCATGATAAGGCTGTTCCTGAAGACGGCTACCAGGGTGCTGATATTATCGGCATCGGTAAAAAGCTGGCGGAGGAATTCGGTGATAAATATATCGAATCTCCTGAAGAAGAGCGCTATAAATTCTTCCGTGAGTACGGATTAAAATATGAGATGGAAAAACTGAAAAAAGATCTGGAAGATTTCCGTGTGCCGTTTGATGTCTGGTATTCTGAAACATCTCTTTATGAGAATGGAAAAATTGACGATGCTTTAAAAGCTCTTAAAGACAATAATCATGTCTTTGAAGAAGGCGGTGCAACGTGGTTCCGTTCGACTGAATTGGGTGACGACAAGGATCGTGTGCTGATCAAAAACGATGGCACTTACACTTATTTGACACCGGATATTTCCTATCACCGCGACAAGTTTGAGCGCGGCCATGATATTTTGATCAATATCTGGGGAGCTGATCATCACGGATACATTCCGCGTATGAAGGCGGCTATTGAGGCGCTTGGCTATAACCGCGATCAATTGGAGGTTGAAGTGATTCAGCTGGTCCACTTGTTTAAGAACGGTGAAAAAATGAAGATGAGCAAACGGACGGGAAAAGCTGTGACGATGCGTGACCTGGTGGAAGAGGTAGGCCTTGATGCAGTGCGTTACTTCTTTGCGATGAGAAGTGCCGACACGCATATGGATTTCGACCTGGACCTGGCAGTGTCCCAGTCGAATGAAAATCCTGTGTACTACGCGCAATATGCCCATGCCCGCATTTGCAGTATCCTGCGCCAGGCGGAAGAACAGGGAATCAGCTTTGAAGAGGGTGCGGATTACTCCCTTCTAAAAGCTGAAAAAACAATCGAGCTGCTGAAAAAACTGGGAGATTTCCCTGGAATCGTAGCGGATGCTGCTGAAAAACGGACACCGCACCGCATCGCGAACTATATCAATGAACTGGCATCGACGTTCCACAGCTTCTACAATGCGGAGAAAGTTTTGGACATGGAGAACCCGGAATTGACCAAAGCACGTTTGTCCTTGATCAAAGCAGTGCGCATCACAATGAAAAACGCATTGAAATTGATTGGGGTATCTGCTCCGGAGAAGATGTAACTAAAAAGCACACCAACTCATTTAGATAGACGGCTGAAGGATTGTGCTTCGCCGTCTTTTTAAAACGCTATTTTCGCCAAGATTATGGCTGGCTGTTATAAAATAAATGGATTTCCGCTTCAGGCGCACGACTCCGCGGGGCGGGCGTTGAGCCTCCTCGGCTTCGCCTGCGGGGTCTCATCTGTCCCGCTAGTCCCGCAGGAGATCGTACACCTTCCGCTCCAATCCTCCTAAGTAAAGGGGGATGAAGGTAAAATCGCATTCTAAAGCAGCAAGTTTTTAGAAAAGAATCTCTTAAAAAGATAAGAGCGTATATATTCAGAGTGAAAATTAGGCAGCATTTCTGAATCTGGCTCCAGCGCTCAATCCCTCGTGGTCGTGGTCAAATAACCAAAGGAAACATTTTCCTGCCGGGGCTAAAAGGGGCGCTTACGCTGCCACCATGAAATCACACCATGATAGGAGTCCGTTATATGAAAAATAGTTTGCTCTGCACTGGGTAACCTAGGAACATAGACAATGATGGAGGTTTCATGATGAAAACAGTATTACTAGCTGTACTAACAGGCTTTATTGTAGGCTTTTTATTTGCTCTTTTAAAACTGCCGATTCCGGCACCTCCGGCTTTTGCCGGTGTGGCGGGAATCATCGGCATCTACCTCGGCTTCAAAGTATATGCCTGGGCACAGCCGATGATTGAGTCGGTAATGAAATAGCGGGTGCAGGTACAGGCAGCTTAAGGCCGAAATTACAAAAGCAAAGCCAGGTTAAATCAGGGATAATGGTTTTTGGATATTCGGTTTTAGAGAAGCTTATGAAATACACAGAAATCCCCGGCAGACCCTGAGTCCGCCGGGGTTTTTGATTATACCTATAATAGGAAAGAAATAAGCGGAAATTCTCCGGTTATGCTGTGGAATAGATTTGAATTTGGGGTAAATAAGCGGAATTTTTCCGCTTAAGCCCAGAATAATGGCCAATTTTCTCATTTTAAAACTAAATAAGGGAAATTTATCCGCTTATTTTAACTTTTTTAATGCCATTTTCTTAAATAAGCGGAATTTCTCCCCTTATTTCTCCCCAATAATTGATCGGCATGCTTTTTCGCGGGTTCAATATAAAAACAGTGGGCAGAGAAGGGAATCACATTTACGATAAGTCAGCATCGAATCGCTGTCGCTCTTCGTGCTTCCTATATCTCAATGCGGGGCCGGTACAGTCCGTACGCCGCTGAACGGGGCCTTACCGCTTTTTATCCAATCCAGCTCCAGCGCCTAGCCCCTCGGGATCAAATAACCCAAAGAGAATAAAAAGAAAGCCCGCCTTTTTTTCTCTTTGGAACATTTGCCTGTCGGGGCTGATCAAGGCGCTTCCGCTTTTTATTCAATCCAGCTCTAGCGGCCAGCGCCTAGCAGATTTTGGTCTCTCTCCTTGCGATAAGTCAACAACATCGACTCACTTTGTTCGTCGTGTTTCCTTTATCTCATGCAAGAGCCCATAAATCTGTACGGCGCTGAACGGCCGCTTCCGCTTTTTATTCAACATGCAAATAATGAAAACTCTCAAACTTTTGAACGGTTTCTTTATTGGTGAAATTCACTGGCTCTTTAAACAGCGGTCCGTCGTAGACGAAGGTGTGGAACTCTCCGTTTTCTCCGCATGGGTCGATACCCTGCGGCAGGTCGCGCAGCAGGTTTTCATTGTATTCCCGGCCGAGGAAGGAGGGATCAAGCTTGGAACCGTCGACACAGACTAAAACGGCATTGTAGCCTTTATCGATAAACTCCCTGCTTAAATCTAAGGTGGAATCTCCCCATAGAGGGAAAACAGGTTCCAGCGGTGTTTGGCTCATTTGTCTTTCCCGGTAAGCCTTGATATCTTCCAGGAAAATATCGCCGAAAGCCACTGCTGTGATCTCTTGTTCACTAAGCGACCCCAATGCGGAGCTCATGCCTGCTTCGTATTCTGCATTGTCAGCTCCCTGTTTCATCAGTATGGGCAAGAGAGGCAGGTTCAACGCTTTTGCCTGTTTCTTCAATAGGGAGAGCGGGATATCATGCATCATGACCCGCTGTTCTTCTTCTGCCAGTGTGGTCAACAGCCGGGCAGGGTTCCATTCTTTAGAAGAGTGGAGACGGTCGAGCATGACCATGCTGTCACGTCCGCCGCTCCACGATAAGCAAATATTCTTTTTCATAACCTGTCCTTTCTGTTACCAATTCAAAGTGCCGCCGCCTACCCGTTTCACTCCGCGGATTTTCGCGATATCTTCGGTTAACTTCAGCATGGCGATGTCCTTATTCTTTGCTTCAATCATAATATCGATGTCTTCATCAAGCTCTTTCAGCATTTTCAGGTAAGGGAGGACGAAGTCGATATCAACATTATCCGCATGGGACCGGAAAGCTTTTTCCGATTTAGGGGATGATACATGGATTTTCGGGCGCAGGTCCCGGTGCTTCCATGTAGCCAGGATTCTTGGTAAATAAGTTTGCAGCGGTTCAGTGCTCTGATTAGCTTGATGATGATGGACATCGAGGATCATAGGAATTCTTTCTTTTTCACAGACTTCGAGGGTTTCTTCCACCGTATAAGTTTTATCATCGTTTTCCAGAGTCATGATTTCTTTTACATGAGAAGGCAGCTTCTGCAGGTTTTTATGAAACCGGGCCAGGGCTTCTTCCTTGTTGCCGTATGTTCCGCCGATATGGATATTGATCAGCGACTGCTCCTCGACCTTCATGGCTTCAAGCATTTTATAATGAAAGACCATATCCTCGACTGCATTATCCGTGACGGTATCTTTCGGGCTTGTAAACAGGGTAAACTGGTTGGGATGGTAGCTTGTCCTTATATTGAACTTCTTGATTAAGCGGCCAAGTTCCTCCCATTCTTTTTTAAAAGGAGAAACGAAATCCCATTTTACTTCCGGATGCGTGGCCAGCGGGACCATGGAGCTCGACATCCGGTAGAGGGGGATTTCGTGTGAAGCCAGGTAATAAAGAATCCTTTTTGTGTGTTCCAAGTTGGCTGATGTCACCTCAAGCAGCTTCCGATCCCGTTCTTCTTCTGAAAGCTCGCCGTATCTCTTGAATGTCATCGTCTTGGAGGGGCTTGCATCCCATAAAGACAGGGCATTGGCGACAAATCCAAGTCGTAATTGCATCGTTTCACTCCCGGATAAAAAAATTCTCCCTCGGTGAAAAGAGGGTCATTATAATAATATCGAAACCATCGAGGCAATTCCTTCTTTAAATCTGGTGAATATGCTGACAGAGTTCAGCTGCTCCAGCGACAGTTTCTTGGAGCCTTCGATATCCTTCTGGACTTCTTTACGCACCTCGTCCACGAAGGATTGAGTATAAGTGAAGTTATTCAGCTCCAAGTTCACATAGAAACTCCTTAGGTCAAAGTTTGCGGTTCCAAGGTCACAGAATTCGTCATCGAGTATAATCAACTTGGAATGATAAAATCCGGTTTGATAGTGATAGATTTCTGCACCTAGAGGGATGAGTTTCCGGAAATATTTAAAAGAAGCCTCCTTAACAAGGGGATGGTCAGGCTTTTCCGGGCTGACGATGGTCACTTTTATTCCCCGATTCAATGCTTTGACCAAAGCATCCAGCACTTCTTCGGAAGGAATGAAATAGGGAGTGCCGATGAAGATGGATTTTTTGGCATTGGTTATAAACTGAACAAACTGGCTCTCGATTTTGAATCCTTCAGAAGGAAAGAAGCGGTGTTCCATAGCGCCTTTTTTTAAATCTGCGGGAAAGTAATCGGGCTTGTTGATGATGTCCTCGCCGGTTGCCCTTTTCCAATCCACGCCAAATTCTCTTTGCAGATCAGAAGTACCTTCTCCGACGATCCGCATATGGTAGTCTCTCCAAGGCGAAAGCTTGGGATCTTCGTCGATATAGGCTTTGCCGACGTTATAACCTCCAAGGTATCCGATTTCCCCATCCAAAACGGTGATCTTCCGGTGGTTCCGCTGCTGGGTGCTGAAGAACAGGTAAGGAAGCTTTGGTTTTTCGGCAAAGTAGACGGCTATGCCATTATCCTCTAACTCCTTCACCATTTTCTTCTTGATTTTAAAACTGCCCAGGCGGTCCATCAAAAGACGTACTTCCACACCTTCTCTGGCCTTCTGCTGAAGCAGGTCAAGGAACTGCCTTCCCAAATGGTCATTTTCCACAATATAGAAGAGACAGTGAATCGACGTATTCGCCTCTTTAATATCAGCAAACAGCCTCTCAAAAAAAGCAGGGCCGGTAGAAATCAGCTCCATATCACTGTGCCGCTTTTGGTAGTCGCGTCTGTAGGCTGTCCGGACAAAAGCTTTCCGGCCGAAATGGAAATCGAGGATGCACCAAAGAATGATGGCAGCCAATATAATAAAAATGGTCAAAATCCACATATTATCACTCTTTCATTACTGATAAGGATTAGTATGTCCAATAATCCTTTATTCATCGTTTCCCCTCTAAAAGTCCCAATCAAACGTATGTGGCGGGAAAGCAACTCGAATTTAGTAAAAAAATTCTAATTTGTTGAAGAAAGCCTTGAACGATGTAAAAGCAGGCTCCGCCACAATTGAAAAATTGAATGAAGAAGGCTATGGATGATTTAAGGAAATAATTACAGGAACAGCAGGGACTTCAAGATTACATAAAGGGAAAGGGACACTCAGAATAAACTTAAAAGGCGGTGAGTTTACCCTGAGAAATTTCCTTTGTTTGTTTTATACTTATTATTTATACATTTAATCTTTTAGTGGATAGGAGCGGAAGGTATGCGATCACCAGCGGGACTAGCGGGCGTGTAGTTGCAGCGCCAAGCCACCCGGGGTCAAATAACCTCAAGAGAATAAAAGGAAAGACCGCCTTTTTTCTCTTAAAAACATTTGCCTGTCGGGGCTGACCGAGGCGCTTCCACTTTTGATGACGGGTGAGACCCCGCAGGCAAAGCCGAGTTACCGGCTGCCCCGCGAAATCGGAGCACCTGTAGTGGAAATCATCTTTTAAATAAGTTAAGGAGAGTAGTCTCTCCACCCTGGCTATTAAAATTAACGACAAAAAAATAGCAGTAAAATCATTGACTGAATGCTCATTCAGTATATAATGGAAGTAAGGAACATTCTGAATATTATTTCCTTTTTAAACTTTACAACAAAGGGATAAGAAATCACGAAGAAGAGGGGGAGTCTGAAAGATGGATGTTTTGTTGTGGATTAACTGGATTGCATTCATTCTTGTAACCGCTTACGCTGTCGGTTTGTTTGTATATGTTGTCAAGACACGGATCGAGTTTATCAAGCTGGGGAAAAAGACCGAGTTTGATAATAATGTGAAAGAAAGAATGAAGAAAATTGCCGTTAACGTGTTTGGACAGAAGAAGCTCTTAAAGGATAAAAAGAGCGGTATTATCCACGTCATGTTTTTTTATGGCTTTATATTAGTACAATTTGGGGCCATCGATTTTATCTGGAAAGGTCTTGCGCCGGGGTCTCATCTGCCGTTAGGGCCGCTTTATCCTGGATTCACGTTCTTCCAGGAGATTGTTACATTGATGATCCTTGTAGCAGTTGTGTGGGCTTTTCACCGCCGTTACGTTGAAAAGCTTGTCAGATTGAAGAGAGGGTTTAAATCAGGGCTTGTCCTGCTGTTCATCGGCGGGTTGATGCTTTCTGTACTTCTCGGAAATGGAATGGGCCTCATCTGGCATGAGCATGAATTAGGGTGGTCTGAGCCAATAGCATCACTGATTGCCGGCGGACTTGGCTGGATCGGTGAAACAGCTTCCATCGTCATTTTCTATGTCGCCTGGTGGATTCACTTGCTGTTCCTGCTCGCATTCCTGGTATACGTACCGCAGTCAAAACATGCCCATTTAATTGCAGGTCCCGCTAATACTTATTTTCATCGTTTGGACAATCCGGGGAGATTGCTTCCGATCGATTTTGAAGATGAATCAGCTGAAAGCTTCGGAGTAGGAAAAATTGAAGAATTCAATCAGCTGCAGATGATCGATTTCTATGCGTGTGTGGAGTGCGGCCGCTGTACGAATATGTGTCCGGCCACCGGCACAGGCAAAATGCTCTCTCCTATGGATTTGATTGTAAAGCTTCGCGACCATTTAACGAATCATGGCGCGGCTGTTACGTCGAAAAAACCTTGGGTGCCGACCATGGCGTTTAATAATACAAAGGGCAACCAGCTGGCAATGGCTGCTGCCGGACAGGGTGCTCAGGAATCTGCTGCAGCATCGGCTTACAGCCCGAGCCTGATCGGCGATGTCATCACAGAGGAAGAAATCTGGGCTTGTACAACATGCCGTAACTGTGAAGACCAATGTCCTGTAATGAATGAACATGTTGATAAAATCATTGACCTCCGCCGTTATCTTGTACTGACTGAAGGAAAGATGGATGCGGACGCCCAGCGTGCGATGCAGAACATTGAACGTCAGGGAAATCCTTGGGGACTTAACCGTAAAGAGCGTGAAAACTGGCGTGAGGGACGTGAAGACGTTCACATCCCGACAGTGAAAGAAATGAAAAAAGCCGGAGAAGAATTTGAATACTTGTTCTGGGTGGGCTCAATGGGCTCTTTCGATAACCGAAGCCAGAAAATCGCCTTGTCATTTGCAAAGCTTTTAAACGAAGCGGATGTAAAATTCGCTATCCTTGGAAACAAAGAGAAAAACTCCGGGGATACACCGCGCCGACTGGGTAATGAATTTTTATTCCAGGAACTGGCCACAAGCAACATTGCGGAATTCGAAAAGAACGAAGTGAAGAAAATCATCACCATCGATCCGCATGCTTATAATATTTTCAAAAATGAGTATCCGGACTTTGGCCTTGAAGCAGAAGTCTATCATCACACCGAGGTGCTGGCCGAGCTTGTGAGAGAAGGGCGCTTGAAGCCTCAGTATGAAGTTAATGAGACGATTACTTTCCATGATTCCTGCTACCTTGGCAGATACAACGAAGTCTATGACCCTCCGCGTGAAATCCTTAAAGCGATTTCAGGTGTCAGCCTCGTTGAAATGGAACGCAACAGACAAAACGGAATGTGCTGCGGTGCAGGCGGCGGCTTGATGTGGATGGAAGAAGACAAAGGTCATCGTGTCAATGTCGCAAGGACTGAACAGGCGCTTGAAACCAATCCTTCCGTCATCAGCTCAGGTTGTCCATACTGTCTGACAATGCTTTCGGATGGTACGAAAGCCAAGGAAGTAGAAGATAATGTATCCACACTGGATGTAGCGGAACTTCTTGAAAAAGCGGTTTGCGGCGATCCGAAAGATACGACAATCGCTTCCTGATTTAGATAAATAGTGTTAATTTTCAGGTTAGTTGTTCCATTCATACTATTTTTAATTTAGAATAGAATGGTAAAGGCTTACAAAAGGAATTATAAAAGGGTCTGGTCCAATATAGTATCGATTCGATGTTATGGCTGCCAGGCCCTTTCTTTACTTAATCGTTTTGAGCGAGCGTTCAGTCGAAATTTTTGAAAGCGGTGTCAATTGTGAGAAAACGATAGATTAATAGAAAAGGAGAGATTGAAATGGGAAAAACAGTCATTCTTGATGGTGCTCGTACACCTTTTGGTAAGTTCGGAGGAAGTTTAAGTTCTTTTACAGCATCCGAGCTTGGTGGATTTGCAGTTAAAGAAGCGTTGAAAAGAGCCGGTGTCGAAGGAAATGAAGTGGAAGAGCTTATCCTTGGATCGGTTCTTCAAGGCGGACAAGGACAGCTTCCTTCCCGTCAGGCTTCACGCCATGCGGATCTTCCTTGGAATGTAAGGACCGAAACAATCAATAAAGTGTGTGCTTCCGGTATGAGAAGTGTGACGATGGCTGATCAAATCATCCGTGCAGGGGATGGCGAAGTGATTGTGGCCGGTGGAATGGAGTCTATGTCTAATGCGCCGTATATTCTGCCAAAAGCACGCTGGGGAATGCGAATGGGCGATTCTCAAGTGAAAGATATGATGGTTCATGACGGGCTGACTTGCAGCTTTAACAATGTCCATATGGGCACGTACGGAAACAGCACGGCTACAGAATTCGAAATCTCACGTGAAGAGCAGGACCGCTGGTCAGAACGAAGCCATAAATTGGCGGTAACAGCCACAGAAGATGGCACTCTTTCAGAAGAAATAGCCGCTGTTCAAGTACCGCAGCGCAAAGGTGACCCCATCATAGTGGATCGCGACGAAGCACCAAGAAAAGACACATCCCTAGAAAAACTTTCAAAACTGTCTCCTGTTTTTGGCTCGGATGGAACGATTACAGCCGGCAATGCACCAGGTGTGAATGATGGAGCAGTCGCTATGGTCTTGATGAGTGAAGAACGCGCCTCTAAAGGAGGGAAAGAACCATTAGCTTATATCTTAGGCCATACGGCTATAGCGCTGGAAGCTGAAAATTTCCCGCAAACTCCAGGATTAGTCATCAATGAACTTTTGAAAAAGACAGGAAAAACGCTTGAAGAGATCGATCTGTTTGAAATAAATGAAGCATTTGCCGCAGTTGCCTTAACAAGCGGGAAAATTGCCAGCCTTGATGAAAATAAGGTGAACGTCAATGGCGGCGCGGTCGCAATCGGACACCCAATCGGAGCAAGCGGAGCCCGGATCATTTTGACACTTGCCTATGAACTGAAAAGACGCGGAGGCGGAATCGGGATTGCTTCCATCTGTTCCGGCGGCGGCCAGGGAGATGCGATTATGATCGAGGTGCCGAAGAAGTAGGTTGAGAGAGCCTGGCGGTGACTTTGGGAGCGGCCGCTTGTCGACGGCCGGAGAGCGGTGGTGTCGGATTATATGCTTTGCCGATAAATTCTAAAAATAGCCGATAACTGTCTGATTATCGCCGATAAACTTAAGAAAACTGCCGATAAATATTCAAAAACGCTGATACAAACAACAAAATCACCACTCAAGGTTCAAACAAAGGGGAGAAAAAATAGATGAGTATCAAAAAAGTAATGGTAGTGGGCGCTGGACAGATGGGTTCGGGGATAGCCCAAGTCTGTGCCCAGGCTGGATTTAATGTAAAGCTGAACGATTTGAAAGAGGATTTTGTACAGAGAGGGATGGGGGTCATCACTAAGAACCTTTCCCGTTCTGTAGAAAAAGGAAGAATGACAGAAGAAGATAAAAACAAGGTGCTGGCCAACCTCACTCAGTCAACCGATCTTAATGATGCAGGTGATGTCGACCTTGTAATAGAAGCGGCTGTTGAAAACATGGAAATCAAGACAAAGATTTTTAAACAGCTTGATGAAATTGCGCCTGAACATGCTATCCTGGCGACCAACACATCTTCCCTTCCCATCACGGAAGTGGCAGCAGCGACCTCAAGGCCGCAAAAAGTGATCGGTATGCATTTCATGAATCCGGTACCTGTTATGAAACTGGTGGAAATCATCCGCGGGCTTGCGACATCGGATGAAGTGTACCAGGAAATCGAGGATATGACGAAAACGCTGAATAAAGTCGGGGTCGAGGTGGAAGATTTCCCTGGGTTTGTATCCAACCGTGTACTGATGCCCATGATCAATGAAGCGATTTATACACTTTACGAAGGCGTTGCTACGAAAGAGGCGATCGATGAAGTGATGAAGCTGGGCATGAACCATCCAATGGGACCAATCACATTGGCAGACTTCATCGGCCTTGATACTTGCCTGTACATCATGGAAACCCTGCATGAAGGGTTCGGTGACGATAAATACCGTCCATGTCCGCTTCTGCGCAAGTATGTAAAAGCAGGCTGGCTCGGAAGGAAAACGGGACGCGGGTTCTACAGTTACGAGTAACTTTTTATAAACAAACGGGACCTGAAACCCGGCATCATTTATACAAACATCGGGGAGGAAAACAGGATGGATCTACGGTTCACAGAAGAGCAGCAGATGATGAAAAAGATGGTGCGCGATTTTGCACAAACGGAAATTGCCCCATTTGTTGAAAGAATGGAAAAGGGAGAGTTTCCCACGGAGATTCTCAAAAAGATGGCCGATCTCGGCTTGATGGGAATTACCATACCCGAGAAATACGGCGGTTCGGAAATGGATTTCACTTCTTATATCAGTGCCATCCATGAATTGTCGAAGGTAAGTGCAACGGTTGGGGTTATCCTGTCAGTGCATACTTCGGTCGGAACGAACCCGATCCTCTACTTTGGGACGGAGGAGCAGAAACAAAAGTATGTGACAAAGCTGGCATCCGGTGAGTACCTGGGGGCGTTCTGCCTGACAGAACCGGGTGCAGGATCTGATGCGGGAAGCCTGAAATCACGTGCTGTTAAAAAAGACGATCATTATATAATCAATGGCGCTAAAGTTTTTATCACAAATGGCGGCGAGGCGGATGTTTATATCGTCTTTGCTTCGACAGATCCGGATAAAGGCGGGCGCGGAGTTTCAGCGTTTATTGTTGAAAAGGATACGCCTGGACTCATCATTGGAAAAGATGAAAAAAAGATGGGCCTTCACGGCTCGAGAACGGTACAGCTTACGTTTGAAGATATGAAAGTGCCAGCAGAAAACCTTCTGGGTGAAGAAGGCCAAGGATTCAAGATTGCGATGGCCAACCTTGATGTCGGACGTATTGGAATCGCGGCACAAGCATTAGGGATTGCTGAGGCAGCCCTGGATCATTCCACAGCTTATGCAAAAGAGCGAGTCCAATTCGGAAAACCGATTGCGGCACAGCAGGGAATCGGCTTCAAGCTGGCTGATATGGCAACGAGTGTCGAAGCAGCCAAATTACTCGTCTATCGGGCCGCCAATATGAGAAGTGAAGGCTTGAACTGCGGCAGGGAAGCATCGGTCGCGAAGCTTTTCGCGTCTAAAGCAGCTGTTGATGTGACGACCGAAGCCATCCAGGTATACGGCGGATATGGCTACACAGAAGAATATCCGGTAGAAAGGCTCTTCCGTGATGCCAAAGTAACTGAAATCTACGAGGGAACAAGTGAAATCCAACGAGTCGTCATCAGTAAGCATCTCTTGAAATAAATAGAGGGATCTTTAACACTCTAAAGCGATAAAGTGGTCTGAAGCAATCAAACAACCTATTAATGAGACAAACGGGGGAAGAGAAATGAATTTCAAACTATCAGAAGAACATGAAATGATCCGCAAAATGGTACGTGACTTCGCGAAGAATGAAGTGGAACCGACTGCTGCAGAACGTGATGAAGAGGAGCGCTTTGACAGAGAGCTTTTCGATAAAATGGCGGAGCTTGGCCTGACGGGTATTCCTTGGCCGGAAGAGTACGGCGGAATCGGCAGTGACTATCTGGCTTATTGTATCGCAGTTGAGGAGCTTTCCAGAGTGTGTGCTTCTACAGGAGTAACATTATCGGCCCACACTTCCTTGGCCGGCTGGCCGATCTTTAAATTCGGTAATGAGGAGCAGAAGCAGAAGTATCTTAAACCGATGGCGCAAGGGGAAAAAATTGGCGGCTACGGTCTGACTGAACCAGCTTCAGGCTCCGATGCAGGCGGAATGAAAACGACTGCCAAGCGTGACGGTGATGATTATATTTTAAACGGTTCCAAAATCTTCATCACCAATGGTGGCATCGCTGATATTTATGTAGTATTCGCCTTGACGGATCCTTCTCAAAAACAAAGAGGAACATCGGCTTTCATCATTGAAAGCGGATTTGAAGGCTTCTCGGTCGGCAAAAAAGAAAAGAAACTCGGGATCCGTTCTTCACCAACAACGGAAATTGTGTTCGATAACTGCCGTGTACCGAAAGAAAATCTCCTTGGGCAAGAAGGGGAAGGATTCAAGATTGCCATGATGACACTTGATGGCGGACGTAACGGAATCGCTGCACAGGCAGTCGGTATCGCACAGGGTGCACTTGATGCTTCCATCGCTTATGCAAAAGAACGTGAACAGTTCGGCAAGCCGATTGCTGCGAACCAAGGAATCTCTTTCAAAATTGCGGATATGGCAACAGGTGTTGAAGCGTCACGCTTGCTGACATACCAGGCAGCATGGCTTGAGTCTGAGGGTCTTCCTTATGGAAAAGAATCGGCAATGTCCAAATTGATGGCCGGAGACACGGCAATGAAGGTTACAACGGAAGCCGTCCAAATCTTCGGAGGCTACGGTTATACAAAGGATTACCCGGTTGAGCGTTATATGCGAGATGCAAAAATCACACAGATCTATGAAGGAACGCAGGAAATCCAGCGCCTGGTCATCTCCCGTATGGTGACGAAGTAATTATTTTTGATTTGTAAGAATTTGGGGAAGTTCTATATAGATCAATCAGGATTTTTAACTATTTTTTATATGTATTTAATGGAGCTGAAGGTGAGGAATCTTACGGGAAAAATGTGACGTCTAGTTTCAGCTACCGAGGGTCCGTACCAACTGGAACGGACTTAGCCCCTCGGGGTCAAGTAACCCTGAGAGAATAAAAGGAAAAACCGCCTTTTTTCTCTCGGGAACATTTACCTGTCGGGCCTGATCAAGGCGCTTCCACTTTTGGTGACGTCTAGTTCCAGCGCCTAGCCCCTCGGGGTCAAATAACCCTGATAGAATAAAAGGAAAACCGCCTTTTTTCTATCAGGAACATTTGCCTGTCGGGGCTGAACAAGGCGCTTCCACTTTTGTTTTAAGGGAGAAATGGTGGTCAATAAAGGCGGTCGGTTAATGTGAATAAGAAGAGGGAAGTTCATGCTTCTGTCAAAGATGAACGGCTTGTTGAAAAAAGGCGGGACGAAATGGTCCGGGGAGCCGTTTCGCTTTTCAAGCTGAAGGGGTTTCACCGGACAACGACAAGAGAGATTGCCAAAGCAGCTGGTTTCAGTATCGGCACACTCTACGAATATATCAGAACCAAGGAAGACGTCCTTTACCTGGTATGTGACAGCATTTATGAACAGGTTCGTTCCCAGCTTCAGGGAATGGATACGGAGCAGGGGACACTTATCAGCCTGAAGCTTGGCATTGACCACTACTTCAGGGTAATGGACAGTCTGCAGGATGAAGTGCTGGTCATGTATCAGGAGGCGAAGTCGCTGTCAAAGGACGCCCTTCCATATGTGCTGCAAAAAGAGCTCGAAATGGTCGGGATGTTTGAGACATTGATCCAAAGGTGCTGTGAAAATGGCGAACTAAAGCTTGATGAAAGCAGGATACACCTGCTGGCTCAGAATATTTTCGTTCAGGGGCAGATGTGGGGATTCCGCCGCTGGGCGCTTCAGAAAAAATATTCACTGGAGGAATACATCGAGCTTCAGACCGATCTGCTGTTTTCAGGCATCAATGGTTTTTTAGAATAGGCTCTTTTCGTAAACTTTGTTGCTTTTCAATATGAAATTGGCAGGCAGGATAACGCCATAATTCACCTGTAATATCCTAGTAAGGAAGAAAGAAAAGAGCTACTTACTCCGATTAGGGAGAAACCTTGGTATCCGGGGGGAATCCTGCTCTTGGGGTGTGTCCGAAAGCAACATGTCATACGAAAACAGCCTTGAAATAAAATGCGAACAGGGGGAGAAATATGAGCACTGTTGAGATTTATAAACCAAAGCATCATGTCCGTTTTGTGACGGCATCCAGTTTGTTCGACGGACATGACGCTTCCATCAATATCATGAGAAGAATCATACAGGCGAGCGGGGCAGAGGTTATTCACCTGGGCCATAACCGTTCCGTTGAAGAAGTTGTGAATGCCGCGATCCAGGAAGATGTTCAAGGAATCGCGATTTCCTCTTATCAGGGAGGACATGTTGAATACTTCAAGTATATGTACGATCTGTTACAGGAAAGAGGCGCTTCCCATATCCGTATTTACGGGGGCGGAGGCGGAGTCATCATTCCGCGGGAAATCAAAGAGCTTCATGCTTATGGAATTGCGAGGATTTTCTCTCCGGAAGATGGGCGTACTCAAGGCCTTCAAGGCATGATCAATGGAATGATAGAAGAGTGTGATTTTCCAACTGTTACTTCTTCAGCTGGCGAGCAGCTGGATAAATTACAGGAGGGAGATATTAATACCGTTTCCAAGCTGATTTCACTGGCAGAGTACCAAATCAACTCCAATGAAGAAGCAGCCGCAACGGCCCAATCGGTTCTCTCTGAAGTGAAATCGCTGGCAGCATCCGTTCCGGTCGTGGGGATTACAGGGACAGGAGGAGCCGGGAAGAGTTCGCTTACAGATGAATTGATCCGCCGTTTCTTAAATGAAATTCCTGAGAAAAAGGTTGCGATTCTTTCTATCGATCCGACAAAGCAGAAAACAGGCGGAGCCCTTCTTGGCGACCGTATCCGCATGAATGCCATCTTCAATAAACGCGTATTCATGAGAAGCTTGGCGACTCGCGGATCGAAGACAGAGCTTTCCTTGGCGATCAAGGACTCTATCAACGTCGTAAAAGCAGCAGGCTATGATCTAGTAATAGTTGAGACATCCGGTATCGGGCAGGGAGATGCGGAAATCGCCGAGATCTGTGATCTGTCCATGTATATCATGACAAGCGAGTTCGGTGCACCTTCACAGCTGGAAAAAATTGATATGATTGATTTTGCCGATCTGATTGTCATCAACAAATTTGAACGAAAAGGTTCAGAGGATGCAAGAAGACAAGTGCAGAAGCAGTATCAGCGCAGCCACATGCTGTTTGATAAAGATCTGGATGAGATGCCGGTATATGGAACGATTGCAAGCCAGTTCAATGACCCTGGCACAAACGCGTTGTTCGCAGCTCTTGTCGAAAAAATCAACAGCAAACTCGGTTTGGAATGGTCAACGCCTTTTTCAAAAGATGTGAATGTTGAAAAGCAAAATGTCATCATCCCGAATGACCGCCGATATTACTTAAGAGAGATTTCTGAAACGGTAAGAAATTATCATAGAAAAGCGGAAGAGCAGGCCGGCCTTGCCCGCAAGATGTTCCAGCTTCAAGGAGCAATTGAAGCGGTGAAGGAGCAGGAAGCGAATGAAGAGGTGCTGACTTCCCTTGAAAACCTTAGAAAAAATGTGGAAGAGAAGCTGACTCCTGAATCCAAAAGGATCCTTGATGGCTGGGAAGAATTCAAAGAGAAATATGGTGCTGACCAGTATGTAACCAAAATCAGGGATAAAGAAATCATTACGGAACTGAAAACAAAGAGTCTGTCCGGGCTTAACATCCCGAAAGTCGCACTTCCCAGATATAAGGACTTTGGAGAAATCCTCGGCTGGGTTTATAAAGAAAATGTACCTGGGGCATTCCCTTACACAGGCGGCGTATTCCCGTTCAAACGCAAGGGAGAAGATCCGAAGCGCCAATTCGCCGGCGAAGGGACACCGGAAAGAACGAACCGCCGCTTCCATTATTTATCCAAAGATGATGATGCCAAGCGCCTGAGTACGGCATTCGACTCGGTCACTCTATATGGAGAAGATCCGGATCACCGTCCTGATATTTATGGAAAAGTCGGAGAAAGCGGTGTCAGCATCTGTACGCTGGATGATATGAAGAAGCTGTATGCCGGTTTCGACCTCTGTGCACCTTCCACCTCTGTATCGATGACGATCAACGGACCTGCGCCGATCATTTTGGCCATGTTCATGAATACAGCCATCGACCAGCAGGTGAAGAAGAAAGAAGAAGAGCTTGGAAGGACACTGAACCTGGAAGAATTCACTGAGGTGAAGGAAGCGACGCTGAACGTGGTGCGCGGAACGGTCCAGGCGGATATTTTAAAAGAAGATCAGGGTCAGAATACATGTATTTTCTCAACTGAATTCGCTTTACGAATGATGGGTGACATCCAGCAGTACTTCATCGATCACAAAGTAAGAAACTATTATTCTGTATCGATTTCGGGCTACCATATCGCGGAAGCGGGAGCCAACCCAATTTCACAGCTGGCTTTCACACTTGCCAACGGTTTCACGTACGTGGAGTACTATTTGAGCAGGGGCATGGATATCAATGACTTTGCTCCGAATCTATCCTTCTTCTTCTCGAATGGACTTGATCCTGAATATACTGTCATCGGCAGGGTGGCGCGCCGTATCTGGTCGACTGTCATGAGGGATAAGTACGGTGCCAACGAGCGAAGCCAGAAGCTGAAGTATCATATACAGACTTCCGGACGCTCCCTGCATGCTCAGGAAATCGATTTTAATGATATCCGTACGACATTGCAGGCGCTGATGGCCCTTCAGGATAACTGTAACTCGCTTCATACGAATGCATATGACGAAGCGATCACGACTCCGACAGAGGAATCGGTCCGGAGGGCAATGGCGATTCAGATGATCATCACAAAAGAGCATGGATTATCGAAAAACGAAAATCCGCTGCAAGGATCCTTTATCGTTGAAGAACTGACAGATCTAGTGGAAGAAATGGTGCTGACCGAGTTTGAACGCATCAACGACCGCGGCGGAGTATTGGGTGCGATGGAGACTCAATATCAACGAGGCAAGATACAGGAAGAGTCCATGTTCTATGAAATGAAAAAACACAGCGGGGAACTTCCGATTGTCGGGGTGAACACTTACCTGAATCCAAACCCGCCATCAGAAGATCAGATGGACAGCATGGAACTTGCTCGTGCTACGAAAGAAGAAAAGGAAACACAGATCACAAACCTGAGAAGCTTCCAGGGACGCAATCAGGACACAACAGAAGTATCGTTAAAAAAGCTGAAGGAAGCGGCAGTGAATGACGGAAACATCTTCGCAGAACTTATGGAAACCGTCAAAGTCGCAAGCCTCGGCCAAATCACAAGAGCCCTCTATGAAGTAGGCGGCCAGTATAGAAGAAACATGTAATTCTCATGAAACTGATCCAGAGGGTATATTCCTTGGATCAGTTTTCCTCTTATAGAGAAGCTTTAGCGCTTTAAAGCGCGAAGAGGGACGGTCCCTCTTCATGCTTTAAAGGACTAAAGTGCGGAGTAATTCCTAATTTTTAACACAGATTTAACATTACTGAGACAGATTTTCTACTATAATAGGAGAAGAGTAACGTTTTGGTGCACAGGACAAATGGCAGGGAGTGACATTGTGAAATATTTTCTTAGATACGGCCTGTTCTTGGCAGGGTGCGGACTTTCATTTTATCTCTATCAGCATCTATTGGGAGCGATTCCCCTGTTGCTGCTGGCTTTCTACTTTTTTTACGAAGCTTTCAGCGAAATATATTCGAATGCAATGAAACAGCGTCATACTGAATTAGAAAAAGGGGAAACGCCCTGAAGCCCTCAATCCAATGGAGCTAATGGAAGGCAGTCCCCTTTTCAAATACCCCATCATTTCTCCGTAAATAAAATCCACATCCACACCTCATATCCCTAATGATGAAGCATGGAAAAAAATAAAAGAAAAATGGCATAAATCTAGCATAAACCCATTCATATTGTTTATAATGAATAATATGGTTTCAGGCAAATTCGTGAATTATGCCCTTTTATTCATTCTATCAGGCTCTTTTCACAACGTTGCTGCTCTGAATATCCCTTTTCCTTCACTTGGTTTATAGATTGCTTTTATGATATTCGGGAGAAGGGGAGCATGTGCAGTCACAGAAAACCCTCTTAATAGAATGTGAAATAGAGAAAGGAAGTGCGTCAGATGAAATTAAAGCAATTATCGGCTGAAGAATTGCGTCAAAAATCCTTCATAGAATTAGCATTTGAACTGCTTACAGAAAAAAAGCAGGCTGTGACATTTGATGATTTGCTGAAAGAAATGGGGAAAATGCTGGAATTATCACAAGAGGAAGTTCGTTCCCGCATGGTCCAGTTCTACACTGACTTGAATGTTGACGGCCGTTTTATCGCAATGGGCGAGAACCGTTGGGGAATCAGGGCATGGTATCCTGTTGACCAGATTGAAGAAGAAACGGTTCCGACAATGAAAACCCGTAAGAAAAAAGCTAAGAAGGCTGATGTTGAAGATCTTGATGAAGATTTTGAAGAAGAAGATCTTGATTTCGACGACCTGGATGATTTGGATGAAGAAGATCTGACAGCTGTTGATGACGAGGATGATGACGATGACCTCGACGACGATGAAGATCTGGATGCAGATGATGAGGAAATCGAAGAAGAATTGATCGATGAAGATGAGTATGATCTCGAGGATGACGACGACGAAGAAGACGAACCCGAAGAAGAAAACGAATCGGAAGAAGACAAATAATCAGTTCTTGACATCTCATGTCGAGGAAGGTAGTATGTTATTTGGGCTCCTTTTAAAAGGATCAGACTATTAACTCAACGCTCCCCTTACTACGGTAAGCGGGGGCGTTTTTTGTTTTTTGCACCCCTTTCATGCTGTTTCATACTGAGAATGCTCCAACGTTCCCCGGTCGATCTTGTAAATGGATGAAGGCTTCTGGGGCAGGATAAAAAGCATATCGATAAGGAAGTTTTTAAGAGAATGTTGAAATTAACTCTTCAGCTCTGCTGACTTAATGCAGGGTTGATTGGAGCGGAAATCAACTAGCCTTTTTAATAGATACACCTCCTTAATGAAACAGTCCTTGGATTAATTTCATCGTAAGAGATTAATGTTCAGCCCTGCTGAACATACTTTTTTTAGACACTAACTTGAAGAAGGGGGTACTTTGCATGACAAAGTATATTTTTGTAACAGGCGGTGTAGTTTCATCGTTAGGAAAAGGAATTACAGCTGCATCACTTGGAAGACTATTGAAAAACCGGGGGTTGAAAGTGACAACCCAAAAGTTTGATCCTTATATCAACGTGGACCCTGGCACAATGAGTCCTTATCAGCATGGAGAAGTTTTCGTTACAGATGATGGTGCTGAAACGGACCTTGACTTAGGGCATTACGAGCGTTTCATTGATATCAACCTGAATAAATACAGCTCTGTGACAACAGGGAAAATCTACTCAACTGTATTGAAAAAAGAACGCCGCGGGGACTATTTAGGCGGAACAGTTCAGGTTATTCCACATATAACAAATGAAATCAAAGAAAGAGTTTTCCGTGCCGGCAACGAAACCAATGCGGATATCGTCATCACGGAAATCGGCGGAACAGTAGGGGACATCGAATCCCTGCCATTCCTGGAAGCCATCCGCCAGATCAAGAACGATGTAGGCCGTGATAATGTTATGTACATCCACTGTACGCTTGTTCCTTACATCAAGGCTGCCGGTGAAATGAAAACAAAACCGACGCAGCACAGTGTGAAAGAACTGAGAAGCCTTGGTATCCAGCCAAATGTAATCGTCGTGCGTACCGAAATGCCGATGACTCAGGATATGAAAGATAAAATTGCGTTGTTCTGTGACATCGATGAACGTGCCGTGATTGAAGCAATGGATGCAGATACATTATATGCGGTTCCGATTGCCCTTCAGGAACAAAAGCTTGACCAGCTCACGTGCGATCATTTGAAGCTTGACTGCGGAGAAGCCGACATGACAGAGTGGAATGAACTCCTTCACAGAGTCCGTAACTTAAGCAAGAAAACAAGAATTGCGCTTGTCGGTAAATATGTCGAGCTGCAAGATGCTTACATTTCTGTTGTGGAAGCCCTGAAACATGCGGGGTATAACTTCGATACAGATGTAGAAGTGAAATGGCTGAACTCGGAGCTGGTGAATTCTGAAAATGTTGACGAGCTGATGAGTGATGTAGATGGTATCCTGGTACCGGGTGGATTCGGAGACCGCGGTGTTGAAGGGAAAATCACCGTGACTAAGTATGCCCGTGAGAACAAGGTGCCTTTCCTTGGAATCTGCCTTGGAATGCAGCTGGCTTCTGTTGAATATGCCCGAAATGTACTGGGCTACGAAACAGCTCACTCAGCAGAATTGAACGCAGCAACGCCATACCCGGTCATCGATTTGCTTCCTGAGCAGAAAGATATCGAGGATCTTGGCGGAACCCTTCGTCTTGGATTGTATCCTTGTAAACTCGTTCCGGGAACTAAAGCGTATGAGGCTTATGCAGGTGAGGTAGTTTACGAACGCCACCGCCACCGTTATGAGTTCAACAATCATTTCAGAGAAGAAATGGAAAAGGCAGGCTTCATCTTCTCAGGGACAAGCCCTGACGGCAGATTGGTGGAAATCATTGAGCTTGCGGATCATCCGTGGTTTGTGGCGTCACAATTCCATCCGGAATTCACTTCCCGCCCAACCCGCCCGCAGCCGTTATTCCGTGATTTCATCAATGCGGCTTTGGAGAATGCTGAATAATAATTATATAGATGAGAAAGAGCCGGTTCCCGTTTGGGGACCGGCTCTTTTTGTTTCATGGTCCTGAAAACCCCTGCTATACCGGGGGATCCAGAGAGCTTATAGCGAAGTGGATTTTCCGATCACTTCGTTCAATTTCAGCAAGAGCTATGCCCTGTGAAGGACATGAATAATCCCATCTAAATAAGCGGAAGTTTTCCGGTTAAACTACGGAATAGAGTTAGTTTTGAGGTAAATAAGCGGAGTTTTTCCGCTTAAGCACAGCGAAAAGGACCATTTCTGCATCTTTTAAGCAAATAAGGGGAATTTCTCCCCTTATTTCTCTCCAATTAGTGGGGCTTACAGTCCGAATCTGGTAAGAGAGGCTTCCAACAGCAGAGCAAACCCGCCAGTTCACACTGGTGGGGCACCATAAAACTCATTATTTAGTGAAAATTTATAATCAATACTCCTCCAGCATCTCTTCAAGCGAAAACTTAATCAGGAAATAGATATAGAGTGCTGCCATACTGGATGGGAAGCCGACGCGCTCTCCTAATTCCTCCCCTGGAAGCATTCCTTTTATCAATTTGGTATCGATATGGATATCTGCCAGGTCTGCGAGGTTTTCACCTTCTGCAGAAATCACCCCAGATACAGCAGCGAATGGAACTCCTTTGTCAACAAGCTGTTTCGCAAGTGAAACTGCCTCTTCATCAGTGGAAAAACGGGATACTAAAAGCACCCGGTCCGCTTCTGTCAGATCCTCCATATTGACCAGGGCTTTAGCTCCCTGCAGAGGCTCGTGTCCATTCAGGGCTTCAAGAGTGACACTGTCCATCTCGGCAAAACCTTTGATGTAGATGCTGCCTTCGCCAACGGATGCCTGTGCAAGCAGGCGGGCCCCGTCTTCAATGCTGAATTCTTCTTTATCAGCAATCCGGTTGAAAAGCCCCGATAGCTGTGTAGTAAACATTTTAATCATGGTATGTGCTCCTTTTAATCCGTTTTTTTTATCGCACAAGCGAAATTGCCCGCTGTATATGTACTAAATTATAAAAGCGGCAGACCTGGATGTAAAATTATCAAGAGAAGAAGGAGTTGGCAGGTCTTATGTAGAAGTATACTTGTGGGTCCATATACATTATACTTATCATTTTTAATAGAAGCTGTTCTCTGTTTACCGCCTGAAATGGCGGTGCCCAGGATTGCTGATTGCAAAGAATCCTGCCGCGGAAAGCAGCAATGTAGAAGACTGTAAATATAAAAGGGGCATCCGGCTGATAATCATTGGCTCTTTCCTGAAATGCTGCTGGAGAGATACAACCTTTAAAAAGAGTTGAGAGAAGCGGAGGGAGTTTCGGCCATTGAAGCCGTGATCCTTGAGCGGGAATCAGATGCCTTATTAAAGAGCAGCAAGATTCACGAAAGAAGGCCGATCAAAAGACGGAAGCTTTTACCACGTTTCAGGTTTTATTAAGAGGGGAAGAGGTGGACTAGATGAAGGAAAACATCCTCATTGTAGATGATCAATTTGGTATACGGATTTTATTGAATGAAGTATTGCAAAAAGAAGGTTACAACACTTTTCAAGCGGCTAACGGGATTCAAGCCCTTGATATCGTAGATAAACATTCCCCTGATCTGGTATTGCTAGATATGAAAATCCCGGGAATGGACGGCATTGAAATTTTAAAGAGAATGAAGGAAAAGGATCCTGATATCCGTGTCATCATCATGACGGCTTATGGTGAACTTGATATGATCCAGGAAGCAAAGGACCTGGGAGCGATCACTCATTTCGCCAAGCCTTTTGATATTGACGATATCAGGCAGGCAGTGAAACAGTACGCCACGATGTAACCCTTTCCAAGAATTTGAAAATACGGAATAATACTTCTTTTTGTTAAAACAGGGCAGTCGGTTGGTAAAATGTTGACCTTTTTGGTATTATACAGATGAAATTGCAAACACTGAGAAACGGGTAAACAGTTTACATACTGACTCAATAAAAGGAGGAAAAATTTCATGCCTTTAGTTTCAATGAAAGAAATGCTTATCAAAGCAAAAGATAACAGCTATGCTGTAGGACAATTCAACTTAAATAACCTTGAGTTCACTCAAGCGATCCTTCAAGCTGCGGAAGAAGAAAAATCACCGGTAATCCTTGGTGTTTCTGAGGGCGCGGCACGCTATATGGGCGGCTTCGTAACGGTCGTCAAAATGGTGGAAGGCCTTATGGAAGATTACAAAATCACAGTGCCTGTAGCTATTCACCTTGATCATGGTTCCAGCTACGATAAATGTAAAGAAGCAATCGATGCAGGCTTCACGTCTGTCATGATCGATGCTTCTCACGGTCCTTTCGAGCAAAACATCGAAATCACTTCTAAAGTTGTTGAGTATGCACACTCTAAAGGTGTTTCTGTTGAAGCTGAACTTGGAGTTGTCGGCGGTCAAGAGGACGACGTAGTAGCAGACGGCGTTATCTACGCAGATCCTAAAGAGTGCCAGGAGCTTGTTGAGCGCACTGGTATCGATACATTGGCACCTGCCCTTGGTTCTGTTCACGGCCCATACAAAGGCGAGCCTAACCTTGGATTCAAGGAGATGGAAGAAATCGGCGCGGCTACTGGAGTGCCTCTGGTACTTCACGGCGGTACTGGAATTCCGACTAAAGACATCCAAAGAGCGGTATCTTACGGTACAGCTAAAATCAACGTAAACACTGAAAACCAAATCGCTTCTGCGAGAAAGGTCCGCGAAGTGCTTGCTGAGGATGCTGAAGTATATGATCCACGTAAATATCTTGGACCTGCGCGTGAAGCAATCAAGCAAACGGTTATCGGCAAAATGCGTGAATTTGGTTCTTCAAACCAAGCATAATTTTATAGAACTCTATAGATATCACAGAATCTAATAACAACGCTTATAGAAACCGCCTTAAACCATAAGGCGGTTTCCGTTCATTTTAATTGTTTTGAAAATTTAGTCGAAGGAAGTGGAATGGGCAATGAAATTTTTTATTGATACGGCAAATATGGATGAGATCCGTGAAGTTTTTGAATGGGGCATCATTTCAGGGGTCACAACTAATCCTTCATTGGTTGCTAAAGAAGAAGGGGTATCTTTTCATGACCGCTTAAAAGAGATTGCTGATCTTGTTCCCGGATCGGTTTCCGGGGAAGTGATCGCACTCGATGCTGAAGGAATGATCAAAGAGGGCCGCGAGCTTGCGGCAATCGCACCGAATATCACAGTGAAAGTACCGATGACTCCTGAAGGACTAAAGGCGGTTGCAGTCTTCTCCAAAGAAGGAATCAAAACGAATGTAACCCTGGTTTTCAGCGCCAATCAGGCATTGCTGGCAGCAAGGGCGGGTGCCGCATATGTCTCTCCTTTCCTTGGAAGACTGGACGATATCGGCCATGACGGGATGGAGCTGATTGAAAAAATCTCTGAAATCTTTGCCATCCATGGCATCGAAACTGAAATCATCGCGGCTTCAATCAGGCATCCGCAGCATATTACGGATGCTGCTTTAAGAGGGGCTCATATTGCGACCACTCCTTATAAAGTCCTTGGGCAGTTGTTCAAGCATCCTCTTACTGACAAAGGCATCCAGGCATTCCTGGATGATTGGAATAACAGAAGCTAGCCATCCCTGGATTGGTTATTATGATGCAGATGTCCTCAGTTCTGCACCTGCAGCGGAAATCGACACGCCAGATGCAGATTAATAGTAAAAAAGGTATAATTTTTAAAAAAATCTATTCTTCTATACATGTTTTGACGAATTATGTATAAACTAGTAGACAATACTTCTTAGAATCGATTTTATTGGTAAAAATAACCATATAAACATCAAGTATAAAATGTTGCTTAGTTTATGGAAAATTCATCAAGGAATTTGGAAGGGAGTCTAAAATGGAAAAGCTTAAAATAGCAGGCGGTTATCCACTGAAAGGGACAATAAAGGTAAGTGGAGCGAAAAACAGCGCTGTGGCCCTTATCCCGGCAACGATCCTTGCCGACTCTCCGGTAACAATCGAAGGTTTACCCGAGATTTCAGATGTACAGACACTGAAATCTCTGCTTGAAGAAATCGGTGGAGAAGTTTCTTTTGCCGATGGTGAGATGAGAGTGGATCCGTCACGAATGATTTCAATGCCGATGCCAAGCGGAAAAGTTAAAAAGCTGAGAGCATCCTACTATTTGATGGGTGCCATGCTTGGGCGTTTCAAAAAAGCAGCAATCGGACTTCCGGGCGGATGCCACCTGGGTCCCCGTCCGATCGACCAGCATATCAAAGGCTTTGAAGCTCTGGGTGCCGAAGTGACGAACGAGCAGGGCGCCATCTATCTTAGAGCGGAAGAACTTCGCGGAGCCCGCATCTACCTTGATGTGGTAAGTGTCGGAGCTACCATTAATATTATGCTGGCAGCCGTGAGGGCTAAAGGCCAGACAATTATAGAAAATGCAGCGAAAGAGCCTGAAATCATTGATGTGGCTACTTTGCTGACCAATATGGGTGCCAGAATCAAAGGGGCCGGTACAGATGTCATCCGTATAGATGGAGTTGAAAACCTGAGCGGATGCCGCCATACCATCATTCCCGACCGCATTGAGGCGGGTACGTTCATGATTTTAGGTGCGGCTGCAGGTGAAGGCGTGCTGATCGATAACGTCATCCCGCTTCATATGGAATCTTTGATTGCGAAAATGCGTGAAATGGGCGTGCCTATTGAGACAAGCGATGAGCAGATTTTCATCGGCAAGGCGGAGAATTTAAATGCTGTCGATATCAAGACCCTTGTGTACCCAGGGTTCCCGACTGATCTTCAGCAGCCGTTCACCTCACTTTTAACAAGGGCCAAGGGATCGGCAGTCGTAACGGATACCATTTATTCTGCCCGATTCAAGCATATTGATGAGCTGCGCAGAATGAATGCCAACATTAAGGTGGAAGGCCGTTCCGCTATCGTCAACGGTCCGATACAGCTGCAGGGTGCAAAAGTGAAGGCAAGCGACCTGAGAGCAGGAGCTGCACTAGTCGTAGCGGGCCTAATGGCTGAAGGCATCACAGAAGTAACCGGCCTCGAGCACATCGACCGTGGTTACAGCAGCCTTGTTGAGAAGCTGGAAGGACTTGGCGCGACCATTTGGCGTGAAAAGATGTCTCCTGAGGAATTGGAGCAGCTTAAAAGTTCCTAGTGATATTCGCCTCAGGGATTCGCAGGTCTGAAGCGGAAAATGTGCGGGATTAGCGGGACAGGTGAGACCAAGGTTACGTACCCACTGGAACGTAACCCCGCAGGCGAATCCAGCTCCAGCGGCCAACGACTAGCAGATTTCGGTCTCTCTTCTTGCGATAAGTCATCATCGAATCGCTATCGCTCTTCATGATTCCTTTATCTCATACGAGAGCCCTAAAATCTGTACGTCGCTGAACGGCCGCTTCCGCTTTTTATGAAGCCGAGGAGGCTCAACGCCCGCCCCGCGGAGTCGCGCGGCTGGAGCGGAAATCCATTACTCTTATACAGAGCAAAGTCATGGCTCGAAATAGAGCATTCTAAAAAAATCCTTTCCCCTCTCCTTTAATGTGTTACAATATATTTATTATTATGTTATACAATTCGCATATAAAAATATATTTATGACACAGGGGGAGAAACAGATGGAAAGAAGTTTATCGATGGAACTTGTACGAGTGACAGAAGGGGCAGCGCTTGCTTCAGCCCGCTGGATGGGAAGAGGAAAGAAAGATGAGGCGGATGATGCAGCAACCTCCGCAATGAGAGATGTGTTCGACACTGTACCGATGAAAGGGACAGTTGTAATCGGGGAAGGGGAAATGGATGAAGCCCCGATGCTCTATATCGGTGAAAAATTAGGGACAGGCTATGGGCCTCGCGTTGACGTAGCAGTCGATCCCCTGGAAGGCACCAACATAGTAGCTTCCGGCGGCTGGAATGCCCTTGCCGTACTGGCTGTTGCTGACCACGGAAACCTGTTGAATGCGCCGGATATGTACATGGACAAGATAGCGGTTGGACCGGAAGCGGTCGGACAGATTGATATTAATGCATCTGTACTGGATAACCTGAAAGCGGTCGCCCGCGCGAAAAATAAAGACATTGAAGACGTTGTGGCGACGGTCCTTAACCGTGAGCGTCATTCTCACATCATCGCCCAATTGAGAGAAGCGGGAGCGAGAATCAAGCTGATCAATGACGGTGATGTAGCAGGCGCCATGAATACAGCTTTCGATCATACAGGTGTAGATATCCTGTTCGGTTCAGGCGGCGCTCCCGAAGGCGTTCTGGCTGCTGTTGCGCTGAAGTGCCTTGGCGGGGAAATCCAAGGAAAGCTTCTCCCTCAGAATGATGCCGAAGCAGACCGTTGTGTGAGAATGGGCCTTGATTGCAGCAAGATCCTCCGCATGGAAGACCTTGTTACAGGCGACGATGCCATCTTTGCCGCAACAGGTGTAACGGATGGAGAGCTTTTGCGTGGTGTCCAATTAAAAGGGACCCATGGCTTGACGCATTCTGTTGTCATGAGAGCGAAATCCGGGACGGTCCGTTTTATTGACGGCCGCCACAGCTTGCAAAAGAAACCGAATCTGGTGATGAAGTAAAGATTTTTGTAAAGGTGTTTCTTAGATTCTGGCTGCTTCAGCAGTAACTATTTTGAAGCCGACAGCCTTCTGAACACCTAAGTGATCATCAAATACAGTCAGCTTCCATGGAATTCTCCCATGGAAGCTGACATTTCCTATATACAGAGAGAGATGAGGGTATTCCTCCGCCCATCATGACTTTTTCCTTCCTTTCAATTCCATTGTTGATTTCAACTGAAAAATATGATTAGATAGTAGTTGTTTTATTTTCCTATATATTAAATGCTATCCAATCTCCAGGAAACTGATATTTCCGTGAATCAGGGCGATAATATTCGAAATTCAATTAGTAACAAGTTTTAAAAAGGCTCTTTTTTAAAAAATTGATGCTATTTTATCCTCTACCCTTTTACGAATAAGGATTGGAGCGGTAAGCCATCACTATTAAACAGCCGCAATCTTTGCGAAAAGAGCCATAGATAAATATACTTCACAAGAAATTGCTTCTGATATTTCTTCTTATTCATTATCCGGTAATTTTTCCTATCATAACGTTCTCCATATGGTAGATTTCAAATAATTAAAGAGTGGTGTCATTATGGAATTAACGATTAAAAGCTTAGAAAACATGAAATTAAAAGAACTGTACGAATTAGCAAGAGAGTATAAGATTTCCTACTATAGCAAGCTGACAAAAAAGAACTGATTTTTGCGATCCTTAAAGTCAGAGCTGAAAAAGAAGGCTTTTTCTTTATGGAAGGGGTATTGGAAATCATTCAGTCGGAAGGCTTCGGATTCCTGCGTCCGATCAATTACTCGCCGAGTGCCGAGGACATTTATATTTCCGCATCCCAAATCCGCCGTTTTGATCTGAGAAATGGGGACAAGGTTTCAGGAAAAGTGCGTCCTCCAAAAGAAAATGAGCGTTATTTCGGATTGCTGCATGTAGAAATGGTCAATGGCGTCGAACCGGAAGCATCCAAGGACCGTGTTCACTTCCCTGCTCTTACTCCTTTATATCCTGACCGTCAGATTAAACTTGAAACGACAACTAGTAAAATTTCCACACGCATCATGGATCTGATTTCTCCTGTCGGCTTTGGTCAGCGTGGCTTGATCGTCGCTCCTCCAAAAGCAGGGAAAACGATGCTCTTAAAGGAAATAGCGAATTCAATCACAACCAATAATCCTGAAGCGGAATTGATCATCCTTCTTATCGATGAGCGTCCAGAGGAAGTAACAGATATTGAACGCTCTGTCGAGGCGGAAGTAGTAAGCTCGACCTTTGATGAAGTGCCGGAAAATCATATTAAAGTGGCTGAGCTCGTATTGGAGCGTGCGATGCGTCTTGTTGAACATAAACGCGATGTTATCATTCTTATGGATAGTATCACACGTTTGGCTCGTGCTTATAACCTGGTCATTCCGCCAAGCGGAAGAACGCTTTCCGGCGGTATCGACCCGGCTGCGTTCCACCGTCCGAAACGATTCTTCGGGGCTGCGCGTAACATAGAAGAGGGCGGAAGCTTAACTGTACTGGCAACGGCTCTTGTTGATACCGGCTCACGTATGGACGATGTCATTTATGAGGAATTCAAAGGAACTGGAAACATGGAACTTCATCTTGACCGTGCTCTTGCAGAAAGAAGAATCTTCCCTGCAATCGATATCCGCCGTTCCGGAACACGAAAAGAAGAACTTCTTATTCCTGCTGAAAACCTGGATAAGTTATGGGCAATCCGAAAAGCGATGTCAGACGCTCCGGACTTTGCGGAAAAATTCCTGCGCAAGCTGAAGAAAACCAAGACAAACGAAGAGTTCTTCGAAATCCTGCATGAAGAATCCAAAGGCAGGCGCTCCTAAGCGCTTGCCTCCTTTAAAGCAGCGCAAGGGACAGTCCCTTTTGTTGCTTTAGAGCGTTAAACCGCATAAAGGGACTGTCTCTTTCTGCAGTTTAAAGTGGTGAAGTGAAATATATCCAGCTTGAAAACCAGGTTGCATTTCATTGATGGACTTGTTATAATATTGTCAGTGTGTTTTTAAATTGGATGCGGTAAGGGGCTGGTCAAATGGCTTACGCTCATATCGCATATTTTGGAATATATAACTCTGTCTCAGATGATTCAGGGCGGAAGGAGATGAAAAAGAATGAAACAAGGAATTCATCCAGATTACAAAAAAGTGATGGTTACATGTGCTTGCGGTAACGAGTTCGAAACAGGTTCTGTTGAGAACGAAGTGAAAGTAGAGGTTTGCTCTGAGTGCCATCCTTTCTACACTGGTCGTCAAAAATTCGCTGATGCCGGCGGACGTGTTGATCGTTTCAACAAGAAATACGGCCTTAAAAACCAACAACAATAATTTTAGAAAAACAGCGGAGCGTTTCAGGGTTCCTGTAAGCATATGTGCTTAACAGCTTCCCTGGAATTCTCCCTTTCTAATCTTTAAAGAAAACAGGCAAGGAATTATGCTTGCCTGTTTTTTATTTCTCTTTTATGAGAAAATAAGGAAAAATCAAGTGGAGGCAGTAAATAAGACTGCGCCTCTTTTTTTCTGAATCAGACCTTTTAAGACATTCTTTTCCGGCTGCACTGCCTGTTATTGCACTTATTTTATATTATTAAAGGTGCTGTTCGGAATACATAGGATGTATTTCATAAATTCATCGATCGAGGAAGGAGAGGGCTAATTTCATGTATCTCATGAAACAGACCGGATGGTTGGAAGTAATTTGCGGAAGCATGTTCTCTGGAAAATCTGAAGAGTTGATTCGGCGCGTCAGAAGAGCGCAATTTGCCAAGCAGGAAATCATGGTCTTCAAACCGAAATTAGATAACCGCTATAGTGAGGAAGCTGTAGTTTCCCATAATGGAACATCTGTGATCGCCAAGCCTGTTGAATCTTCATTGGAGATTCTCGGAGAGGTGACAGCCAGTGTCGATATCGTTGCTATTGACGAAGTCCAGTTTTTTGATGAAGGTATTGTGGAAGTCGTGCAGAAACTTGCCGATGCAGGTCATCGTGTCGTCACTGCAGGGCTTGACCAGGATTTCCGCGGAGAACCATTTGGTCCGATGCCCCGCTTGATGGCGGCTGCTGAACAAGTGACCAAGCTCCAGGCTGTATGTTCTGTTTGCGGATCCCCCGCAAGCCGTACACAGCGCCTGATCGATGGTCGTCCTGCTGGATATGATGATCCAATCATCCTTGTGGGAGCTTCGGAAGCGTATGAACCAAGATGCAGGCATCATCACCAGGTGCCTAAGGGTATCAGTGTCAGCCAGGAATCGATCGTGAAGAAAATATAATTTTTTGCCGGGAGCCGTTCTGCTCTCGGTTTTTTTATTTGTCACGAAGTATATCGCGTGTAATAAATTTGCGGTAAAATGTTCCCTTATTTTTTAAGGCTAGTTACTCAAGTGCTTAGTTTCCTTTTTCCTAATACTTTCAGGCAAAAGCTATTCGAGAAAGGTTTGTCTCTTACGAAAGCCATTGTGTGCATGGAGAGAATTCCTTTACTTAAATATCTGCAACCCCAGCTCCAATTCGCAGGTAAGATATTTTTCTTCTTTCGACGCTTTCGTCCTGAAAGTGTTTCTCGCATTTTTTCACTGTCAAAAAGCAGGCTGTATAACCTTCAATTCATGGGACAACCTATGCTCAGGAGGTGTTTCAGATGAGGAAGGTCTTAAGTTTAGCGGCTCTTACCATCTTACTGACAGCATGTGGAGCACAAAATGATAATCTTTACGTGCGGGATGAAGATCAAGGCGGGAGAAGGTTCGTCAATAATGATTTAAATGATGTGGATACGAATCAAAATGTCGACCAGCCGATGGAGACGAATCAAAACCCCAACTTTATTGATTTAGCAGAAACGCAGCCGAATAAAGGCACGGATGTCAATAAGGCGAGGGATGTCATAGAAGAGTACACAGACTTTGAGCCCGGTCAGGTTTGGCTTAACGGCCAGCAGATGTGGGTCACTGCCTATACTCATGACGAGATGGCGCAGGACAAAAGGAATAAAGAAGAAGCAGAACTTGGCAAGCGTCTGACAAGGGCATTTCCAAGATATAAGGTGAATGTACAGATCCATGAACGGTAAAAGGGAGACTCGTCCTTTTACCGTTTCTTGTGTTTGAGGCCGGCATATAATATAATTAGACTGTTATGGATTAAAATTGAGGTGAATAGCTGTGTTCGATCGTTTACAGGCAGTGGAAGATCGTTATGAAAAGCTGAATGAGCTTTTGAGCGATCCGGAAATTGTGAATGACCCAAAGAAGCTAAGAGAATATTCCAAGGAACAATCTAACATCCAGGAAACTGTTGAAGCATATCGTGAATATAAGGAAGCTACGTCCCAGTTCAAAGACGCCAAATCAATGCTTGAAGAAAAGCTTGATTCGGAGATGCGTGAAATGGTCAAAGAGGAAGTTTCCGAATTGGAAGAACAAATTGGGAAATTGGAAGAGAGAATGAAGATTCTTCTTATTCCTAAAGACCCTAATGATGACAAGAACGTAATCATGGAGGTCCGCGGAGCAGCAGGCGGAGACGAGGCGGCATTGTTTGCCGGCGATCTTTACCGTATGTACAGCCGTTTTGCGGAAGCTCAAGGCTGGAAGACCGAAGTCATGGAAGCGAACTCTACTGGTGTCGGCGGTTATAAGGAAATCATTTTCATGATTACTGGAAATGGCGCCTATTCCAAAATGAAATATGAAAATGGCGCACACCGAGTACAGCGTGTTCCTGAAACAGAATCAGGCGGACGTATCCATACGTCAACGGCAACCGTTGCATGTCTTCCTGAAGCGGAAGAAGTGGAGATCGATATCCATGAAAAAGATATCCGTGTCGATACATTCGCATCCAGCGGACCGGGCGGACAGAGTGTTAACACTACGATGTCAGCTGTGCGTTTGACGCATATGCCTACTGGTGTTGTCGTTTCATGTCAGGATGAAAAATCCCAGATCAAGAATAAAGAAAAAGCGATGAAAGTCCTTCGTGCCCGTGTCTACGACAAGTTCCAAAGAGAAGTACAGGCAGAATATGATGCCAATCGTAAGTCAGCTGTCGGTACCGGCGACCGCTCCGAGCGAATCCGTACGTATAATTTCCCGCAGAATCGCGTAACGGATCACCGCATTGGTTTGACAATTCAAAAACTCGATCAGATTTTAGAAGGGAAAATGGATGACGTCATCGACGCACTCATCCTTGAAGACCAATCTAAACTGCTAGAGAGATTGGAAGAATAATGAGCAGTTGCAAAACTGTTTTTGAAGCCCTTAAATGGGCTTCTTCTTTTTTGAAAGAAAATAAGCGGGATGAAAATGCGGGAGAACTATTAATGAAGCATCTTTTAGAGATGGACAGGTCCCAGCTGCTGGCTAATCAAAGACTGGTATTGAGCGACAAGGTGAAGCTTGAGTTTGTTCGTGGAATCACCAGTCATATCCAGGGAACACCGATTCAGCATATCATCGGCCATGAGGAGTTTTACGGCCGGAGATTTCGCGTCAGTGAGCATGTCCTGATTCCACGTCCTGAAACTGAGGAACTGGTGTATCATACTTTAGATAAAATCAAGAAGCATTTTGCCGGGCAGGATCAATTGAAACTGGCCGATATCGGAACAGGGAGCGGTGCGATTGCGGTGACGCTGAAATTGGAGAAACCGCAGCTGGCTGTATCGGCAGTAGATATTTCCTCGAAAGCTTTGACGGTGGCGGAGAAAAATGCCGAGGCATTGGGTGCGCAGGTTTCGTTTTTAGAAGGCGATTTGCTACAGCCTATAATTTTGGCTGAGGAGAAGCTGGATGTGCTTGTTTCGAATCCGCCTTATATCCCCTTGAGCGACCTGGATTCTTTATCGGAAGTGGTGAAGGACCATGAGCCGCACTCGGCACTTTTTGGAGGCGAAAGCGGCTTGGATTTCTACCAGCGTTTTATGGAAGAACTTCCAAAAGTCATGAATAGCAGGTATCTGATCGGATTTGAAATTGGGGTTGGACAGGGTGAAGCGGTTGCCGGAATGCTCAGAGGCGCATTCCCTGATGCCCGCACGGAAATTATCCACGACATCAATGGCAAAGACCGGATGGTTTTCAGTACAAGAGGATGAAGGGTTCAATTGAACTTTAGTCCATTAAAGCACTAATAGGGACAGTCCCTTTTAGCCTGGCAGCGCATTTAACGCGTTGCTTTGCTGGAGGAGGCTGTCTCTTCTGCTTTTTTTATTACCTTAATACTAGGGGTTTTCTTTCTTGCAGGTATGAATATTTTCATAGAGAATTAAGGAGTATACTTACTTACAAAGATTATGAAAGGATCTTTCTAAAGGCTCTTTTCGCAAACCTTGTTGCTATTTGATACTAATTCCGGAAAAGTAACCATATTAAGAGGGGTGAAAACTGGTAACAACGAAAAGTCTCCCCCGATAAGAGATAAAACTCTTAGTATCCGGAGAAGAATCCGGCTCTTGGGATTTTTTTGAAAGCATTAATATATGCGAAAACAGCCTTTCAAAAAGATTGTTGCCTTTGAATACTTTATTATCCTCCACCCCATTTTTAGGTAGGAGGATTGGAGCGGAAGCCGCGCGACCTCCTGCGGGACTAGCGGGACAGGTGAGACCCCGCAGGCAAATCTAGCTCCAGCGGCCAGCGACTAGCAGATTTCGGTCTCTCTCCTTGCGATAAGTCATCATCGAATCGCTATCGCTCCTCGTGATTCCTTTATCTCATGCGAGAGCCCTAAAATCTGTACGTCGCTGAACGGCCGCTTCCACTTTATATAAAGCCGAGGAGGCTCACCGCCCGCCCCGCGGAGTCGTGCGGCTGGAGCGGAAATCCATTGCTTTTCAACAGCCACAATCTTTGTGATTAGCATGAGCAGAAAATCATATAACTATAACTTTAGTAGAATGCTAGTTTAAATTTTTTCAATTTTGCTAGTTTAAGAATTGAGATTTCTGTCCACACTGTTTTACTGAAGGGACGGTGGAGGAAATGAAATCAACTAAATTAGCCTGGATGTACATAATCACTTTAAGTATTGGAACAATCTTAAGTTTATATATACCGAAACAGGAGTCAATTTCTGCTCAGCAGGAGGTTCAAGTCATTCCGAATGAAGCGATCCGATTGAGGATTCTGGCTGACAGCGACAAGGAAGAAGATCAGGCAGTAAAACGCTTGATCCGTGACAGAGTCAATGAGGAAATAACAGAATGGGTGGAAAGCCTTGTTTCACTTGAGGAAGCACGCTCTACAATCAAGGCGGGTCTTCCAGAACTACAGGAGATTGCCGAACAAGTGATGGAAGAGGAAGGGCTGTCGCAATCGGTTAACGTTGAATTTGGGAAAGTCGATTTTCCTACGAAGCTTTATGGCCAGTTTTTATATCCTGCGGGTGAATACGAAGCGATCCTGATTACGTTGGGAAGCGGCCAAGGAGCCAACTGGTGGTGTGTTCTTTATCCGCCGCTGTGTTTCCTGGATTTTTCAAGCGGAACGGCTGTCAGAAGTCCTGGATTTGAATCAACGGCTGAAGCAAGTGAAGTGGAACAGGAAGTTAATGTGCCTGTAACGGAAGGTTCTGGTGAATCACTTACTGCTTCGGATGAAGTGGAACAGGTGGAAGTTCAGAGTGCAGAAAAAGAAGCGGTTGCAGGTGAAGCAGGGTCATATATCGTTGAAGAGAATGAAATTAACGCAGCGGGTGGACAAGTTGTGGATAAACCAATAGCAGAAAAGGTTGAAGCAGAGAAAGCATTATCAGAAGAACAGCTTTTTGTAGAAGAAGAGGAAAGCGAAGTGGAGGTAAGATTCTTCGTGGTAGATTTCCTGAAAGGACTTGTGAATTAAGGTGAAAGAGAGATTCTTCTGTAAAAGAATCTCTTTTTTGTTCTATTCACTCTCTCATTACATATCTATTAACTATATAGATAAATGCGAGAGGGGCTTGAATATGTTGAAAACAATCAGGAGAGCTTTGGAAAAAGACAGCGAAAGAATCAAGAGATTCCTTGAACGTGCAGAATTAAGTACCGTGGGGATCGAGGACAGCATTGATAACTTTTTAATCGTGGAGAATGAAGCATTCGAGATTGAAGGAACGCTGGGCCTTGAGATTCTGGAAAGGACCGGATTGTTGAGGTCATTGGTGGTTAAGCCGACAATGGATGGAGACGATTTATTCGCTCTTTTCCAGAATATCCTCCAGTTGGGCAGGGAAAAGCAGTTATCCACGCTGTATCTCGTGTCCAATAAACAGGCGTCGGTCCAATTTTTTCACTTGCTGGGTTTTCAACAAGTGGATAAGTCTAAATGCGTAGAAGAGTTACAGCAATTCACGCATGCAAAAGCAGTATCCACAGTGGATAACTGTACAATCATGCACTTCCAATTCTGATAACTTAACATGTTAACGCATTAAAGCAGTGAGAGGGAATGTCACTAGCAATGCATCTATGTAAATTTCTTAAATTTATTCAAAAATTTTACAGTTATTTCTAGCTCGAGAATTAAAAAAGGGCAACATGGTTGTAAAAGACCTTGTTCCCATTTTTTTACATACTTATAGTTAAATTCGTCGTTTTCCTTTTACCATGGCTACAGTTCCAAAATCAGGTTTAGGTTTCGAAGGGATCGGAACTTTTTGTCTGCCTTTTGATTCTTTCTTCTTTCTACCTAATTCTAATAATAGATCGCTATACGTTTTATAGAGATAGGTTTGAAGTGATTGAAAGAATCCCCATGTAGTCTTGGTGGATCGTGTCATAAGCTTAACGATCACAGATAAACCAAAGGCAATGACAGCTAAGAACATTTGATTCCAGATTCCTTGGGGCTTTGTG
>NZ_NIJF01000052.1 GCF_003316765.1 Bacillus sp. P14.5 | reverse complement strand
CGTTGCCTTGGTGAGCCGTTACCTCACCAACTAGCTAATGCGCCGCGGGTCCATCTGTAAGTGGCAGCCGAAGCCGCCTTTCCACTTTTCCTCATGCGAGGAAAAGAACTATCCGGTATTAGCCCCGGTTTCCCGGAGTTATCCCAGTCTTACAGGCAGGTTACCCACGTGTTACTCACCCGTCCGCCGCTGACTTCAGGGAGCAAGCTCCCATCAGTCCGCTCGACTTGCATGTATTAGGCACGCCGCCAGCGTTCGTCCTGAGCCAGGATCAAACTCTCCGATAGAAGTTTGACTTGCTCATTTGCTATTTTTAAAGTATTAGCAACTTTGTAAGAACAATGTTCTTACTAGATTTACGTTGACGTTTTGTTTGTTTTGTTCAGTTTTCAAGGTTCAATTTAGTATAGTATGGAGCGGGTGAAGGGAATCGAACCCTCATCATCAGCTTGGAAGGCTGAGGTTTTACCACTAAACTACACCCGCATATTCAATTGCTCACTGGTCGGGAAGACAGGATTTGAACCTGCGACCCCTTGGTCCCAAACCAAGTGCTCTACCAAGCTGAGCTACTCCCCGTTTTGTTCATCTCATCCCCAAAACAGGATTGAGTTACTATGAAAATGGCGCGCCCGAGAGGAGTCGAACCCCTAACCTTTTGATCCGTAGTCAAACGCTCTATCCAATTGAGCTACGGGCGCATAATATATTGCTTGGTTGGTGCGGCCGAGAGGAGTCGAACCTCCACGGGGTTGCCCCCACTAGGCCCTCAACCTAGCGCGTCTGCCATTCCGCCACGACCGCGTAAAAAGCGACAAGAACAATTATATAATTTTACATGTTAAATGTCAATCGTTATTTTAAAAAATAAAAGTGCGGGTGAAGGGACTTGAACCCCCACGCCTTGCGGCGCCAGATCCTAAGTCTGGTGCGTCTGCCAATTCCGCCACACCCGCATGATTATGGTTTGTTTTACTTTCAGTAAAACAAAATGGTGAGCCATGAAGGATTCGAACCTTCGACCCTCTGATTAAAAGTCAGATGCTCTACCAACTGAGCTAATGGCTCTAAATGGCTGGGCTAGCTGGATTCGAACCAACGCATGTCGCAGTCAAAGTGCGATGCCTTACCGCTTGGCTATAGCCCATCATCTATAAGTTCCCGCAAATGCGAGGTTTAAAGCATAACATGTTTTATTTAAGGATGTCAAGGACTTTCCTTAAAAAATAATGGCGGTCCGGACGGGACTCGAACCCGCGACCTCCTGCGTGACAGGCAGGCATTCTAACCAACTGAACTACCGGACCAGGGATTTTTGCTGACAAGTAAAATATCTATCCTTAAAGGAAGGACTATATAATACTTTGTCGATGGGAATTACTCCGCTTCTTTTTTTTGCACAGAAGCTTTTTAAGGATGTTTTTTGCTCCACTTTATTCCGCAAAAAACTTGGTGACCCGTACGGGATTCGAACCCGTGTTACCGCCGTGAAAGGGCGGTGTCTTAACCGCTTGACCAACGGGCCATATTAGATGGCGGAGAAGGAGGGATTTGAACCCTCGCGCCGCTTACACGACCTACACCCTTAGCAGGGGCGCCTCTTCAGCCACTTGAGTACTTCTCCACAACTTCAAAAAATAAAATTGGCTCCGCAGGCAGGACTCGAACCTGCGACCGATCGGTTAACAGCCGATAGCTCTACCACTGAGCTACTGCGGAACAAAAAACTATAATGTCGTTGTCCGACTTTTATTATTATAACTACATCCATATTGGTTGTCAACGGATTTTCCAAGTTATTCAGAACTTGTTTTTCTAATATCAATTTTCCTTTGCACTTGCCGCAGACATAACGCTCTACATTAATTCTTCTTCTTCTCCGGTAAATAAGTTCACAGCTTGTACACCTGTAATAAAGCGTTTTTCGCATCTTCTGTTTTTGTGACAGGAGCGGACTGCAGTGTCTTGGCGCACTAACTTCTTTCATTAAGTCTCTAAAGTCCTTATCTCGGTGCTTGTATCCTTTTCCCTCTATGTGTAAATGGTAATGACATAGTTCATGTTTGATGATGCCGATCAATTCTGCCATCCCATGCTCGGTTAAATATTCTATGTTAATTTCAATGTTGTGGGACCTGAGCATATAACGGCCGCCGGTAGTCCGCAGCCTCCTATTGAAAAAAGCCTTATGCTTGAAAGGTTTCCCGAAACTTGTGATTGATATATCTTCTACCACCCTTTGCAATTCGCTGTTTTCCACTTATATCAACTCCTTTAGTGAACATGACAAACTATTATAGCATATATTGGAGATATGACTTTTCCTGCAGGTATCCCTTCAGCATTCTAAAGTTTATGGAGAAATACAAATTGTTCGTTCCTTTTCAATTGAATGCCTTAACACATATTTCGATTTTTTAAAATAAGGAGGTTTGGTTATGCCTAACTGGCTTGTCAGCCAAATGCGCAAGGCTTATTTTGAAAAAGACCGCTACCAGATTAAACTCCTCAATCAATGCTGGTATTTCTATAGAAAAAAACACTGCAGTTAGCTGCAGTGTTCAAAATTTTTCAAGAGAGCAATGGTTCGCCAACCTTTAGAAGTTCATTCTCTATTCTTTAACCATGGATAGCGCAACTCGTCCTTTTTTCACATCGGCACTCTCTACCCACACCGTAACCACATCTCCCACTGACACGACGTCTAGAGGATGTTTTACAAAGCCTTGGCGCAGTTTTGAAATGTGAACAAGCCCATCCTGTTTAACTCCTATATCGACAAATGCTCCAAAGTCCACTACGTTTCTGACTGTTCCTTGCAGTTCCATGCCAGGCTGAAGATCTTCAAGTTTCAACACGTCCTTCTTCAGCAGAGGTGCAGACAGCTCATCTCTTGGGTCGCGTCCCGGCCTTACCAGGGCATCAACGATATCCTTCAGGGTCAGCTTACCAATTCCAAGTTCTTCTGATAGCTCATCCAGATTTAGTCCTTCCATTCGTTTTCTCAATTCTTCTGTACCAAGAGAACTCCCGTCCAGGCCCAACTTCTGCAGGAGCTTTCTTACTTCTTGATAATTTTCAGGGTGTATCGGTGTCCGGTCAAGCGCTTCTTCACCATCCATAATCCTCAGGAACCCAATACACTGTTCATAAGTCTTGGCTCCAAGCCTTGGGATTTTCTTCAATTGTTTTCTGGAAGTGATGCTCCCTTCTTCTTCTCTTTGTTTCACAATGTTATTAGCAACCGCTTTAGACAACCCGGCTACATACTGCAACAAGGAAGAAGAGGCGGTATTGACGTTTACCCCCACTTGGTTAACAACCGTTTCAACTACAAAAGTAAGAGATTCATTTAGTTTTTCTGTGAGACGTCATGCTGATATTGGCCCACCCCTACTGATTTCGGATCAATTTTTACCAGTTCAGCCAATGGATCCTGCAGCCTTCTTGCAATGGATACAGCGCTTCTCTCCTCTACTTGTAACTCTGGAAATTCCTCGCGGGCAATGTCGGAGGCAGAATATACGCTTGCCCCAGCTTCATTCACAATGAGGTAAGAAATGTCCATTCCAACTTCTTTAAGGATATCCACCACAAACTGCTCAGTTTCTCTTGAGGCTGTCCCATTTCCAATCGCCACAATTTCAATGTTATATTTTTTTAAAGTCTTTTTAAAAACTTCGACCGCCGCTTCCTTCTTTGCCTTTGGGGGGTGAGGATAGATGACACTGATTTCGAGCATCTTTCCTGTTTGATCCACCACCGCCAATTTACATCCGGTACGGTAAGCCGGATCGACTCCCAGGACCATCTTTCCTTTCAAAGGAGGCTGCAGCAGGAGCTTCCGTAAATTTTCTGTAAATATATGTATGGCACGGTCTTCCGCCTTCTCCGTTAAATTATTTCTGATTTCTCTTTCGATCGAAGGCTGAATCAAACGTTTGTAGCTGTCTTCCACAGCTTGTTCAATCACTTTCGACACCGCTGATTCTTTCTTGATGACATTTTTGACAAGGAAGTTATGTGCCCGCTCTGCATTGGGTTCAATAGAAGCTTTCAGAATCCCTTCCTTTTCCCCCCTGTTTATGGCGAGGACACGGTGAGGCACAATCTTGCTAACCGGTTCACTATAGTCATAATACATTTCAAACACATTCTTCTCATCCTGAGCATCTTTTTTCACGGAAGTCACTAAGGTTCCTGTCTTGAACGTGTCATTCCGTATCCATTCTCTATACTTCGCATTGTCAGAAACGAGTTCCGCTATAATATCTTGCGCACCTGCAATAGCATCTTCGACTGAATTTACTTCATGCTCCTCAGAAATATACTTTTCCGCTTCGCTTTGTAAGTTCCCGTTCACAGGAAAAGACAATATCCATTGCGCCAACGGTTCCAGCCCTTTCTCCTTCGCGACAGTCGCTTTCGTTCTCCGTTTTTGTTTGTAAGGCCTATATAGGTCTCCGACTACTTGAAGCTTATCTGCTTTTTCAATATCGTTTTTCAATTCCGGCGTCATCTTTCCCTGCTCTTCAATTAAGCGGAGAACTTCTTCTTTACGGTTCTGCAGGTTCTGTACATAATTCCACGCATCCATGATAGCCCGGATCTGAACTTCATCCAATGCACCCGTCTGCTCTTTACGATAGCGGGCAATGAATGGCACCGTATTTCCTTCATCCAGAAGAGAGATTACACTCTGGATCTGCTTTATATTGATTGCTAGGTCTTTAGAAATTTTCTCTATAAGATTGGTCTTTTCTTTTAATAACGTCACTACTGCATAACCTCCAGTTTATTTCTTTACTTATCAAGTTTACCATAGCTTTCTGTATATATACGGCTTGAGTATGGTGCATTCCTTCTGGCCTTTTTTCTTTAACTCTTTTCGGATCATATACAAAGCAGAATGTTTTCTGTGTCAGTTTATTATAAAGGCTCTTTTCGTAAACTTTGTTGCTATTTAATATGTAATTCGGAAAATAATGCCGGAATTCCCCCGAAATATCCTGGTAAGCAAGAAAGAAATGAGCTACACCCTCCGTTTATAGAGAAAACCTTCGTATCCGGGGAAAAATCCGGCTCTTGGGATTTTTCCGAAAGCAACAATCAATGCGAAAACAGCCATTATAAAAAGCACAGTTCGAAAAGATTGTGGCCATAGAGAAGTAAGGTATTTCCGCTTCAGGCGTATAACCACGCTGGGATAGGCGGTGAATTAAAAAGCGGAAGCGGCAAAGTCAGCACAGAAAAGGAAATGTTCAATAGCGAAAAAGGGCTTTCCTATTATTCTCTTGGGGTTATTTGAGCACGATGGGCTAGCGGAAAAAATAAGGGGAGATTTCCCCTTTAATTGCAGATTGAACCTCATCTTGCAGGTGAATAGAGGATATTTTTCCCTCTAATTGTTAAAGAGCAAGCGTCCCTTCAAGAGCCATACAAAAAGAAAAAGCCTACTCCTTAGAGTAAGCTCCCTACTATAAAAGTTGTATCATCTATCGGCTCTGCCAAATGCATGCTGATTTCATCATTGATGTTTCTTAAAGAATTGCTTGTCTGCAGCAAGGTTTTAATATTGGTGATATTCAATCCATCAGAATGCAGCAAGAATTTTGATTGGGGTTCATAAGTGAATCTTTGCGTTCGGTACTTTTGGGGTCTGCCCGAAAGATAGCCAGTCACTGGCAGGGGATACGTCATCTTGCCTACCGAAGAATAAAGATAGAAACGTATATTGCCTACACAGCTATATTCGAATTCATTACTGTCATAGTAGACTTTCATGATTGCCACAGCTGCGCCTCTTTTATGCATTAATTCATCGTTGCAATAGTTCATTAAAGTGGAGACATCTTCTTGATGATGTCTTTCCACCAATTCCACTACAGCATTCGAGGATTCATATGCAAACTTTCCGCTTCCCAAACCATCTGCCAGTATGCAGATAAAGTAGTCGTCAGTGGATGTAAAAAAGAAGCTGTCACCGCAATAAGAGTTTTGACCTTTTGACACTTGCTTGGCATAGACCTCAATTTGATCTTGAACTAAATGGGTCATTCAGAATAACTCTCCGAATTTCTCATTTCTGCATCGATAGCTTCCTTCAACTTCTTGATTGCCCGCCTTTGGAGTCTGGATACATGCATCTGTGAAATCCCCAATTTATCTCCGGCGTCTTTTTGGCTGAGGTTATCCAAATAAGTATATTGAATAATAAGCCTTTCTCTCTCTGATAAAACATGAAGTACTTTTTCCAGAACAAGTTTCTGGTTAATTCTCTCATAGCCCTCATCTATACTGCCGACAATGTCCAGCAGCGTGACAGTACTTCCTTCTGAGTCTGCCTCGATAGAATGGTCCACAGACAAAGCCTGATAACTCTTGCCCATCTCCATTGCTTCCAAAACTTCTTCTTCTGTCACTTCAAGATACTCTGCAATCTCATCAACTCTCGGGGACCTTTCCAATGTATTGGTAAGCTCTTCGACAGTCGATTTGATTTTAGGGCCTAATTCCTTGATTCGTCTTGGCACATGCACACTCCAAGTCTTATCACGGAGGAAACGCTTAATTTCGCCCACAATTGTAGGAATCGCAAATGCTTCAAAAGTCTTTCCAAAGGAATCATCATATCGGCGGATGGCACCTAACAAGCCAATCATACCTACTTGAACAATATCCTCGTGGAATGATTTCCCCTTCGAATATTTGCGGGCTATGGAAATAACAAGGTTTTCATAGTGCAGCACCAGATTACTCTGGGCTTCCTCGTCATTTTCTTCTTGATATGCTTTTATCCACTGTTTTACTTTCTCTTTTGTTTGCTGGTTAGGTTGAGATAGTTTCGGCATCCGTCTCCACCTGCTCTCCTTCTAGGAACTTAGTCATAAAGACTGTTACCCCTTCTTGATGGTGGACTTTCACCTCATCCATCAGACTTTCAATAAGGTACAGCCCAAGCCCGCCTTCTCTTAGAAACTCCACAGAGTTTTCCGCATCGTATGGACCGACTTCTTCACGGGTCTTTTTAAAATCAAAGCTTTCACCATTATCTGCTACCATAACTTCCAAACGTTCATTATATAAAGCAAATCCGACGATGACTTCCCCGGTTTCATCCCTGTAGGCATGCTGGACCGCATTGGTGATCGCTTCGCTGGTAGCAATTTTCAAGTCTTCAATTGCATCATAGGTAAAACCCATTCTGCTGGCAATCCCGGAAAGAGTCAGTCGAATTACACCAACGTATTCTGGTTTAGCAGGAATCTTCATCTCGATGTAGTCAAAATCTTGCATTATTCTACGCCACCTTTTACCTCGGAATTAATATTCATAATATCTCCAAGTCCTGTAATATCAAACAGGCGTCTTAAGCGTTCTGATAAACCAGTAAGGTAAAGTTGACCACCGTTTGCATTAATGGTTTTGAATAAGCCCACAAAAACCCCTAAGCCTGTACTGTCCATATAGGAAACCTCGGAAAGATCCACGTTCATGACCACATTCTCCTCTTCGGCAGAAGAGCTCAGTGCATCTTTAAGTTTAGGGGCCGTGTACGCGTCTATTTCCCCATTTATTTTTACGTCGATCACTTTATCATTTTCATTTAAATCTATCGTCAAATTCATCAATTTCACCTCTTCTGAACAAATCCATTGCTATATTCGTTTACCCTATCGAGCGAATATTAAACATTTATCAACAAATTCTTTTTAGAATGATGAGTGTGAAGTCATCCCGCAGCTGGAAGTGCTGCAGTCTTTCCAGCTCTTTATAGACACTCGTGACAATATCCTGGGCAGGGAGATGGATGTATTTTTCAATATAAGCAACCAGATCTTCCCTTTCAATGAACCCTTCTTCTGTACGGCATTCCGTCACACCATCCGATAGCAGGATGATGAGGTCGCCGACATTGACCTGCCTCTCATACTGGTGGTACTTGGCTCTCTTGTCTACTCCAAGCAGGAGCCCCTTTGCATCAAGGTCTTCAAATTCGTTGGTCTGGGAGTTATAAATAAAGCCGGGTTCATGTCCGGCAGAAGAATAGTTGAATACATGCTTGTAAGGATCATACATACCATAGAACATAGTGATGAACATGCTTGGGTCTACATTCATTTCCACTACTCGATTCAGGCTTTCCAAGACAGAACTTGGATAATGCCTGTGTTCTGGAAGGCTGTCCATGGCATACTTGATCATGGACATACACAGCGCCGCAGGTATCCCTTTTCCGATGACATCGGCAATCGCAACGCTTATATAGTCGTTGTCATCCTGGACAAAGTGATAGTAATCTCCATTCATTCTCTTGGCAGGCACACTCAGCGCCCCGACATCAAGTGAATCAATTTCAGGGACGGTTGTGCCGAGGAGCGTCTGCTGCATGTTGGAAGCAATTTCAATTTCATTATTCAGTTCCTGCTGCTTAGAGCGCAGGCTTTGATGTTCTCTATAGGCAAATCCATAACCTATCATTACCTCTAGTAAAATATCAAAAGAGTCCAGCACACTTTCTGATAGGCCGGGTTCCATATCGAGCATGATGCTCTTATGGAGGCTGATGATTTCTTCCGGGGAGATGTTGTGTTCAATCGACTTGCGGCTGAACTTCTGCCCAAGGTACAACGCCTGTTCGTCCTGTGCCTTCAAATAGTTTTCGATGATTTCTTTATATTTCACATCCATCAATTCTCTAAAATCCATGTCACTCCCCCTAGCGGAGCCACTTTGTAGCTCTTATATCGGTTCCTTCTCCCGGGGTGGACTCAACATTGAATTCATCCATCAATCGTTTCACACCCGGCAGTCCGGCTCCAAGGCCTCCTGAAGTTGAAAAGCCGTCTTCCATTACTTTTCTGATATCCTTTATTCCTGGACCTTCATCCAAAGCAATTATACGAACACCGCTTTTTCCGTTTTCACTTAACTTCTCTATACATATTTGCCCCTGTCCGGCATAGAGATATATATTTCTAGCCAATTCAGAGATTGCTGTGGTTATCCGGGCTTGGTCGACAGTGCCAAATCCCAAATCCTTCGCTACATTCCTGCCAAGCTGTCGGGCCGCAACGATATCCCACTCATTTGTAATTTTAACGCAGGATTGGATTTCCATTCACTAGTCCCCCAATTCCTGTTGTAATTTCTCCAAACCTTTTTCTAAATCCAACGCTGTCAGGACATCATCCAGATGAATGCCAAGTTCAATCAGTGTGATTGCAACAGCCGGCTGAATTCCAGTGATGACAACTTTCGCTCCCATCAGCCTTGACATATTGATCACGTCACCCAGAACCTTGGCAATGAAGGAGTCGATGAAATCGATGGAAGTGATATCGATCACAACGCCGCGGGCGCTTGTTTCGTGAATTTTATGCAGCAGATCTTCCTGAAACTGAAGTGCTGTTTGGTCGTCAAGTTCCCATTGGATAGATATTAACAGACAATCGTGCAGTTTTAAAATTGGTATTCTCACTTTGTTCCCTCCGTTGAAACAATTTTTCTATTCGTCATTTCCAAGGCTTTTTCAATGCCCTTTCTTAATGTACTGTTAGTGCTGAATTGATTCAGATCAATGCCCAGGTTCACAATTGTCTGGGCAATTTCCGGCCTGATCCCAACAAGCATGCACTGAGCACCCACAAGCCTTACAGCTTCAGAAGCTTGAATGATATGGTGTGCCACCATCGTATCCACCACCGGTACCCCGGTAATATCTATCAGAACGACTTCTGCCCGGTGTTTCACAACCCCCGTCAGCAGGTTCTCCATGATCAGCCTTGCCCGCTCCGTATCAATAGTTCCCACGAGGGGCATGACGGAAATCTTTTCAAAGACAGGAATCAGCGGTGCTGAAAGTTCTTGAAGAGCAATCTTTTGCAGGGAAACCGTTCTTTCCCATGTCTTTGCATATGCATTGACAATTTCGTTATACATTGGTGAAAGCCACTTGTCAAAGTACTCAACCGCTTCCATATGATTTTCCTTATTGATTGTCCCATTTTCGTTCAGGAAGTCATAAACGATTCGACCAAACATCCTTAAGCCGGAAGTGACAAAAGTCAAAGGCCAGCCCAGCCCGACAATCTTTTCGGAAAAATCCGCAAGCCTTACAGAGTACTCTTCGGAATCCTCAAGATTTGAGACGACCAAATCAACGAATTCATGGCTTGTCTTAATGAAAACCTGGTCCGACACGACACCGGTCACAAAATCATCTGATTCATCCTTCATAATCTCTATCCATTTGGTGACAAACTCCGATTTATTCTCTTTGATTGTTCCAATTAAATCGTTAAACATCTAGTCCTCCCTATATTATCATAAAAATTTTCCGTTCCTTGTCAGAGGCGCCAGTTGTAACCTCGATTTAAAGATAGTAAAAATATATGAAGACATAACCGGAACCGGAATCACCCTGTCCTGCTCGAAAATTTATATCAAGAAACAGAATATCTAATTACCTAACTGAGTGTTTTACCCCTAATCTCTTCTATTATAAATATTTTTTCAGTATTTGTCATATATTGTCCACTTTATAACAGACAATGCACACAATCCAGCCGCAAACATAACTTAAAAGAATTATGATATGCAAGTGTACTACCGGTAACAAGGTTTTCTTACAGCCGGTATATTCACCTTTTTCTTCGCAGGCGTAAGTGCAGTCCTTATGGCAGACAGCACCGCCAGCTCGCCACTACAAATTTCAGCCAATATAAAAAAGAACACCCTTCCCTGAAGAGCGTTCTTTTGTCAAAACTGTATGAGGCCCACACTGATCTGAAGGGCATCATCCACTTTTTCCATCATTTCATCATCTAGATGTGTAATCTTATCCGTTAAACGCTGTTTGTCGATCGTTCGAATCTGTTCGAGCAAGATAACGGAATCTCTTTCAAAGCCATATCGCTTTGCGTCAATCTCAACATGAGTAGGCAGTTTAGCTTTTTGGATCTGGGCTGTGATGGCAGCCACAATCACAGTGGGACTGAACCGATTGCCGATATCGTTCTGTATGACAAGAACAGGCCGAACGCCTCCTTGCTCGGATCCGACTACTGGGGAAAGGTCCGCAAAAAAGACGTCACCACGCTTGACAATCAAAGGATTAGCCTCCACTCACTAAACGTTCGACTGTATGGTCTGCCTCATATTCCGCCTGGATGGCTTCAGAAGCGATGGCAAGGTTGATCTTTGCCATTTCCATATATCCACGTCTCATTGTTTCACGGATTTGGCGCTTCTTACGTTCACGAAGATACATTTTAGTCGCACGATAGATATACTCATTGCGATTTACATTTTCTTGTTCTGCAAAGCCGTCTAATTCTGTAACGAGCTGTTGCGGTAAGCGAATTAAGATTTCTGTTGTTGTGCTGGATTCAGACACAAACTACACCTCCACCAATCACTATGAACCGTTTCATTTTACTACCATGACTATCATACCATCAAATGCCTGAAGATAAAAGACTTAAAATAAAATCCTTCTCTATTATCGGCCTATCCCTTGGAGAATTATGCATCTTTTACCTGATTCTCCGAATTCTGAAGAATGGACAATGATTTTTGTCCGCCACCGCTTCCAACATTATCGCTTCAATCAGAAAATTTGGGCTCAGAACAATTTCAGTACAAGAAGCACGTCTTTACTTTTTATAAAACCCGCTGGTGGAAAGCAGCTGATTGGATACTTCCACAGGGGCTCCGGCCTTGATATAAATTCTTGGCACCCGGTTGGAAATGATGCAAGGCACTTCATAATTGATGGTATCAAGGTTCCCCGCAATCTCATCCATTGATATAAAATCCTCTCCCTGTCTCCCAATCAGGGTCACTTTTGTTCCTGGCTTAATTTCGCCAGGGAGGCTGATCATGCATTGATCCATGCAGATCCGGCCTACAATCGGAGCACGTTCTCCCTCAACCAAAACCTCCTGCCCCTGAAGTTTCCTTAACCAGCCGTCAGCATAGCCAATGGGCAATGTCCCTATCCATTCATTTCTTTCTGTTTCGTATGTGGCGCCGTAGCTGACCTTTTCACCAGCTTGCAATTCTTTTACTTGTACCACCCTTGTGTGAAGGGAGAAGACTTGTTCCAATGGAAACGGCAAAAGGCTTTTCATTTCCTGTGACGGCGAAAGTCCATACATGGCTATTCCGGCTCTTACAGCATTAAAATGAGATTCCGGATGAGATAGCGTTGCCGCGCTGTTTGAGCTGTGGATATATCTGGGACGTTCTGACAGAACCGAGATCATTTTTTTAAAGACCGTCAATTGCCTGTCAAAATAATGCCTGTCCAGCTCGTCAGCTGTGGCGAAATGGGTGAATATTCCTTCAAGCCTGAATTTGTTTCCTTTCCGGATGAACGCTTCAATCTCCTGCAGCTCTTCTGAAGTGCGCACCCCTATGCGTCCCATCCCGGTATCACACTTTATATGCAGGTTCAGCACTCCCTCTTCGTCCAGCAGACATTCTTTTGCTGATTGGAGCCATCCATAATCAAAAACGGTCAGCGAAATCTGATGATTTAACGCCAGGAATGCATCCTCCGCCCTTGTGGCCCCCAGCACTAAAATAGGAGCATCTATACCATGCTCCCTCAGCGAGATGGCCTCATCCAAAAACGCCACAGCAAGCCCTCCCGCCCCTGCCTTTAGGGCTGTACGGGCTGTTTGGATATCTCCATGACCGTATGCATTGGCTTTGACCACGGCGAACATCGTGACATCCTCCGGTAAATGCTGCTTGATATTTTGAACATTTTTATATAAATTATCTAAATCGATTTCCACCCAGGTATCTCTGAAGAAACGGGTTTGAGCTATCACTGAATTCACTTCCTCTTCCTGTAACAAAAACTGCTTAACTTTATAGGACAGCGTATTATAAACTTGATTATCCACGCAGACCAATCCGGCTGTCAAAGCCCATATTACCTATTAGCCACCGAAAACCGCCAGTGCCTCAAACGTTTAAGAAACTGGCGCTTGCCGGAAAAATGGGATTTTGAGAAGGCTGCTTTCTCATATATCACAGCTCTAGGAAATAACATTAGAGCCCGATATTTCCCATAAATTTCTCTCTGAATTTCTTACTCACCAGGATACTTCAGGTGAAATATTTTTTTGCGAAATTGATATTTATGAAAAGAGCCTTTTTGAAATTATATCAAATACCGGAATGATTTATCTAACTCCAGCCGTCACAAGGGGAAAACTCCCAAAAGTGATTGCTTCACTTCAAACTTCTGGATTTCCAAAAAAAGCTGCGATTCCGACGGCCGCTCATACTCATTATAAGAGGCTGTGTTCATGAAGATTATTGCTTACCAAGAGCCGGTTCACGGATTCTAAGGGTTTTTTCTCTGAATGGCGGGATCAGCCATTTTCTTTCTTACCAGGATAGAATTGCACCAATATTCTTCGCATTAAATACCAGCGAAGTTTGATGAGCTCTACAAAAATAGGAGCCGCCCTATTAGAGCAGCTCCTCGTAACTTTATTTCACCATCGACCCTTGAACGGAACGGGCGATTTCTGTCATTTCTTCCGGAGTCAAATCATTGGAAGCAAGCATATAATCAACACCATCATACGTCCAAGTAATGGAGCGGTCGGTCATGGCAGCAACCGTAAATCCAAGATCCTGGATTTCGCCGTTTACTGTCGTGGAAACCGTCACAGCCGGAACGACTGTTGATTTCTCCTGTACCAAGGTGAATGACTTTTCACCGTCATAAGTAAGAACCACACGTTTACCATCATCAGTCTTCACTTCTTTTTCCTCCACAAGCTCTGCCCCTTTTTCAGCAGCTGCAAGCGGATAATTCACAGTGAATTCACTGTCTCCGACGCTTGCGGTCACAGGCATCTCCAGCTGGGCGCCAGTCATATTCTTCTTCATATCAAAATCATTTTTATCAAATGCCGCTTTTGTATCCATTTTCGAAAATTCAACCGTCACAAGCGCATTGCGGTCTGCATCCATCACTTTCACAGAAGCAGGCGTCAAATCCTTCTTGTTAAAGCTGATTTCCTGGACAGGAAGCATTTGGCTGTTTTGATATCGTGTTGCCGTTTCGAATACATAGTGATCCTTTGTTTCACTGAACTTTGCTTCTTTGTCATTTTCAATATCTTTCACCAATGACTCAAAAAGATAAGCCTGGCTGCTGTTATTCGGCCAGTCGCTTTCAAACTTGAAGCTTTTGTTCAACGCGGGCGTCAACACGAAGACTCCTTCATCATTGCGCAAAATCATCTGGCTTTGTTCTTTTGCAGGATTAGATAAATTCACGCGGTAATAATTAGGATCATTATGCCATATATCCACATCATACGTCTGCGGCTCATCACCGACCTGAAGAGTCATCTTGGCTTTCGCTTTATATCCCTTCATATCTTCCGCTTTGGCAGTCAAATCCTTAAGAACATCTTCCTGTGACTTAGCGCCGCAGGCTGCAAGCATCAATATCGACAAAATCGCCGCAACCAAAACCACTAACTTCTTTTTCATCCTTTCAACCCCTTTTATCTCAGTTAACGTATTTGAGAGAGGGGAAAACCAGACAGCAAGAATGAACCATTCCCATTTAAGCCGCTCACCATCCGCCGTCCAAATTCCTTCGGGAACAGCAATCCTTCACCGGCTGGTCTTGTCTCTCCTATTGCACTATGAATATATGAGACAACCTTGGGGTTTATGCTAGGAAAGATGACAAGCCCGGAAAATTTATTGGATGCGGGATTGGGGGTTATCTGCTCATTCCAAAGGGTTATTTGGTGAGGGAATTGAAGAACAAGAGGTGTTGCACCCCTTCAACCAGATGTTTTTCAGGAGGGCGGGGAGCTTCACTGATATCTGCCCCGGTTTACGCTGAATGGTCTCAACAGGAATCCCCAAAACCAAACAAGGGACCTTCACTTTGAAAATTTTTTTCCAGAAACTCCCTAACTATAAAAGAATTAATTTACACTCTAAAAGCGCGGTGGACAAAAATACAATCCTAGACCTCTTCGATAATAACCTGTGCAGCAGCGAAGTCCCGGCTGTGCGTGATAGAAAGGTGCACACCTTTTTCAACAGGAAGCGCAATATATGGCTTGCCCAAAGAATCTTTCCTCACTTCAATATCCATAAACGAAAGGTCCCCTCCGATACCTGTACCTCGCGCTTTGGCGAAGGCTTCTTTTGCAGCAAACCTTCCGGCAAGAAATTCATGCCTGCGTTCCCCTGTTAAAGAGCTGTAATGATCGATCTCCGCAACCGTTAAAATCCTTCTTATGAATTTAGGCTGCCTTTCTACAAGCTGTGCAATTCTTTTGATTTCCACAATATCCAGGCCGATTCCTCTGATCATGTAAATCCTCCTCATTCTATTTCTTTCTTATGTAACATATTATTAGTACAAGTTTCTCTCTTGTATCCTTACTGCACATCAGACTACACACTTACCGTCCCAGCATGTAGAATGTTAATCATGTATGGAAGGAAATCCATCTGGACATACCGCTTATTAAAGGAGGCAATATATGTTTATCCGGACAGAAAGTTTTTCTCAATTCATCCGTCTTTATCCAATAGTTTCTCTTATTATACTCATTCATCTGCTGTTATTCAGTGTGACCCTGATTCCATTTCTTCCCGAGATATGGGTTTATGAGCATCTTGCCGGAATCAACCTATTAATATACAACGGAGAATGGTGGAGACTGATCACTCCCATTTTCGTTCATTTAGGTTTTGCTCACCTTTTATTCAACTCTTTTTCACTTATTCTTTTCGCTCCTCCACTGGAAAGAATGCTTGGAAAAGCAGGGTTCACCTTAGTTTATCTCAGCTGCGGCGTCATCGCCAATGCCGCTACCTACTTTCTAAAGCCGCTCACCTATAATCATGTTGGCGCTTCGGGAGCGATATTCGGTTTGTTCGGCATTTACGTCGGGATGACCCTGTTTCATAAACACCTTATTTCACAGCAAAATAAGCAGGTCATCATTCCGATTGTTGTCATCGGGCTGGTCATGACATTCTTTCAGTCGAACATCAATATCACTGCCCATCTCTTCGGCTTGCTTGCAGGGGTTATCATCTCCTGGCAGCTGATCCCTTTCATGGTCAAAAAACGGTATTAACATACCAATAATCCATTCCGGCAGCAGGAGCCCATCGATGCCTGCTTGCTTGAAAATTGGTGCTGTTAACAGGATGGTTTTAGCAACATCATGGCTTATAAAAAAGTTGATGCTGTTAACAGGGTGGTTTTACAGCATCGAAAACTCACAAAAAGAATGTTGATGCTGTAAAAAGGACGTTTCTACAGCATAGAATCATTAAATAGAAAACGGCATCCACTGGGATCTCCCTCAAGTGGATGCCGTTTTCATTTACCAGGCTAAGCCAAAAGGCAAATCACAATAGCATGGCTGACCGGTTCTGGGCCCTAGTCTCACCAGCTTTCTTAGAGACTTTGCTTCTCTGGATAATACCAGTGATAGATGCTCCTCACGCTTTCATCGTCCAGGTCAATAACCTTGCCAGCTGCCCCGGCCTCGCCTGATTTCACAGTGGCCGTAACATTTGCCAGCTCTTTTTTTGTCTGAAATAAATTTTGAGTGGTTTCTAAAGATTGAATACGATACTTTTTCATGAATAGTGTACTCTTCTCAATAAAACGGTGTCTCAAAGTGAGCTGAGTGTCGTTGATACTCCAGCCCGCACTGCGGTATTTAGCATACCCAAACAGCCAAAACGGCAGATAAAGCAGCAAGGACCAAAGACCAAGCGGCCAAAAGGCGATGGACAGCCCTATGACAGCTGCAGTTACAAGCAGACTTTCCCTGAACAAATATCTTTTTAAGGATCTTTTCGGCACCGGGTGCAAATCAACGTTAAAATCGTACTCAGGGAGAACATTTTTCAAAATTTCCGCTACCTTCCGCTTTTTTACCATTGGCAGGATTTGAATAGTGCTGCTTTCCTTTTCCAATATAGATCCGCCGGCACTCTCTATTTTTACTGCCGCAAAACCCAGAGGCTGTCTGAGAATATTCTCTTCCATTCTGACACCCTGGATTCTATTGAGTGGTACAGTCATCTGCTTCTTTTCCAATAAGCCCCTTGTGATAATGAGGTCATCTCCCTGCTTTCTGACGGTGAAATCAGCATAAACAAGCAGAGTGCCAATGATTGCTATAATCCAGGCAAGAAGGAGTCCAGCAGTCACGACAATTGTCACAAGCAGAACACCACTGCGCACAAACTGTTCCACTTCATTAAAAACCCGCTCATATGGAATGAGTTCATCAAATTGCGATAGAAAGATCAGCACCCCTGATATCACAACCCCGGCTCCTCCTGAAGTAGTCGCCATCAGAAGCAAATCCTTGAAGGTCATCTTAAAAACCACTTCTCCAGAATCTTGGACAACCTGTTTTTCTTCTTCTGCTACTTTGTTTCTTTTCGAGGCTTTCGCTTCATTAATGATTCTCTGCAGTTCTCCGGCTTCCGCCTTACTAATTGCGGTCAGCTCGGCTTCTGCCTGCTTCATATCGGTAGATCCGGCTGTTTCAACCTTTACCTTTACAAGCCCGAACGGCCTTTGCAGAATTCCTTCCGTCAGGTCCAGGCTTTGGATTCTTTCAAATGGGATGTACCTCTTTTTCTTGACGAACAATCCGTATTCTATCCTTAGCTCCCCATCTTCAAGCCAGTAGGAAAAGCGGAGCCATTTGATAATTCCCACGATGAGGAGAACGACCAGGACCGCCGCTCCAATGATAAACGGAAGCCAGCCCCAGATCCCCTCAGCACTCTCTCCTCTGTTGATAAAAACAAGAAACACGAACGGTATAATGAGTTCTTTAAGCTGTTTAAGAAAGTTTGCGACCGCCGAAATCGGGTGAAGCTTCTTTTTCTCAGACATCATCTTCAGCCACCCTTGCCAGTGAAGAAATGGAATTCCGAAGATCATCTGCCTCGTACATATCCAGTGCTGGTATTTCATGCGTCGTGGCGGCAGTTGAGATAGTTATACTCGCCAGGCCATACTTCCTCAGCAGCGGACCCTGAACAGTATCAACATGCTGAACCCTTACCATCGGCACCAGGGTTCTCTTTACAAAAAAGACTCCTCTTTGAAGCTCAATCTCCTGCTCCCTTACTTCATAACGCCATCTTTTCCAACGGATCACCGGCAGCAGAAAAGCGAAGAAATATGTATATACAATAGCAACCGCAACGGCCGCTGCCGGTATCCAAAACTGCCATTCATAAATGAAAGCCAATACAACCGATGCGATCGCCAGGATGATGACGGCCGCTGAATGTAAAAGACCAGACCACCTCCATACCGGGAGTGCCTTTTCTGAAATTCTTGTGTTCGGTTCACTAACCATCGTTCTGCCTCCAATCGATTTCTTTCCTTCTCCATTGTATACGATTGCAAGGGCTTTTAAGTTTCAATTCACGATAATATTTCAAAAGAGGCTCCATCAATCCATCGGAGACCGCCATGATCCTTAAGATCTTCCACCAGCCTGAACAGGGCATCATCCTTCTTCTTAGCTTCAATCATACAATCAATTTCATCGACAGTACCTTTAATGCCATTTATAAAATCCATGAACATGGCAGGATCTATGTATTCGGCATGTGCCTTGAAATCACTTGCCGAACGGGGACTCGAAATATGCATTTTCACCGGCAGAGACGAGTTCTCCCAGGTACCCGCTACCCTTTCCCAATCCGCTTCCCAGCCTTTTTCATTATGAGCCAAATGATGGTGATAATCGAAAACCATTGGAATTCCGAGCTTTTCACATAAATATAAAGTATCCTGCAGCGTAAAGACGGTATCATCATTCTCCAGGATGACCAATTCCTGAAGCGGAACCGGCGTCAGTCCCCAGTTGTGGATAAACTGTTCCAAAGCCTTTTCTTTATCTTCGTAGGCTCCGCCGACATGAAGGACACAGCGGTGGTTAGGAGCTACATCCATGCCTCTCAGCAGCGCTTCGTGGATCTTCAATGTCTGCATTGTATTCTTCAGAGTATCCTTGTTACTTGTGTTGAGAAGAACAAAGTGATCAGGGTGAAAACCCACCCGCTGAGGATGTTTCCTAATAAAGTCACCAATCTCACGGAGAGGCTCTTTCAAGGCTCTCATGAATTTCCAATCCCTTAGCTCCGGATGATTCGCAAGGGGAATTAGTTTGGAACTGAACCGAAAGAATCTAATGTCGTGTGCCAGATTATGCTTAAGGAGCCTCAGACAGTTCTGCAGATTGCTGACCGCTATCCGTTCAAGCTTCCGCAGGCCGGCCTCCCGATCCTTAAGTTGTGAAAATTGCTTAAACGTCATCGTCTGAGATGGTGATGCATTCTCAAGGTGCACACTCATCGCTACATACCCAAGTCGAACTATTGTCATTTCTGCACCCGCCTTTTTTGGAGTTAGTATCTGTCAAGACGGCTCTTTCTATCAAGAAATGATTGTTAAGTTTGCGGAGGACTGGATAAATAATGGCCGCCGGCTAGGCTGGGGTTATCAGCAAAACAGGAAATGCCTCCTCCTTCCTGGATATGTATTTTCGATAAGATATGTAGGTAGGTGGAGCTGCTTCAGTTGCGAGGGGCGCATTTTCGTACTGATATGTATGAAGGCGGCCTCTATGGACTCGAGAACTTTTTCAAAAATTCCATAAAAAAACCATCTCCCGAAGGAAATGGTTTCAATATTGATATTAAGATTCTCTTTGCTGCTTACGGCGAGGAGGGTTCTTAGAACGGCCTCTGGAAGAAGAGTAACCTTGTCTTCCTCCGCCTTTGCCTCCGCGTGAAGAAGATCCTTTTTTGTAGTCGCGATTTCCACCGCCGCGTCCGCCTTTGTTCGGAAGAGGTCTTTCTTCCGAGATTTGGACTGGAGTATCATCCGGCTCTTTCGTCATAAGACGAAGAGCTGCAGCTACGATTTCTACGCTGTCATGGTCTTCAAGAAGTTCTTTCGCCATACCGCGGTAGTTTTGCAATTCGTTGGATTTCACTGTTTCAACCAGCTTTTCCATTGCAAGGCGCTGCTGCCCTTCCAATGCTTCGTTGGAGCTAGGCGGCTTCATTTGCGTCATGCTCTTCTTCGTTGTTTTCTCAACGATACGAAGGTAACCCATTTCTCTTGGTGTAACAAACGTAAGTGCCATACCTTCTTTACCTGCACGTCCTGTACGTCCAATACGGTGAACGTAGCTTTCAGGGTCTTGAGGGATATCGAAGTTGTACACGTGGGTTACGCCTGAGATATCCAATCCACGGGCTGCAACATCTGTAGCGACAAGAACATCGATGCGGCCTTCTTTGAACTGGCGAAGAACCGTCATACGTTTCGCCTGGCTTAAGTCACCATGGATACCCTCTGCAGAGTAGCCTCTTAGTGTCAATGCACGAGCCAGTTCATCAACACGGCGCTTTGTGCGGCCGAAAATGATCGCAAGTTCAGGTGATTGAACATCAAGTAAACGGGAAAGCACGTCAAATTTTTCTTTTTCATGAGCTTTTACATAGTACTGCTCGATGTGCGGTACAGTCATCTCTTTTGATTTCACACTAACTGTTTCAGGGTCTGTCATGAAGTTATTCGCAATCTTGCGGATCGGTCCCGGCATTGTTGCTGAGAACAATAGCGTCTGGCGCTCATCCGGTACATTTTTCAAGATTGATTCGATATCTTCGATGAATCCCATGTTAAGCATTTCATCCGCTTCATCCAGAACAAGCGTGCTTACGTTTCCAAGCTTCAATGTTCTGCGGTTGATATGGTCAAGCATACGTCCTGGTGTACCCACGATGATATGAGGGTTCTTCTTCATCGCGCGGATCTGGCGCTGGATATCCTGCCCGCCGTATACCGCTAATACGTTGATTCTTTTATCCTGGCCGATTTTGTAAAGCTCTTCGGAAACCTGGATAGCCAATTCACGTGTAGGGGCAATGATAAGTCCTTGGACGTTCGGATTTTTTACATCGATCTTTTCTACCATCGGAATACCGAAAGCAGTTGTTTTACCAGTACCTGTCTGAGCCTGGCCGATAACATCCTTGCCTTCAAGCGCCAACGGAATCGCACCTGATTGGATTGGTGTAGCTTCTTCAAAGCCCATGCGGTTGACGGCCTTTAATGTACTAGAACTTAAGTTTAACTCTGAAAACTTTGTCAATTTCTCATTCTCCTTTTGTTTAGGACAGTTTTCGCATTATTTGTTGCATTTCGAATCCGGAATCATCCGAATTCCTGCAGACATCTGCTCTATTCCCTAAAGATCCTGAAGGGAGAGCGAATGATACAAAGAAATATTTCCACTCTAATAGCAACAAAGCTCACGAAAAAAGCCTTGGTTATTGATGTATATATTATATGACATGGTCTACATTTTCCTAAAGAGAACCCGGCTATAGTCTAAGCTCCCTTACAATCAGGGACATGGATCTTACCGAGAATATATTTAATGTGAAAGCCGTGTTTTCCTTATCGGCAAAGTATTTGGGAATTAGTACCCTACAAAAAAAATTACTCTTCTTAAAGAAGAGTTTGCACAAAAAAATGTGAACAATGTTATGGATATGTTACCACTAATAGAAAAGAATTTCAATCAAAGTAAAATTGTCTTGCTATTCACTTTACTTGTCAAGGAATATTTTCACCTTCTCGAACAGCTCTTCACTGTCGTCACTGTGGCAGATGAGGTGCTTCGCTTCATCCGAAAAATATCTTTCCTTTTCTTTATATGTAATTTCTTCATACAAGAAATCCGCACTTTTCGGAGGGACGATGCCGTCTTTTTTCCCTTGTGCAATGAACACCGGAACTTCAATTTCTTTCAGCAGCGGCTTCGCCATGAGAACTACTTTCCTGAATTGGTAGGTTGCCGATAAAGGTGTATCTTTAATTTTTTCTTATACCTTACATACAGCTCATTATTGGTCAATTCCCCCCGGAGAACATCCTGGATCATATCCTTGATGTCACTGAGGAGCTGCTTCGGGTTGACATAGTAGGCAGCCGCACTCAGCAGGACCAGCTTACTCACGGGATATTTGACAGTGAGATAACTTGCAATCAACCCGCCCATCGAGAAACCAATTACATAAACTTCATCACATTCATTTAACAGGATATGCAACTCTTTCTCGGCATGTTCAATCCACTCGTCCGCCTTCTTGCCTCTCAAATCAAGGGACTCACCATGGCCCGGCAGTGTCGGGACGGCGATTTTCCAATCTGTATGATGTTCAAGATATTTCGCAATAGGGTCTACTTCGTAAGGTCCGCCTGTAAAACCATGTATAATTAAACATCCATTCATCATTATCACCGTTTTCGAGGTATTATATTTATGGTTACACCCTTTTTTAATGATTATTGAATTATTTCCTCAAGGAGGGGTTTTATGAAAGCCATCTTATTCGATCTTGACCGGACATTGCATGATAGGGATTCATCGGTTCTCGCATTCTTGAAGGCTCAGCATCAGAACTTGAACAGTATGGACACTTTACCAATTCCCCCATCTTTTATTGACCGGTTCATTGAGCTCGAATGCAAAGGGTATGTTTGGAAAGATAAAGTGTATGCCGCTTTAACAAAGGAATTCAATCTTCCGCTGTCTCCTGAAGAACTGCTTCATGACTACAGGACCGGTTTTCACCAGCACTGTCTGGAGATGGAGGGTGCTTCCGATATACTGGGTGTACTTAAATCATCAGGATATAAGCTCGGTATGATCACGAACGGCCAGACAGATGTACAGAACAAAACCATCGATGTCCTTGGGCTGCGTGATTATTTCGATTGTATTATCATTTCTGAAGAAGCCGGGGTAAAAAACCAGATATCCGGATTTTCGAAATGGCTGCTGAAGCGCTCTGCGTTTTGCCGGAAGAATGTCTCTATGTTGGTGACCACTATGAAAATGATGTAGCTGCAGCCCGGCAAGCAGGCATGAAAGCAGCGTGGCTGTCAGAGGTCGGCTCCCTGAAGGAGGATTCCACCGCCAATACAAGAATTGCCTCTTTGGCTGGACTGCGAGAGTACTTAGCTGAATAATTGGCGCCAGGTACATATTGCTGATTTTGCACCTGGCACCCAACCTCGATTTGCAACAACTCAACCTGTACCTGGCACAAAGCACCCGGTGGAACTGGCCAACATTTAAGATTGCTGCAGCTGCTCGATGACCTCTTCCAGTTTCATTCCTCTTGAAGCCTTGAAAAGGAGAATTTCATCTCCATGAAGAATGCTTTTGAGCTTATTGCTCAGTTCTTGTTTGTCATCAAAATGGATGACATTCTCTTCGCCGATTTTTTCGGCAGCACCTTTTGCCGTCTGCTTCGCAAGGTTTCCAAAAGTGAATACCAGATCGATTTTTCCTTTTTGGACTTCCTGGCCGACTTCATAATGGTAAGCCTCTTCCTTCGGCCCCAATTCGAGCATGTCACCGGCAACAAGGATTTTTCTGCTGTAGCCGTCGAGCTCTGACAGAAGATGAATGGCCGCTCTCATGGAAGTCGGACTGGCGTTGTAAGCATCGTTAAGGATTTTCTCCCCGCGCTTTCCTTCCATCATTTCCATTCTCATTTGCGTCAATTTTAACTGCTGAAAGGCTTGCGGCATTTCTTTATACTCTATACCCATTTCTTTGGCAATAAGCATGGAAGCCAGCGCGTTCATAACGTTATGTCCGCCTAAAACCGGGAGAACAATTTCTGTATGGGGGTCGGCATTCACTTTGAACACACTTCCGGATTCGATGGTTTTCACTTCAAGCGGATACAGGGTATTTTCCTTGCCCCCTCCAAAGGTCTCAACTTTAAAGGGCCAATCTTCGTTGATTCTTTCTTTTAACAAGGGCTCTTCTCCGTAATACACAAACAAGCCGTCTTCCTTTAATCCGCTGATGATTTCCAGCTTGGCTTGGGCGATACCTTCCCTTGATCCGAGGTCCTGCAGATGTGATTCACCGATATTGGTGATGATGGCTGCATCCGGACGCGCAATATCCGATAACTTTTCTATCTCGCCAAATCCGCTCATGCCCATTTCCAGCACGGCGACCTCAGTGCCTTTTTCGAGATCAAGGATGGTCAACGGAAGGCCGATATGGCTGTTGTAGTTTCCTTGTGTCTTTTGAACTTTATATTTCAGGCTGAGGAGGTTCGCCACCATATCTTTTGTAGTCGTTTTTCCATTGCTTCCTGTAATACCGACGACCTTGATGCCCAGCTCATTGCGGTAAGCCGTGGAAAGTTTTTGCAATGCCTCAAGGCTGTCCTCCACTATAATGACCGGCAGACCATCTGGAGGATTCGGGACATCCTTTTCCCAAAGTGACGCACTTGCCCCCCTCTCGATTGCTCCTTCAACAAACTTATGTCCGTCCACATTTTCCCCTTTGAAAGGAATGAATAATTGACCTTCTTCTATCTTCCTGGAATCAATCGATACCCCTCGGATGGTTACATCAGCGAATACCGATACATCATTTTCCACTTTGATCATCTTGGCTAAATCGCCCAATGATTTCTTTATCATTTCCGACAGCTCCCTTTTATTCGCCCATTTTCCTTTATTATAGGCTCATTTTTAAACTTTGTTACTCTTCAGTATGTATAAAAGAAGAGAGCTGACCAGTCGTTCGTCAGCCCTTCTTGTCTTACATCGTATGTTTAATGTTCTGCTTCTCAGCGTGACGTTCTTTAGCAAGCTGGACAAGGCGCTCGATCAATTCAGGGTACTCGACTCCGCTGTGCTTCCAAAGAAGCGGGAACATGCTGAATGGAGTAAACCCAGGCATGGTATTGACTTCGTTCATATAAATCCCGCCGTCTTCAGTTAAAAAGAAGTCCGCGCGCACCAAACCGGAACAATCCAATGCTTTAAAAGAATCAACCGCAATCCGCTTCATATCCTCGTATATATGCTCCGGGATTTCGGCCGGAATGATAAGAGCCGTGTCACCATCTTCATATTTTGCTTTGTAATCATAAAAGTCCTTTTTTGGAAGGATTTCACCAGGAACAGAACATTCCGGTTCATCATTCCCGAGGACACCCAGCTCTATTTCCCTGGCTTTAACACCCTGCTCGATGATAATTTTGCGATCGAATTGGAAGGCTTCTTTAAATGCAAGAATCAGCTCTTCCCGGGAAGAAGCCTTGCTGATGCCGACAGAAGATCCAAGGTTTGCCGGCTTTACGAAGCAAGGGTAGCCCAGTTCTTTTTCTACATCGAGATAAGCGGCTTCAGGGTCGCTTTCCCATGTTTTCTTTAAGTACCATACATAGTTCACTTGCGGAATTCCTGCCTGTGCATACAGGTTCTTCATGATGACTTTGTCCATCCCCGCAGCTGATGCCAAGACGCCGTTTCCGACGTAAGGAAGATTTAAAAGCTCCAGCATTCCCTGTACTGTACCGTCTTCCCCATTCGGGCCATGAAGGAGCGGGAGGATGACATCGAATGTGCCGCCTTCACTTTCTTCCGGGCTCAATGTCGTGCTCAACGCATTGGGAGCAATCGCTTCTCCTTCGGTGAATGCCAGTTCCTTTGCATTTTCAACAGGCCCTTGAAGCTGAGGCCCTTTTACCCACTGGCCCTCTTCAGAAATATAGATAGGGTGTATGTCATATTTATCATTATCAAGTGCGCCGATTACAGCTTTTGCTGTCTGCAATGAGACCTGGTGCTCAGCTGATTTGCCGCCGTATAGTAAACAGATTTTCGTTTTCATAGTATAGCCTCCAATGAAGAAGTAAGATGTTTCTATTTTATCACTTTCGCATAAAAGCGGAAGAAGGATTATTCAGGAAAAGCAAAATAAGTGTTTCATTGATTTCGCTTTGTGACTGAATGAGCCGCTTAGCATATGAAATGTATATAATTTATGTTATTAACCTATGTATTAAGATGAATGTCCCGCTACCTGCTTTTCAGGCGCATGTAAAATATACCCTCCGTACATCCCCCATCAAACATGCTTATTATGAGAGAATTGCGCTTGAGCTATTCCTGATCAAAGCGAAAGACATTTTAACACAGCAACGCACTGAAAGGGACGGTCCCTTGCAGTGCGTTACTGTGTTAAAGAGTTCGACAAATTCCAGCATATTCCGGGTGGTGACTGTCACTTTACCACCAGGACAGGCCTGTCAGCTTTTTGCACGACTTTATGGCTGACGCTTCCCAGCACAAGTTCCTGCACGGCATTTAATCCTCTGCTGCCAATCACAATCATATTCATGTTTTCTTTTTCGGCACAAGTGATGATTTCTTCGGCAGGATCTCCTCTTGTCAGATTGACAGAATAGGCGATTCCCGCTTGTTCCAGAACTCTCGAGACCGGCTTTAGCTTTTCTTCCCGCTCCTTATGCCTTGCTCCGGGATTCATACCGAGCCAGGCATCATGCTTGGATGCTTCATGATCGATAACATGCACGACCATCAATCTATAATCCGCATTGCCTTTCAGAAGGGCTGCCACATGCTCCGCCGCTTTGCTAGCATGGGGCGATCCGTCAGATGCCAGCAGTATCGATTTCATCCCTCAACACCTCTTTTTCTTTTATTTTATCAAATGAATACTTTTATAAAAATATCCTTTTTTCCCGACTTTTTGTCTTTTTTATCTAACTTTGCAATACTATACGTCTTTCTTCCTGGTTTTGTGTCGCATTAAAGATTTCAGTAATGAAACTAAAAGGGAGTATAGTTTCTGGTGTGAGGGAATCCCCGCTGCTACTCTTAATGAGATGGTCTTGCTGATTTCCGATTCAGGTGCGGGGCTCCGCGGGGCGGCCGGTGAGCCTCTCAGCGGGGCTGGACGCTTCAATAGGTAAACAACAACGCCCCTAAACAACGCCTGTAATAAAGGGAAAATTTCCCCTTATTTAAGAAAATCGCACCCAAAACAGCTTAAATAGAGGGAGAAATTCCCTCTATATGCTTAAAAACCGGCGAAAATGGTTTCTTTTACTCGGCTTAAGGGGAAAAATTACCCTTATTTAACTTGAATAGAGTTCTATTTTGCATCTTAACGGGAAAAATTCCCCTTATTTTTAAATGGCTCTTTTCTGAGAGGCTGTTGCTTTTTAATGCTATTTTATCCTCCTCCCCTTTTACGTAGAAGGATTGGAGCGGGAGGCGTGCGACCTCCTGCGGGAGTAGCGGTCGTCTAGTTGCAGCGCCTAGCCCCTCGGGGTCGCGCGCTTGGAGCGGAAATCCATTCCTTTTAAACAGCCACAATCTTTGCGAAAACAGCCTTTTAAATATACTTGGTTACTCATTAAGACTTTTACTAATTCATAAATATTTAACTTACGATAAGGAAATTTGCCAATAAAAAAACGCACTGCAAATTCAGAAGTGAATTCACAGCGCGCTTTGCACCTTAATGTTTCCCGGTTATCCGTAAAAGAACAGTCTTTTTATCTATTAATGCCCAGAAAGTTTTGCGCCTTCTTTATCGTGGACAGCCAGTTTGTCTATAAGATTCGAGCTTGCCTCGTTCATGCCTTTCAGCGTAACCGATGCGCCTGATGCTCTCAGCTTGAGCACAATCCGGTCAATCGCATTGACACCCGAATCATCCCAAATATGCGCTTTGCTAAGATCTATTTCTACCTTCTCTGCATTTTCATTATAATCAAATGATGCAATCAGGTCCGTGACAGACGCAAAGAAAATCTGTCCTGTTACCTGGTAAACTCTTTTCCCGGTTGTCTTCTCAATAAATGAGTGAACATGTACTTCCGAGATTTTCGCCGCGAAGAATATAGCGCTCAAAATAATACCCGCAAATACACCCTTAGACAAATCATGAGTAACGACTACAACTGAAACCGTCACGACCATGACCAACGAGTCAGTGATCGGTGCTTTTTTCAGAGACTTCAATGAACCCCAGTCAAAAGTACCGATTGAAACCATGATCATGACCCCGACTAATGCCGCCATCGGAATTTGCACCACAAGATCGCCGAGCACCAGGATAAGGAACATCAGGAACACCCCTGCCACTAAGGCAGATAAACGTCCGCGTCCGCCTGATTTAACATTGATGACCGACTGGCCTATCATGGCACAGCCTGCCATACCGCCGAAGAAGCCGGCGACGATGTTTGCGATCCCCTGTCCTTTACTTTCTTGATTCTTATCACTTGCTGTGTCTGTCATATCATCGACAATCGAAGCAGTTAACAAGGATTCAAGAAGCCCGACCATCGCCAAGGCAATTGAATAAGGGAAAATGATAGCCAGCGTTTCAAAGTTGAACGGAATTTCCGGCACTAGGAATAGTGGCAGAGACCTGGTCAACTCTCCCATATCGCCCACCGTTTTGACGCCTAATCCCCCAAAGATAACAATCATCGAGATAACGATGATGGCAATGAGCGGAGATGGAACAACCTTCGTAAATCTAGGAAGAACATAAATAATGGCAAGCGCACCAGCAATCAGAGCATACACCATCATGCCTTCACCTAAAAAGTGGGGAACCTGCGCCATGAAAATCAAAATGGCAAGGGCGTTTACGAATCCCACCATCACGGAACGAGGAATAAATTTCATGAATCTTCCCAGCTTGAATACACCGAAAAGAATCTGAAGGACCCCGGTTAAAATGGTCGCGGCAAAAAGGTATTGAAGCCCATGATCTGCGACTAACGTAACCATCAGCAACGCCATCGCACCGGTCGCGGCTGAAATCATTCCAGGGCGTCCACCGACAAAAGCAATCACAACAGCAATACAGAAGGAAGCATATAAACCTACCATCGGATCGACACCCGCAATGATGGAAAACGCAATCGCTTCCGGAATCAAAGCCAAAGCAACGACGATACCGGCAAGGACATCTCCCCTGATATTGCCAAACCATTCAGTTTTATAGTTTTTGAACAAAATCTGCACCTCTTTCCATGCTCTTTTCGTACCTGTTATTTGCAGGCATACAGCGGTCCATTTAATCCTTACCACCAGGAAAAATCCCCAGCCGCAGCAGCAAATGATACGAAACCAGCATTCTATTAAAATTTTTCTTTTCCCATAGAAAAGACACCGACCAAAACATGAGTAATCATACCTTTTATTGTGAAACTACACAAGAGGTTATGTAAGCGGTAATTAACAGGTTTTACTTCAGTTATCTTCATTTTCCATCACTATACGTCTTATATGAAAAAAATAAGTTCTGAGGACGTTGTATTATTCCGAACTGAGACAGAATTTTTTAATTATATCATTTTGAGGCAGGTCTGCTGCCATCTGGCCTACAATGCCACCTTCAAACAGCTGAACAGAAATTCTGCTCCTGAATTCACTTTCAGGGGATTTAAGGCTTTTTTTCAAAATAGAGCACTAATATTCAACAAGCGAGTCCGATACAAAAATCCCTGCACAAAGGAATTGTACAGGGATTTTTGTGTTTTTTATATTAGCACTTAGGGATGAAGGATGCGCCAACGATGATCAACAGGATGAACAACACCACAATCAATACAAAGTCTCCATATCCGCGGGCTGGAGCCACTGGAGCACAATAACCATAAGCTGGCGAAGTATACGCCGGAGAAACAGCAGTTGGAGCCATATTCACGTTAGCTCCCATTACAGGTGCTGCATTTGCATTTCCATACATTCTAATTCACTTCCTTATAGGGCATATTTATCACTAGTTATCATACTCCGCAGTACCGGATTATGAGCCCGTCAACCTTAAAAATGGGTGAACGCCTTGTTTATGTGAATAACCCTTTATTAAGGTAAGAAAGATGCCGTATGCAGGAAATAGAGCTCTTGTTGTGATGAACAACGATGTGCTGTTTGAATTTTCTGTTTCTCTGCGCAGCTCCGTACTGCATCAAGTTGGTAAAAGTCAGCCTGGTCACCAAGCTTGATAAATAGGCTGGCTGGCTGCTATCCGGATTCCTGACACTATTTAGAAATTCTATCATTTTATCAGCGGTGCTTATCCCGAAACCATGCCCGAAAAACTGCCCGTCTTCCAGAACAACCGCGTTCACGCCTCTGTACCAGGGATTTTCTGAACTATAGTCAGGATTATTAAAATAGACGACATCCCCCGGCAGGTAATGATCACCGTAGAAAGTGTTGATGGCTAGATCGGGGTCAGCATGCCAGCTGTATAAATAGATGTCTTGAAAAAGAGAATCGAAGGATGATTGGCTGATACTTTTCGATACAGCATGATAAAAGATGATCATGCAGGCCGTCGCACATTCAAAGGCATACAGAGCACTGTTACTGTAAATGTCCTGCACAGCTTCAGACGGCCTCACATCCGGCCGCAGCCTGAACCCCCCAGCTGGCGTCAATTCCCAATAGGCCGGGTTGCACGCAGCATACTGAAAGGTTGTGAACACCACTTTGGTCCCGCTCATTTCCTTAGCACTTTCGATCATATTCCTGCGGGTTTGCAATTCAAATAATAGGTCCTTCATTGTAGGATAAGAATACACGCTTTTGGTATCCAGCATTCTCTTTGCGATTTCTTCTTCGATGCTCTCCAGGTTCAATGATCCCACCTGCTGAACCGGCCTCCCTGCTACTTCTATCATGAGATATCCCATCCCAGCTTAATGATTTTGTTACTACCTATCGTATTCCTGCCGGGTGTTAAAATGTGATCTTATATGGAAACTGCCTGCTTTCCCTGCAGGTTTGATACGAAGACATCAGAAAAAGGACGAACCGGTTATAATTTCGTCCTTTTCATCTTATAAAATTTTTATCATAACTCTCACAAGAGCAAGCGTTTTGGATTACATGCAGTCTTTCACATGAGCAGGCGCCTTCCCAAGTCTTTCCCATATCATCGAAGTTTAGTTTTTATAGCGGTGTGCAAATCTCTATATAATGTCCGTCTGGGTCTTCAACGTAAGCAACCACTTGTCCCCAAGGTTTTTCTGTCGGTTCCAGCAGGACAGCCACTCCTTCACTCCTCAGCTTTTCAACAATTCCGCGGACATCCTCTGTGACCAGACCGATTTCAAAAGTTTGTTCTCTGCGTTTCTCGTCCGGAATCGGCAATCCTGTGATTTCTCTCCCGGATTCTCTAGTATTGAAAGAAAGAGTGGTTCCTCCCGTTTCAAGCTCTATATAAGTCCCTGCCTCCATTTTTACCTTCAAACCAAGTAAATCCCTGTAAAAGCGTATGGTATTCTCAAGACTTTCTACATACAAAATGATATAGCCTAATTTAAGGTTCATTATAATCCTCCTTTTGTTGAGTTCTCTTTCATTATTCGATCTTTACACCTTGATTCCTTTTAAGAGATTGTTGCTTTTTAATACTATTTTATCCTCCTCCCCTTTTTTACCTGGAAGGATTGGAGCAGAACGTCTAGTTCCAGCAGCCAGCGCCTGGAGTACTATTAAACAGACACAATATTTACAAAAACAACCTTTAAAAAATGCCCTTTTCTTTAGAGACAAAGCCATATATGGTTAAATATAAGTAGAAGTAATTTTCTGATTACAGTACAGGTAACTAGGAGAGATAGAATCATGATTATAGGACCTAAAGTGACATTGAGAATGACAGAGCCGGAAGATCTGCCGGAGTTATTTAAGCTGATTTACGGTGAAGATGGTACTCCTCCAGAATGGAAAGACTGGGATGCTCCTTATTTTCCCTTCAGCAGGCCAAACTATAAGTCTTACATAAAAGGCACGGCCAAAAAAATCAAAGACGGAAGAGACAACCAGAGAATGGTGATCCTGGTTGATGATATTATCATTGGCACCGTCAATTATTACTGGGAAAACCAAGATACCAAATGGCTGGAAGCCGGCATCGGGATATACCGCCCCGACTACTGGAATGGCGGATTCGGAACAGAAGCTTTGGCGATATGGGTGGAGCATCTTTTCCAGACCCTCGATATCCCCCGGGTCGGCATAACCACCTGGTCGGGCAACGAGCGGATGATGAAAGCAGCGGAGAAAGTCGGCATGATTCTCGAGGGAAGGTTGCGAAAATGCCGGTATTATAATGGAGAATACTACGATTCCATCCGGATGGGCATTCTCCGAGAAGAATGGGAAGAGAAGAAGCCTGGGTTTTTGAGGGGTTGACCCGGGTGGTTGAGCCTGGCTCAGTTTCTGTTTTTTGAGCCTGGCTCAGTTTCTGTTTTTGAGCCTGGCTCAGTTCACGCCTTTTGAGCCTGGCTCAGTTTACGCCTTTTGAGCCTGGCTCAGTTTACGCTTTTGAGCCTGGCTCAGTTCACGCCTTTTGAGCCTGGCTCAATTCCTGCTTTTTGAGCCTGGCTCAGTTCACGCCTTTTGAGCCTGGCTCAATTCCTGCTTTTTGAGCCTGGCTCAGTTCACGCCTTTTGAGCCTGGCTCAGTTTCTCAGGACCTCTCACTTTAACGCTTTAATGCCTGAAAAGGGACAGTCCCTTTTCGCGCACTAAAGCATTAAAAAACCAGATTAAGCCCGGGCTTAATCTGGTTTTTTAGTTGATATAGAGGCTCCACTCTTTGGCTTTTTTATCAAAAACGAAGTACGCGTAGGGCTGTTTGGCGGAACGCACCTGATAATCTTCGTACATGGAATCCATATGCAGATAGTCGCCCATTACCCAAACCGGGACCTTGAGGCTTCCTCTCCCTTTGACTGTTTTTTCAAGAGAAATGGCCACTCCCTCTTTAATCTTATCCTTGAGTGTGTAAATCACTTCTGTTGGAATCGGCGGAAGATTTGTGATCTTTTGGCTTGGAAGGAGGCGTTTAAGCGATTTGTCTCCCTTTTGATGCAGAAGCTTATTCGAAATGGAGTTCCCCAGCATGCAGTAAAAGTCATTGGTATAGCGGTAATAAATTTTATTGAACCATCCGTCGTCATGCGCCAGGTAGACGAAACGGTTATTCAATTTTGAATAGAAAGGAGAATTGAGGCTTTGTTTGGTATGGCCCAAATAAAGGATTTCAGCAAGCTCCTGTCCGTTCAGCTGGTCGAGACCGTCCACTTCTTCAAAGTCGATCCAGCAGAAATCTCCGTAACTGTATATATTATCACCCGCTAATTTACTGACCTCTTTCTTACTTGTATACTCCATCATTGTATTTATATTGAAAGAGCCATGATCAAATTGATGCTTAATCATCAGCAAATTATTGAGGGGATTCGGCAGGTTCTGTGAAAAATCACGAAACTCCAGACCGTAAGACATCACATAGTGGAGCGCTTCATTTTGATGTACGTAGATGACGTCTTTGAAATTGGCGTTTTGTTTCAGTTGTACCACTTCCCTTATTTTGGAATCCAAGTTCATAACGTTAATTTTATCAAATTTTGGCGAAAATAATATTTTATTATCATTACAATTTTCCAATCAAGTTTATGATTATAATAGAAAATGTAACCTTTACCGAAAAGAGGGCGGATTATGCTGAAAACATTGCCTCAAGACCAACTGACTCTGCTGACAATCAAAGCACTTAAAGATGGCAGGAAAAATGACCTCCAGCAGATCATCGAAGAGCTGCAGCCGTATGATATGGCTTCTATTTATACGAGTCTTCCCGAAAAGCACCAGACTCGATTTCTCCTACAATTAACCATACCCGTTCTGGCGGATATGATTCAGGAACTTACCCCCGATGAACAATTTGCCGCATTGCAAAAAGTTGGAAAAGAACGGTCCGGCAAGGTTCTAGACGATATGGACAATGATGATATCGCTTCATTGCTCGATAACCTGTCACCAGGGAGAGTTGAACAATTCCTGTCCGGCATGACAGCAGAAGAGTCTTCAATTGTCCAGGACATGATGAATTACCCGCCGGAAACAGCAGGCCGCTTGATGACAAACCGGTTTGTCTGGATACGGAACTATTATTCTGTCAGGGAAGCGGTGGAAAAACTAAAGTCTTTCGCCGACTTCGCGGAAACGATTAACTATCTTTATGTAGTGGATGAAGATCGAAAATTAGTCGGTGTCGTCTCCTACAGGGACCTGCTCCTGGCTGAAGCGGAACACATGATTAAAGACATCATGTATACACGTGTGATTTCAATCGGACTGGAAACTGACCAGGAGGAAGCGGCGAGACTCATTGAACGCTATGACTTTCTCGCCATACCGGTCATTGATGAAGGGGGAATACTAAAAGGAATCATTACATTTGATGATATTATCGACGTCGTCATACAGGAGGCCAATGAAGACATTGAAAAATTATCAGCTTCCGGTAAAGCCATTGATTTCGATACTAAATCTCATGTCGCTGCTTACCGGCGACTGCCATGGCTGATTCTTCTTCTATTTATCGGCTTGGTCTCCGGAAGCATCATCGCTTCTTTTGAAGAGACATTATCCCAAGCCGTGGCTCTGGCCTTCTTCATGCCGATGATTGCCGGAATGACCGGCAACACCGGAACACAATCTTTGGCTGTCGTCGTCCGGGGACTAGCTTCGCGTGATATTGACACAAAGACCGTAATGAAGCTGATCGGCCGTGAATTCTGGGTTGCCATTATTATCGGCATTACCTGTTCTCTTTTGATTGCGGCGATCGCTTATGTGTGGCAGGGAAGTATCATCCTTGGGTTTGTTGTGGGTACATCCCTTTTGCTGACGCTGATTATCGGGACAATGGCCGGTACTGTGATTCCCTTGATACTATATAAATTGAAAGTGGATCCAGCTGTAGCATCGGGACCACTGATCACGACCATCAATGATATCCTGTCTCTCTTGATTTACTTTGGCATTGCTTCATTTTTTATTAAGTCTTTGATGTAGCAATCCTGTTTGCACTGTATATACTGCTTTGACTTAGTATGCGGGCCGTTGAAAGGGCAGTTTCCCTTCGATATCGGTCCGTATTTCTACTTTGCGGGCCAGTGAGAGGGTGATTCCCCTCGGATAACGGACCGTATTTCTACTTTGCTGGCCAGTGAGAGGATATTTCCCCTTGGATAACGGACCGTATTTCCGCTTTAAGGGCCGTTGACAAGACAGATTCCCTTCGACAACGGTCCATATTTCTACTTTGCGGGCCGCAGATATGAACGTCCCCCTACAATACGTCCCTTTCCCCAGAAGCAGCCTAGCGGAAAAGGATATCCCCGGTGCATTTGTAAAAGCCCTCATTCTTAAAAGCTTTAAATTCCTATTTTCGGGTAATAGAAACGAAGACTGCGACAAAGCTCTGAAATTCCTGCTAACTGATCATTGTCCATATAAAATTTCTTTGTTAGAGTTAATTTGATACAGCGCCCTCCAGCTTAGTACAACCATATTATTTAAGCGGGCATGGAATTCAAGGCTTAGTCTTAAACCTCTCTATCAAACACCCAAAAATTTACTAACCGAAAACATTTTTAAATTTCGCGTACTTACATTAAACTGTATTATAGAATTCAATTAGAAATTTAGGTGAATGCAAATGGAAACCCGACAGCGTTTTTCAGATAAAATCGATTGGGGATTAATCTTTTTACTGTTTCTCTTCTTCATAGTCAGTGTTATTGCTATCAGCAGCGCCCAGACTACAGGGCAATATGAAGACATTAACTTTGTTTTCCTCCAGGCCCGCTGGTATGTAGTGGGATTCATTATTATAGGGCTCGCCTTGTTGTTTGATCCCGACCAGTACAAAAGACTTGCTTGGTATGCATACGGAATAGGCGTATTACTCTTGATGGCCCTTATTGTAGCTCCTGAAAGCATTGCCGAGACCCGGAATGGAGCGAAAAGCTGGTTTGTAATTCCCGGCTTGGGATCGATTCAGCCGTCGGAGTTCATGAAGACCTTTTTAATTCTTGCCCTCGCAAGGGTAATAAGCAGCCACCATGAAAACAATCCCGCCAAAACCATTAAAACGGATCTTATCCTGTTTGTGAAAATCGGGGCCGTCACAATGGTCCCTCTTGGACTGATCATGCAGCAGCCCGACCTGGGAACCTCTCTCGTGATCGTCGCTATTGTCAGCGGATTGATCCTTGTTTCAGGAATCACGTGGAAATTGATTGTCCCTATTTTCACCGGGGTTGCTGCCATAGGGGGGACTATCCTCGCGTTGGTTGTTTATGCTCCGCAGATACTGGAGAAATATCTTAAAGTCCAGCCTTATCAGTTCGGCCGGATCTATTCGTGGCTCGACCCTTACAACTATCAAAAGCAAGAAGGCTACCATCTCGTCAACTCCCTGAAAGCCATCGGATCCGGTCAGGTATTCGGAAAAGGCTATCAGGATAAGCAGGTATATATTCCAGAAAACCATACTGATTTCATCTTCAGTGTCATCGGCGAGGAGTTCGGATTCATCGGCGCGAGCATCGTCATCAGTTTGTTCTTCCTGTTAATCTATCATTTGACAAAGACCGCTCTTGATATTAAAGAACCTTTCAGCGCCTATGTGTGTGCAGGGGTCATCAGCATGATCACCTTCCACGTATTCCAGAATATCGGCATGACGATTCAACTTCTGCCGATTACAGGTATCCCGCTTCCTTTCGTCAGTTATGGAGGAAGTGCGTTAATGGGGAACATGCTGGCTCTCGGATTGGTATTCAGCATGAGGTTTTACCATAAAAACTATATGTTTTCTTCAGACGATTCATAATATTTCTCTCGGAAGGTTTCCTTTCGCAGGGGAAGTGTGTATAATACTTTCTAACAATATTAGTTCGATGACAAAGAGAGTAGTTTCGAGGCAGGAATTTCAGAGAGCCGGGGATGGTGGAAGCCCGGTGTTCCCCTTGGAATGAAACGCACTTTGGAGAAGCATATCTGAACCATTCAGTAGGGTATGCCGGGTACATCCCGTTATCTGATGAGCTGCCCTGTTTGGGGAAGAAGAGTGGTACCGCGGGAAACCCGTCTCTATTTTAGAGACGGGTTTTTTTGTTTCCTCAAAAACTCTCTTGTCATCCAACACTTACTATTTCTGGAGGTGGAAGCGATGAATTTATACGATTTTTATGCAAGTCTGCTGGAGAAGCACCTGGGTGAAGACATGAGCAAGGATGAAATTAATGCCGTCATTGAAACACCGAAGTTTTCCCATCAGGGAGATCTTTCGTTTCCTTGTTTTCAATTGGCGAAAAAGAAAAAGCAGTCTCCTGCAGCGATCGCAGGAGATTTAGCACAGTCCCTCAGCAGCTCTTTCCTGGCAAAAGCGGAAGCAGCCGGGCCTTATGTGAACATCTTTTTCAACGGAAAGGCGACAGGAGCCGAAATCATGAAGGGAATCCTGTCTCAGGGAGACGAATTTGGCAGACACTACTTCGGGAAAGACAAGGTCATTACCATCGACATGTCGTCACCCAATATCGCAAAGCCATTCTCGATGGGTCACTTGCGTTCAACCGTCATAGGCAATTCGATTGCGCTGATTGCTGAAAAATGCGGTTTTGAAACGGTGAAAATCAATTATATCGGTGATTGGGGCACCCAATTCGGGAAGTTGATCACCGCCTACAAGAAATGGGGAGATGAGAACAAGGTTAAAGAAAACCCGATCCCCGAGCTTTTCAGTCTCTATAAAAAGTTCCATGAAGAAGCAGAATCAGACCCTGGCCTCAATGACCAAGGAAGAAAAGCGTTCAAACAATTGGAAGACGGCGATCCCGAGACGGTTGAACTTTGGACTTGGTTCAAGAATGAATCCCTGGACGCCTTCCAGGAAATTTACAACCTGCTTGGTGTTTCCTTTGACTCCTACCACGGCGAATCTTTTTACAATGATAAAATGGAAGCTGCAGTGGAATTGATTAAAGAGAAAGGGCTGCTCGAGACATCAGAAGGGGCTGAGGTTGTCCGGCTTGACGATGAAGGCCTGCCTCCTTCCCTCATAAAGAAATCGGATGGAGCGACCCTCTATGCGACCCGGGATATCGCCGCTGCCCTTTACAGAAAAAAGACTTACGATTTCTCCCACGCCCTTTATGTGGTCGGCCAGGAGCAGACGATCCACTTTCGCCAATTGTTTGCTGTGCTGGAAAAACTAGAAATGCCATGGGCTGATAAGATGGTGCATGTGCCGTTCGGGCTGTTCCTTCAAGGCGGGAAAAAAATGTCTACAAGAAAAGGAAGAGTCACGCTCCTTGAGGATGTTCTGAAGGAAGCCATCAATATGGCAGCCTCCAATATTAAAGAGAAAAACCCTGGTCTCGAGAATGCAGAAGAAACCGCACGTTCGGTTGGTACCGGTGCTGTCATTTTTCATGACCTTAAAAATGACCGGATGAACGATGTGGAGTTTTCCTTGGAGGATATGCTGACATTCGAGGGTGAAACAGGTCCATATGTCCAATACACGCATGCGCGTGCTCAGTCACTGTTAAGGAAAGCCGGGACACAAGAACAAAAGGAATTCGCCGGCTTGGAGGACCCGGAGAGCTGGGAACTCATCAAGACTCTGAACAAGTATCCTGAGGTGATTGAAGAAGCTTATAAATACTACTCGCCATCCGTAGTTGCTAAGTATATTTTATCCGTCAGTAAAGCCTTCAATAAGTACTATGGAAAAACAAGAATTCTGGAGGAAAATGAAGAATTACCTTCACGGCTGATGCTGGTGAATTCTGTTGCCGATATCCTATGTGACGGGCTCAGCCTTCTGGGCATTAAAGCTCCAACGAAAATGTAAGTTGTCGATATTTCCCGAGAAATTTTTTAGCTGATTGACAATCTGCAGGCTTTAAGTAATTTAAAAGCAGGAATCCACAAATGGACTCCTGCTTTTTTGCAGCTGCATTTACAGGAGGCCGATGCTTGTCATGAACATCCAGCGATGTCTAAAGTCCGTGTCCCGAAAACAAAAGCCCCCACTTGCAAGTTTTGTATACTCGCAAGTGGGGCTGCTACTATTGTCTTATGAATATTCGATTCGTCCAAGCACCCTCGCAAAAAATAGACCGGCGAGGAATGTAAGAACACTTGCGATAATCTGGCCCGTACTCTCAGGAATTCCCGGATAAATAACAACGATGGATCCGATGACAAGCCCGATGATGAGAGCATAGGTCGCTGATGAATACTTTTCCAGGAAGAACTTGATCACTTTACTCATAAAGATGATTCCAAAAAGAATTCCAAGCCCGACGATGAAAATGATATCCAGTTGAAAATTGGATATACCTCCGATGACAGTTGAATAGACACCGATAATAAGCAAAATGAAAGAACCGCTGATACCAGGCAGGATCATTGCAGCACTTGCGATGAAGCCTGAGAAAAACAGCATAATGTAAGTTCCGGCCGTCATTTCCTGGATCACTGCTGTTTCTTCCGATTTGAAGAACACCATGGATGCTACTATGAGAGCTCCAATCAGCAGTAGTACATAATGAGTCCGTTTAAAGTGATATTTCATCTCTGACTTCTTTGCCAGATAAGGAATAACTCCGATAATCAATCCCATGAATAAAAATTGGGTCGGGGCGGGATAGTGCTCAAAAAGCCATTCAATAAGCCTTGCAAGCAAAAGGATGGAGGTGACCACTCCTATCCCCAGGGGAATCAAAAACCTTAAGTGTGTTTTCCACTCTTTACTGAAAATTCCGTTGATGGCCGCAATTAATCGATCGTAAATCCCGAGCATAACCGCGATCGTTCCGCCGCTGACACCAGGAATCACATCACTCGCGCCCATGATCATACCTCTATATATATTTTTCCATTCCCACATTCTATGGTCTCCTTTATACTTCTAATCTTTTAATTTCTAAATATATTGTTCCATTGTCCTACAACATTTTATCATCATTAGAGATAATTTTCTATTCATGTTTTACTCCCTTGCCGCCATTATCAAAATAACTATATTGTCGTAGAATCCCCGTCACCTGATTTTTTTATGGGATAGTAAGGATTCTCTCTTATCAAGGAGAGCAGCTCTTTGTTTCTTGCTTACCAGGATAATTGCGGCGAAGCATGGTGTTACCTTTCAAAGTTTGAAAGAGTCAAAAATAAAAAGCATTTCAATTCAGGGCGCATTCAGCGTTTCTGCATCCTGAAGTGAACTGCTTAAAAATCAATCTGCTGTTTCTTTTCTTTCTTCCTCCCCTACAATGAAGGGAATATGGTGTTTCATTACTTCCATTCTTGTTGGAGTTTCCGTATAAACTTCCCCGTCCATATCGATATTTTGGATGGGTGAAGTACTTATGGAGGCTGTGTGCGCTTGGAAATGCAGGATTTCCCCGCTTTTCTCATTCAGTTTGCCGGTACCTTTTGCTGCCAGCAGTTCTTTTAGCAGCTTGAATCCAGCTTCTTTAATAATGAAAATATCAACAACACCATCATTATATTTCTGAGGAGGCAATGGCAGCTCACTCGTACCGATGAACCGTCCATTAGCAACAAATACCATGACTGCTTCTTCTTCAACGGCTTTGCCATCTATTTCTGCTTGAACCGTGAAAATCTTCGCTTCCTGCAAAGTCTGGAATGCACTCAGGTAATAGCTCAGCTTGCCAAATACCCCTTTTACCGCCTCGTTAACATTCTTGGAAGCATCAGCAATAATTCCGAGTCCCCAGAAGTTAGAAAAGTACCGGTCGTTTGCTTTGACGATATCGATTTCTTCTGTTCCGCCATGCTTGATCAGCTGTGCAGCCTGCTTGATATCCTGAGGTATCCTTAGCGAACGGCTGAAGTCATTGCATGTCCCAGCTGGAAGAATGGCGGCTTTCGGCCTGACCGGAAGTTCAGCCAATCCATTGATGCACTCATGGACAGTCCCGTCTCCTCCAAGGATAATGAGAAGCTCGTAGCTTCCCCCTTTCTCCCTGCACACCCGTTCTGCATCGGATTTATCTTTGGTGCCGTACAGCGTCAATTCATCGCAGCATGAGGACAGCTCACCTATACAGTTCCCCAAGGTAGCATCCATGTCGTCCTGACCTGCTTTTCCATTATAGATGAGTAAAGCGTTTTTATAGCGATTCATATAAACTTCAGCCCCTAACTAATTTGACTCCTATCATTGATTACATTACCACTTTTGCACAATAAAAAAACACCTAACAAAATGTTAGATGCGGATCAGGCTGTATTCGAATCATCTCGGGGAACCGTTTTCATGGCTTTGTAAGCAAAGGCCAATCTTCCTTTAATGTAAGATTGGGGGTCGTAGGCTATATTTTCGTTTCTAATCCTCGAAATCTCCACCTCTGCAAAGGTGCCAAGGGCCCGGCATATGTTATCCAATGCCATCTTAAGCGCCTGCGGATCATTTGCCAGCTTCCTGTTCATACACTGGTATGAAAGCTCATCTGCCTTTCGCCTGATCCCTTTAAGCGTCTCTACATCAAACATGGATTCAGTCATATTCTTCCCTCCCCTTCCTTATAAGATTATATCGGAGGAAAGGTTTGATTATGTCTGTCCAACATTTCATTTTTACGAATCATGCGATAATGTTTTCGGCAAAGGCTGCAGGCTTTTCAGTGATTGAAAGACTTCCATCCTTGATTTGGTCTTAGTAATGTTAACACCGACTTTCGAGAGCTTCGAAACGATTTTCTTCATCCGTTCATTTTCGTTTGCCACTTTGTACACCCTCTCATAAAATTGTGTCTACTGATAATACGAATGAATCCAGGTTTGGTTTCATTTCTTTTCCGAAACTTTTAATTCCATTTTATATTACCACTTCAAAACCTTTTTAACCTTATTTTGAATATTTTTTAACTTTTCTTTTTCGAACATGAAACCTTTCTGTAATAAACCTGCAACTAAGGGGCTTTTGGTGTCTCCTCTAAATAGGCCGCCTTCAGATTCTGTTAAATTTCGGCAGGCCAGTGACTCTGGGGGCGCTCCCATTAAACTGGAATGCTGTGAGGCGGTATTTTAAGTAAAGGGATTTTCTTGCGATTAAAAAAATTGATGACTTTTTACTGCATCTACTCTTCCTCTTGCAGGCTTTTATGCTGTTTACACACGCTTTACTGCAACTGGTTTCTGCATGGCCCCCTCCAAAGCAACTGTTCCCATCTTCCATTTGATGCAGAGGCTTTTTAACTTTTTAATTTGCTTACATAAATAACAAGGAATAAGACACTATAAGTATCATGAAAACTAAAATTATTTCCATTGTCGTTCTGTTGTCCCTGGCTTTTGGGTTAATTGCTCCAACTATCTCTCTCGCAGCAGATGTTTATTATGTCCAAAAAGGAGATTCTCTTTGGAAAATCTCCAAAAAGTATAAAATCGGTCTTTCTGAAATCATTGATGCTAATACTCAAATTCAGAACCCTGATCTTATTTATCCAGGACAGAAAATTTCCATCCCTAACAAAGATGCCGTCAAAGGAATTGAAGGTGAAGTCATCAGGCTTACGAATCAGGAACGTGCCAAGAACGGCCTTTCCCCTCTAAAGTCAGACTGGCAGCTTTCAAGAGTGGCGCGTTACAAGTCTGCAGACATGAGAGATAAAGGATACTTTTCACATACGAGCCCAACGTATGGATCTCCATTTACGATGATGAAGAACTTCAACATCAACTACAGCTCGGCAGCTGAAAACATTGCCGCCGGCCAGCCTAGTGCAGAGGCCGTGGTAAAGGCCTGGATGGAAAGTCCCGGCCACAGAAAAAATATCCTGACACCAAGCTATACTCATATCGGAGTCGGATATGTTAAAGGTGGATCCTACGGGTCCTACTGGACGCAGATGTTCATTCAAAAATAAGGAGCTGACTCGTAAACAGAGCTGTTAATAGCAGCTCTGTTTGTTTTTGTCCTAATTATCTCCCCAAGGCATATATATGTTGTAAAAGCCCGGGGAGGAAATAATTTGAAAAAATTCTTAGTGCTTATGTGGTGCATGTTAACCTTGCTCGCAATTTCCCTGTCTTTATCTACCGCCTTTGCAGAAGATCCCATCATCAAAAGTATCGATGAAAAACTTCAATTGACTGATTCCTATTATCAAAAGGGTTCAGCCGGTGTTAAAGATTTCACCGACCTCATCATGGAGGTTGCCATTAATGAAGAAAAAGTGGAAAAGCAGAAAGTTAAGATGGTCTTTGTAAAATACACGATTGACCGTGACACCATTTTTCATTTCAATAAGCAGGAGATATTCTACTACAGCCTCGACAATGAGGCATTGCTTGAAAATGATGCGGTTATCGGGAATGCGGAATCAAAGAAATTTATTGCCGATCATCATGATGACTACCGCAAACAAATCAGTCCGGGATCTTTGGTTTTGATCCTCACACTCATCTTTGCCGCTGTCCTTGTATTCCCATATGTGATTTTCCTTGTTCAGCGAAACACCCCATCAGATGAGCGTTATCACCATAACCTGTAACGATTGAATTTGGATAAACTTTGAATGGTCTAAACAGAATTAAATCTGTGTAACCCTCCATACTAACTATGTACTGAGGGGAACCAGCATGAGAGTACGTGATGTTATGACAGCACATGCCGTAGCCTGCTCGGCACAAAATTCATTCCAGTCGGCTGCGGATAAAATGAGTTCATTAGGTGTCGGGGCCCTTCATGGTACGATTCAAGGTGTAATGTCAAACCACGTAGTAACTGTTTCTCCAGACGCCCCAATAGAGGAAGCGGCTGCTTTAATGTCGCAGCATCAAGTCCACCGCCTTCCAGTTGTGGCAAAGGGAAACCTGGTCCGCATGCTGGCATTGGGTGACTTGGCAGTACCGCAGCAGTCCATCAAAAAGCTGGCGCTGCAGTCAGTGAAATTTCAGAGAAAGACCGCCTTCATTAAAATGGAAAACGTCCGTTTACGAACGGACGTATTTTTAATTTCTTTTCAGATGCTTCTCTTGGAAGATTTTCTAAGGAAGGGATCCTTTGCAAAGAATGCATTATATACAGGCGTTGCATAAATGATCCGAATTACTCGTTTTTGGTTATTTTTTCATTTGAAGGGAGGATTTTACGTCTTTTTGTCGAAACTCCTTGTATTAGACTAATACAAGGAGGCAAATCCATGCGTTCTGCAAAACAACACCGTCGCGCTCCACGCAGCTACAGGCGTGCGAAGAACAAGACTGCTATGCTTGATAACTTTGTCGATTTCCTCTACATGATGATCGGGATCACGCTGATCACATGTGTACTGCTGCTAGTATTAAATTATGGTGTTTAAATCAGCCTTAGCTGCCTCTTTAAAAGCCTCCAAAGCCAATTCATGATCGTTGATTACATAAGGAATTTCAGCAGGCTCCACCCATATCCTGCATAACGACTCGTTATTCCTTATAAAAGGGCAGACCTCTTCAATATCCATACGAAAAAATAACTGGTACCCAATCAAAGGGTACTTTCCTTTTGGGTCAAACTCCGGATTCTTCTCATGGTTCACTTCAATCATGCCAATTCTATTGATTCTTCCTCTTACACAGCCTTCCTCCAGCACTTCTCTATGGAAGGCTTCTTCCGGGGTTTCTCCAGCTTCTATGTGGCCACCGGGAAAAGTGAATCCTCTTCCTTTTATATGGACCAGAAGAATCTTTCCTTTTTCAAAGCAGCAGCCATGAACACTGGTGATCTTTTCAACCGGGGGCATCGGGTCACATGTTTTCCAAGTCAAATCCACAAGACCGCTTCCCCACTGCACCTTGATCTTCCTGTTCATACACTTCTCTCCAGAGCCGGTGATTTCCACAAACGCGTTACCCTTTTAAGCTCTTCCCCGGCAAATTCGAGTTTATAAATATCCGGTTTTGTTGTGCTTTGCCAGAAATCGAGTGTTCCATAGGATGGATCCATTGCGCCCATGATAATGGTCATCACATGTCCATGGATGCCGATTGCTGCGCTTCCGCCTTCACACTTCTCTAATACTTCCTTTAATGCCGCAGTACCCCTGGCCTTCACTTCGTTATTGGTTTCGCCTCCAGGTAGACAGAGATCGGGATTTTCAAAAACTTTCCGCATAGCCTCCATCGGAGTTTCGATGACATAATCCTTTCCAGCCAGGTCTCTTTCCCGAAAACGCTCATCTACTTCTACCATTAGATCGCGTTCATCAGCTAACCCTTGGACAGTTTGAATTGCTCTGGTATAGGAACTGGAGTACACGGCGTCCAGTCTCTCTGATTTTAAAATTGCCTTTACACGCTCTGCGTCGGCCATCCCTTGTACAGATAATCCTCTTGTCTCTTCCTCTTCCAGGTTAAAGACCGAATGTGCGTGTCTAACCATATAGATGACTGTCATTCCTTTTCACCTATCCTTTCTACAACCAAATTCGTCATGAACCTTGGGATTCCTGCTATACCTCATGGAAATCTTTAGTATTTTTTACAACATCTTTCGCAAAGGTTGTGGCTGTTGAAAAAAACTATTTTCGCTCCTGCCGTATGATTTTGCGGGGCGGCGGGAGGTGATCTAAAAACAGAGAAGGCAAGCATTAAGGGCTTCTGCATGAGATAAAGAAATCACAATGAACAAAGTGAGCTGATATTTCCTTATCGCAAAGAAGTCCGCGCCTTAGACCATGCAGCTGGATTCGCCTGGATTAAGAGTGGTAGCGCCTTGGTCATCCCGGCGGGCTATCGGAAAAATAAGGGGAATTTTTCCCGTTAATTGCTGATCTAACCTCATTTTGTTGGTGAATAGAGGGAATTTTTCCCCTTATATAAAGAAAAAGCACCCATATTATAGGGGTTTGAGTCAAATAAGGGGAATTTCTCCCTCTATTTAAGCTATTTTTAGTCGTAATCATTAAATAAGGGGAATTTTTCCCTCTATTTGTTAAAGAGCAGCACACTTTTGACCCCGAGGGGCTGAGCGCTGTAACCGCAGGAGATCGTGCACCTTCCACTCCAACCAGTTGAAAAAAAGAAGACTATCCTCAAATAATTGAAAAAAGCCGACTCTCTTCCTTTTAGAGTCAGCTTTTTCTTTATTAATCAAAGTGGTTTTTCTAAAAATCAGCAGATCTCAGTGTCCTCCGGCTTAACCGGACAGGCCTTTACTTCAATCTACCCCTCTGAAACAGCAGGATTATCGTATACTTCCATATCCAATTCATCTGTCACTTTACTCGTGATCAGTCCCGACGTCATGGCTCCGCTGACATTGACTGCCGTCCGGCCCATATCGATCAGCGGCTCAATTGAGATGAGCAGCCCAGCCAAAGCAATCGGCAGGTCCATAGCCGAGAGGACAAGGATGGCTGCAAAGGTTGCGCCGCCGCCGACACCCGCTACGCCAAATGAACTGATGGCGACAATCACGATCAAGGTAAAGATAAAGGATGGTGTCATCGGGTTGATCCCTACTGTTGGAGCAATCATTACGGCAAGCATCGCCGGGTAGATGCCCGCACAGCCATTCTGACCGATTGACAATCCAAATGAACCGGAAAAGTTGGCAATTCCTTCCGAAACTCCCATATGCTTTGTTTGGGCATTGATTGTCAGCGGCAGTGTGCCTGCACTTGAACGGGAAGTAAAGGCAAAGGTCAGAACCGGGAAAGCCTTCTTCAAATAGGTCAGCGGGTTCAGCCCTGCCAGTGTCAGCATGATTAAGTGGATGGCCAGCATGACAATCAAGGCAGCGTATGATGCGCCAACAAATTTACCAAGTTTCAATATGGCATCAAAGTCACTGGTTGCAACTGTTTTAGCCATGATGGCAAAGACACCATATGGAGTCAGGCGCAGGACCAGTGTCACCACTCTCATGACAATGGCATAGATGGAATCTACAATTTTCTTAAAGAAATCCGCTGCTTCCCTGTCTTTACGATAGACACCAAGGTATGCGACTCCGATAAAGGCGGCAAATATGACAACCGCTATGGTCGAGGTGGCACGTTCCCCTGTGAAATCAAGGAATGGATTTGCCGGAAGAAGCTCCAGGATTCTTTGCGGATAATTCTGGCTTTCCATAGCAGTGGACCGCTCTTCCAGCGCTAATCCCCGTGAAGTTTCCGCCTCGCCTTGATCGATCTGAATCGCTTCAAGACCGAACCCCTGTGCTGCGGCAATCCCAACGGCAGCCGCAATGGCGGTTGTCCCGACTAACAAACCGATGATCAAAAGGGCAATCTTGCCGAGGTTGTTTCCGAGCTTAAGCTTGGTAAAAGCGGAAAGAATCGAAACAAAGACAAGAGGCATAACAACCATCTGCAGCAGCTTGATGTATCCTATGCCGACAATGTTATACCAATCAATCGACCGGGCGAGGGTTTCATCCGCCGGACCATACAGCCATTGAAGGATAAATCCAAACACAATCCCGAGTCCTAAGGCAGCGAAAACTCTTTTGGAGAATGACAAGTGTTTTTTCTGCATATAAAATAGGACTCCCGCAATGATGAGAAATGCGGCTAAATTTGCAAGAAGCGTCAAATTGGCCATTTCCTTCCCTCCCTATAAATGATGAATGATAGAAAAACAGCCGGTGCAGACTGCTGTTACAATTCTATGAAGGAAAAGGATAATGTATGTTAGATGCTTGGTGACAAGAGAAAGGCGGAACTTTTATATAGGTTTTAACGAAATTTCACTTTGGAAGGAAACGAAATAAGTTGTGCGGTTATGATAAAATGACTAACATACCAGAAAAATAGGCAACTGCACTTTATTTCATTTATTCAGAGGGGAATTTGTATGGATATCCTGAGTATTTTTCTTACGGTCCTTGTGGTTTTAAATATCGCTTTTGCTTCCGTCGTCGTTTTTCTTGAAAGACGTGATGCCGGGGCAACCTGGGCCTGGCTCATGGTCTTGCTTTTCATACCGGTGCTTGGATTTGTCATGTATTTGATTTTCGGACAGAACCTTACGCGGAAAAGGTTGTTTCAATGGGATGACATTCAAAAAATTGGGATTGAGGAACTGATTTCAAGGCAGATAGAAGAGATCAAAAGTGATCACTTTTCATTCAGGGACAGCACGGTGAGCAACAATAAAGAGTTGATTTATATGCACCTGATCAACAACGAAGCAGTCCTTACCCAGGATAATGACATCAAGGTTTTCACCCATGGAGAGGATAAATTCGATGCGCTGCTGAAGGATATTAGAGACGCAAGGAACCATATCCACTTTCAATACTACATATTACGAAGAGATGCCCTTGGCAAAAAGATTCTGAGCGCTCTTACGGAAAAAGCCAGGGAGGGAGTAAAAGTCCGGGTTCTGTATGACGAGATGGGATCAAGGACACTGAATAAAAGATTCTTCCGTGACCTGATTAAAGCAGGCGGTGAAGTCGAAGTGTTCTTCCCTTCACGCATTCCCTATATCAACCCCCGGCTGAATTATCGAAATCACCGCAAGCTTGTGATCATTGATGGGGTCACCGGTTACGTAGGCGGCTTTAATGTAGGCGATGAATACCTTGGACTGAATCCGCGATTTGGTTATTGGCGGGATACTCATCTGAGAATTGAAGGGAGCGCCGTCCTGGCCATGCAGACCCGGTTCATCCTTGATTGGAACCAGGCATCGGCTTCGAGAGACATCGATTTGGAGCGCCGTTACTTCCCTGAAGCGAAATTTCAAGGCAATGCCGGAGTCCAGATTGTCACCAGCGGACCCGATTCAGAATGGGAACAAATCAAGAATGGGTATATCCGGATGGTTTCATCTGCAAAAGAATCCATCTACATCCAGACCCCTTATTTTATTCCTGATACAAGCCTGCTGGACGCGCTCAGAATTGCCGCTCTATCCGGCATTGATGTCAGGATCATGATTCCGAATAAGCCTGACCATATGTTTGTCTACTGGGCAACGTTTTCCTATATCGGGGAGATGCTGAAAGCCGGAGCACGGATTTATATCTATGATAATGGCTTTATTCATGCCAAGACGATTGTCGTGGACAGTAAAACCTCTTCGGTCGGAACTGCCAACATCGACGTCCGCAGCTTCCGTTTGAACTTTGAGGTGAATGCCTTCATTTATGATGTTGAACTGTCGAAAGAGCTGGGAAAAATTTTCCTTAATGACATTCAACAATCAAGAGAACTGACTATGAAAGATTACTCAAAAAGGACCTTATGGATCCGTTTCAAGGAATCCATTTCCAGGCTTTTATCTCCCATCTTATAAGCTAAAAGGCAGCTTTCGCAGGCTGCCTTTTGCGCGCTTTAGTCCTTTACCGTCCTAAGAGGGACTGTCCCTCTTAGGACGGCAAACGCTAAAAGATCCCAAATTTAAAGGAGGCAGCTTTCTGAAGCCGCCTCCTTTATTGGTCTTCCATTATTTCAGGAAATCAGGGTCTTCGTAGGCCGGGTTCGGATACGTGTAGAACCCTTCTCCGGTTTCTCTTCCAAGCTTTCCTTTATCGATAAATTCCGTTTTCAGCATTGCTGCCAGCTTCGCAAATTCCTCTGAGCCCGTTGCTTCAGCTTTAGCACTTGAAATGTTGTAGGCAGTTGTAATGCCGACAATATCCAAAATCGCAAATGGACCCTTTGGTGCTCCGGTAGCGATCATCCACGTTTTATCGATGGTATGAGCATCGGATACATCTTTGACGAGCAGCATCTGTCCTGCCTCAAGGAAAGGAACCAGCAGGGAATTCAATATATACCCGGGCTGTTCTTTGTATAACGGCAGTGCAACCATGCCGATGGCTTTAGCGAATTTCAGCAGATCTTCAAATACGTTCTTGTCCGTTCCCGGATGTCCCATGACTTCTGCTGTGTTGTTTGTCCAAATTTCATTGGCAAAGTGCAGAGCCAGGAATTTTTCCGGACGCCCTGTCGCCTTAGCAAATTGGCTCGGCAGCAAAGTGGAAGAATTTGTCGCGAAAATAGTTTTTTCGGGCGCAGCACTGCCCAGCTTCTCATAAAATTCCGTTTTGATCTTCACAACTTCTGGTACTGCTTCGATTACAAGGTCAGCATCTTCTACAGCTTTTCCCAAATCCGAATAGAATGACATTCTGTCAAACGCCGCATCTACATCTTCTTGAGAAGCTCCTAAATCTTCCTGATAACGAGGCTTCAGGTTTATTACCCTGTCCTTCGCCTTCTCAAGCGCTTCATCATTAATGTCATAAACAGATACATTGAATCCGTGAAAAGCGGTCTGGAATGCAATCTGGCTTCCCAGTACTCCACTTCCGGCCACCGTGATATTTTTGTAGTTCATTGTACCTCTCCTTTCATATTTAACCCATATTTATTTATTACCACAATAGAGTCATAATAAATCAATGATATTATTATACTCCTATAATGGTAAAAAAAAGAAGTGAAACGCTTCCAGTGCAGGTCTTTTTTATCATTAACAATAAAAACCACAGTCCTAAAAAAGAACTGCGGCTAACGTTATTTTTATATATTATTTCTTGGTTGCTCCACAACAGACCAGCTTTTTAAAAGAGAGGCTTCCGTTTCTTCTGTCAGCCCTGCCTTCAATTCTTCTGGACCATGTGATTGTAACCATGACAGAGTGTCTTCAATTGTCTCCCTTGGATGCCGGAGAACAAGCCCTTTCTTCAAGGAGCGTGAATAATCGGCCAAAATAAAACCATCAGGGTACTTTTCATTGACCGGAATCCATAACGGAAGCTGGGTAAACGGTGTGATTTCCCTCTCTACTAAAAAGGAGTCATTTACCCAAACGGCTTCCGTATCCCTTGGAGCTATGAGTGCCAAATCTTCCACGAATTCCTTCATGCCGTACCCCTGCTTCGGTCCTGTCACGTTATAGGTCCCTGTTTCCAAGTCTTCAGCCATAAGAATGACCCATTGGGAGAGGTCACGCACATCTATCCATTGAATTTTCCGCTCTTTACACCCGGGAACAAGGACTTCTCCGCCTTTTGAGAACCTCTTGACCCAGTACGTGAACCTGTCCGTAGTATCGTCAGGCCCTACAATCAACCCCGGCCTAATGTTGAGAACCTTTCCCGGAAGGATTGCCTCAAGCTTTTCCTCACATAAGGCTTTTAGCGGGCCATAGGTTTCTCCATTCACTTCTTCGGTATCCGGGTTTTCCAAGCTGCCCGTTACATCTTCTTCCCGGGCTTCCCCTTTTTGAAAATCCTTATAAACGGAGATTGAGGAAATAAATATGTACCGGCGTATTCGTTCCTTTAATAGCGCAGCTGTCTGTTCCACTTTTCCAGGCGTGTAGCCGGATGTATCTATGACCACATCCCATTCACCTTTTTCCAATGCTTTCAAGTCACCGCTTTCTCGGTCACCCGTTAACTTCCCCGCTTCAGGAAACAGATGCGGATTGGTCTTCCCCCGGTTGAACAAAGTCACCTCATGCCCTTTCGAAATGGCCGATTGTGCTATATGCTTCCCTAAGAAAGAAGTTCCCCCTAATAATAAAATCCTCATCGCTTCTCCTCCTCTATTCTTTCTTGTAATCGGTCAGTATGATCTTAAATACATAGGCGGTATCAGCCATTTTCACACTTTCGGATAAAGAACCATCTTCGTTTATGGATAACCCCTCCAATGCATTTCCCTTCGAACCAATCCACGACACGAGATAAACCGCCTCATCTTTTACCAGCTTCGTTTTTTCACTGATAAAGGAACTAAATGAGGAGGAATCCATTCCCTCGATATCATGCTGATTCTCTAACAAACCGTTGACCATTCCATTCAAGATGATCAGATCATTATCCTGTCGGTCAAACCCAAAAGATATCAGGTCTTCGTTGAACTCCTTTTCAACCTGCCCTTTTGTGTATATCTGGTCTTCTGCTAATACACCATCCTTGTAGGTTTCCATGGCAAACTGAAGATCCTCATTCTCTGATAATTCACCGTTCAATTTAAAAAATTGAATGGCATCTACCCCTGTTTTGCTGATAAGGGTTTGCTCTTCTTCACTTAAAGGATAAGGGGTGATTGAAATATCATTGCTATCTTTTTCTGTACAGCCATTCAGCAGGAAGGCAGTTAATACCGCAAGAAATACAGCAGTCCTTTTCATTGATTAACCCCCTAGTACTCTCCTTCGTTTCTACTATATTATTAGAGATGGAGTGCCTTAATTCCTTTATTATGAATTCAATTTCCCACTGCCGGTGCAATGCTTAAAACAAAAAAAGCCGGCATGGATGCCAGCTCTAAACTCCCTATAAAAGGTCATTAATTTGATAGATTTTCCCGTTTTCAATTTCATCACTCTTTAATACTCTCACCAAAGCTCCAGCCACTGTTTCCGCGTCACGAAGCTTTCCTTCCTCCTTGTAATTCTTGAAGGTGTCGATATCGTTAAATGCTGACTTGGAAGACGAGCGGATGGTTGACTGCATATCCGTATCCATTATTCCCGGACTGAAAGCAAACACCTTGTGGCGGCTTTGCTGGTTTTCCAATTCCAAGGCGGTTGTCTGGGTGAACATGTTGATTGCCGCTTTGGTGCTGCAGTAGACGCTCCATCCGTGGACCGGACGGCTGCCTGCACCCGAAGAAACGTTGGCAATCACAAGTCTCGCATCTGAAGCTTCAGCTTTATTTAGAAACATATTGCTGATAATCATCGGTGAGAGGAAGTTCACGTTTACATGTTTCTCTGTTATCTCTTCATCGAGGTTCCCGGCTGTTTCTATAGGATCCACCATTCCTGCATTATTGATGAGGTAGACATCTTCCCCGCTTTCCTGAAAAACCATTCCGGCAATCTCTGTGAAAACTCCCTTTACTTCAGAAGGGCTGCTCAGATCACAAGAGTAATGAGTGTACTTTGCACTCTCCTTCTCGGCTGTCTCCTTCAGAGCCTCATTTTCCGAGCGTGAAACCGATATGACATTCAAGCCCTCCAAGAGCAGCTGTTTTGCTGCTGCAGCCCCAAGGCCTTTTGAAGCTCCAGTAATAATCGCATATGTCATGACAAATCACTCCTTTTTCCTGAGTATATATAATTCCGCTATGCCGATAAAGCGATTGGTTTTGGAACTGGTGAAGGATGTCCTGCCGCGGATGAAGAATTGCTTCGTGGCAGGAGTCCGCTATGCTGGCAGAATTCTCATAGAATGGATTGGGATCAGGTCTCTTCTTTTTCCCAGGCAAGAAGCAGCGGCTGAATAACAAATGTCAAGGCAAGGCCGCCAAGGAGGTATCTTCCCAAGCAGCTTAGTAAAAAAGGAATCATGAAGATGAGGAATGGAGTCCATTAATCAGGAAGCTATATTCCATAGCTAGATAACAAGAATGCGCCTCCTGTTTTTATTATGCGTAGAATCTCACAGGCAAATAGAACTCCAGATAGTTTTAGCAGAAAATGAAGAGAACCCGCTGCTCATATAGAAACAGCGGGTTCTGTTTAATGGTCCACCACTTTTGAAGGAGTAATGACAAAGTCTGTAGGTTGTACCGGCGGGGTAATATTTGGCTCCACTGTCTCTTCTTTTGTTCTTTTCCTTATAAAGACATTCACCCCGACCTTTTTCTGTTGAATCTCCTTCACGCCCTGGACGATCAGCTGCATAGCAATAATCGAGATCATAAAAGCAGCCAAGGGGGCCAGAACGATTGAATAGTTTCCTGTCATCAAAGCATTCTTCGTGGAGCTGATCAATCCAGACCATTCAAATGTTGAGGTTTTTGGCGGATCAGGCATGTCTCCCCTGGTGACAATTGTTCCTCCAAGGAATAAATGGAATAACCCCAGATGCACTAGAATAAACAGCACTTGTATGAACTGCTGTCCAAACAGGATAAACAATCTTGGAGCCATATGTGGGAAAAGGTGAGTCCATAAAATATGGCGATTGCTTCCTCCCATCAGCTTAGCATTCAAAATGAACTCATTTTTCGATAGCTCCCTCATTTCGTTGCCTATCAGGACAGTTGTCAGCGGGATGACAAGAATCGTCAAGATAAAGGCTTCGAATAACAGCCTCTCAAGCATCGAATATTCAATATCCGAGAAGGGGTCCTGCCAGAGAACCGGTCTCAAAAGAAGGTAAGCAATGATGCTCAGCGGAAGAAAATGAATGGAGTCCACCACTCGGGTAAGTCAATTTTTTCGATATTCATTAAGGTAAAAGTGATAATAAACCGACAGATAAAAACCGATCACAACCCTCAGTACCGCCACAACCAAGGCAAAAATCAGCGTGTATTTCGCCCCGACAATCAATTGATCCAAGATGCTGTACCCGAAGTAGTCCGAACCAAGGATCATAAGTTCTGACGGTTTATGCGGGGGCACACTTAAAAGCTTCCCGGCTTCATCCCGCAGCCAGATGACCTGTTCCACGGGGACCTTCGCAAAAATGGTATAAAGGATACTATAAGTGATAATCCCGAAAAGAGTAAGAAACCCGGCAGCAAACTTAGGATTTCTCATATGCTGGCGGAATAATTTCCAGAGCAGGGCAAGATATCCCCATATCTTCCACTCACCAATGTGTGTCCTGTCTTTCTTATACTTCGAATGATCTTCCACGTCATCTGCTCTCAGCCATGTATAGATCAGCTGGTAAAGAAAGAAAAAAGGTGTATAAATCAAGATTAGAGCAGCCGCTACGGTAATCGGTCTGAAATCCTCGACAATGTAATAGGTGATACCTCTCATATTAAAAACCGTTTCAATAATAAATAAACTTGACAGCATTCCCCATAAGATGATTTTGCCATGGTGAAAAACACTTGGTGATATATTTTTCAACACATAAGATCTCAGGATTTTCGTTTTGCCAAGACCTTTACTTCGCGCGAATTCCACGTGTGTCTTCAACAATTCCTCCTCTGTTACCAAAAGCAGGATTCTGTAAAAGGACAGCATGGGAATAATGGAGAGAGTAATGATTGGAGCAAGATAAACCTTTTCCTCTCCCAAAGCAGTAAACAGCATCAATTCCACTCCGAAAGATTTGTAGAAAAATACAATGAAAAGCTGCAGCAGGAATGCCACCATCAAGTCTGGAACCGTTTCGAGAAATCCCAGTGATTTTTTGATTGGGGACATCAGCCATTTTGGCAGCATTACCGTAAAATATGTAAGAATCAGTGCAAGACCCAAACCAGCCCCTAATGCTCCAAACAAAACCTGTAAGGAATAGAAGTAAGGCTCGATCAGCATATCAATGACATCGACTTCATACCCCTTGTACATATAAAACCATGTCTCTCTTTTTGATAAAGAAAAGGCGAATTTGAAGAATTCTTCCAGGTAGCCTATTCCGTTATAAATCCCTCTCTCTTTAAACGCATGAGGAGCTATACTGACAAAGATAATCCCCAGGATCCCAAGGAAATAATAGAATGGAACCCTAACTAGAAAGTATAATTTATTGCTCATACCCACCCTCCCTTATGTCATCATTTTAATATTATTGTAAAATTTGTGCAATTCAATTTACACTCACAAGGCCCTCTGCCAAAGGAATTATCCAGGCGCTGGATTTAAAATTGGACCTCAAATATTGCACAGCACTGCCTTGCAATAAGAAAGTACAGTCATTTGGAACTTGCTTTAATGCCGTCTGGCTTTCAGACTAAAAGTAAAAAGGACCATTTCCCGGGGAAATGGTCCTCTATCTTCATCTTGTTCGATCAAGACGCCAATGTGGATAGTAATTCATAGTAAATAATCCAGTTTATTTAAACAAATCCGCTATAGACTGAAATAAATTCCGGAAGAAGTCCAGGATGCCCTGCAAGAATCCTTTTCCTTCTTCACCAACCACTTCATCAAGCCTTTTTTTGATATCATTCGAGATATCTTCCAGCTGTCCTTTAACGTTATCGAAATTGATATCCAGATTTCTCATTTTATCGAATAAATCGATAAGCAGCTGGCGGTCTTCCGGGCTCAATTCGATATTCAGCTTCTGCAGCTGTTCATTCACAATTCTCTCGACATCTTCTTTAGTCGCAGGATTTTGCTCGGCAATCTGTTTTTTGATTTCTGTCAGAAGCTCACTGACCTTTTCCTGGTCCATTCCTTCTTCTTTTGCCAGTTCAGTGGCAATGCCCAGTTCTTCATTGGCCACTTCCATTCTGACTGTATCCAGCTTCTCGCCGCTTACTTCATAGGCTTTATAGATACCTGTAAGGGCAGAGTGGCCGCTCACCTTGATTGGCGATGCCACGATGACCGTTGCATCCTCGATTCCCGCTGTCAGCAGGGCATTAGCATACATTTCATCAGTCACTTCTGTGATATTGCCGGGTGTCGCCCGTTCTATGATAAGGCCTTCGCCTTTTTCTTTTCTCGTAATTTTAGCTGAAGAGTACATGTTTGCATTTCTGTCTTCACCCTGGATGTAGCGGGCGAGGTCTTCCCCTGTCACCGTGATTTCCTCTACCATTTCAGGGTCGTCCACTTCGAGGGCTTTCCTTACTTCTTCTTTCTTCTCTTCAGATAGGGATTCTCCCAACACAACAATTGGAAGCCCGAATTTTTCATTTATACTTTCTTTGTTTGTTTCATTATCTGACGCCATGACTGTACTGCTCGCGAATAGACCAAAAAAGACTGCAAGAATTAAAGCGATCTTACTCCATTGCTTCATCATTCAGATAGTTCTCCTTTTTTCTTAAAAGATAGCTTACAGGAACATCATATCACTTTATTCTTACAATATGTCTATTTTTTCTTCCATTCATTCTCCAGGATACTCATCTCCCAGAGGCTCCAGTACTCACTTTCATATCTTTGGACATCCCGTTTCAGCCCTTCTTTTTGGAACCCTGCCTTCTCGTAGCACTTGATGGCTGAATGGTTGAAATTATAAACACCCAGACTTACCCGATGAAGGCCCAGCTCATCAAAGGCCACTTTCAGGATCTCTTCCATCATGGCTTTCCCGACACCTTTTCCCCGGATTGACTCATCCCCTACGAGCACCCTGCAGACCCTCGCCGAATGATTCTCCCTGTCGATGCTCTCTAATGAGATATGTCCAACCGCTTTCCCTGATGCTTTCTCAATCACTTTATAGATGCGCTTTTCACTATTCTCTTGATTTGCCTTTTCTATATGGGAATGAAGGTTTTCCCTGGTAAGCGGATAACCGAAGCCCCCGCCGCCCCATTGAATATATTCTTTTTTGGAACTGAACCAACCGATTAACTGCTCAAAATCATTCTCCGTAAAATAGCTCAATTCAACCATTTCGGCACCACCCTTTTTTCCGAAGTATTACCCTATCCCTGCCCCTGACACACTATAGCCCTTTAAAGCACTAAAAGGGACTGTCGTTTTTAGTGCTTTAAAGGACTAAAATAAACCAAAAAAACAAGTTCCCGGGACCGGGAACTTGTTTTATCAGTTGGCTCATATTAGACTTTTTGAACGTTTGTCGCTTGAGGACCGCGTTGGCCGTCTTCGATATCGAAAGTTACTTCTTGGCCTTCGTCTAATGATTTGTACCCTTCACCTTGAATAGCTGAGAAGTGTACGAATACATCGTCTCCACCTTCGCGCTCGATGAATCCAAAACCTTTTTCACTGTTGAACCATTTTACTTTACCTTGTTCCATGTTTTCTTTTCCTCCTAATGTCTAACAAAACAAAAATTTCGTTATAGTATTTTACTTAATTTATTATACCCAGTGAAATCCGCCTTAAACATGATTTACCAGATTTTTTAAAAAAATTAACTTAATTTAATTTTTGTGAATTTCCGTTTTCCAACTCCGATGATCAAGCCGTCCGTCAAGGATACCTCGAGAGCCGGATCCTCCACTTTCTCCCCGCTGATCTTGACTCCGCCGTTGGCAATCATCCGGCGGGCTTCACTTTTCGAACTCAGCATTTCCAATTGGACAAGCAGCTCAAGAATCGGTACCGTTGTATCCCTTTTCCAAGGAACAACCGGGATATCATCCGGTACAGCCCCCTTCTGGAAGATCGCTTTGAATTGTTCCTGGGCTTTTTCTGCCGCTTCTTCACCGTGATACATTCTTACCAGCGTGCGGCCCAGAAGCATTTTTGCATCACGGGGGTGCAGACTTCCATTCCCAAGGCTTGCGCTGATTTCATTTTTCTCTTTCAAGGTCAAATCTGAAGCAAGTTCAAAGTATTTCTCCATCAACTCATCCGGAATCGACATGGTTTTCCCGAACATTTCTTTAGGATCTTCGTTGATGCCAATGTAATTGAGTTTCGACTTTGACATTTTCTCCTTGCCGTCAAGACCCTCCAGCAGCGGAAGCATCATGACAACCTGTTTTTCTTTTCCATAGTGCTCCTGTAATCCCCGTCCCATCAGGACATTGAAGTGCTGGTCAGTACCGCCGAGCTCTACATCGCTTTCGAGGACTACAGAATCGTAGCCTTGCATGAGCGGGTAGAAGAATTCATGAAGTGAAATCGGTCTTCCCGTCTTCAATCTTTCTGAAAAATCATTCCGTTCCAGAAGCCTCGCCACAGTTATGCTTCCAGCGAGATGGATAACGTCTTCCAGATTCAACGCCTTCAGCCACTTGGAGTTGTAGAAGAGTTCTACTCTTTCCTTATCCAGCACTTTGCCGAACTGCTCAAAGTAAGTTTGTGCGTTATGCTTCACCTCTTCATCTGTCAGCTGCTTCCTTGCCGTCGACTTGCCTGTTGGATCGCCGATTTTCCCAGTGAAATCCCCGATAATCAACTGAACAATATGACCATTTTCCTGGAATTGTCTTAATTTATTTAACACAACCGTATGGCCGATATGCACATCAGGAGCTGAAGGATCGAGCCCAAGCTTAATTTTCAGCGGTGTATCCGTCTTGATCGATTTAGCGATTTTTTGCTTCAGTTCGCCTTCCGGAATGATTTCCTGCGTTCCGCTCGCATAGATGCCGAACTGCCTTTCTACTTCATCCAACTGGTCTTTATTCAGGTCTTTCATCCAATCTGCCATCCTTGTTCTCCTCCTTTAAATATTTCGCACTTTTCCGCCTAGATTACGGCTTTTTATCCGCTGCAGATGTTCGGCTAAGTTCAGTATTTTAGAAAAATAAAAAACCACATCCCAAAAAAGGGACGTGGTTTATTGCACGCGGTACCACCCTCGTTGAAGATCGCTCTTCCACTTAAAAAGCGGAAGGGCCCCGCTCAGCGGCGTACGGACTGTTCCGGCCCCCCTGAGACAAAGGAATCACGAAGAACGAAGTGATTCGATGATGACTTATCGCAAGGAGGGGACGGGCAGTACGCTAGCCGTTGGGGCCCTAAAGCTGGATTCAGAACACAGACCTAATTTCTGAACCAAAAACTTTTCCACTTTCTTTTTTAGAAATAACGGTTCAAACCGTCCTTCGCTACTGAATGTTCACAAAGAAAGCTCGAGGAGGTAATTCACAGTCACCTATATACCGGTTTTCACCCTCCACCGGTTCTCTGGGATAGGGAGATGAGCTGCTACTTATTCCTGTCAACACTGATTTTTAAATTAGAAATAGTTTAACCAATCTGCCGATGAAACACAAGAAGTTTTTTTATTTCATTCTATCCCTGCGCCATTTTAAGTAAAGCCCCATTAAAATATATGTACCTATCACCAATACGAGGAAAACGGGAAGGCTTATATTAGCCATACAAACACCTTCTATTTCATATCTTCAAGAGATGGATGAAAGAACATTAGCAAGATCGCGATGATCGGGATGGAGAGAATCAAGGCAAGCAGTTTATTTTTAAAATGCAGCCGGAGCATCACGAACATGATGATGTTGAAAACAAGCGACCAGCTGACACTCCAGCCGTTTTCGTACACAAACAAGCCTCTTTTGTAAAATAGAAATTCGAGGAATGTAAAGTAAGCAATCCAGATCACCACATAAATATATGATTTTTTCCCTTTGGATAATAACGTAAATACAACATGATGACAATCGGCAGGACAAAGAAGGAGAACGTCAATTCGATCAGGGTGTGATTCAGCCAATCTACTGTAACAGCCTTATATTTCCATAAAGTATGATCATAAAATAAAAAATTATAAGCCAGGTTGCAGATTATGTAATATTGGACTGTCGGGTAGTAGTCCTGCCAGCGCTTCCAATCCACAAATTTTTTTGCAAAGATTATATACACAATAACCACAAGGAGCAAATACATGTTTTCATTCTCCCGTTTTAGTCTCAGTCTCTCTCTTTTTTACATCTTTTATAACTGTTGAACTGTTATTTCCTCCTTTTTATCCATCAAATGGCCTCTACGCCTCTGGCCTTACTAAAAAATAAACCGCCAGTGTCATTGTATAAAGTTGGTAAACGAAATAAGATAAAGATATCGAAAAGCTAATGAAATGAGGGAACACAATGAAAAATTTATTCGCCATTATCATCGCGGTGCTGGTTGTCGGTTCTGTATTACTTATCCTCAATGATCATACTTCACTGTTTGCTTCCGGAAAACGAACGGGAGATAACAGCGTGTCCGTCAATGATAAGGTGGATACCATTGAGATTGATGTCGCCAGCAGTAATACGGTGATCATTCCAGAGGATCGGGATGATGTAAAAGCAGAGCTGGAGGGAGACGGCAATTTAATTGTCAGCTCAAGAGGGGATGGAATCAAAGTTGAAGTAAAGAGAAAATGGTTCAGCTGGATGTCATTCAATCATGATTCTGAATTGACTGTTTTTATCCCAAAACAATTCGACCGCAGCATGGATATCAATATCGGCTCCGGCAGCTTGGAGTTTGCAGGGAATTCCTCTTCTAAACCGATGGTACTCGATACATTAAGAACAGACATGAGTTCTGGAAATCTTGAATTGACAGATATCAAGACAAACAAGTTTGTTCATAATGGCTCATCCGGAAGCCTGATCGTCGACCGGTTAACTACAGAGGACGGAATTGTCGATATCAGTTCCGGTGATGTCGAAATGACTGACTACTCCGGACCGTTGAAAGGAGACCTGTCCTCCGGTGAGATGGATGTCGAGATGGCTGAATTGAAAGGCGATATCCGCTTCGACCTCAGCTCCGGCAACGTCGAACTGGACCTTCCAGATAACAGTAGTTTTACCCTTACAGGCGAGGCAAGCAGCGGCAATATCTCCAATGAATTTCCGTTGAAGTCCGAAAAATTGGATGATGGCGATATCTCGGGTACTCATGGATCTGGTAAATATGAAATTGAGATATCTGTATCCAGCGGCGATGTGCGGATTTATTAGCAGCTCTTCAATATTTTAAAGCGTGAACAGGGCGTTTCCCTCTTCACGCTTTAAAGGACTAAAGGATTGGCGTCATGCCCATCCTTTAGTCTCTATTAGATCTCAAGAATGTCGCTTGAGACCTCTTATCTTTATTTTGGAGATTCCATGGGTCTCTAGAAGCTCGCTTGAAGCCTCTTATCTTTAATTTTGTGTTTCCTTGGGTCTCTAGAAGCCCGCTTGAAGCCTCTTAACTCTAATTTTGAAATTTCTTGGGTGTCTAGAAGCTCCCTTGAGACCTCTTAACTCTAATTTTGTGTTTCCTTGGGCCTCTAGAAGCCCTCTTGAGACCTCTTATCTTTAATTTTGTGTTTCCTTGGGTCTCTAGAAGCCTTCTTGATGCCTCTTAACTCTAATTTTGTGTTTTCATGGGTCTCTAGAAGCTCGGTTGAGGCCTCTTAACTCTAATTTTGTGTTTCCTTGGGG
>NZ_NIJF01000065.1 GCF_003316765.1 Bacillus sp. P14.5 | reverse complement strand
TGAAGAAGATGTATCCAAGTCAGCCCCTTGGGTACATGATGTTGGTTGGAAGGAGAAGAAGATGTATCCAAGCAAGCGTCTAGGGTACATGATGGAGGTCGGAAGGTGAAGAAGATGTATCCAAGCCAGCGCCTTCGGGTACACGATTGTAGTGGCAAGGAGAAGAAGATGTATCCAAGCCAGCGCCTTGGGTACATGATGGTGGTGGCAAGGAGAAGAAGATGTATCCAAGCAAGCACCTTGGGTACATGATTGTAGTGGGAAGGAGAAGAAGATGTATCCAAGCAAGCGTCTAGGGTACATGATGGGGGTCGGAAGGTGAAGAAGATGTATCCAAGCAAGCCCCTTGGCTACATGATGGAGGTCGGAAGGTGGAGAAGGTGTATCCAATCATGCATCTTGGGTACATGATTGTGGTCGGAAGGAGAAGAAGATGTATCCAAGCAAGCGTCTAGGGTACATGATGGGGGTCGGAAGGTGAAGAAGATGTATCCAAGCAAGCCCCTTGGGTACATGACTGAGGTCGGAAGGAGAAGAAGATGTATCCAAGCCAGCGCCTTGGGTATATGAACCAGACAAAAGACAAAGAAGATGCCCCACTCCAGCGTCATGGGTACACGCTCCCGCAAAAGATACATAAGAGACACCTTGCCAGCATCGTGGATACGTGATTCCGCAAAAGATGAAGTAGATATCCCCGAGCAAGCACCACGAGCAGAATCAAACCTGGTTCCTCATCAACTCCGGCAATGACCTGCATGAAAAGCCAGCACAAAAACAAAGTATTGTGAGCGCTCTATCCTACATAGCCTTAATATAGAAGATTTTTTCTACATTATTTTGCCAATGATGTTATTTCTTAATTCTTAGTGGAAAAATAGAAGAGAGAACGTTTTTTAAGGAGGAGTCGGAATGGAATATAGAACAGAACGTGATACGATTGGAGAAATTGAGGTTCCTGCTGATAAGTTTTGGGGAGCTCAGACTCAGAGAAGCAGGCAAAACTTCAAGATCAGCCATGAAAGAATGCCTCTGGAGGTTACATATGGGTTTGCGCAGTTGAAAAAGGCGGCTGCCATTGTCAATAATGAGCTGGGAAAGCTTTCTGATACCAAGAAGGATGCAATCGTCAAGGCGTGCGATGAAATTATTTCAGGCATGCTGGATGAACATTTTCCATTGGTCGTTTGGCAGACCGGCAGCGGCACTCAATCCAATATGAATGTAAACGAAGTAACCGCATACAGAGCCAATCAGATGATAGAAAGTGATGAGAAGGTCCATCCGAATGATGATGTGAATATGTCACAAAGTTCAAATGACACATTTCCAACTGCCATGCATATTGCGGCGTATAAAGAAATTCATGAAAATCTCAAGCCCGTGCTGCAGCAATTTCATGATACTTTGAATGAAAAAGAGAAGAAATTCATGGACATCATCAAAATAGGACGGACTCACTTGCAGGATGCTACACCATTGACCCTTGGACAGGAAATCAGTGGCTGGAGGACAATGATTGAAAGGTCACTAAAAATGGTGGATGAAAGCAGCAAACATCTGTTGAATTTAGCCATTGGCGGAACTGCCGTTGGTACCGGGATCAATGCCGATCCGAAATTCGGTGATATGGTAGCCGGGCAGTTGGAAAAGCAAACGGGTTACGCATTCGTTTCTTCGGACAATAAGTTTCATGCATTGACTTCACATGATGAAATTGTTCATGTTCATGGTGCTTTGAAAGCGCTGGCTGCGGATGTAATGAAGATCGCCAACGATGTGCGCTGGCTGGCAAGCGGACCAAGAAGCGGAATCGGGGAGATTACCATTCCAGCGAATGAACCGGGAAGTTCGATTATGCCGGGTAAAGTGAATCCTACACAGAGTGAAGCGCTGACAATGGTATCAGCTCAGGTATTTGGCAATGATGCTGTCATTGGATTTTCTGCCAGCCAGGGGAATTTTGAATTGAATGTATTCAAACCGGTCATCATTCATAATCTTCTCCAGTCAACAAGGCTTTTGGCAGACGGAATTAAGTCATTTGATGAAAATTGTGCTCAAGGAATCGAACCGAACCATGAAGTGATTGAGGAGTTCGTCAACAGGTCACTCATGCTGGTCACGGCCCTCAACCCATATATAGGCTACGAGAAAGCAGCTGAGATTGCCAAAACGGCTCATAAAGAAGGACTTACCCTCAAAGAAGCAGCCGTAAGATCTGGGCACCTGACGGAAGAGCAATACGACGATTGGATCGATCCTGCTAAAATGGTGAATTTGAAAAAGTAATTTGTTATCGGTTCAGTAAACGAGAATGGTATAGAGGAGATGAATAAGACAGTTAAAGGCTTGCCGTTCTCTATATTCAGGATTGAGAAATGAGGAAGAGTCCGGACTTAAGCGGAAACTATCTGCTTTCACCACGAAAACGACGATATAAAAATAGCAGCCCCTGACTTAAAGTCGGGGGCTGCAGCCATATTAATATTAAGTTAGATTAACGTTGTAGAGAACCGCTGATTTGCTGTTCTGCCATTTGTACAAGACGCTTAGTGATTTCTCCACCTACAGAACCGTTGGCACGTGCAGTAGTGTCAGCACCAAGTTGTACACCAAATTCAGAAGCGATTTCTAATTTCATTTGGTCGATAGCTTGTTGAGCTCCTGGAGCCACTAGTTGGTTAGAGTTATTGCTGCGTGATTGTTGTTGGTTTTGCATGTTTTGTCATCTCCTTGTTGTTTTTATGGTTGGGTCAACTGGACTTGCACCAGTCCCGCAAAGTTTCTGCGGCCATCTCATTTGGATGACCCATCAATGTGGTTGAATGTTTTTTTGCTGCTGTTACTCTGTATTATGGAACTTTTAAAAGAATATATACCAGATTGTCAGAGGGAATTTATTCCTAAAAAGATAGAGATGATTATCACATAATTCATAAGGATAAACAAAGGATATTAAGGAATGAATTCTGCGGAAAAACGGTGATAATAATGAAGGTATGTGCATTATGCAATGGAGTGACCCGTATGGAGATTGATTGTTCAAAATGTGGTTCTAAGCTGACGGACAGGGGAAGGGTATATGATTTCTTCGATGATTATAGCGCTTATATGGATATCGATGAAATCAAACTGGCGGATGGAATCCCGGATAGTTCCAGGTCGGATGAATGTGTACATCTGTTTTCAGGAGAGTGCCGACATGATGAAACAAGGGTCATAAAATTCAAGGAGATTTAGCCATCTAAGGTAATCCTGCTTTCTTGAAGAGGAAACTTTTAAACAAAGCACAAAAAAACTGCGGCTCAATGGATGAGCGCAGTTTTTTTGTTAGTCGATTAGCGGATGCGGTCTTCTGTTTCTGCATCAAAGAAGTGAGTTTTATTCATATCGAATGCCAAGTCGATTGTTTGGCCTGCTTCTACGTCAGTACGTGAATCAACGCGGGCAACGAAATCCTGGTCGCCAAGGCGGGAATACAGCATAGTTTCTGCACCAGTCAATTCGGATACTTCGATTTTCGCTCTGATTTTGGAACCTTGGGAAGAGTCGATGAATAGAGGCTCATCATGAATATCTTCCGGTCTTACACCAAGGATGATCTCTTTTCCGATGTATCCTTGTTCACGCAGCACTTTCATTTTTCCTTCTGGAACTTCAACAGCATCTTCTCCAAATGAGAACTTGCCTTCTTGAAGTGTTCCGCGGAAGAAGTTCATTGCTGGAGATCCGATGAATCCGCCGACAAATACGTTTTCAGGACGGTCATAAACTTCTTTAGGAGAACCAACCTGTTGAATCAGGCCGTCTTTCATAACAACGATGCGTGAAGCCATTGTCATCGCTTCTGTCTGGTCATGTGTTACGTAAATCGTTGTTGTCTGCAAGCGCTGGTGAAGCTTGGCAATTTCCGCCCTCATTTGTACACGAAGTTTTGCATCAAGGTTGGAAAGCGGCTCATCCATCAAGAATACCTTTGCATCACGGACAATCGCACGGCCAAGGGCCACACGCTGACGCTGACCACCTGATAATGCTTTAGGTTTACGGTCGAGAAGTGATTCAAGGCCAAGGATCTTGGCTGCGTCTTGTACGCGGCGGTCGATTTCCTGCTTGTCGAATTTACGCAACTTCAAACCGAATGCCATGTTGTCATAAACACTCATGTGAGGATAAAGTGCGTAGTTTTGGAAAACCATCGCAATGTCACGGTCTTTTGGTGCTACGTCATTTACTCGTTTGCCGTCGATATAGAAATCACCTTTTGAGATTTCTTCCAAACCGGCTACCATTCTCAAAGTTGTGGACTTACCGCACCCTGAAGGGCCGACGAATACGATGAATTCCTTATCTTTTATGTCAAGGTTGAAGTCTTTTACCGCAGTTACATTTTTATCATAAATTTTATAAATGCTTTTCATTTGTAATTCTGCCATTTTGTTCTCCTCCGTTTTCTATCTTTTTGTTAAAACCATTGTAATAGAAAACGCTTACTTGTTGTAATGGGTAAAGTGCATAAAAAAATCATGGAGGGTTTGGGCATGTTGCTTAATCCCCCATGTTGTTGTCATCCTCTTCCGTTTCAAGGCAGGCCAGATAAACCGTTAAGGCACCTTGAAAGGTTTTAATATCGATGCCGATTTTTTCTATGAACTTATCAATCCTATACTGGACACTATTGCGGTGCATGAATAGCGACTTTGCCGTCTGGCTTGTATTCGATTGATTCTCAAGATAGGTTTTGATCGTTATTTTCAATTCTTCGTCCTCTGCAAATACATCCTTTATATCCGCGAACATGCGGGTTTTCGTTTTTTTCGGTACGTGGTGGAGGACAAAAGGAAGGAAGGTGGATGGAAACGTAAACACCCTTCCTTTAGAAATATTATTTTCTGCAAAAGAGAAAAGATTTCTTTCTTCTTCAAAAAATGATAGAAACGAATCATCTATGGAATAAAATCTTCCAATGAAAAATCTTGGTGAAACATAGAAATCCCCTTCAATCACCGCTGCTGCTGATAGAAGTTCTTCTTCAGGAAGAGTCATTTCCGTTTTTTTCTCCACGATGGCACCAGCAGCAGGAGAGTTGAAAACAATGACCGCCTGCTCGGCGAATATACTGCGGAGTGCTTCTGTAAGCAGCTCGTTCTCCACTTTATCTTCTATTGAAAATTGTATGATGCGGTACCGATCCTTGGGAGAAGTGTTAAGCTCCAATGAAGCTCCTCCATATAAAAAATCATGCCAGCTTTGGCTCTCGGGAGAGTTATTTTGAACGTTCCCTGTTGTATCTGCCTCTGTAAAAAGAGTGAGAAGCAGTTCGGTTTCCTTTGGCGACAAGCAGTTCTTAGGAATGGAAAGGAACTCCTTTTTATCTTCTGTGGTCAGCCAAAGGTGATCCTTGCTTTGTTCTGAAGGGGGAACTTTAAGTAATTTCGATTCAGGATATTTATGGTGTAGTTTTAAAAGCATTATTTTCCCTCTTTTATTTTTCTGATTAGTTTCATTTTACGAGAATGCTGGTTGAGTTTCAAAAGGATTTGTTTGCAGTGTCTTAAGAGGATGGTGCATTGTCCATTCTTTCCTTAGAAACTGCCCGTTTTCGGTATTCTAATTGAAAACTAAAAGATTTCAGGCAGGGGCCTTTCAACCTGAGTGGAGCTGAGACGGGTTGAACTTTATGAGCAGAGGCAGCGGGAGCGTGTCCGGACCGGTGCTAAACTTCTCTTGAAAGAGTTCAATATTTAGCGGCTAATGAAAAAAGGACCAGCCGGGAAGCCGATCCTTTTTATCCTTGTTCCGCTGGAGGCTCTTCCTTCACAAGGTCCATTGACTGCTCAATATTGGAGCTCTCTTCCCGCATGTGCACGGAACCACCGCTCAGACCTTCATTAACGATTCTGTCAACATCCAGGTATGCTTTCTTCTTTCCTTCATAATGTGTATCAGAAGTGAACTCCGCTGCTTTTTTGCTCTTTGTCAATCTAACTCCTCCTTAGAACACTTTTCTTTATTGTGCATTGATAGGAGAAGTTTATTCAATGATCATTCACTCATATACGTGGAACAGCATTAATTCGTGAATTTGCTTTTGTATCATTTCATCATCTACAGAAGGAGGCTGTGCCCCTTTCCATTCTATCGAGCCATTCTTGTGATAGCTGCCTTCGTATCTGGTGCCTTTATAGTAAAAGGAAAAAGTCCATCCAGGTAAATTTTTGTTGGCGTACATATTTTTAAATTGAAAATGCTGAATCATACCTTATTGCCCCCTCATGTTTGCTCCGGCATCTTAGGCCGTTTCTTCCTATTCTAAACCTTTCTCCAGATTTTTCACAGAGGGGTCTCCCAAACCACAAACCCTGCGGCGAATCCCTGTAATGTGACATAAAATTGTAGGATCTGTCATAAGGTTTACTATAGCTTGTTGAGAGCGGCTTGATTTATTGCATTAAAGCGCTAAAAGGGACAGTCCCTTTTAACGAAGTAACGCGTCACTGCCCTATGAGGGACATTCCCTCTTAGGGCAGTGACGCGCTGTCATAATAAAGTAGTTTTTGGTGAAGGGGTGTTGTTATGCTGTTTGTCAATCGGCTCCAAAGGGGCATTGATCAGTCATGGACTTTGGTCAATTTTTATAAGAAACTGCAGGCTAAAGCCAATAATCCCGTCTACAGGGAATATATTGTGCAGGCAGAAAGGGACAAGAGGAAGCACTGTGAACTTCTTCAGTATGCGTATTACCTGCTGACCGGAAAGTATCATTCCCTTGAGAAACAAAATAGGGATTTTTCGACTTTCAGGGAAGGTGTTCTTATGGCACTGAAGTCGGAATTGAAAGAAGCTGAATATCATCGTGAACTGCTAATGGAAAGCGCGGGGCGGACTGTGTATAAGCCGATATTTTTAATCATGGTAGATGCTCCAGCCAATGCTGTAAGATTCAGCTGCATCTATAATGCACTTAAGTAGAAACCTGACGGGCAGTGCCGGAGAGAAGGAAAAAGGCATCTGCCAGGCTTTCCAGCCGCTTTTCTTCTATTTCACTTTCGTCGAACCGCATAGGTTTGGCATTAATCTCAAAGAGGATCAGGGAGGCATTATCTTCACTGATTCCGATATCCATTGAAAATTCACCGATGAGGCCGAAAGTGGATTGAAGCTGATCACCGCAATCCTCTGCTAAGACCTCGATCTTTTTAACGAGTTCTTTGGATTCAATCCGCTGAAAAGGGAGGATCCGGCCGCCTTGCGGAACGTGTGTCGTCACCTCTTGACGTTCTGAAATCCTGATACCGATTCCGGTGATTCCAAATCCTGTTTCTGTGCGATGGACAAGCACCCTGAGGTCATAGCGGTGTTCGTTCATTTTTTTGCAGTGTATCGCTTCCTGATAAATGAATCTATCAGTTTCAAACCATTCAGGGTACTTCAGAATCAAACGATCGAATCGAATGTATTTTTCAATTTTCCTGGTGCATTTACAAAGGATCTGGCCGTCTTCACAAAGTTCTATCAGCCTGATTCCTTTTCCTTTGGAAGAGAGTACAGGCTTAATATAGATTTTTTTCTTCTCAGCCAGATATGCAAATAAGTCATCACTATTCTGCAGCAGATGTGTTTCAGGAAGGTGGGGTTTCACTGACTCACTCTGAGAAAGGGATTGATGAACTTCCCATTTGTTAAAGAAATGCGGGTTGAAAAAATTGATGTTCCGCTGTTTCGCCCACTGTAAAAAACTCAAGAATTCTTCCGTTTTTTCACCAGCAGGAGAAGGGATGCGGTTATATATGAAGTTTGGGATGGGAAAGGTGCAAGGGACCCACATATTCTTTTCTTCATGAAAGCAGAGGCCATCAATTTTTTCTATTCCAATATCACTCATCGAGAAGATAAACGAAAGACCGCCCTTGGACTGGATGGCCTTCTGAAGATTCTGGAACAAAGGGAAGTTCCCTTGATAACTTCCCTTTTCTTTCGCTGTCAATATCCCGATGACCGGGCTGCATATTGTTCCCCTGGATGAAATGTCAAAGCAATATTTATAAGGTTCATTCTCTCTGTATAAAATATAGGAGTTCCTTCCAAAAAGAAGAGAGGACAAAGAAGGATCATTGTGAAAGAATATCTTTTTCTGCGGCTGATAATAGATTTTCATTTGAAAGTCTCCTGAGGCTGCTTGATCGATTTCTGAGTAAGATATAGGCCGAAAGACAAGGAAAGCCTTCTTGTCAGAAGATCAAATGATTTCAAGTCGGGATGTGAAAAGATCGATCTCCCGGGCTTAGAATTGGCTTCAAACAGCCAGACCCTGCCTAAGGCATCAATGCCAAAATCAAAGCCGATTTCTCCTATGAAACCTTCCATATTCCGTTCCAGCGCAGAGGATAAAGTGATGGCGGCGGTTTTGAGTTTCTCCTCTGTACGCAGGCAGAGATTTTCATCTGGAAATAGTTCCTGCAGACTTTTGACACTGCCTCCGTTATGGAGGTGGGTCGTGACACTTCCCTCCCCGGCGACCTTGGCGGCAATTGCGCTCACTTGCCATTCTCCATTTTCATCTTTATTGGTATGGACTCGGAAGTCGACCGCTCGTTCTTCTGACTTTATCAGACTGATGCCCTGCTGAATGACCATCCTGTTCAATATCTTTGGAGGTATGATCCTCTGCAGCAGCTTTTCAAAGGAAGCTGATTTCACCAGCCGGTTCCTGCCGCTCTTATCCTGGAATCTGCATGTGTATTCTTCCGTTTTTCGGTTAAATGCAAATTGATGGACACCGAGCCCCAGGCTTCCGTTTTTAGGTTTGATGAAAACGTGTCCGTATTTCGCCATCATTCTTTCTATCTGTGAGAATGATTGAAAAGCATGGGTTTCAGGAAGGTAACGAAGGGCTTCTTCATCGTTTTCCAATCTTTCGAATACTTCAAGTTTGTTAAAGAAACCGGGGTTATACCAAGGAATTCCATATTGCTGCTGCAGCCGGTTTTTGATCTCCTGATAACTTGATTTTTTTTCACTTCTTCGGTTCGGAAGCCGGTCATAAATCACATTGGGGAGCGGGACTATATGAGTCACCCATTGGTTCCTGCTGTAGAAATGCCCTTTTACAAGGCCGTTCTCCCAATCAATATGGTTTTCACCGAATACGAAAGGGATGACCCCGAGTGAGGACTGCAAGGAAAGAAGCTTGGAAAAAAAGGATGACCGCTCACCAATCGGTTTCATCACGAAAGACGTGAAGCCTGATGTGAAAATGCCGATCAGGGGACCGAGGATCAACGCGTTTTCATGCTGAAACATATATATATGCGTGATAAAGGGAGGGAGGGAAAGTTCCTCAGCGAGACTCGAGCTGATGGCAGCAACATTCCTTCCGTTGGGGTGCTTTCTGCATAGTGCTTCAGAATGAGATGTCCCAAGAGAGATGGAAATGATGTTCTCCTCATTTAGGCTGACAGGGAGATAGAAAATCTTTTCCTTTGTTTTGAATACTTCTAATTTATAGGGCTTTATCAAGAAGAATCGCCTCCTGTGGCGGGCATTTTTCTTTGAAGTGCTTTGCAGTATCGCAGCGGTAAAGAGTGCAGCCGTTTAATTTCGTTCTCATTTAGAAGCTGAAGCATTTTATGCCCCGGTTTGGAATTCATATCAAGGACCCATACAGAACTGTCTCTTCCAATAATGATGTCGAGTCCTATCTCAAAAAGGGGTGCGAATTCTTCCTCTAAGATTCCTGGAAGTGAGGAGAGGATCTCCCTGAGTTCAGATTCAATGTAGGTCCAATTGTAATGCTTTAGTGTTTTCTTCCATTCTTCATATGAAATCACCGAAGCCCCTGCACTAATGTTCGTGAGAAGAGTACCGGGAATTCCAACTCGGAAGCCTTTACAAGAAACGCTCCATTTATCGTTTTCGTTCTTCTGAAGCAGCAGCCGTAAATCGAAAGGCCGGTCCTGTTCATCTCTATTATCAAGCTGCCCCTGGAGGATAAAGCTTCTTTTTGAAACCAAGGACTCAAGCCAGCGTGAAAGAGTCTCCTCATCCATATCCTTTACTGCTATTTCCTGTTTTTTCGTGGTCCGCACTTGGAAATGTCCATTTTTAGATTGTATTTCAAAAACACCCATTCCGTTTGCGCCATCAAAGGGCTTGATGATGACAGTTTTTTCTCTTCTTATCTTAGCAACCGTTTCCGGGATAGAATGGATCAGGGTCGTCTCGGGAAGATAAGGAGAAACTTTATCACGTTTGATTAAATGCCTGTAAATCGTCCATTTATTCGGCAGTCCGTATCCTAAAAAGCATAAGTCATCTCTGTTTTTCAGCCATTGGACAATCGCCTTGGCTTGTTTGGAGGTGAAATCGTCTCCATAAAAGGTTCTATCATAAATATATTCGGGTATTGTAAAAATATCTTTTACCCAGCATTCTGTTTCCGTAGAAAAGCGGAAACCTTGTATCCACTCTGTTTGGGGATGGATTTGGAGAGGTGAAAATAATAGTACTTCCACTCCATGTGAATTACTGGTCTGAGCAATTCCCGTGTAAAAGGGATGAGTGATATCAGGCTCCAGCATCAAAATTCCCAGTCTTGTCATATAAAGCTCTCCTTTCTTCCCAAATGCATTTTGATAGGTGATAAAGGGTTTTGACGGAAGGGCGGATTGTGCTGGTATCAAAATAGGTTTGTTTGGATGGCTTGGAGTTGACTTCAATTATCCAGGGCTTTCCAGCCTTATCCACACCAAGGTCAATTCCAAGTTCACCAAGAGTCAGCGAACTTTTTTCGGCAAGCCGGCTGCAGACAGCAAGGGCCAACTCTTCCATCAGCTTGTAAATCCTGTTTGCTTCGCCCCGGCTGAAGATAGTACTCAGAACTTTCAACGGTTTGGCCAGGTCCCCGCCTTGTGCAATATTGGATACAAACTGGCCATCACCTGAAATGCGTGCAACAGAGGAAACCAGCTTCCACTCACCGGGGGCAATGAGGTGGCAGAGGAACCGGAAGTCGAGCGCCCTATCACCAGAGCTGAGGAGTTCAATTGTTTCCTGAATGATAAAGTGGGAAGAAACCTTCAATTCAGACAGTTCTTCGACGGTTTCTTCAAAAGAGGAGAAGGATTTCTGCAGTGTTTCGCCGCCTATGTTTTGAATTAAACGATAATCATTCTCTAAGTAAGAAAGGCGAAGGAGTTTCTTTCCCTGGCTTCCTGCAATATGTTTGATGAAGAGGTCATTATGTTTCCCAAGCATCCGGCGGAGGCTGGATGTGGTGAAAGTTTCCGTATGTGGTAAATAATCGAGAATGGAGTCTTCGCCTGAAAGCAGTTCATTTACAGCATCTTTGGTTAAGTATGATGAATTGAATACAAACGCACCCTGTTCCTCAAGACGGTTAATTAATTGCCGTACCGGTTCACATCTGTCAGATTTTCGTGAATGAATCCTGTTGTACACTATATCCGGCAAGGGAACGCCTCCCTCGAGCCACTCTCCATTTTCTTCATCCCAGACGAGGCCTTTTTGCTGGTTGAGAAGGGATGTGCCGGTCAGAAAGAAATAGCCTCCCTGCAGTTTCGTGAATCTATGCAATTCATCATAATACGTTCCCAATTGTCCTATGGAAGGTCTTCCAGAGGAATCCTCATCAGTCAGAACGGCTATGACCGGTCCTAAGAAAAGAGTCCTTTGTTTTTGTGATAATTTTGTTGAGAAGTTATGGGAGCTCCGCAGTCGGAAGGGATGATTTTCCGGGAAGAGCAGTTCATAATTATCATGCCGGGATACTTCCTGCGCCACCTTGGCCATATATTGAGAAAGGCCGATGACCAGCAGGATTTCTTGATCTGCGAAAGCCCTCCATTCCTTGAAGTTTTTTTCCGGAATGGACAACACAGGCTGCCCAGTAATTAAGTTGGAAGTACTGCATGTAATGAACATCTCGAATCTCCCCGTTTGCGCTGTCCGTGGACAAAATTTATAATATGATAAGGATCTTTTCGTAACTTTGTGGCTATTTAATACTAATTTCCAAGAACAACAACCTTAATTTTCCGGAATGACCTATTTAACATGAAAAGAAAAGAGCTGGTCCCTCCGATTAGAATATAAACTCTTAGTAACCGGGGAAAAATCCGGCTCTTTGGATTTTTCCGAAAGCAACAATGTATGCGAAAATAGCCTATGATAATGGGCGGATGCTGATATAGCATATTATGTAGGATAGATGAAAATGTTCAGGTGACACTGAAAATACTTGAAAACGTTCATTGCTGCCACAGCCCTTAAGGAAGGATGAAATCATGAATATTCTTATAACATTTATCTTGATGGTCGTGATAGGAGCAGTGATTGGCGGGATGACGAATTCCCTGGCAATCAAGATGTTATTCCGACCATATAAACCTGTTTATATAGGAAAGTGGAAAGTTCCTTTTACACCGGGATTGATTCCAAAGAGACGAAGCGAAATGGCGGCGCAGCTTGGGGATATGGTCGTTCACCATTTGATCACTCCAGAGAGCATCCAGAAGAAGCTGACCAACAGCCAATTCAAGTCAGATGCTGTCGCATGGATCGGGGAAAGTGTAGAACCTTTAGTTGACTCTGATGAAAGTATTGAAGCCTGGCTTGCAAAGCTGCAGATTCCCATGAATACGGAAACTATTGAAAGCGGCATTGCAAAGTGGATTGATGAAAAGTATTACGGCTTTAAAGACAAATACCGCTCCCAAACAGTCGAAGCTACATTGCCTCTTCACTGGCAGGATAAGATTGACGCTTATATTCCAATTGCAGCTGATTTTATCGCTAATAAAGGAGAAGCTTATTTCTCAAGTCCTGAAGGCAAAAGGAAAGTTAAAATCATGATTGATGACTTCCTTGAAGGAAGAGGGATGCTGGGGAATATGCTCGGCATGTTTCTTGGCAATTCTTCCGTCTCGGAAAAAATTCAGCCGGAAATCATCAAATTCATCAAACATGACGGCACAAAAGAAATCTTGCGAAATCTCCTGAGGAAGGAATGGGAAAAACTAAGAGAGTCTAAGTGGGAAGACATTCTGAAAAATGTCAGCGATGAGGATGTCCTGCCATCCCTGAAGAAGTCCATTCTGGAAGTGGTATCTGTGGACAAGCTGATGACATCGAGCTTGAAGGATGTCCTATCGCCCTTCAAGCAGCGCATCACAAAGGTCATTGTCCCTCATGTTTTTGAAATGAGCGTAATGGCAGTATCGCAAAAAATCGAATTGATCATGGAAAAACTTCATCTGCAGGAAGTGGTTAGGGAGCAGGTAGAAACCTTTTCCGTTCAGCGTTTGGAAGAAATGGTTCTTGGCATCACTTCCAAGGAGCTGAAAATGATAACATACCTTGGTGCGTTATTAGGCGGCATCATCGGCTTGATTCAAGGTGTAATCGTCCTATTCCTTGCATAGATATATTACAGAAACCCGGTATCCTCGCATTCCTCTTTCTCTTTTGTTATAGTGGTAGGGGATTGGAAAGAGACTTTTAGGAGGTAATGATTTTGGCAGTAAATTTATACGATTACGCAAACGAACTGGAAAGCGCACTAAGAAAAAGTGACGAGTACAATAACCTTAAGAAGATGTATGACGAAGTGAATAACGATGAACAGGCTCAAAAAATGTTCGAAAACTTCCGCAACATCCAAATGAATCTTCAGCAAAAACAAATGAGCGGCCAAGAGCTTACACAAGAAGAAGTGGAGCATGCACAAAAAACAGCCGCGCTTGTTCAGCAGGACGAAAAAATCTCCAAACTGATGGAAGCTGAACAAAGAATGAGCATGCTGATCAATGAATTGAATAAAGTCATCATGAAACCATTGGAAGACCTGTACGGTTCCATGGAACAGTAATGCTTGACCAAAACGCTCCTGGCTATTTAAGCCTGGAGCGTTTTTTTGTTGGTTCTGAAAACCACTGTGGTGTGTGGGGTTCCAACGCGCTAATAGCGAGGTATAGAAAATCTCCTTTTATGAGGGGATAAGTAGGTTTGCAAACTTCTTACCACTCAAACAGGCGGTTTACCTGTGAAGGACAGAAATAATTAAAAATAAGCGGAATTTTTTCGGCTAAGCTGGGAAATTGCATTCGATTTGGGGTATATAAGCGGAATTTTTCCGCTTAAGCATAAATAAAGAGACTATATTCACATGTTTTAGCAAATAAGCGGAATTTCTCCCCTTATTTCTTAAAAAATTTCCATCGGAGATATATGGCTGATGAAATCAATCAGTGGAACAGAAACTCTCCAAACCGTAAGCCGCATTAACAGCTTTTTCCCCTGATTTAGAGATTGTCTTATAATTTCTTAAGCAACAAATCTAAACCACCAGTGAGAACTGTTGGTCTACTCTGCTTGTCTACGCTTTTCTATCAAACTTGTCATATTTTCTCAGTCTCGTACATAAGAGTATACAAAGGACCAGGGTGGACATGGTTACCATTCCATTCCCATTTTTTATACAACCCCACGGGTGATAATAGACAACAATTGAGGAGGCGCATCCATGATTTATCGTATGTTGGCAATGAATATTGACGGTACACTGCTTCATAATGGCCGTATAAGCAAGGAAACAAAAGAAGCAATAGAATATGTACAGAGCAAAGGCATCTATGTAACTCTGATAACCGGAAGGACATTTCCTTCCGCGAAAAGGGTCGCCAAGGCCTTGAAAATTGACAATCCCCTGGTTACCCATCAAGGGGCCTATATCGGGACACATTTAGGCAAGCCGCTGTATGTCAATAAAATTCATGAAGATATCTCCTATGAGATTGTTAAATTCCTAGAGGAGATGGACTGTCAGATGAGAGTCGTCCAGGACAGGATGGCTATCATGAACAGGATGAAGTTATCAGGGTCGCTCCGTGAAAAAGTACTTTACAACAGGGAGTCAAGCTTCATCTACAGCACCCAATACACTGATTCCCTGAGTGAGTATCTCTTCGAGGAACCTTCCTCTGCTTTAAAAATCGAAGCTAAATTCAATTCTGAATCTGAGCGGAATGATGCGGTTCAGGCAATTAAGGGCATGTATCATGAAGTGGATTGTATCTTGACCGGCAGTGACAGGGTCGACATCGTCAAGAGGGGCGTTTCAAAACTCCGTGGACTTCTGTATGTGTGCGAAAGAGCGGGAATCAGCCGCGATCAGGTCGTAATGGTAGGAGCAAACCAGGATGACAAGGACCTATTGGACTGCTGCGGGCTTGGAATCGCGATGGGTAACTCGTCCCCGGATGTAAAAAGTGCTGCAGACTGGATAACACGTACGGATAAACAAAACGGAGTAGCCTACGCTGTGAAAGAACTTTTCCGCAAACAGCATCCGATCGAATTTTTGAAGAAAATGAATGTGATAAAGTCATAGATTGCTATGAAGCTGGCCTTTGCGGGTCAGTTTTTTTGTGTAGGAGTTGAATATGGGAGAGCGGTGCATAATAAGGCCTTTATTTGATTCAGCCAAAAGAGTTTACGGGCCAATGAGAAGGCAGGAGAACAAAGATAACGGCTCGCAAAGTATGCATACGGGCCAACGAGAAGGCTGTAATACAAAGATATCGGCCCGTAAAAGGAGTTTACGGTCCAATGAGAAGGGTGAAGCACAAAGTTAATGGCCCGCAAAGCGAGTTTACGGTCCAATGAGAAGGCTAAAGCACAAAGTTAATGGCCCGTAAAGCGAGTTTACGGTCCAATGAGAAGGCTAAAGCACAAAGATAACGGCCCGCAAAGCGAGTTTACGGTCCAATGAGAAGGCTAAAGCACAAAGATAACGGCCCGCAAAGCGAGTTTATGGTCCAATGAGAAGGCCAAAGCAGATAAAGTCCATATAATTGTGTAAAAAGAAAGAGTCATTTTTATCTTTCTTGTCAACAATGTTTTCAACCACGAAAAACATTGAAAGAAGGAATAAAAATGACTCAAATACAGTTTAGCCTAGATTTGGATATTTTAAAAGATTCTGTCATGAATTCTAACCTTGATACTATAATGAAATCTTCACTTGTACTGGTGTTAAACCAACTCATGGAAAAAGAAAGAGATGATTACTTACAAGCCGGTGCTTATGAACGCTCCAATGACAGACAAGATTATCGAAATGGATATTATGAGCGTGATCTCCTAATCGGTGTCGGCAAGATAAAATTGCGCGTTCCACGGACAAGAGAAGGCAACTTTTCTCCTACTGTGTTTGAAAAATTCTCACGTGTCGACCAAGCTCTTACTCTCTCAATGCTTGAAATGGTTGTAAACGGAGTATCTACACGAAAAGTCACAAATATCGTTGAACAGCTTTGTGGACAAGGTGTTTCAAAGTCTTTTGTCTCTTCGTTAACAGAAAAGCTTGATCCCATTGTAAATAAGTGGGCCAACCGCCCTCTCAATGTTCAATATTTCCCATATCTCTATGCCGATGCTATGTACATTAAGGTTAGGGAACATAATAAAGTTGTGTCCAAGGCAGTCTATATCATGACCGCCATGAACGAGAAGAAAAAACGTCAAGTCATTGGGCTGAAAGTAGACCATGTAGAGAGCTTTGAAGCTTGGAAAGGCTTCTTTCAAGAGTTAAAATCACGTGGACTACAATCACCGAAATTAGTCACTTCTGATGCCCACGCTGGTCTAAAAAAAGCAATTGAACGTGAGTTTATTGGAACCTCGTGGCAGCGATGTACTGTTCACTTGAAAAGAAATATTATAAAAAACTACCTAAAAAAATATGAAACAAGTCATATCCGATCTGAGGAAAATTTATAAATCTGCATCAGGATCTGAAGCAAGAGCTACCAAAGAAGAATTCATCAATAAGTACGGAGATAATAAAAAGCTTGAGAACGCTTTAAACATATTGGAAGAGGGCTTTGAAGACTCTATTCAATACCTGAATGAAGATGATAAATATCAAATAAATATAAGTAGCACGAATTCTTTGGAGCGATTAAACCAGGAAATCAGGAGGCGTGAAAGAGTCATCAGAATTTTTCCAAACACTCAATCAGCATTTCGATTAATAGGTGCTTTTCTGATGGAAAATGAGAACCTTCAATTGAACAAAAGAAATAGGTAATGATAGGTGAAGCGAAGCGCGAAATTTTTTTGACAGGAAAGGGGGTACCCCCTTTCCTGTCAAAAAAATCATAAACACTATAGCAGGTTGAGACATTGTATAAATGAATTTACACAAGAATAAGGGCTTGACTGCCAAAGCACAAAGTTAATGGCCCGTAAAAGGAGTTTACGGTCCAATGAGAAGGCCAAAGCACAAAGTTAATGGCCCGTAAAAGGAGCTTACGGGCCAATGAGAAGGGTGAAGCACAAAGTTAACGGCCAGTAAAAGGAGCTTGTGGTCCAATGAGAAGGCCAAAGCACAAAGTTAATGGCCCGTAAAAGGAGCTTACGGGCCAATGAGAAGGGTGAAGCACGAAGATAACGGCCCGCAAAAAGAGTTTACGGTCCAATGAGAAGGCGAAAACCCCAAATTAACCGCTATTCCCCAGGCAGGCGATCCTCTTGTGTATTGACCATTCCCGCGTCCTTCTGTACACTTAAACAAGTTAAAAATCGATTTTTTGAAAGGTGATTACATTGAAAATTACATTCAGCGGTTTGAGCGATGAACGCTTCAATCGTCCGTTGCAGCTTATCGCAAATCTGTTTTTTGAAGAACCGGCGGTCAACCCTTTTCTTAAGGAAAAAGGCGACCTTCATATAGAATTTAAATTGGAAAAAATCCAAGATACCATAACTGCGGAGGCGATTCTGGAATCCGAAGATCTAAACTATTTTTCGCAATACAAGAAAGAAGTTCCTTTAGATCAAACAGACAAAGAGAAGTTCCGCAGCTTTAAAAATGGGCTTTCACATGTCTATTTGAACGTTTTGCAAGAATACACGGGGATCATCCAGCCGTGGGGAATCCTGACGGGCATCCGTCCGACCAAGCTGTTTCATAAAAGTATCAGAGAGGGCATGCCCAGGGAAGATATCCGCCGCAAATTGAAAGAGGATTATCTTATCACCGATGAGAAAATCGAACTTATGGAAAGGATCGTTGACAGGCAATTGTCGGTAGTTCCAGACCTTTATTCCCTTCAAAAAGAAGTCAGTATCTATATTGGAATCCCGTTCTGTCCAACCAAGTGTGCTTATTGTACATTCCCTGCTTATGCAATTTTAGGGAAACAGGGAAGAGTCGATTCTTTCCTGACAGGACTGCACTATGAAATCCAGGAAACCGGCCGCTGGCTGAAGGAAAATGGAGTCAGAATCACGACGATCTATTATGGCGGCGGAACACCGACTTCCATTACAGCTGAACAGATGGATTTGCTATATGAAGAAATGTACCGCTCTTTTCCTGATGTGGCTGAAGTAAGGGAAGTTACTGTTGAAGCGGGGAGACCGGATACCATCTCGCCTGAAAAATTAGATGTATTAAATAAGTGGAACATCGACCGCATTTCCATCAATCCTCAGTCGTACACAAACGAAACTTTGAAAGCGATTGGACGGCACCATTCAGTGGAAGAGACCATTGAAAAGTTCCATCTGGCAAGGGAAATGGGCATGAAAAACATCAACATGGACCTCATCATCGGCTTGCCTGGTGAAGGTGTGGAAGAATTCACCCACTCTCTGAATGAGACGAAAAAACTGATGCCGGAGTCATTGACCGTCCATACCTTATCATTCAAAAGAGCTTCAGAGATGACAAGGAACAAAGAGAAATACAAAGTGGCGGGCAGGGAAGAGATTGAAAGAATGATGTCCCTTGCGGATGAATGGACGCAAAAGCATGATTACGCTCCTTATTACCTGTACCGACAGAAAAATATTCTTGGCAACCTTGAGAATGTCGGCTACGCCCTTCCCGGGCAGGACAGCGTCTACAACATCATGATCATGGAAGAAATGCAGACAATCATCGGAATCGGGTGTGGCGCTGCAAGTAAATTCATCGATCCCGAAACCGGAAAAATTACTCACTTTGCGAATCCTAAAGAACCGAAAGCTTATAATGAAGGATTTAAAAACTATACAGAGAAGAAGCTGCAAATTCTTGATGAGCTTTTAAATTAACATATTGAACGGTCCTCCTTCAGAGGGCCGTTTTTCCATTTGAACTAAGGAAAACTGCAGGAGATTGAAAGCGTCCCTTCAAAGATTCTTTTTGGGTAGAAGGTATTTTCAGAAAATTAACATTACTTTAAAGGGTTTAGCTCATTTATATCGAATGATAAGGGTATAGCCAGGCATATATTCTATTGAAGTGAATTGGAAGCGATTACAAAATAGACAGGAGAGATGTCCAATGATGAATACTCCTTTGCTGCTTACACAAATGATTGAGCGTGCTGAAAAATTTTACCCTAAGAAGGAAATTGTATCGCGCACGGATGGGGGAATCCATCGATTCACCTACAAAGAAATGGCGGCCAGGACGCGCAGGCTTTCAAGTGCTCTCGAAAAACTGGGTGTCAAGGAAGGTGAAAAGGTAGGAACACTGGCCTGGAACCACCACAGACATTTAGAAGCCTATTTTGCAGTACCGTGCAGCGGGGCAGTGCTGCATACAATCAACATTCGTCTAGCTCCCCAGCACATCATTTACATAATCAATCATGCCGAAGACAAGGTCCTGCTGATAGATGCGGACATTCTGCCTTTGATTGAGAAGGTGAAGGATCAGTTAAAAACAGTCGAAGCTTTCGTCATCATGACCGATAAGGAAGAACTCCCTGAAACCAGCCTGTCGCCGGTTTACCATTACGAGGAACTTCTTGCAGAAGGAGACCCAAACTATAAATTCAGGGATGACCTGGATGAAAATGCTCCGGCGGGAATGTGCTACACAAGTGCCACAACCGGAAATCCAAAAGGAGTGATGTACTCCCACAGAGGGATCGTTCTTCACAGTATGGCTCTCGGACTTGCCGATACGACGGGTGTTTCAGAAAAAGATATTGCCCTGCCGGTGGTGCCGATGTTCCATGTAAATGCATGGGGGCTGCCGTTCGCGGCAACTTGGTTCGGGACATCCCAAGTGCTTCCTGGACCGTATTTCACACCAAAACTGCTGGCTGAATTGATGCAGGAAGAGAAGGTAACAATCACTGCCGGTGTTCCGACCATCTGGCTTGGTTTGTTAAAAGAGCTTGAAGAAAATGAGTATGACCTCTCCAGCCTTCGATCCATCCTTTGCGGAGGGTCTGCTGCGCCGCTCGGTATGATTAAAGCCTTTGAAGAGAAGCACGGCATACCTTTCAGTCATGCTTATGGCATGACTGAAACGAGTCCTCTTGCAGTCGTTACAGGTGAAAAGAGTTATATGGAAGATTGGGATACGGAAGAAAAATATAACTTGAAGGCCAAGCAGGGAATTCTGGTACCGGGTTTGGAAATGAAAATTGTCGGTAAGGATGGAGAAGTTTCCTGGGACGGTAAGGAAATGGGCGAACTCACATTGAGAGGGCCTTGGATTGCATCCGAATACTATAAAGATGAACGGACAGACGATGCATTCAGGGACGGATGGCTGTATACCGGAGATGTAGTGACAGTGGATGAAGAAGGATTCATTAAAATCGTCGACAGAACAAAAGATCTGGTTAAGTCAGGCGGGGAGTGGATTTCAAGTGTCGACTTGGAAAATGCTTTGATGGCACACGAAAGCATCTTTGAAGCGGCAGTGGTCGCTGTTCCTCACCCTGAATGGCAGGAACGTCCGGTAGCCTGCGTAGTTTTAAAGGAAGGCGATCACCAAAATACCACGAAAGAGGACATTATGGCATTCCTGCAGCCGCAATTTGCAAAATGGTGGCTTCCTGACGAGGTTTTATTTTTCGAAGAAATCCCCAAAACATCTGTTGGAAAGTTTTTAAAAAGAGCACTGCGTGATCAGGTAAAAGAGCGTGTTGGACAATAAATAGATTCAAAGATTTTTCAATATACCAGATGAAAGCCGGGAGTCTGCCGGCTTTCTTCTATTATGAAAATAGAGATTAATAGTTTTCCATTAAAATTTGGTATACTATTAATAGAATATTTCTAAAATTAGGAACTCAAGCGAACAAGGGGTGTTTTTCATGAATGTAAATGCACTATATGAGACGATTAAACTCGAAAAAAGTGGGAAGACCGCAACGATTACTTTAAACCGGCCAAAGTCATTGAATGCCATGAATTCTCAGATGATGAGGGAGCTCAAGAACTGCCTGAAGGAAGTCGAGAAAGATGAAGACATCCTGGTCCTCGTCCTGAGAGGGGAAGGAAAGGGATTCTCTTCAGGTGGGGATATAAAAGAAATGTTAAATCTAGGCGGTGAACAGGAATTTTCAGAAATCATGGAGGTAATCGGCGAGCTGGCCATGACCCTTTACACTATGAAGAAACTGACAATCACCGGTATACATGGAGCTGCAGCGGGACTGGGATTGAGCCTGGCATTGGCCACTGATTATATCATTTGCGAGGAAGACAGCAAGCTGGCGATGAATTTCATTGGCATAGGACTCATTCCGGATGGCGGCGGCCACTTCTTCCTTGAAGAACGCCTTGGCACTGGCAGGGCGAAAAAGCTCATGTGGACCGGGAAGGTTATCGAAGGACAGGAAGCACTGATGAAAAAGCTGGTGGATGAAGCGATCCCTTCAGGGAAACTCGATAGAGCCATTGAAAAATACATCACAGAGTGCTTGCAAAAGCCATTGAGGTCGATCATTGAATCAAAATCGATTTATGCGGAGCTGAATAAAGACCGGCTGGAGAAAGCGCTGCAGCTGGAGAAAGAAGGACAATGGAAAATGCGCCAGACACATGACCATCAAGAAGGTATAAAGGCGTTTGTAGAGAAGAGGATTCCGCGATTTAAGGGAGAATGATCACCAACTAATAGCTGTAACGAAAGAAACGTTCTGTGCATTGATGACACAGGACGTTTCTTTGGCTTAAATAATTGGTAATTGGAGGACAAATACTGAGAAACATTTCTAATGAAGCCGGGAACTTCACAATGCACACCATGCGAAAATACAATAAAAAGAGGCACTGTAATTTAATCCAGTGCGTCAGCCCTTGGTGTACTTGTGAGCTTATAGAGTGTTTAAACTTAATTTACGGATGAAACAAAATCAATTTGCCAAGCGGAGAAGCGCAACGGTGAGTGTGATCCTCGTAGCCTTTTTCTTCAAGTATCCCTTTTCCGATCTTTTTTGCCTCCTCATCTGAAGCAGCTTCAAATGAATCTTCATAAATATTTTCCCCTGTTTGTTCGAAAACCGTTAATTTATATACCTTCATGAATGTATTCCCCTTTATTAAATTTCTGATAGTTACTATTATTCTTACATAATTTTAAAAAATTATAAAGAATTCTCTTTTGTATTTTTTATTTTTGTGAATCTTATGGATTGTGAATCTTTTTTACTATAAAATCGTATAGGTAGTTGGGGAGCAATGCAAGTGGAATTTTAGCGGTGGAACCAATTTGCCGTTTGATTTTATAAGAGAGTGAAATGGAGGAAAGAGCATGGTATTAACATTGAATAATGTAACGAAGCGATTCGGGAAGTTCACTGCGGTCGACGATTTATCGATCAGCATACCGGAGAAAGAGATGTTCGGTTTCCTGGGAGGAAACGGTGCAGGGAAGACGACCACATTCAGGATGATTCTCGGGCTGCTTGACCCAAGTGGAGGAACCATTACCTGGAATGGGAAAAGGATTGATTATTCAACGAGTCCTGAGATTGGATACCTTCCGGAAGAACGGGGATTATATCCGAAAATGAAAGTGGATGACCAGATCATTTACCTGGCCCGCTTAAGAGGAATGGATAAGAAAGAAGCGGAAAAAGAATTGGTGTACTGGCTGGATCGTTTCAATGTACCGGAGTATAAGAACAAAAAGGTTGAGGAGCTGTCCAAAGGGAACCAGCAGAAGATCCAGTTGATCGCATCCATTATACATAAACCAAAATTATTGATCCTCGATGAGCCTTTCAGCGGACTTGACCCTGTCAATGTTGAATTGCTGAAGGATGCAGTTGCCGATATAAAGGAAAGCGGAACGACGATTGTGTTTTCAAGCCATCGGATGGAGCATGTGGAAGAGCTTTGTGAGAATCTTTGTATCATGCATAAAGGGACCCCTGTTGTGCATGGAGGATTAAAAGAAATCAAACGTTCCTTTGGAAAAAAGAATGTCACAATACATGCTGATTATGACTTAAGCTTTCTTGAAACGCTCCCCGGGGTCACCAAGACAAAGAAAACGACGGAAGGGATTCAGCTTCAGGTAAAGTCCGAAGATATAGCACAGGATGTATTCAAAGAAGTGGTCAAGAGAGGCTTCGTCCGCAAATTTGAATTAGAGGAGCCATCCTTGAATGATATTTTCATTGAGAAAGTAGGTACTTCATATGAGTAATTTTTTCTTGATTCTCGGCCAATCGTATCTGAATAAATTGAAGGCAAAGTCATTCATCATCACCACTCTGATTGTGGCAGCAGGGATTTTTCTTCTTGCCAACTTACAGGGAATCATCGAAGGCTTCAGCGGCGAAGAACAGGATGTAGTTGCGGTTGTTGATGAAACTGGAGATTTGTTCAGTCCGTTCTCCGCGCAATTGAGCACGATTAATGAAGAGGTAGAACTCGAACAAACCAGTGATAGTGAAGAAAGCTTAAAGGATAGTACAGAAGAAGGAACCTATAATGGGTACCTGATTCTTTCAGAGGATGAGAATGGCCTGCCGCAAGGAATCTATAAGTCAGAGTCAATTTCAGCATCCTCACTGGCAAATGATCTGCAGAATGCCCTGCAAGGAATCAAATCCTCAATTGCGGCCGAAAACCTGGAACTGTCACCGGAGGAGCTCGCTTCATTGAGTGCCCCAGTTTCCTTTGAAAGGGAAGCGTTGGTAGAAGGGGCAAAATCGGAAGAAGAATTGAATCAGGCACGAGGAATTGTGTACCTTCTGCTATTTTTCATTTACATTTCAGTCATTGTCTATGCCAATATGATCGCCATGGAAGTGGCAACTGAAAAATCATCTCGTGTCATGGAGATCTTGATATCAAGTGTTTCTCCGGTAAAGCAGATGTTCGCAAAAATTTTGGGGATCGGCCTGGTCGGCTTAACTCAGCTGACAATATTACTGGGAGTCGGGTACTTTGCACTGACAAGTAAAGCAGATTCAGAAATGGGAGGAATAATGGAGTTTTTCGGATTGAATGATATTCCTGTGGGAATTATCATCTATGCCATCGTGTTCTTCCTTCTTGGCTACTTCCTGTATGCGACTCTTGCAGCCCTTCTGGGGTCCCTTGTCAGCAGGATAGAAGATGTTCAGCAAATGGTTATGCCGATGACCTTCCTTATCATGATCGGCTTCTTCATTGCCTTTTATGGACTGGGAAATCCTGAGGCTGGATTCATTACGGCAGCTTCGTATATCCCATTTTTCACGCCAATGGTCATGTTCCTGCGGGTGGGAATGCTCAATATCGCTGCCTGGGAACCAATCCTTGGTATCGGGATCCTGGTTCTCTCCATTTTTATATTGGGCTGGTTCGGAGCACGAATTTACCGGGGCGGAGTATTGATGTACGGCAAGTCAAATTCCTACAAAGATATCAAGAAAGCCTTGGAGTTAACAAAGAAAAATTAATCCTAAGCAGTCTCTCCTTTGATGAGGGGAGCTGCTTTTTTATTTGGCGCTTTTCTAAAAGATTGTTGCTTTTGAGTGTTATTTTATCCTCATCCCCCCATTTTTCGCAGGGGAAATCCTATACTCATAAAACAGCCTCTTATTTAATTACGAGGGGATTTCCTCTGAAAGACTTAAGCCGGACGTTCACACGCAGCCGGGCTGCCTCTCTTTTAGAAGCAGGATATGCAGGGATTTTTGATTTTAAAACGAACAGTTAAATGATGAAGGGTTTTACATCGATTTGTTTTTAAAGGATTCCATGCAGTCTGCGGCTATGTCTGGCAGCATCGATTTGTTTTTTAAAGGATTCCATGTAGTCAGTGGGCTTCTCTGTCAGCATCGATTTTCAGTGTTTAAGGATTCGATGCAGTCTGAGGGTCTGTCTGGCAGCATCGATTTGTTTTTTAAAGGATTCCTTGCAGTTAGTGGGATTCTCTGTCAGCATCGATTTCAGTGTTTAAGGATTCGATGCAGTCTGAGGGTCTGTCTGGCAGCAATATATTCGGGGGCAACCTGTTAAGTAAAGGTGGTTAATTAATGGAAGCTGTTGCAGCAGGGATGAGTTTTTTATTTATTGCACTCGGATTATATTTTGTGATAAAAAAAGCAGTGTCGGAGGGAATAAATTCTTCCCAAGAGATCAAAAAGTTAAGAAGTGAACTTAGGATGCTGCACAAGGAACTGAAAAAAGATGGAAATAAAATTGATAAAAAGATATAAAGGCCTAGTTGACTTTAGGGTGCTTCTGGAAAGGAAAGCATCTACAACGGAGAGTAATCAGAAAGGAAGTGTAATGCATGCAAAACAGCTTGTATGACGTTACTATTATCGGGGCAGGTGTGAGCGGTATTTTCACGGCCTATCAGTTATTAAAGGAAAATCAGGATTGCAGAATACATATCATTGATCTAGGAAAGAAATTGGAGGAGCGCGTCTGCGGTCTCGATAATGGAGGCACTTGTACGTGTGGTGAGAACTGCAGTAAATACATAGGCTTTGCCGGGCTTGGAAAATCAGAAGGGAAATTTAATTACACCAATGATTTTGGAGGAGAACTGGGCAGGAAAATTGGAGAAGAGCAGGCCATCGAACTGATGAGAGAAGTGGATGAAATTCTGTGTGCATTTGGAGGAGGGGGTGTCGACACCTACGATACAGGGAATGAAGAACTGTCTTCAAGGGCAGAGGAACATTCTTTCAGAGTCCTCTCCACAGTAGTCCGCCACCTAGGAACCGGATTGGCGAATAAGGTTTTTCAAGGGCTTTATGAGTTCCTAAAAGAGAAAGCCACTCTGACCTTTGAAACAGAAATCGACTCGATCACTCCGAATTGTGAAGGGTTTCAATTAAACTCAAAGGGTAGAAAATTCCGGACTCGGAAACTGGTGATGGCCACAGGGACGAGCGGGAGCAGGTGGCTGAAGCAGCAGACGGAATTGCTTGGACTTGTACCTGGAGAAACCCGGCTTGATCTGGGCTTGCGAGTGGAGATGAAAGGCAGCCAGCTGAATTCAATTCTTAAGGAAACCTTTGAAACCAAGCTGACCTATTTGGGGGATTCTTATACGGCCACGACCTATTGCATGAATCCTGAAGGGCGGATCATACGGAAGCATCAGCACGGGCTCGTCATGCCGGACGGACAGAATGTAAGGGAGAAGGATACGCCTAGTCACAATCTGAATTTCACTTTATTCGTGCCCAGGTACTTTCCCACACAGGGAGAAGCGCAGAGGTACGCTGAATCTATTATCAAAAAAATTAATAGAGAAACGAACCGGATTGTGGTGCAGAGACTGGAAGATTTACAATCTGGCCGTATCACACAAGACTTAAGCAGGAATAGTATCATGCCAACTTTGCCTGCGGATTGTGGAAGTTTAAAAGAGGAAGTACCTGATTTATATACCAGGGCTCTGCTTGAAATGCTTTCCTCATTGGAGGGGTTGCTGGGCGAAAAGGTTCATGGAGATACGCTGATATACGGTATCGATGCCAAATTTTATGAGCCGAAATTATATACAAACTCATTTTTTGAAAGTGAAGTGCCTGGCTTGTACCTCATAGGAGATTGTTCAGGTGAAACCCATTCTCTATCACAGGCGGCTGCAAGCGGGATTTGGCTGGGCAGACATTTGGCCGAGGAACCTGTTTTTGTCTTATAAGTCTTCGGACTTTCACAGCGCCTAATAAAGAAGTTTGTAAACCTCAGCTATTCAGTGAACTTGGTGTTGGGGACATTATGTAGGTGAGATGCTGAAGCAGTTGAATCCAATCAAGCTCATTGGAGGTATTATCATGGCAAGACGTCGGAGAAGATGTAGCCAAGTCAGTGCCTTGAGTACATGAAGGTGGCAAGATGGCGGAGAAAATGTATCCAAGCAAGCACTTTGGAGACATGATGGTTGCAAGACGTCGGAGAAGATGTCTCCAAGTCAGTGCCTTGAGTACATGAAGGTGGCAAGATGGCGGAGAAGATGTATCCAAGCAAGCATTATGGGGACATCATCGTAGCAATGCTGCTAAAATGATGTATCCAAGTCAGCACCTTGGAGACATAAACTTTGTGAAGTACTGAAGAAGATATCTCCAAACCAGCATGTAAGAGACATTCACTTCAATCAAATGTTTATAAGTATTATCAAAGAGAAAAGTGAATTAAAGGAACAGAAAGAGGATGAAATCACTAATGATTTCGTCCTCTTTTTTAGGGTTTTTAATTATGACAGATATCACTTGATGTGGAAACCCTGCCAGAGAACTTCATAAAGCGATTAGGATGTTCACTATCAAAAAAGAATATCACCTCTATCCTTATTTTTTGCTGAAAAGTAGTCTATAATGAAAGAATAAGAGAACGTGTATTCGTATAGGATGAAAGAAGGGTTGAATCTATGAGCAAAGTAACATTTATACATACTGCCGACCTGCACTTGGACAGTCCTTTCAAGGGATTGAAACACTTGCCTGAAGAGTTGTTTCAACGTGTGCAGAACAGCACTTTTGTCTCTTTTGAAAGAATAGTCGATCATGCGTTAAGGAAGAAGGTGGATTTATTCCTTATATCCGGGGACCTGTATGATGAAGAAGATAGAAGTATACGGGCCCAGGCCAGATTGAAAAAGCAGTTTCAACGTCTGTGCGAAGCTGGCATTGCGGTATATATCATTCATGGAAATCATGATTATCTGGGGAATTACTGGTCTCACTTGGAGATGCCGGACAATGTAAAAGTCTTTGGTGCGGATGTGGAGGAATTCATCCATACAACAAATGGAGGAAGCCGGGTCCATCTATACGGATTCAGCTATGATACACGCCATGTATTAGAACGGAAAGCAGTTGATTATCCCGCTGTCCGGAATAATGGAGATATCCATATTGCTCTCCTTCACGGAAGCGAAGCAGGTGAGACATCCGCTCACGAAACTTATGCCCCATTCACCATAAAGGATCTCAAAGAGAAAAACTATCACTACTGGGCGCTCGGGCATATCCATGTCCGCCAGGAGCTTTCTGCTTCCCCGCCGATCGTATATCCCGGGAATATACAAGGAAGGCACCGGAAAGAAACAGGTCCAAAGGGTTGTTATACCGTGACCATTGATAATGAAGGATCAGAGCTTGAATTTATTGAAACCCAGGAAATTCTTTGGGAAAAAACAACCATTTCCTTGAAGGAGGAGACAAAGCTCAGCCAGGTCTTTGAGTTGTGCAAGTCAGAAATGGAACGGTTCAGAAAAAACGGGAACACTTTTTTGGAAATTGAAATAACTGATACAGAAGGTTTAGGTGCGGATGTCCTTGAGAAAATAAAGACTGGTGAAATCCTGGAAGCCTTTCAGGATGGAGAGGAACATCAGGATGCTTTTGTCTGGGTGCACTCCTTGAGAATCAAGGAAAACACGGGAATTGCTTATATTGAAGGGCAGGAAACATTCCTGAACGAAATGATTCATAACATCCAGGGCTGGGATGAACAGAGCTGGGACGAGGCTTCCTCTGCCTTATTTCTTCATCCCCAGGCGCACCGCTATATTGATTCACTTCAACCTGAAGAAAAGGAAGAGATTAAAGAAGCGGTATTATCCATGCTGCAAAATTCCTTTTCCCATCAAGAATCTTAATGAATAGAGGAGGTGACAACCATGAAGATCACTGACATACATATCTATGGTTTTGGAAAACTGGAGGATTTTGAATTGAAGGAACTGAGCGGATTTTCTGTTTTTTATGGGGAGAATGAGGCGGGAAAGTCCACTATTATGGCATTCATTCATGGTGTACTATTCGGTTTCCCTACGAAGCTGCACTCTGAGCAGAGGTACGAGCCGAAGACGCATGCCAAGTATGGAGGGAAATTGACATTGTCATTGGATGAAGGCCATTCAATTACAGTGGAGAGAATCAAAGGGAAAGCAGCAGGAGATGCCACCGTTATTTATGAGGACGGAACAACAGGCGGCGAGGAAGAATTGAGAAGAGTATTGAAGGGTATGGATAAGGCGGCCTTTCAAGGGATCTATTCATTTAATATCCATGGCCTTCAAGAGATTTCCAAGCTGAAGGAAGAGGATATCAACCGTTACCTTTTCAGTTCGGGAATGACAGGCACTGATGCTCTTTTCAAGTTGGAGGAGCAATGGCAGAAGGAACTAGACAGATTGTTTAAAAAGGCGGGCAAGAAACCTGAAATCAATCAGAAATTGATGGAAATCAAGCATATTGAATTACAGTTGAAAAAAGCCAGAGAGAAGAACGAGAATTTTACTCTGTTACAAGAAAAAAAGAAGAATGCGGAGGAATCGCTTGCTGCTATTCGTGAAGAATCTGACAGAAGACTGGAAGAGTTGAACCTCATCGAAGCACTTGAAAAATCCTGGAAGGATCTCTGCGAGTATCAGGATATAAGAGAAAGATTAGCTGAATTGGAGAACCTCCATTCTTTTCCTGTAAATGGCCTTCAGCGCTTTGAAAAATGGCAAAGCCAGCATGTTCACCAAAAATCTGCTATGGAAGTCACTCGTACCCGTCTAACAGAATTGAATGAGACTTTAGAGGAAAGTCAGCCCGATGAGACTGTTAGTGATCGCAGCGCATTATTCGCGAGCATCCTTGAAAAAAGGGAGTTGTACATAAGATGGCAGGACCAGGCTGCTGACATAGAGCGTAAACTCACTGTCATTAAAGCTAAAAAAGACCAGTTGATGAGGGAATTGAATATAGCAGATTTTCATTCAATCAAAGATGTCAAATTGGATATAGTCATGAAAGACCGAGTGAAGAGCATGGAAGATTCCTTTAATAAACTAGAACTGAAAAAGGAAACTGTAATTGAAGCCATACAAGAAGAAAAAAAGCAGCTGCGATTCCTGGAGGAACGCTGTGGGGAAATCGAAGAAAAGCTTCTGGAAGAAACCAGCTATCAGGAGCTGCAAAAGAAGGTAAAGGAAAGCAAAGAAGCAGATACCCTTAAGATTCAATATGAGCTGGTTCAAGAGCAACTTAAAGAGAATAGAGACAGCCAGCCAAAAAGAAGTAAAAAAGGCTCTGCTATTTTAGTTGGTTTGGTTTTCTCGATCTTAACCGGGGGTATGGTCTGGTTCCTGTCGGATTCGTTATTCTCAGCTGCAGCAGCATTCCTCCTGGTCCTTTCAGCAATAATCCTTCTCATGAACTTACAGTCGAATAAAGAGGGCGAAGATTATTATGGGCAGTTGAAAGAAAAGGCAGAACTTCTCCGGAAAAAACTGGATGCTCAAAGCGGTGGGGAGGAAGCGCAGAACAGGGAGTTATTGAAGGAGCAAACAGAACTGAGAGAGAACTGGAAACAATGGATCTTGAAATTAGAGAACACAGAAAACGGATTCCTTAAACTTCAAGAAGAGGAACATGGCCTGTTCATAAAAGAACAAAGACTGCAAGAAAGCTTTCGAGATCTGGCAGAGGAGTTACATCTTTCACCTGACATGCCGTGGAAGCTGCTTGGAGAAGCTTTTGACAGGCTAAGAGAGTTATCAGTCCTATATGAGGAGGAGCGGGAAATCTCTGAGATTCACAGAAATCTCCTGGAGAAGATCTCACTTTTCGCGAAGGAAGTTGAGGAAGCTGTCGAAGATACCCAAATAAAATTCACTGTGATTGAAGAGACCTTACTGAGAATGAAAGATGCGCTTGCAGTCAATGAAAAAAATCCTTGTCCTACAACCAATTGCTGAAGCAGCGGGCTGATACTATTAAAGAATTTGAATTCATCCAGGCACAGGAGAATTCAATTCATAAGGAATTGAAGGAGCTGCTGGCTGCCGCTGGAACAGAGACGGAAGAGGAGTACAGGTGGCTTGCTGACTTAAGTAGTGAAAAACATTCCCTTGAACAACAGGAGCGGATCCTGTTTAACCGGCTGGGGGAGAATTTGCTCCATGAATTCTACATACTGAGAGAAGAGAGTCATGAACTGAGTAAAATAAAAAGCAGTCTCGAAGAAGAAATCGCTGAGTTGAAGCGGAAAACTAATAAAGAGAGTGAAAATCTGGCAGAAACGGTTTATGAAATTTCTGTGCTGGAAGAAGGGGAATCTCACTCAAGGCTGTTATACAAATATCATGAGCAAAAAGCGGAATTGAATGAATTGTCCAGGGAGTGGATGAGATATTCATTGGCACGTTCAGCTCTTAATAAGACTATTGAAGAGTATAAAAAGAAAAGCTTCCAAAGGTGATTAGAACGGCAGAGCAGTACTTTGAATTGCTGACAAATGGAGAATACCGCAAGATCCGTTCGAGACAGGAAAATTCTTTTATTATAGAAAGAAGAGACGGAATTGCCTTCACTCCGGATGAACTCAGCCAAGGGACAAGAGAACAGTTATATATTGCCTTAAGGTTCGCTTTGGTATTGATGCTGAAAGATGTGCACTCTATGCCTGTGATCATTGACGACGGCTTTGTCAATTTTGATGAAAAAAGAACAGAAGCAGTCATGAAGCTCCTGAAAGAGTTAAGGGGCGATATTCAAATCCTGTTTTTCACCTGTCATTCCCACATTGCCAGTAAAGTGGATAGCGGAAAGGTAATTTACCTGTCTAAAGAGAGTCTTGCAGCCGGGCAGCATTAACATGGTGATTGTATTAGTAAATCTCACTCTTTTCCGTTACAATACAGAGTAGCACAAAGGAATGACAGAAAGGAAAAATATTATGGATCGTACAAAAGGATGGGCTCAGGCACGGGGTCCTTTAGCCTTATTAAGCTTCAATCTATTCATCATCATGGTTGGAATCGGATTGGTGATTCCAATCCTTCCGTTTTATGTGGAAAAATTCAATGCGAATGCCCAAGTGCTCGGGGCTCTCGTGGCTGTATTTGCGTTCATGCAATTTTTATTTGCTCCCGTTTGGGGAAGGCTTTCTGACAGGGTTGGGCGTAAACCGCTGATCACAATCGGTTTGATTGGGTTCGCCATCGCTGAATTTGTCTTCGCTTTTGCCTCCGGTTTGTGGATGCTGTTTGTTTCAAGAATACTCGCGGGCATATTCGGCTCTGCTTTAATGCCGACTGCCATGGCTTATGTCTCCGATGTCACTGAACCTGAAAAGCGCGGACAGGGCATGGGGATCCTGGGAGCAGCAATGGGAATGGGGATCGTCATTGGGCCCGGAATCGGCGGCTGGCTGGCGGAATACGACCTTTCCTACCCATTTCTGTTTGCGGGGATTGCCGCATCCATTGCTGCTATTTTATCGATCCTGATTTTGCCAGAATCCTATACAAAGGAAATGCGTGAGCAGGAGGAACCTGAAGAGAAAGAAAATCAATTTATACTCATGAAAAAAGCACTTGCAAGTCCGGTCGGATTTTTGCTCGTCCTGGTCTTTATCATGAGTTTCGGACTCGCTAACTTTCAGGCGATCTTCAGTTATTACGCCCTCGAGCGATATGGCTACGGGCCTCAGGAAGTGGGGTTCATCATCCTGGTGATAGGATTGATTGGGACCGTGGTACAGGGTGTGGGAGTCGGGAAAATGACTCAATGGCTTGGTGATCAAAGAGTTGTGACCATTTCATTGCTCATCAGTGCTTTCGGCTTTGTGATCATGACTCTTGCGCCTAATATGGTCTGGGTCCTGATTACCACGGCGGTCTTTTTTGTCGGAAACTCCATGCTGCGCCCCTCTTTGAATTCCCTGATCTCAAAGCTTGCCGGAAAGAGGCAGGGGATGGTAATGGGGCTGAACAATTCGTTCCTCAGCCTCGGGAATGTAGCTGGCCCATTAATCGCCGGAACACTTTTTGAATGGAATATTCATATCCCTTATTTATTCGGTGCATTCATTATGATTATTGGTTTAATTTCAACGAAGGTATGGATAGCCAGGAAAGGGAAAGCAGAGGCGGCAGGTTGACTTACTCATATATTGTTGCTTTCGGAAAAATCCCAACAGCCGGATTTTTCCCCGGATACTAAGAGTTTTATTTCTTATCGGGAAAGAGCAGCTCTTTTCTTTTCGTGATTACCGTATTTTTTCCTTCTTGGTATAGATATTTCTTCGGAATAGTATCAAATAGTAACAAAGTTTACGAAAAGAGCCTTACTCAAAGACAAGCAGTAGCAGTTTCTGCTTGTCTTTTTTGCTGCTGGAATGCCCTTTTGCACCAAAATGGCAAAAATTAAATGAGCCTACAAATCAATCAAAAATATGGAAAGTCCTTTCCTGCCAGTCTGAGTTTATGATTATGGTATACTAGCAGAAACAAGAGAAATGGGAGGAGTAAGAATGTCAGGGATTGCTCAATATGATGTCGGCTCATCAGTTGATTTATTCATGCTGATCAAGCAGGCGACAAAAGGAACAACCAATACAGGCAAACCATTTTTAACATTGATCCTGCAGGACAAAAGCGGGGATATCGAGGCGAAGCTGTGGGATGCAAGCGAGCAGGACGAAGTCAATTTTCAGCCGGAAACTATTGTGAAAGTTTCGGGGGATATTCAAAGCTACAGGGGCAAGAACCAGCTTAGAATCAGGCAGATTAAACCTAGTTCTCCTGGAGATGGCCTGCAACTAAGCGACTTTCTGCAAACTGCGCCTTTGAGCATTGATGAAATGAGCAGCAAAATCACCCAATATATCTTTGAAATGAAAAATCCGAACATCCAGCGGATCACAAGACACCTTCTGAAGAAATATCAAAAGCCCTTCATGGAGTATCCGGCCGCAACTAAAAATCATCATGAGTTCGTATCTGGACTCGCCTACCACGTTGTGTCGATGCTGGACTTGTCCAAGTCGATTGCATCCCTGTATCCTTCCCTTGATACGGACCTGCTGTATGCTGGAGTGATTCTGCATGACCTGGGTAAGGTATTTGAACTATCCGGGCCCACCTCGACAGTTTACACAGTGGAAGGAAACCTGCTTGGACACATTACAATTATGATCAATGAAATCGGAAAAGCATCTGAAGAGCTGGGGATAAATGGAGAAGAAGTCATGATTCTTCAACACCTGGTCCTCTCACATCACGGGAAAGCGGAGTGGGGAAGCCCGAAACCGCCAATGATCAAAGAAGCGGAAATTCTGCACTATATTGATAATATCGATGCAAAAATGAATATGCTTGATAAGGTGCTGGATAAAACAAAGCCTGGAGAATATACGGAAAGAGTATTTGCTCTCGATAACCGTTCATTCTATAAACCGGCTTTTCATAAGTGACATGCTTAAATGACTTTCATTTGAAAGTCATTTTTTATATTTCTCCACATATATTTTTAATAGCAGGACAAACAGTGGAGGGGATATAAAATATGACTTTGCCTATTTGGATGTATTTCATTGTAGCAGGTATTTTTGTCAGTGCTTACATGGCCATGAAATCAGCAAAAGAAGATAGAGATGTGGAAAATGAATGGATTGAGCAGGAAGGGGAGGTTTATATCAAGCGGATGGAGAATGAAAAAGAAAAGCGCCGCCAGCCATCTGCCTGAATTCTCGTTTAAGGGCTCTATTCGTAAACCTTGCCTATATAAAAAAGGGAAGCACTATTAACGTGCTTCCCTTTTTGGTGCTTATTCTTCTGTTGTTTCTTCTTCAGCCGGTGCATCTTCTGCTGGAGCTGGTGTCTCTCCCTCAGCCGGTGCGCCTTCTGCAGGGGCAGGTGTTTCCCCTTCTTGAGGCATAGCTGGTGCTTCCTGAGGGTTCAGGATCTGTTCAAAGCTGTTCTCAAGGTCTTTATCTTGGATTTCCAGTCCTGCATCCTCTATGACGGCTTTCATCGTCTGTTGGATCTTTTCAGGAGTCACCTTAGATAACTTCAATGAATTTTCTAGGTCGTCTTTCATATCTTCAAACGACTCTTTTTCTTTTTTATCCGTTACTTCGATGATATGGAATCCATATTGAGTTTGGATAGGTTCACTGACTTTTCCTTTTTCAAGCTTGTCCAGAGCTTCGGAGAATTCAGGCACAAAGTTCTGTCTGCCTTCATAATCGACCCATCCTAAGCTTCCTCCGTTCTCGGCAGAGCCGGGGTCGTTGGAATATTCCGTTGCCAAGTCTTCGAATGCTGAGCCATCAGCTAGCTTTTGTTTGACTTCGTCAGCTGTCTCTTTATCATCGACAAGGATGTGGCGCACCTCAATCTCAGGCTTCCAATTATCGTAGTATTCTTTAAGCTCATCTTCGCTTACTTCCACATCGGCAGTTGCCGCTTTTTCTTGAAGCAGCTGCAGCTTGAGGTACTCTTGGAATGATTCTTCATCCAAGTTATATTGAGATAAGAACATCTCAAACTGTGGTCCAAGTTGATCCTTCGCTTCATTCAGCTTTTCATCAATCTCTTCTTCCGAAACCTCATACTCCTCACTCAGTACTTTGGTAAGTACCAGTTCCTGAAGTGCTTGCTCCAATTGAGGAGTGAATTTCTCTTTCATTGATGTATATAGTTCTTCCTTTGTAACATCTCCGGCTTTTGTTTCCGCCACGACTTCACTGCTGCCATTGTCATCTCCATTGTTGCATGCAGACAGCCCAATGACGCCAGCCGCTAGAGATACAGTTAAGATCCATTTTTTCATAGGGTTAACATCTCCTAATGTTTATATTGTTCATAAGATTTGTCTAAAAACTACAAAACATACTATATCACAAACCCTACAGGAAAATAAACATTTTAATGGAGAGTTTTCTAAAAAATGGGCATATATAACACCCAAATCTCTGCGTCATACATAAGATATTTTGACTAGAAAAAAGGAGGTAATAAAAATGAGCTACGGATATAACTCAGGATTTGCGCTGATTGTGGTGCTGTTCATTTTATTAATTATCGTGGGTGCAGCCTACATTTGCTAAGTTTTTTCAAAGGAAACATGTAATGCGCCTAAACAAAAAATGATTATTTGAATACGATAAAGTAGCGCTTCTAAAGGAGGTGGAAAGTTATGGGTGGCTCATACGGATATGGCGGAGGTTTCGCGTTGATCGTAGTATTGTTCATCTTGTTAATCATCGTAGGTGCAGCTTGGCTATAATTTAACCTCGATAAGCATAAGGCAATTTATTGCCTTATGCTTCATTAAGAAAGGAGGAAGCGTCTAATGTCAGGTGGATACGGATATGGCGGAGGATTTGCGTTAATCGTTGTATTGTTCATTTTGTTGATTATCATCGGAGCAGCTTGGGTTTAATAACTGCTTAAAAACATAAAAACAGCGGACTGCCTGGGCGGCGGTCCGCTGTTGTGTTTGTTATTGGACAGTGAGGGCAGGAAAGGTTCAGATTCGGGCAGCAGAGACGGAGAAAGCAATGCAGTTTAAGATTGGACCCGTCAGATTGCAGATGAGCCGGGCAAACTAAATACTTATAGAAGTGCCGTTATCATTTGAGACTTTGAGTTCACCTTGTATAACCGATCCTCCGCCGGCGGAGCAGGGTACATTTACGCTACCTCTAGGTAAAGGAATGCAGGGTAGCGGCCCGCAAAAGAAAAATACGGGCCAATGAGAAGAGAAGAAATACAGGATAACGGTCCGCAAAAGAGAAATACGGGCCGATGAGAAGGGAAGAAATACAGGATAACGGTCCGCAAAAGAGAAATACGGACCAATAAAAAGGGAAGAAAAGCAGGATAACGGCCCGCAAAAAAAAATACGGGCCAATGAGAAGAGAAGAAATACAGAATAACGGTCCGCAAAAGAGAAATACGGACCAATAAGAAGGGAAGAAAAGCAGGATAACGGCCCGCAAAAGAGACATACGGGCCAATGGGAAGAGAAGAAATACAGAATAATGGCCCGCAAAAGGGAAATACAGGCCTGGGTGAAGGATAACTTATAGGGGTGTGTATAAGGCCTTCCACATTTCCCTGTCCAGTTCCAGACGCTAGCCCTTTGAATCGCTGCACGAAAAAGAAAGGAAGCCAAAGTGCAGGCTTCCTTTCTTTGTTGCGTCAGCGCTTGTCGGGCCAGGACAGTCGGCTCCGCTTTTCATTGTCCAGTTCCAGGCGCTAGCCCCTCGAGTCGCTGCACAAAAAAGGAAGGAAGCCCAAGTGCAGGCTTCCTTCCTTTTTCGCGTCAGCGCTTGTCGGGTCTGAGCAAGCGCCTTTCACTTTTCTGTTAAGCATACAATATTTCTATGTATGATGAGATTAAAAGTATGGTGATGAGTATGTTGATGGTCCTGAATACTTTTGGCTGTCTTTCTTCAGGTATTTCTTTTTGCAGACAAAGTGAATTTGTCATTTGGTTTATAAAATAAAGGATAAATACTGAAAAAATGATAAAAATGGAGATCATTTTATCCCCTCCCTATATCTCCTATATGCTATACGATACCAAAATATCCTCTAAATTGGTAGAATGAAGTGCTGAAAAGTAAGAAGAGGCAAAATATATAGGAGATTCAGCATGCTTTAGAAAAATTTATTTAATGCTGAATGAACTATATACTGCCTCTTTGAAGGTTTAATATCTCATAGCCATCTTCATTTTCTTCAATCATCGCATCTCTTGGGGAGTAGAGCAAACTTTTTGCATACAGAAAGTCAATTGTGCAGATTCCTGTATGGTAAGCCGTCAGAATCGTAAAATAATGTGAAAAATTCGGCAGCATTACACACCCGGCAAGCAGCACTGTATTGATCGCGAAAAAAGGAAACACCAGTGCTAAGATAAAGCGGTTTTTTGAAATGGGCTCACCGACACGGAAAGAGACGATGGGTATAAAGAATAAATGACGTTTTACTTGATATTTAATTTTGGTTAAATAGGTCAAAATCGGCACAATATGCAGCACTTTATGCAATGGATATATAATCAGCATTCCCGCCAGGAAGATATAGAAATGACTATCATAAAGATCTTCAGATAGTATGAGATTGACAGGTACATAGATGATTGTAAAAACCATCATCATGACGATGGCTGATAATAACATTACACGGCTGTGACCGAATTGTTTTTCCAGATTGATTGTTTTCCAGCAATGCATAAAAAATCGCCTCCAGTAGACGACAAGTATTTGATCTTTCGCTTTCATACTTTACGACGTCTGAACGAAAAAATCAATAGTAAAAATAACATTAATTTGTAAAAAAAATATTCAAATAATTTTTTCCGTCTCCACGTGTGAAAAGGGTGGCTCAGAAACAGGCTGATAGCAAGTTTTCACGGCATTTGGTATCATTTAAGAAAGGAAAAATTGGAAAGGTTTAAAGAAATATCTATAATATTTTTGCACAATAGGATTTGTGCCAGTTTACAAGTGGAACTGATGATAGAAGAGGGTGTTTAAATGAATGATTTATTGAAGAGAATTGAAAAAATTGAATTTCAGCAGAAGCTGCTGATGGAGATGATACCGGAGAGAGGATATGATTTTTACAAGCTTATCATCAAAAGAGGCCTGTCTGAAGCACAGTTACAGGAATTTTATCAACTTTGTGAAAGGTTGAACATTAAATGTCAAGAACAAAAAGCGGAAGGTTTTGTGTTTTTTGCTCCGCTTTTCAAGGAATTTACTGAGGAACTTAACTCCCGGTTGACCCCTCAAGAAGTGATTGATGCCTGTACTGCTCAAAAAATATACCCTTTTTTGATGGAGCAGCTTAAACGCAACCTATAATCAGGCTCCGTCATCAGAAGAAACTTTTTGAAGTTTACCGTCTTCCTCAATGAATTCGGCTTCAATATTATGGAAGGACTTTTCGAAGATTTCCATAAAGTCATTTCCGTAAATATTTTTAACCACAGCCATCATTTCAATCATATCGGGAAAACGTCCATAAAGTTCCCTGAGAGGGGTAACTCCCTCAAAGATTGAATGTTTTTCAGGCTGATAATTCCTCATTAATTCAAGTAAAACGCTTTCACCTTTTTCAGTGAGTTGGATATAGGTATTGCGTTTGTCATTTTCCCTCTTGGAAAAGCGAAGCAATTCCCTTTCTTCTAACTTTTTGGAAAAGTTGAAAGCCGTTGATACATGCATTACCCCGAATTTGGCTACATCTGAAATAGAAGCACCTTTCAAATGGTAGGAAATCCATAGAATATGATGTTCATTTATATTGAGATCGTAGGGTTTAATCCACTGCTGCCAATCTTTTTCAATCGCTTTCCATAAGGCCTTGCTCAGTTGTGCCATTCTTTGGCTGAACAACATCGCTTCCTTCATGGAGTATTCTCTTTCTTCCATATGATTCACCCGCTTTGCAAAAGTTGATTGATTCACCGTGTCTAATTTCAACTAATCTATAAGTCTTACAAATCCCTCTCTTTTATTATGCCAATAAAATAAAAATTAATAAAGGTTTAAATTTACTAAATTTTTCGAAAGGTAGATTTTTTTCTTTATTATAGAGGATTTCCTTCTTGATGAGGCATAAAAAAAGCCCGGCAAAATAGCTTGCCGGGCTTTTAAAAATTATTGTTTGCTGATTTTTTGCTCCATATTATCAGCCAGTTGTTCGATTGCGCTGATATCATCTTTGATATGCTGGATGTTCGGTTCTGTCTCGCCCTGCCAGGTTTGGATAGAACTTTGCATTTCATCTTTGAGATTGGTAATTGTCTGTTTACTTTCAGTTGTCAGGCGTGAAACAGAATCTTTGACCTCAACAGAGTTTGTTTTGATTTCTGTCAGAACAGCTTTCCATTCGTCTTTATTCTGGCTGATTTGTCCTTTCAGATCTTTTCCGGATTGAGGAGCAGAGAGAAGTGTCGCTATTGCTCCGATTGCACTTCCGGCTAATATTCCGAAGGTAACTGATTTCAATTTCATTTATTTTTCCCCCAAATCTAATCTTGAATTTTTATTTCGACACCATAGTCATTATTTCCTTTTTACCCTTTTCGGCAAAACCCTAATCAACTTTTCTCATAACCCTTTCATTTCGGCATAAACATGTCTTATAGGGGTGTTTAAGGAAAGTTTTTCGTTAGCTTTTCCTCTTATAAGATAAGGGTCTTTTAGTATCCAGGGTCAGGAGGAAGAAGCCATGCGGAAAAACTTTGAAGAAGGAAGGGGTGGAGGATGTGGATGGCATTATATTCGGATTTTTCGCGTTGAGCGCAATATTGTTCTTTGGCACGGTCCACTATTTTATGGCTGCACAAAAGCCGGGAATGTATCCGCCAAAAAACATCTTGAAGAGAAGAGCTGGTGTATTGGCAGCAGGAGGGGCCATCACGTTGGTTCTGGGCATCCTGCTGTGGGTTGCGGTGACGTAGGTTCCTGTTGTCTCTTAATAAGTGAACAATAAAAAGGAACCCAAAATAGGTTCCTTTTTGATTTTTATTATGGAAATTAAGGCTGTTTTTATGATGAAGCCGATTGTGCGAAACTGGTTCGCTTGATGATCGTTGTAACAAGTGGATAAACCACAAACATTGCTCCCGCATTGACCAGTGCTGCCGGCAGTACCACGGCGGCGAACAAACCAAGGAATGCTCCTGGAAGGCCTGCTATCAAGTAAGCGGAAGTCAGGAAGAAAACACCTGAAATAATTGTTCCAACGGCTGTCAGGACAGCTGTCCCTGCAATCGTATTTGAATATTTTTTAACTCCCAGAACCATTAAATAGAAGACAAATGCAGTTAGCGGTTTGTCAATCAGGTTAGGGATGAAACCTGCCGGAAACTGTGTTGTCAGGCCGGAAATAATTCCGGTAGTGATTCCTAGCAGCAGTACATTTTTTTGTCTGGAAATAAAAAATGCCTAAAAACATCATTGTCAGCATCATGTCCGGCTTCATTCCAAGAAATACTCCCGGGATGACAGCGTGCAGTACAGCACCTATCCCTACTAACAGTGAAAGTGCGACTAAAGATTTTGTATTCATTTCTCATCTCTCCTCATCTAATCTTTTCTCAACTTTGCTTCTCCCGCCGTGCACTCATTGCCGGCAGCGAAAAGTTAAAAATAGTATATCACAGCATGAATCGCATTAACAGCAAAAGGTTTGAATTTTTTGATCAGGCCTTTTATGCTGCAAAATGGCAGTATGTGTGAACACTTTGACATCCGATGATAAGTTGATTGAGGTCAAAATGGTATATAAAAACTCCCCGTGTTAGGAGGAGTTTTCGTTTCTATTGTGTAATTAGTAAAGGGATGTTTGTTTTACAGGTGCTTGCTGATTCCTTCTGCAATTTCTTTCAAATCGTCAGGAGTGTATTGATCTGTGTGTGTTTTCCATACTGCCCCAAATCCGTCACCCTGCCCATAGCGAGGGATGATGTGCATATGAAAATGGAAGACAGATTGTCCTGCATCTTCACCGTTGTTATTGAGGATGTTTAAGCCGATAGGATTATATTCAGCCTTGATCGCATTTGATATTTTGGGCACCGCTGAAAAAACCTTAGCAGCTGTTTCTTCTGTCAGATCATAAATATTTTCTTTATGTACTTTAGGTATTACAAGAGTGTGTCCCTTGGTTACCTGGCTGATATCGAGGAATGCAAGGACGTGTTCATCCTCATATACTTTGGATGAAGGAATCTCTCCGTCGATGATTTTACAAAAAATACAGTCACTCATACTATCCCGCCTTTCTGTGTTTTTCTGATTTTATCATAAGAAGTGAAATAATGGAAAGGACAGAGAAGAGGCTGGCAAGAAGGTAATATCAGCATCACCCTCTGCCAGCCCCATTTGAAGGAGGACTATATTATAGGTTCATTTGTGGAACGTCTGAATGCTCTGCGATAAACACCTCATTTTGCATTTTTTTGCAAGATCAGTGAGTATAGAGATTCTGTTTTGTCTGACTCTGGTTCAAAGCGACCATCCCCTTATCTTATAGCTTTTACACTTTAAGAGTTCATTGACAGTCTTTTCTCTTTGATAAACACCTCATTTTTAAAGTATGTTAAAAATTATGGTGTGAGTACAGTCAATACTATGCATGACGACCATCCCCTAAAATTATTGAAAGCAAACGTTTAAATCGGATACCGGTCTTTAACAACCACCCCGTTTTTTATTTGCTGTCCCCTTCCTCCATTATGATGGCCAATATTGAACAGGTTACTACAGGGAAAAGTTGGAATATGAAGAGGTGCGTAAGGTTCCTGCATAGCCTGGAACCTGCCGCTTTGCTAAAATAAAAACAACAACAAAAAGAGAGGGCGTTGCTTGTGTCACTTTTGGATATTCAGCATCTGGTTGGAGGCTATACGAGAAAACCAGTCTTGAAAGACATATCATTTAGTATTGATTCTAAGGAAATCGTCGGCCTTATCGGCTTAAATGGTGCCGGAAAGAGCACGACGATCAAACATATAATCGGATTAATGGAACCTAAACAGGGAGAAATAAACATAAATGGCCTCCAATTAAAAAGCGATACGGATGAGTACCGAAAACAGTTTGCTTACATACCGGAAACCCCGATCCTATATGATGAATTGACCCTTGAGGAACATATGAGGCTGACTGCCATGGCTTATGGTCTTCCTGAAGAGGAATATAAAAAGAGGGCAGAAGGGCTTCTGAAGGAATTCCGTATGCAAAAGAAGCTTGGATGGTTTCCTTCCCATTTTTCAAAAGGGATGAAACAGAAGGTCATGATCATGTGCGCATTTTTGGTTCAGCCAAGTCTGTATATCATTGATGAACCTTTTGTCGGTCTTGATCCCCTCGGAATTCAGTCACTGTTGAACTGGATGGAGGAAATGAAGAAAAACGGAGCCGGTATCCTGATGTCGACTCACATTCTGGCAACCGCTGAAAGGTACTGCGATTCTTTTGTCATTCTGCATGACGGGCAAATCAGAGCCAAAGGGACACTGCAGGAGCTTCGCCTGGAATTCGGTATGCCGTCTGCCACTCTAGATGATATTTATATTGAACTGACAAAGGAAGAAATGGATCAATGAAGAATATCGATGAAATATGGAAAAAAAGGGTAGTAGAATATAACGCTGAACTTAGGAAATATCTTCGCTATATGTTTAATGACCATCTTCTGTTCGTGCTGATTTTTGCGCTGGGCGGCGGTGCTTTTACATATAACCAGTGGGTTGCGACTCTGGACAGTTCTTTTCCTGCTCCTCTAATCATGGCGGTAATACTGGCGCTGCTCCTGTCCTGGAGTCCTGTTTACACTTTCCTGCGTGAAGCGGACGCAGTCTTTTTGCTTCCTTTGGAAAGCCGGATGAAATCTTTTTTTCAAAAAGGGATATGGGCGAGTTTCATTTCTCAATCCTATATACTGCTTCTCGTCCTTGCGGCAATGATGCCGATGTATGTGAAGGTGACCGGGCAGGGATTTCAATCGTTCTTCCTTCTCCTGGGGCTTCTTTTAGGACTGAAGGTATGGAACCTTTATGTGCGATGGTACACCTTGAAAAACCAAGAACGTGAAGCGCATCTCGTTGACTATGCTGTCAGGTTCGCTTTAAATGCCGTTTTCTTATACATGGTCCTCAGTGATGCCTCTCTTGTGCTGGCTGCTGTCGTGGCGGTCATCCTTATAGGATACTTAGTTTATTTCAAGTATTCTGTAAAAGAAAAAAGTGTGAAATGGGATGTGCTGATTTCCTTGGAGGAGCAAAGGATGCTGCTGTTTTACAGAATGGCTAATATGTTCACGGACGTACCAAAGCTGAAAGGGAAAGTGCACAGGAGAAAGTGGCTTGACGGCTTGATGAACATGCCCAGGTATGAACAGAAGCAGACCTTTACGTTCTTATATATGCGTTCCCTTCTCAGGACCAGTGAGTATTTCGGTTTATATATCCGCTTGTCCCTGATTGCCATGGTCATTCTCTTTTTCAGCGACACGCTTTGGCTCGGCATTGTGATCGGCATGCTGTTTATGTACCTGACAGGGTTCCAGTTGATCCCGATGTTCAAGCGGTTTGATTATAAAATATGGGTATCTCTTTATCCAGTAGCCAAGGGTATAAAGAAACAATCATTTCAAAAAGTTGTGTTTTGGTCATTGATTGTCCAGGCAGTCCTGTTCTCATTGGCCCTGCTGCTGAGCGGACAATGGACAGGAGCTGCTTTAATGCTTGCTGCAGGCCTGCTGTTCTCATATGTATTTTCTTTCTCCTACCTCATTCAGAGGCTGAAGAAATTCGACTACTGAGTGAAACTCTGTCCTTCTTCATTCGTATTATATAAAAAAGCATTCTTTACACTTGTCGGAGAGCCCCCATGAACAGGCGGTTCAGTCGATAATGCCCATCTCGCTTGCCTTACAGATACCCGCCGGCAGCGGTAATAGAAGCTGGAATTGATAGGACGCATTATCGAAGAAAGAATGAAAAGGACTGGTGTGACAGATGAGCATCTATGAAAATCAGGCTCGAAACGATATGGAAACGTGGAAGAGAAAGAAACTGAAACGGTCGGGAATATTAAATCGTACCGCTAAGAGGGCTCAGTTAAAATTCAACTCGGTAATTCCTGAGAAAGTTCACACGGTCATTACTGACAGCATTAAAAATATGGTGAAAGTGACTCTCGCTGGTTCAGGGTTTGTTTCCAGCAGTAAAGTAACCGTACCTGAGAGTTTTGAAGAAAAGGAAAAGCATATGGGGGAAAGGCTGTCATTTTACAGGAAGGCCGCTGCAGTGGAGGGAGCCGGCACTGGAGCTGGAGGGATTTTTCTAGGGCTTGCTGATTTTCCTTTATTGCTCTCCATCAAGATGAAATATTTGTATGAAGCAGCTAAAATCCACGGATATGATCCGTCGTCTTATGAGGAAAGATTGTTCATGCTTTATATTTTTCAGCTGGCGTTCTCCAGTGACGATCACCGCCGCGAAGTAATATCCATCATCGACCACTGGGAAGAAAAAAAGATGGACTGGTTGAACTGGACTGGAAAGTATTTCAGCAGGAATACCGTGATTATATCGACTTTGTGAAGATGCTTCAGCTCATTCCGGGCATCGGGGCAGTGGTCGGTGCCTATGCCAACTATGGATTATTGGAGGAACTGGGTGAGGCGGCTGTATATGGATACCGTCGGAGATTCTTTAACCAGCAGTCTTCATAGATTTTTTGCTTTTTAAGTTATTTCAAGACGCACTTCGCTGGATGAGCGGGGTGCGTCTTTTTTTCGGGATAATGGGCCTGGACCATGCAGCGAGGTGCATGAAATATGTTTTTTGTGAAGATGATGTCCCTCGCAAATGGAGCGCGGTCTTAAGTGCCGTCAAATCAAGAAAAGCCGGCACAGATGTACCGGCATATCAGTCATTCTGCGTAAGTAATAGCTGCGTTTGCAAGAACACATGCAGCGGTCAGCATCGCTTTCTCATTGAAATCGAATTTCGGGTGGTGATGGGGAAAGGGGATTTCGACTCCTTCAGGCTTTGCGCCTGTAAAGAAAAAGGTGCCGGGAACCTTTTGCAGGTAGTAGGCAAAGTCTTCTCCGCCCATCTGCATTTCACACTCTTCAACTTCACTGACCCCATTTACACCTTCTGCGGCCTTGATAAGATGCTCTGTTTCCTCTTTGTGATTTACCACAGCCGGATAGCCTTTATCATACTCAAAGGAATACGAGCAGTCAGCTGAGAGGCAAGTGCCTTTAATGATTCTTTCCATTTCACTGATAATGAAGTCTCTGGTTTCTTCACTGAAGGTTCTTACTGTACCGGCCAATTTGGCTGTATCCGCAATGACGTTGAAGGCATTTTCTGCCACAAATGAGCCAATAGTGACAACAGCCGGTTCAATCGGGTTGACTCTGCGGCTGACAATCTGCTGCAGTGTGCCGGTCAATTGCGAAGCGGTTACGATAGAATCCTTTGTTTTGTGAGGCTGGGCACCATGTCCTCCTGCACCTTGTATGACAATTTCAAATCTGTCTGCCGCCGCCATGATAGGACCTGTGCGATATTGAATTTTTCCAAGCGGCTCGGTTGCCCAGAGATGTGTGCCGAATACAGCATCGACTCCATCAAGGCAGCCGGCTTCCACCATAGGCTTCGCTCCTCCTGGCGCGTACTCTTCTGCATGCTGATGTATGAATACATAAGAACCCGGCAGTTCCTCTTTCATTTCATTCATGGCTCTGGCCAGTATCAACAGGGCAGCTGTATGTCCATCATGGCCGCAAGCATGCATGACTCCATCTATCTTGGAACGATAAGGAACCTTTTTTTCGTCCTGGATGGGAAGGGCGTCAAAATCTGCTCTTAAAGCAATCGTCTTCCCGGGTTTTCCTCCTTGTATCCTGGCCACAACACCGTTGCCGCCAACTCCTGGTGTGACCTCAATATCCAGTTGACGATAAAAGTCGGTAATATATTGAGCAGTCTTTTCTTCCTTAAAGGAAAGTTCGGGGTTCTGATGCATGTAGCGTCGGATTTCAACCATTTCATCAAAGTCACTTTCCAATCTATTACGCAGTTTATCGAGCATTAAACTTCCTCCCTCAGACAACTTTGTCGCTGTTAATATATATGAAAATTAAGAATAGTATAACATTACAAGTTTAATATTGCCGGAGTTAGTTCTTTTTAGTTGAACTGCTTTCATATATGGTAAAACAAACAGGGGAGGTGGAAAATGTTTATGAATAAAATAATATGGGGGTGGATAGCATCTGCAGCTTTCCTGGCTCTTATTTTGCTTGTCTATACAGATAATATAGAGTGGTTTGATCAGCCGTTTTTCGCTGTATTCAAAAGCGTCCCCTTATTAGCTCATTTTTCTATAATAGGAAGCGAACTGGTCATTGGTACATTCAGTATAATCCTGATTCTTTGGCTCGGTTTTAAAGATCGGAATTTTGTTGGAATCCTATTTACTGTTTTGGCCATAGGCGGAGGGAATCTTGTAAATAAATTTCTGAAATCCGCAGTGGAAAGGGAAAGGCCACAAGCGCTGCATGGCGAAGAAGGGTTTAGTTTTCCAAGCGGCCACGCGATGGTTGGTCTTATCTTTATGCTGGTACTGGCATTCTTTATTTCCCAAATGATCAGTTCCGAAAAAGGAAAATTAGCTGTTTATGCAGCAGCCGTGTCTCTGGCACTTCTGACAGGAATTAGCAGGACAGTCGATTCGGCTCACTTTCCATCAGATATACTTGCCGGTTTTCTCATTGGTTTCTCCTATTATCTACTGTGTGAATATGTATATCTAAAACTTAAAAATATTTTCATTAAAAAGATGAATCATAAGAGCGGGCTATCGCCTTACTCTTAGATTCATCTTCTTTGTACGGAAGAACAAAAAGTAGAAGTTATATGAGAAACATAGCGGTAATGGTTGTCGCTATCAAGCCGACAATGACGGGGATCAGGTTCCTTCGCGCCAATTCAAAGGGATCAACATTACAAATGGCGGCGGCAGGTATCAATGCCCAGGGAACAAGGGTGCCTCCTCCAATCCAGATGGCGGAAATCTGCCCAAGCGCTGTCAGTGTGGCAGCTCCTGAACCAATACTGTCTGAGAAAAGCAGTGCCACCGAGCCTGCCAGGGAGATGCCTGAAAACCCTGATCCATCCAAACCGGTTATGGCTCCCACTGTTGTCAGGGTCACAGCCCCGACTGCTTTGGAAAGTGGGACAACTGCTGCGAGCGCTCCTCCTAAATCATTGACGATTCCGGCAGAACCTTCCGGAAGAATGCCTTCTCCGATAATGGCAGAAAACCCCGAATCTCCTAAATAAAAGAAAGCGGCTATAGGAATGACGGGACCAAAAACTTTAAACCCAAATTGAAAACCATCGATAATGAAACTTGTGGTTTGCTCAAGTCCTTTTGCTCTGTAAGCGGCAAGGGATATGATGAGCAAGATGAAAATGGATGTTCCTCCAATGAGCGCGGTTGCATCGCCTCCCTGCAGGTCAAACATGAACATGGCAAGGATATTCAAGGCGAAAAGCGCAGGAATCATCAATGCGAAGAACCTCTTCGCAGATGGACTCAGGAGCTCAGGGCCTGCCTCTGCTTCAGTTTCCTCAAGCTGCGATTCCTCGACTCTCAATATTCCCTTTTTCATGTCCCTCTTTAAAAGAAAAAAGGCAGTGACTGTTGTGACCACCCCCATCACAATGACAAGAGGAATGCTCGCCTGAATTACTTCTGAAACAGGGAGTCCGGCTGCATCTGAAGTCAGCTTGGGTGCAGCCTGGATGACAAAGTCGCCGGAAAGGGCGATTCCATGTCCGAACAAGTTCATGGCCATTGCTATTCCCAATGCAGGGAGACCGACACGGAGAGCTACCGGGACCAGTACTGCTCCTAAAAGAGCCACTGCAGGAGAAGGCCAGAAGAACCAGGAAATCAGCATCATGACGATCCCTATAGTCCAATAAGCAAGTGCCGGGGTCTTGATCAGTCGGGCAAATGGACTGATCATAACATCGTTGATACCGGTTTTTGTAAGCGTCCTGCTCATTCCGACAATAATCGAAATGACCAGGATAGTTGATAGCAGTTCTGTGATAGCATAAATAAAACTTGTAAAGACACTGTTCACAGAACTGGTCAAAGAACCATTCGCAACTAAAGTAATAAGAAAAATTCCCGCTATACAAAGGATGGTGGTATCTTTCCTGAAAATCATGAAAAGGATGATGAACCCGATGAATACTAAATACAGCCAGTGTAATGCAGTCAATTCCACGAGCATTGAAATTCCCCCTCACCCTGTTTGCACTTCAAAAAGGGGCATTCGCCTTTTTGTACTACAGAATATTCACCAGAACAGTGAAGGTGAGGGAAGAAAACGAAAAAAATCCGTCTCTGGACGGAGAGGGAATCCTGCCCTTGCTCCTCTTATAAGAAATGAATTGGAGCTAAACTATAATTAGTCAGTTGAATTACATGAGGAGCGTTTACTGCAGGCTGCCCTTAGACTCTCTATTACAGAGCATTATCTGCCAATATGTCTCACTGCGATAAATCACAAAACAGAAAGCAATTAAAGGATTTTTACATTAATCATCGAAATGAAGGAAGTAAGGTAAAAGGCGGTGTTGATTTTGAAAAGTTCTGGCGGAAAACAATGGTTTTTTTCTGCAATCTTATTATTTACAGGTATAGTGTTTCTTCTGATCAATATTGGTGTCATTTCCTTGGAAATAAAACAGTTATTTGTCATATTCATTCCATTTCTCATTCTGATCGAGGGAGCGAAGTGGATCTATACAGGTTTAAAATGGAGAAGGATGATAAAGTTTACCTTGGGATTGTTTCTATTTATCTATGGAGGGCTCCTCCTTCTAGATGTTTTTGAAATAATGGCATTCAGCTATGGGGACTGGTGGAAATTGTGGCCGGTCGGCTTAATCGGCTTTGCCTTCATGCTGTTATGGAAAAAAAGCAGAATAAGAGTGACGGTTACAGATGACTATCCATTTAGAGATGAAACAGAGCCTTACGAGGGGAGAGTCCACGAAGGATCTAAGAAAAAAGGATTAAAGTAAACCGCGGATTCATTATTGGCGATGTGAAGTTCAATCAGCCTAATTGGCCGCTTGAGCCCATGAGGCTGTATAACATGATTGGAGATTATTATTTTGATATAAGCAAGGCATATGTCCCTGAGGGAGAAACGCCTATCCAGATAAAAGGTTGGATAGGAGATGTGAAAATGCTGATACCAGAGGATATCCCGGTTGATATTTATGTAGCAGGAAGTATTGGAGATATAAAGATTTTCGGCCAAAAGTCCTCGGACATCAAGCCGAATCTGAGCTATCGGTCTCCGGGGTATGAAGAAGCAGGGAAGAAGTTGAAAATCGAGATAGAGTACTCCATCGGCTCTGTTCGGATTAACAAGGTGTGAGGGGGTGTTTCTGTTGAACAAATCTATGAATATCCGTTTTTGGTTTTTTAGAAGCTTTTTTATGATGGCTTTGATGGGCACCCTGATCTTCTTTCTAATTATACAATTCTATATCCTGATAACAGAGGCTCCTTCTATCACGCTGGCTGGTTCTTTGTATCTGACTCTCCTTATTTTCTTGTTATTCTCGTCGCTCAGTATCTATTTTGGGGTCAGGACGGGTTCCCTGTTCAAAGGGAGGCTGGATGATATATCAACCTTTGTATCGGTTTTAAGAAGCGGGCGGTTTTCTGCCAGGGTAGATGACAGCAAACAGGATGAAATAGGGATCATTACAGATGAACTGAACCAGCTGGCTGTATATATACAAGAACAGGTGAAGATCCTGCAAAGACTGGCTGAGGAGAAATCGGAATTAGCAGACCAGGCTCACCAGGCGGCAGTCATGGAGGAAAGACACAGGCTTGCAAGAGACCTGCATGATTCGGTCAGCCAGCAGCTGTTCGCTCTAAGTATGCTTTCATCAGCAGCTGTTAGAACGGTTAGGAACAATCCAAAGGATGCAGAGCCGATTTTACAGCAGGCAGCTGAAATTGCCGCGAAAGCCCAGGGAGAAATGAGGGCCCTGCTGCTTCATTTAAGGCCGATAGATCTTAAAGGCGAAAATCTGGAAGAAGGGCTAAAGAAGCTCATCGGGGAGCTAATAGATAAAACGCCGATTGAAATCACCCCTGAGCTGGAACACTTGGAAGGTTTGACAAAGGGAACGGAAGCTCATCTCTTCCGCATAGTCCAAGAGGGAATTTCAAATATCCTCAGGCATGCAGAAGCCACCCAAATTAAGATAACAACCAAAAAGATAGATTCAACCTTGAACTTGTACATAAGTGATAACGGAAAAGGCTTTAACGTTAATCAGCAAAAAATGACATCCTACGGCCTGCAGACAATGAGAGAGCGGTGTGAAGAAATTGGCGGTGTCTTTCAAATTCGCTCCAAGGAAAACGAAGGAACGTATATTAATATAAGAATTCCTTTAAAAGAAGGGGGAGAGAGCAGGAATGGATAAAATCAAGGTAATGATCGTCGACGATCATGAAATGGTCAGGCTGGGTATGAAAACCTACCTGCTGACCGAAGATAAAATTGATTTCCTGGGGGAAGCCACCAGCGGCAATGAAGCTGTTAAACTTGCGAGGCTATACCAGCCGCAGATCATCTTGATGGATCTATTGATGGAAAACGGAAATGGAATTGAAGCTACACGGGAAATTCTTACGTTTCTTCCGGATTGCAAGATTATCATACTTACAAGCTATTACGATGATGAGAAAGTCTTTCCTGCAATCGAGGCGGGGGCACACAGCTATTTATTGAAAACTGCAAGCGCTGATGAAGTAACCGCTGCAGTCTATAAAGCAGCCAAAGGGGAAAGCGTTATTGCCCCGAAGGTTGCGGACAAGATGATGAACAGGTTCCGTCCTCAGGTAAGGAAGCTTCATGAGGACTTGACTGCCAGGGAATTAGAAGTTCTGAAATGTCTTGGCGAAGGGATGACAAATCAGGAAATCTCGGAAGAATTATTTATAGGGGTGAAAACCACGAAAACCCATGTCAGCAATATCCTTGGCAAGCTGGGAGTAGCTGATCGTACACAGGCAGCCATTTATGCCAATCGAAATGGAATCTTGCTGAATGGTTCCGGAAAGTAAAATGAAAAAGCCGGCTCGCAATTTAAATTGCGAGCCGGCTTTTGGTTTATTCTTCCTCTTCAGCGATGCTGTATTTCGTCACATAAGATGGACGGGGGAACATGTTTCTTTGAGCATCCACTCCGTCTTCTGTTCCTCTCTTTTCATGAGCTTTAGCGTACTGCTGGGAATCCTGCCACTTTTTGAAGGAATGATCATCTTCCCACTGAGTCAGAATGGCGTAGGTATCCGTATCTAAGGGACGAAGCACCCTGATGGCAATGAATCCATCTACTTCTTCTATTAACCCTGCGCGGTTTTTGAAGCGGTATTCAAACACCGGGCGTCCTTCATCTGATACGGGGATGTTGTTGATCACCACGAAACCATGCTTTTTGAGGTCGCCGGCAGTGTCAATCACCTCGTAGCGTCTAGGCTCCTGAAAGATGGACTTACCTTCTGTTTCGTGAACAAGGACAGCAGTATCTGCATTATCCATCAAGACCATTGTCTGATCTGAATGTTTGTCTTCAAGTGTTTTAAGGAATTCATGTGTTCCGCTGGTCATATAAACATACATTTTCATATCACTCCTGCCTGTTGAATTATATTCTTATCTTTCCCCCTGGTTTATAAGGGTAAACTCTGCTGTTTTCATTAGAGTATGCATCCAGTCTGTTATGTTCATGATATCGCTTTGAACTGGCCCCTGCAAATACAGGTTTGATTTTGAACAAACGGACATAAAAAAATCGGCAAATTTATGACATTTAACCTCCTGAACTATACTTTTATAGTGGAAAAGTCTATAGTGAAAACGGGATATATGAACGGATAGGCTTTATTGCTGCTTCATTTTTTATTCTTAAGGCAAAATATAATACAATGGTGTACATAGAGGACTCAGAAGGGTGGACATATAAATATGAAAAAGTTAAATGACACATTTTTAAAAGCTGCCAGAGGTGAAAAAACGGAATATACACCGGTTTGGTACATGAGACAAGCTGGACGTTCCCAGCCGGAGTACAACAAATTAAAAGAAAAATATTCGCTGTTTGAAATTACTCATCAACCGGAAATCTGTGCGTACGTTACTCGTTTGCCTGTTGAACAGTATGATGTGGACGCCGCCATACTTTATAAGGACATCATGTCCCCGCTGCCTTCAATTGGCGTGGATGTGGATATCAAAAGCGGAATCGGTCCTGTCATCGACAACCCGATCCAATCCCTTGCAGACGTGGAAAAACTGGGGGAAATCGATCCGGAAAGCGATGTTCCTTATGTATTGGATACCATCAAGCTGCTGACTCAGGAGCAGCTGTCCGTACCTTTGATCGGATTTGCCGGCGCTCCTTTTACATTGGCAAGTTATATGATCGAGGGCGGTCCTTCTAAGAACTACAACAAAACGAAAGCATTCATGTATGCTGAACCGAAAGCATGGTTTACCTTGATGGAAAAACTTGCGGATATGACCATTGCTTATGGCCGCGCGCAAATCAAAGCAGGAGCTTCAGCTTTCCAAATCTTTGATTCTTGGGTGGGAGCGCTTAATGTTCAGGATTACCAGGCATTCATCAAGCCGACAATGGAAAGGATCTTTACTGAATTAAAGCAGGAAAATGTTCCATTGATCATGTTTGGTGTAGGAGCAAGCCATCTCTCTCAGGAGTGGCATGATCTTCCTATCGATGTAGTCGGACTGGACTGGAGACTTCCAATCCAGGAAGCACGTTCGAACGGAATCACAAAGACAGTAATGGGGAACTTGGATCCCGCTATCCTATTGGCTCCTTGGGATGTCATTGAAGATAAAGCTAAATCGATCATCGACCAGGGTATACAGGAACCAGGATACATCTTCAATCTTGGCCATGGCGTGTTCCCGTCCGTTAAACCGGAAACACTGAAAAGGCTGACGGCATTTATCCATGAATACAGTTCAGAAAAGCTTAAAGGGTAATTTTAAACAAAGGCTGCTTATAGACCCTGTTTTCAAGCAAGAGAATGGTCGATGCAGCAGCGAATTTTACTATTGAGGTGAATCATTATGGCAAAGAAAAAAATGGGGCTCCTTGTAATGGCTTATGGAACTCCTTATAAAGAAGAAGACATCGAACGATATTACACCCATATCCGCTATGGCAGAAAACCTTCTCCTGAGATGCTTGAAGATTTGACCAGTCGCTACGAGGCAATCGGTGGGATTTCGCCATTGGCAAAAATCACACTTGATCAGGGGAAATCCCTTGAAGAGCGTTTGAATGCCATTCAGGATGAAGTAGAATTCAAAATGTATCTTGGCCTTAAACATATTGAGCCATTTGTCGAAGATGCAGTCCAGCAAATGCATGCAGATGGGATCCAAGAGGCGGTTTCAATCGTCCTGGCTCCTCATTTCTCCACATTCAGTGTCAAATCCTACAACGGACGTGCCAAGGAAGAGGCAGCTAAAATTGGAGGACCAAGCATCACTTCGGTTGAAAGCTGGTATGATGAGCCGAAGTTCATTGACTATTGGGTTAAGCAAGTAAAAGATACCTATGCGAAAATGACGGAAGAGGAAAGAAACGGTGCAGTATTAATCGTTTCCGCCCACAGCCTTCCTGAAAAAATCCTGAAAGATGAAGATCCTTACCCGAATCAGCTGCAGGAAACTGCTGATCTGATTGCCAAAGGAGCGGGGATCACAGAATATGCAGTCGGCTGGCAGAGTGAAGGAAACACTCCTGATCCATGGCTGGGCCCGGATGTGCAGGATTTGACGAGAGACTTGCACGAGAAAAAGAACTATAATACATTTGTTTATATTCCAGTAGGCTTCGTGGCGGATCATTTGGAAGTTCTTTATGATAATGATTATGAGTGTAAAGTTGTCACAGATGAAATCGGCGCAAGCTACTACAGACCGGAAATGCCAAATGCCAAGCCTGAGTTCATTGATGCAATGGCAGCGGTTGTAATGAAGCATCTAAAATAAGAATCAAAACTATAAAAAGAAGGCGATGAGCAGTGGAGAAACAGAAGGTAGTAATTATCGGCGGGGGAATTACAGGATTAACTTCAGCTTACTATTTACAAAAAGAAGCTGAGAAGACAGGCCGTCCGCTTGAAATTAAGTTAATAGAAGCGAGCCACAGGCTTGGCGGAAAAATCCAGACGGTGACACGGGACGGTTTCATAATTGAACGGGGACCGGACTCTTTCCTCGAAAGAAAAACGAGCGCAGCAAAGCTGTCTAAAGAAGTCGGCATCGATCATGATCTCGTGAACAACTCAACGGGCAAGGCTTATGTTCTTGTCAATGGGGAGCTTCATCCCATGCCTGGCGGATCTGTAATGGGCATTCCGACACAAATGGCTCCTTTTGTTACTACCGGTTTGTTTTCAATGCAGGGCAAGGCGAGAGCTGCAGCCGACTTTGTTTTACCGAAATCAAATGTAAAAGGCGACCAGTCACTCGGCCAATTTTTCAGGAGACGATTGGGCGATGAAGTAGTCGAAAACCTGATTGAGCCGCTGTTATCCGGGATTTATGCGGGAGATATTGACAAACTGAGCCTGATGTCGACATTTCCGCAGTTCCACCAGGTTGAGCAGAAACATAGAAGTTTGATTCTAGGTATGAAAAAAACGACCCCGGCACCTCAGAGCAAAAACGGTAAGAAAAAAGGGATCTTCCTTACATTGACTAAAGGATTGCAGTCATTGGTTGATGCTATAGAGGAAAGGCTTGTACCAGATTCAGTTCTGAAAGGTGTCAGAGTTGAAAAGATTGAGAAACAAGGAAACAACCGTTATTCCCTGGTGCTCAATAACGGTGAAAATCTTGATGCGGACAGTGTCATCCTGACCACACCGCATACAACCATACCGGCAATGTTTCCACAGTACAGCTTCTTCGACCACTTGAAATCGACCCCTGCTACTTCAGTGGCAACGGTCGCCATGGCTTTTCCGGAAGAAGCGATCCAAAAGGACATTGACGGAACTGGTTTCGTCGTCTCAAGGAACAGCGACTATACGATCACTGCCTGTACGTGGACACATAAAAAGTGGCCGCATACAACTCCAGCAGGCAAAGTATTGATCAGATGCTATGTGGGAAGAGCGGGCGATGAAGCGGTTGTCGATCTATCCGACAGCCAGATTGAAAAAATCGTACTGCAAGACCTGAACAAAATCATGAACATTACGATGGATCCGGAATTCACAATCGTATCAAGATGGAAGGATGCTATGCCGCAGTATACGGTTGGGCATAATGAAAGATTAGAAGCCATGCAGTCAAAAGTCCGCAATGAATTGCCGGGACTATTCATCGCCGGAAGCTCTTTCGAAGGACTCGGCCTTCCCGATTGTATCGATCAAGGTGAAAAAGCCGTCCAAAATGTATTGACCTATCTATCATAAGAATTAAAGCATGCTCGCTGGAGAGATCCAGCGTGCATGCTTTTTTGTTTTAGTGCATTACCGTGTTAAAAGGGGCGGTCCCTCTTCGTGCGTTGATGTGTTAAAGTATGTGGTTTATGTTGTGCTGTGGTTGATGGGGAAGTAGGATTATACAGCATGAACTCATGAGGTGAGTGGGTTTGATGCAGTAAAAGGAGAGTTTATACAGCATGAAATCATGAGTAAGTGGGGTTGATGCATTAAAAAATGCAGGAAATAGTGATGTTGTAACTACGTCGATTCCAAAATTTAAAGAATCGATGCAGTCAGATCGAGTCACAGGCATCATGGAATCTTGAATGTAGAGAATCGATGCAGCCAGATGGAGTCACAGACAGCATCGAATCTAGAAAGTAGAGAATCGGTGCAGTCAGATGGAGTCACAGACAGCATCGAATCTAGGATGTAGAGAATCGATGCAGTCAGATGAAGTCACAGACAGCATCGAATCTAGAAAGTAGAGAATCGATGCAGTCAGATCGAGTCACAGACAGCATCGAATCTAGAATGTAGAGAATCGGTGCAGTCAGATGGAGTCACAGACAGCATCGAATTTAGAAAGTAGAGAATCGATGCAGTCAGATGAAGTCACAGACATCATCGAATCTAGAAAGTAGAGAATCGGTGCAGTCAGATGGAGTCACAGGCATCATCGAATCCAGAAATCAAAGAATCGATGCAGTCAGCTGCTCCACCAAACAGCAACGATCTTAATAGTTATAAAATCGACGTCATCCAAACGGATTAGAGTTTAAATAGAATTTTAATTTGAAAGAACGAAGAGTAAAATAACCTTCTTTCATCACCCTCCCAGGACACAGCTTCTTTCCAACTATATCTCCTCCCTGCTAAACAACCAATTTTGAACTTTTTAAGAATTTTATTTGACAAATCTGTGAACAAACATAAAATAGTATATAAAGGAAAACGTATAGGGGGAAAAACGGATGGGAGACAAACTTCAAACAATGGCAGCCGTTAAATGGTTGTCAGCGGCAGGGACGGCAATCGGATTAGCTTTAACAATTTACAGCTTTTTTGTAAGCGGTATCACTCAAGAATACTTTCTTTCGATCGGGATCGGTGTGATGGTCGGCTTCATGTTCATCTTTGGAACATTGATTTTCCTGCCCCTGATTGAAGAATTTACCGGGAAAAGCAAGCCTGAAATGACCGGCATGATTAAAAATCGATTATAATTGAAAAACTAAAAAGGCCTGG
>NZ_NIJF01000102.1 GCF_003316765.1 Bacillus sp. P14.5 | reverse complement strand
CCTTTAAATAAGCGGAATTTCTTCCCTTATTTCTTAAATTTTCATTGGGGATAAGTTGCTGATGAAATCAATCAGCGGGTCTTTTGCGCTAAGCCGGTAAGAGGGGATTCAAGCCGCAGAGCAAACCACCAGTTCTCACTGGTGGTTTTGATTTTGCAATTTGGAGGTTAGGAAGATTACTCTTGGCTTCCATACTGGAAGAGCAGGGAGACCCTATGTTTATCTTAGTATGCGCTGAACGGGCTCTCCATGTTCTTATTTATCAGGGTTAACATCACGAAATTTTTCTGCCGTATAAGGCATGCTCGATTTTACGCTTTCAGTTGTCATCTCCGGGTATGAAAAGGNGGAAAGCTTTCCGCCGAATACGGCACCGGTATCAATGTTATAGGTCCGGTTAATGTTTCTCACTTCAGAAAATGGTGTATGTCCATACACAATATAGGCTCCCCTTTTATAATCGAATGCCCAGTTACCCCTTCTCGTACAGGAGTGCCGTCTTCGTTAGTTTCTCCTGTGATGTCTCCATACAGGACGAACGTTTTAACCTTCTTATTTTGCTTGCCAATGAGTTCCTCTTTGATTCCGGCATGGGCAATAATTAAATTCCCTGAATCAAGCTGTTGATAGAGTGGTGCATTTTCATATAGCTCAATGAACATCTTCTTGTATCGTGCCATTTCTTTTTCCGTAAGCCTGCCTAATTCCTCAATGGTTGTTTCAAGGCCATGGAGAATCTTGACCTTGTTCCCCAGAAAGTAGCGGTACAGCTTATTGCAGTGATTCCCCGGAACATAGTAAGCCAGTTTATTTTTCACCAGCTTCCAAACCGTTTCAATCACTTTCAGGGAGTTGGGACCGCGGTCTGTTAAGTCTCCCACAAATCCAAGCAGTCTGCCATCAGGGTGGATCGGAATCCCTGAATTCCACTGGTATCCAAGCTTGCCCGTCAACTCTTTAAATTCGTCAAAACAACCATGGATATCACCGATAATATCTATTTTCATAAGTCCTCTCCTTTCTATAAAACAAAAGTAAATAATATTTTAATTCAGCGAATAATCTTTTAGGGGAGACATTTTTAGAATTTGCTAGTATAATTAGGACTGCTTTAGTGACCTTAAAGGATTATAGTTCAGGAGTACACACACAGAGGTGTGCCTGCTCCTCTTATAATAATTCTCTTTCCTATATTTTAAACGGCACTTTTCTTTTATTCCTATAAAGAAAGTATACTGAAGCTTCATGCTAAAATAGCAGTATTCGTATAGATTGCTGCTCTCGGTAAAATCCTAAGAGCCTGATTTCACCCCTGGATACTATGAGGTTTCTCTCCAAATGGCGTGGACCGCTCTTTTCGCAAAGAGTGCGGCTATTGAGAATTAATGGATTTTCCGCTCCAGGCGAACGACTCCGCGCGGCTGGCCGCGGGAATTGGATTCATGGT
>NZ_NIJF01000113.1 GCF_003316765.1 Bacillus sp. P14.5 | reverse complement strand
TTCCTTGAGACCTCTTCCCTGCTATTTTCAAGATTCTCGGGCCTCTAGAAGCCTCCTTGAGACCTCTTCCCGGCCATTTCCAATGTTCTTGGGTCTCTAAGAGCTTCCTTGAGACCTCTCCACTGCCATTTTCAAGAATCTCGGGTCTCTAGAAGCTCCCTTGAGACCTCTTCCCTGCCATTTTCAAGATTCTCGGGTCTCTAGAAGCCTCCTTGAGACCTCTCCCCTGCTATTTTCAAGTTTCTTGGGTCTCTAAAAGCTTCCTTGGGACCGCTTCCCTGCACTTTTTAATGTTCTTGGGTCTCTATAAGATTCATTTTGCTTTATTCTTAAATAATACGAATGTTTTCCATATCCCTTCATTGTAAAATGTCTAGAAAGAGCCTTTCTAATAACCTTTTTATCGCTTATAATCCCACACATGACCTGTATCTTATTAGTGGTCAGTTTTTCTTCGGGAAATAAGAGAATGAACTCCTCAACCGTCCTTACGATAGCTGCTGTCTTAAGTTCCTTTTGCCCACATCTATGACAAACAAGCGATACTCCTGACCCTGCCTCATAAAACCCATGACACCCCGGACAAAGAATCCCTTTCTGCAAATCCTCAAAACTATATTTAGGAAGCCGCAGATAAGGAGATTCCAGAATATGTTGTGAACGCAATTTTTCCGCAAGTTTCAAATCTGATTTACTAACCTTCAGAGACCGGCTCTGAAGGTTATTCATGAACCTGTTTAACTGTGGGTGATAAATAATGGAAGGGTTATCGGGAGCGTTATAAAGGTAAAACTCGGGGTTAATAAAAATAAGATATGATTCTACATTGTAGTGAAATCCAAGTTGCTGTGTATACTGGCGAATCAGTGATGACGTCCTTTTCAATTGAATCAAGGGATCTTTCTTTTCTTCACCGGAGGGGCTGATCCAGTTACCGTTTTTAATCTGGTAATCTCCTTCAAAGTTTTTCACTTCAAAGTGGAAGATTGTTTTAGAGGCCAGGGCGCAGGAATCTATTTGGAATATCGAGCCCTGATGTTCCAGCAGCAAATCGTTCAGGAACGCCAGCTCATTTTCCAGGGGCAGGGCCCATTCATCAAACATCCCTTCTCCCTGGTATCCTTTTTCAGAAGCAATTAACGATTTTTGGTCCTTTTTTGACAGCGAAGTTCTGGCATTCAAATATTTCAATAACTTCAATTCCTCAGATTCTACTCTTTTTTTCAATATCAATTAGCATCTCTCCTTTCTTGTCCATTTTATACCATATTCATTTTCCTTCCTATAAATTTCTTCGTAAAATTTTATTACTTCTGGACAGCAGGTTAGCTGCTTGGTAATTGACTCCCCTTGATTTGAGGAGCCGCAACACTTACTCAAAAAGACAACAAAAAAACAGAGGAAAAAACATCTCCCTCTGCTTTTAAAAACTCAAACTTATAACAAACTGTACAGCTTGATTTCAGGATTCTTATCCTGGAACCACCTCATGGCAAAATCATTTTCAAACAAGAATACCAGACGGTCATGCCTGTCTTTTACCAGCAGGCTTCGGGAACTGGACATTGAATCTTTTACATCTGATTCGTTTTCAATCCAGCGCGCGATTTTTCCTCCGATGTTTTCCATGATGACATCGACATTGTATTCATTTTTCATACGGTGTTCGAACACTTCGTATTGAAGCTGTCCAACGGCCCCGATGATGATGTCCTCAGTTCTCAATGTTTTGTATAACTGGATGGCGCCTTCCTGAACCAGTTGATGAATGCCTTTGTGGAAGTGTTTCTGTTTCATGACATTCTTTGCCGTGACCCGCATGAACAGCTCTGGTGTAAATTGAGGAAGCTTCTCATACTGAAGAAGTTCTTTGCCTTCCACAATTGTATCGCCTATTTGATACGTTCCAGTATCATACAGTCCGATGATGTCGCCGCTGACCGCTTCATTCACTGTACTCCGGTCATCAGCCAGGAATTGTGTGGACTGCGACAACTTAATTGATTTCCCCGTTCTTGAGAGGGTAACGCTCATCCCTCTTTCGAACTTCCCTGAACAAATCCGGACGAACGCTATGCGGTCCCGGTGAGCGGGATTCATATTAGCCTGGATTTTGAAGATGAATCCGGAAAATTCTTCTTTTACCGGATCCACTGCTCCCACATCGGCTTTCCTCGGCTGAGGAGAAGGTGCGAACTGCAGATAGGTTTCCAGGAATGTCTGGACACCGAAGTTCGTCAACGCACTTCCGAAGAAGACAGGCGTCAGTGTTCCATTGGCAATTTTCTCTTTGGAAAAGTCGTTTCCTGCCTCATTCAACAGCTGGACATCTTCAAGCGCCTGCTGATAAAGCCCGGATGACTTCAGCTCTTTATCACCAATAAGTTCTCCGTTTTCGTCAAGGGGAAGGAACTTTTCTTCCTCTTCCACCCTGAATTGTTCAATACGATTATGATGTCTGTCATAGATACCAAGGAATTCTTTTCCCATCCCAATCGGCCAATTCATAGGGTAGGAATCGATCTCCAGTACTTCTTCCAATTCTTCAAGAATCTCAAGAGGTTCTCTTCCTTGGCGGTCCAGTTTATTAATGAAGGTAAAGATTGGAATTCCTCTCATTCGGCAGACTTTAAACAGCTTGATAGTCTGTGCTTCTATACCTTTTGCAGAGTCAATGATCATGACAGCACTGTCCACTGCCATCAGTGTCCGGTATGTATCTTCACTGAAATCCTGGTGACCAGGAGTATCCAAGATGTTGACACGATAGCCGTCGTAGTCAAATGCCATGACGGAAGAAGTCACTGAAATTCCTCTCTGCTTCTCGATCTCCATCCAGTCGGAGGTCGCAAACTTTCCTGTTTTCTTTCCTTTAACCGTTCCGGCGTCCCTGATGGCACCGCCGAATAGCAGCAGCTGCTCAGTTAAAGTGGTTTTCCCGGCATCGGGATGCGATATTATAGCGAACGTTCTTCTCGAAAGAACTTCATCTTTTAGTTTATTCATGAAAAAATAACCCTCTCATCTTTAAAATCTCACTCTTCATCATATTCTTTCCTGCTCCTGTTTGCAATATAAACTGAAACCTAAACTACATTTCCCTTGTCCAATTATAAATCCGGGATGCCAGTTCAGTTGACTCCTCGACCGTAATTCTGTTAGAGGATATTGAGTGCTCCAGTTTCTCCTTCAGCATATCGCTTTCATATGTAAAATCAATCGACCATCCAATATCAGGAATGGCCACCATGAAGTACTCCTCTTTTTTATTCTCGTAAATGAAGACTTTTCGTTCCCTTCCTCCAGCAAAGCTTTTTCTTATTTTCATCCTGATCATCCTTTCTTTTTTAATTCTTGTATGAACGATTGAATTAATGATTAAAGGGAATAGTATTTTATCCACAGCCGGTTTTTAAACAGGCTGTTATCTTATTTGCTGGTTTCATGCATGCTGCCGGAACATTCCTAAGTTAAGAGCCTTCTGGTTATTATCAAAGGCTCTTTTGCAAAGATTGTGGATGTTTAAAAGGAATGGATTTCCGCTTCATGCGCACGACTCAGCGGGGCGGGCGTTGAGCCTCCTCGGCTTCACCTGTATAAAAAGTTGAAGCGCCCTGATCAGGCCCGACAGGCAAATGTTCCAAAGCGGAAAAAAGGCGGTCTTCCCTTTTATTGGCTTTGGGTTATTTGACACAGAGGGGCTGGGCGCTGCAACTAGAATGGGGGTCTCACCTGTCCCGCTAATCCCGCAGAAGGCCGTACGCCTTCCGCTCCAATCCTTCTCCGTAAAAGGGGAGGAAGAAAAAACCTTCAAAGCAACATTCTTTTTGAAATGAACCTTCTAAAAGACGCTTCTCGATACTAAGGAGTTTCTCATCAAACGCAGAAGAAACTGATTTCTCATTTGATCACTATTTACGGAAATTTAGGAATTCAAATGAAAACACAGTAAAGTTTAAGAAATGCACAGATATCCCGTTTCCACTGCCCTCCAACTCAAGGCAATATTTCAGAATTGTTCCACCTTTTCCTCATTATTATATTGGTATCTTGGATAAAATGCCTGAAATTCAACATACTAAGAATGCTTTCGACAAAAAGTGCAAATTAAGGGTTTACATGAAGAAAATTTTAAAGTAATCTTACTATCCTAGCAAGAATATTACATAAGAGGTGAGAGATTTGCAGTATATTTGGGGTATCTTAGGTATTTTGGTTGTTATGGCCATAGCATTCATCTTTTCCACGCATAAGCGTTCCATCAACTGGAGGACGGTACTTGGCGGCCTTGCCATTCAGCTGTTCTTTGCTTTTATCGTTTTGGAAACAGGCTGGGGACAATCGGTATTGGAAGGATTTACGAAAGTAGTCAATAATATTATCAACTACTCCAACGAAGGCATCGACTTCCTGTTCGGCGGATTGTTCACAGATGATTCGAATATAGCTTTTGTATTTGCATTCAACGTTCTGCCTGTAGTCATTTTCTTTTCTTCATTGATATCAGTATTGTATTATCTGAAAATCATGCAGGTGTTCATTTTCATCTTGGGTGGAGGACTTTCCTGGCTTCTTGGAACGAGGAAAGCGGAATCCATGTCGGCTGCTGCAAACATATTTGTCGGCCAGACCGAGGCTCCATTAGTTGTACGCCCTTTCCTTCCTAAAATGACAGAATCCGAATTGTTTGCTGTCATGACAGGAGGACTTGCTTCAGTAGCCGGTTCGGTCTTAATCGGCTACTCATTGCTCGGCGTGCCGCTTGAGTATTTGCTTGCGGCAAGCTTCATGGCTGCTCCAGCCGGCTTGGTAATGGCGAAGTTGTTTATTCCTGAAACGGACGATAAGCCAGAGCCCAAAGAATTTGAAATGGAAACGGACTCTGAGTCCACGAACGTGATTGATGCTGCCGCAAGAGGAGCTTCAGTCGGACTTCAACTGGCATTGAATATCGGAGCAATGCTTCTTGCATTTATCGCGCTTGTTGCATTAATCAACGGTATTCTCGGTTTATTCGGCGGATTGTTCGGAATCGACAACCTGTCTCTGGAATTAATACTTGGGTATGTTTTCGCTCCTTTGGCATTTGCAATAGGGGTACCTTGGGGCGAAGCGGTCCTTGCCGGGAATTTCATTGGCCAGAAGCTGGTCATCAATGAATTTGTTGCTTATTCAAATTTTGCTCCTCAGATTGGGGATCTGTCCGAAAAAACTGTTGCTATCATCAGTTTCGCTCTTTGCGGCTTTGCCAACCTTTCTTCACTTGGCATCCTTCTTGGAGGACTTGGCAACCTTGCCCCTAACCGCCGGAAAGACATCGCGCGTCTAGGTTTGAAAGCCATCGCAGCTGGAGCACTTGCTTCACTGCTGAGCGCGGCCATTGCGGGTATGTTTGTGTAAGTAATCTGCTATAAACAACAATACAAAGAGTTATTAGTAATAAAGAGTAAAAGAGGCTGGGACAAAAGTAGAAAACTAATTGATGCAAGTAGAAATCATCGAAAATAAAACCGCATGAGATTAAGGTTATATACTTGATCTCATGCGGTTTTGTTATTAGGCTCTTACCTTAAACATGTTATTTTTTAGATTAGGTTATCCGCCAGTTCCTGATCGTAGGCGGATTGGAGCGGAAGGTGTGCGACCTCCTGCGGGACTAGCGGGACAGGTGAGACCCCGCAGGCAAAGCCGAGGAGGCTCAGCGCCCGCCCCGCGGAGTCGTGCACCTGGAGCGGAAATCCTTTCTTTATACTCAGACACATTCTTTTGAAAAGAGCTTTTTATAAGGTTTTGTCCCAGCCTCTTTTTGTTTTTTGCTTTCTAACTCAACTTTTTCTATACTGAAAGCTGGAGAAAAAGGAGATTTTCTATGTTTAAGATAAAGAAATTCAACATCATTGGAGGCAGAGTGATCAAAACGGCCATCGCTGTTTTTGTGACGGCCCTCATCTGTTATTGGCTTAATCTTCCGACGGCTTTTGCTGTGATTACAGCCATTGTGACAGTTGAACCTACTGCTGCGGATTCTATCAGAAAAGGCCTGATCCGTTTTCCCGCTTCCGCCATAGGGGCTGCGCTGGCCATTCTCTTTACATCCCTATTTGGTGATACCCCGGTAACTTATACTCTGGCTACCTTGTTCACCATTGTCATATGTCATAAACTGCATTTGGAGGATGGCATGCTAGTCGCTACGTTGACTGCTGTCGCGATGATACCCACTACAAATGATCATTACCTTTTATCCTTCGTATCCAGATTGGGTTCAACGAGCATCGGCCTTATCATATCCACACTTGTCAATATCTTTGTTCTTCCCCCAAATTATTCACCGCGGATCACTACGATGATTCACAATTTATTTGTAAAAACAGGAAACCTTCTTGAAAGCAGGGTAATCGAGCTAGTTCTGGCTAAACAGACGGAATTCAAGACTCGTATCTCATTTCAGGAAGTGAATAAATCGATGGATACGATTGAGAAGCTCTGCCGGTATCAGCGAAAGGAATGGAAATACCACCGCCACAGCCGGAAAGATATGAAATTATTCCATTACGAAAATAAAAAATGAGTATATTAAGACAAATTCATTATCACTTAGGCAATCTAATCCTTCTTCCCCAGCACGATATCAAGTGGGATGAGGAGAAGCAGACGAAGGTTATTGCCGCTGTACAGTCATTGGTAGAGATCATCCAGGACCCCGCACATTTTATTTCAAAGGAGCATTATCATAAATACAAGGATCTTCTTGAAGAATTCTGGGATATCCGCTCACAATTAAAAGAAGTCAAAGAAAACGACCATCACCATTTTTTCTCGACAGAAACCATTTTGCTTTATGAATTGCTTTCTATCCAGGATTTAACGGAGGAGCTTTCACATATCTACGCCATGCAGCATAGGAATGATACAGAGCTGATGCAATCCGAAAACGGATGACGCTGCCAACACGTTTAAAATGATCCAATAAAAGCAGCGCAAGGATCTAAAGTTCCAGCGGCGTAATCTTCACCTTCATAAACTAAGACTGTTTTCGCATACATTGTTGCTTTCGGAAAAATCCCAAGAGCCGGATTTTTCCCAGGATAATGATGTTTTCTCTCTAAGCAGAGTGAGCAGCTCTTTTCTTTCTTGCTTACCAGGATATTAAAGGTGATTTACCTTACCAACTCATTTTAAAAGCAACAAAGTTTACGAAAAGAGCCCAAACTAAAGAAGTTTAAGATTACAAGCCGGCAATTGTAAAAGGCTTTCGACAAAAAGAGCCGATTGTGTACAGAGGAAAAACCCACGAAAACAGCCGCAAAAAAAAAGCCAAGGAACTCCTTGGCTTTTTATATACCGTATTTCTCTTTACAGCGCTGAATGGCAATCTCCTTGTCACTGTGCGGATACTTAGTATTTTCGATGATTTGATAATCTTCATGGCCCTTACCGGCAAAAATGATGATATCACCAGGTTCGCTTACATCGATTGCGTGTTGAACGGCTTCTTCGCGATCACCGATCAGCGCAAAATTCTCATGCCTCATCCCTTTTCCAAGATCGTTGACGATACTGTCATAACTTTCATAACGCGGATCATCGGTAGTCAAGATCACATAATCCGCTATGGAAGCCTTCTCGGCCATTGCCGGGCGTTTGGATTTATCTCTATTTCCCCCTGTTCCGACAAGGAAGATAATTTTATTCTCCTTGAAAGGAAGCACAGATTGAATAGCATTTTCTATAGCGTCAGGAGTATGGGCATAGTCAATATACATCGATAGCGGCGCATCGGAAGCTACCTTTTCCATACGGCCATTGACAGGTGGAAGTTCCTTGATGATCTTCACCAGTTTCTCTACCGGCATACCTTTTGCGAACAGACTCGCCATGGCAGCGAGAATATTGTATACATTAAATTTACCGAGCAGCTTGGATTCGACTTGGTATACTCCTTCAGGTGAATGAAGTGTGAAAACGGTCAAATCGTTATAATAGCTGATTTCTTCGGCTTTAAAGTCTGCATAGGATTCGAGACCGTAACTGATGATCTCATGAGCTGTCATTTTAGAATATCTGTCATACCATTCATCATCACTATTGAGAACTGCATACTTAGGCTTGGATAAATCTTGGCCTAACTGAGAAAAAAGCAACCCTTTTGCATACCCATAGTGCTCCATGGTCTGATGATAATCCAGATGATCGTGACTGAGATTCGTGAATGTGACCACATCAAAATCCACTCCCCAAAGCCTGCCTAGGGTAAGCCCATGTGAAGAAACTTCCAATACCATATTCTCGATATCCCTGTCCAATGCCTTCTGAATCATTTCCTGATTGGTCATGACATCACATGTCGTGTTCTCACTCGGAAATAACTCTCCATTCAAATCAAAACCGATAGTGCCGGAAAGTGCGGAACGCTGGCCGTCCTTTCGCAGGATGGAATGGATCAGGTTTGTCACGGAGGTTTTTCCGTTTGTCCCTGTCACACCAAATACATTCAGCTTCAAGGACGGATAATCATAGTATTTATTGACAAGCTGCCCCATCGCTTTGAAGGTATCCTTTACAACGACAAGTGCCGCCTTTTCCAAATCGATATCGAGCTGCTTTTCAGCTATGATTAAAACCGCTCCCTTTTCAACGGCATCATGAGCGTAATCATGGCCATCCACTGTAAAGCCCCTGGTACAAATAAAAATGTCACCGTGTTGGACCTTTCGTGAATCAACATGTAAGTAGGATATATTTGAAGGAAGCTCTCCATAAATGGTCTTCACTTTTAAAGTTGATAACAATTCATATGTATTCATATTTACTAACCTCACAATGTGTTGTTGAAATCATTTACCTTCTATTGTATATTACCACCGGGAAATTGAGAAGAAAAAGAGCACTCTTTCCTAGAGGCATTTTCAGCAATTAAAGTGTCTGCCAAAAGAAGGGGCACTTCTCCCTTTCCTACCCTCTGTATCTTCCGCATAATAAATTGATGAAAAAATGGCTTCTTCGACCGCTTCAGCCGCTCCCTTAAAGATGTCATTCATGACTGGATGATCCTCTCTGATCATTTTCATCTCTTCAAACATTCCTTCTTGCTGATGTTCCACTCTATTTTCAGTAGTAAAAGCAATGACGACATCACCGCTTCCATGATGGATACTGCTGCCTGACCTGGAAAGACCCACTACAGCCCTTTTGGCTAATCTTTTTAACTGTCTGTCTGACATAGGGACATCCACAGCAAGTATGATCATGATCGACCCATCTGGGAGCTTTTCTTTAGTTGGATTAAGACGTTCAGCCAGGAAATGATTTTCTTCCCTTCTGCCAAAATTGGTTTGTACCAGGCTCGCTGCTGTGAATGTCTCCTCTCCTGCTTTAATAATTCTTGAGGAGGTTCCGATTCCACCTTTAAATCCCAGGCACAGCGTTCCTGCCCCCGCCCCTACAGCTCCATTCTCAGAAGGGGCTGTGGTTGCAGCTCTGATGGCTTGCACTGCATGAGACGGCTTCACTGCCTGAAGCCTAACTGAATTAAGATAACTGTCATTACATTCTCCGACAACAATGTTCACCGATCCGGTACTTTCCCCAATCTCTGGAGTTTGATCGAGCATATATTCCAGGGTGCCCTGCCATACATTCCCTACCGAAAATGTATTCGTCAGCATAATCGGGGATTCAATCAGACCCAATTCATCAACTTGGATGAGACCGGCAGTTTTACCGAATCCGTTAATGACATAGCTGGCGCTGCGTACTTTCTGGAGAAATAAATTTTGGCCATGCGGGAGGATGGAGGTTACACCTGTCTGGATCTTTTCACCATTTTCACGGTTTTCTGACAAAGTGACATGCCCCACTCTCACACCCTCGACATCTGTTATGCAATTATTTTTGCCTCTCGGTAAATCACCTATTGAAAACAGATTATTCATACGTTCACCTCATTATTCCTTTCCAGTATATTTCCATCTTACTTTAAATTTCAACAGAAACGTCCTTTTTCCCTTCATTTTCGTTCTAAAGGGCTGTTTTCGCAACGTTTTTTTCGCAAAGATTGTGGAAGTTGAGAATTAAAGGATTTACGCTCCAATCCTCCTACGTAAAGGGGGTAAGGTGAAATCTTATTCTAAAACAAAAAAGCCTCTTAAATAGTAACGGGTTCTGTTTTGAAGTACAAACTTCAAATTATCCAAAGAAATGGTTGAGTTATTCACACCCAAAAAGAATGTCTATTGATTTCCACTCCAGGTGCGTGACTCCGCGGGGCGTGCGGTGAGCCTCCTCGGCTTCGCCTGTGGGGTCTCACCTGTCACGCTAGTCCCGCAGGAGGTCACACACCTTCCGTTTCAATCAAATCATTGCTGACTTCCTTAAAATATATACTCTCCTTTATATTAATATGGGAATAAAAGTGCAAAGGAAATCGTGCCACAAATTTTGAAGAACAAAAAGTTCTGTCATTTGCTTTTTAGGTTACATTTTGTATTACCAATTGAACAGATTAACCAGCAAGAATACCGTTAAACCAAGGAAAAAGGATTGTCAAAATCGATGCGATTTGGTACTCCTTTTGATATGTAATTTTTATTTTGTACTCGAAAACAGAACCCGTTACTTAAATAGAGTGTTTTAGCATTTATTGTAGCTTTCGAAAATATTCCATGTGTAGGATCCTTCCCGCATACAAAGATTCGCTCTCTTTAAACGGGGGAAAAACTCTTTTCTTCTTGCTTACCCAGAAAATCTCCTGTACGAAAAGAGCCTTTCCAAAGATAGCAGCTGTTTTTAAGAGTAATGGATTTCCGCTTCGTAAAAGGCGGGGAGGATCAACCAGCACTCATAAGCAGCCAACTTGTAGAAAAGAGACTTCTAAAAAGAAGATCCCTGCCTAATCCGGCAGAGATCTCTTCAGGTTGTAATACCTTATTTCATATACTTCTTCTATAAAAGGACAAAGCCATTTTCACTCATCAGGAATCGCTATTGCGGTTTCCGCCTTTTCTGCCAATATCCTGATAGAAGTCCTTATCGTGGTTTCGGCTTGTGGCTTCGCCGCCTTTTTCTCCGATATCCTGATAAAACTCTTTGTCATGGCTGCGGCTCGTCGCTTCTCCGCCTTTTTCTCCGATGTCTTGATAGAACTCTTTGTCATGATTGCGGCTTGTTGTTTCTCCGCCTTTTTCTCCAATGTCTTGATAAAACTCTTTGTTATGGGAGCTGCTTGTCGCTTCGCCGCCTTTTTCTCCGATGTCTTGGTAGAATTCCTTATCATGATTGCGGCTTGTAGCATTACCGCCCATACGTCCTGCTTCTTCGCGTGACATCTTACCATTGTTCTTAGAATCATTTCTGTTGTTTGCCAATCTAAACACTCTCCTTATAAAAAGTTTAGTATTTAGCTTTAAGAAGCTTACATTAGTGTATTAACCTTCTAAAAAAGATCTAAACAAAAATGGTCGAAAAAGAGCTGATTACAATATATTTCCTCTCAGTGACAGTCACGCCCCGGATATTGTCGATTGCAGACATAGGGACAATAAATAAGAGGTAGCCTGCATTAGCGGGCTCCCTCTATACTATTCTTCTTACTCTGTCATCGACGATTGAACATAATGATAAAGCAGTTTTTCAGTGTGGAATAAGGAAGATTCATGGGTTCTTTCATAAGCATGGGATGCATCGATCCCTGCTCCTACTAGTCCATGAATGATATCATGGCCGGCACGGATGGCGGCTGATGCATCAGACCCGTAATAAGGATAAATGTCCACCTTGTAGTCTATGTCATTTTCTTTAGCAAGATTGACCAGGTGCTGCCTTAAGCCTAAATGATACGGACCGCTGGAGTCTTTCGCACAGATGGAAACAGTATATTCGTCAGAGGACTGTCCATCCCCGAGTGCCCCCATATCAACAGCCAGGTATTCCACCGTCTCAGGTGTAATATTGGAGTTTCCTCCGTACCCGATCTCTTCGTTGTTGGAGATAAGGAAGTGGGTAGTATAGGGCAATGTAATATTATCTTCTTTTACTTTTTAATTAATTGAAGGAGCATGCCCACACTTGCCTTATCATCAAGGTGTCTTGATTTAATGTAGCCGCTCTCCGTGATTTCTGCACGTGGATCAAACGAGACAAAGTCCCCGACTTCGATCCCCAGCTCTCTTACTTCTGCCGGATTAGAAACTTTTGCATCAATGCGCACTTCAATATTCACATCATCACGCTTCGCATCGCCTGCATTTTTGTATACGTGAACTGAGGTCTGGTGCATAAGGATGGTACCGGAAAATGTTTTGCCGGATGAAGTTTCAATGGTACAGTATTCCCCTTCGACAGCATTCCAGCGGAAACCTCCGATCATGGACAATTTCAGGCGGCCGTCGCTTTTGATATCTTTGACCATAGCTCCCAGAGTATCAACATGAGCGGTCAGCATTCTGTGTCTGCTGCCATCCTCACCCGGGATACTGAGGATCAAGCCGCCTTTTCTGTTTCTGTACATTTCATAGCCAGTGTCCTTTAAATAGTCCTCTACGAAAGAAATAATCGTATTTGTATTCCCTGATGGGCTTGGGATGGATACAAGCTGTTTGATCAGCTCCATCGTACTTTTTGTGTTTGGATATGTAGTCATATAATCAATCTCCTTTCCCCTTTTGTTCCATTATAGCCTAAAAGCAGACCGGCATAAATGCCAAAGCCTGCCCCTCATTATTACATCACCCTCTCTCCAAGGCGGACTGGTCTTATAGAACGGCAAAAGCTGCGGGTGATCACAATAAACTGGTTGATGGAGCACAGCTGCGATAAAGACATTTTCTGCTGCCAGATAGCGAGAACCCCGGCCATGGGCAGAGAATCAAACAAAAGGAGTAGAAAAGGCGGCCAGGTCAAAAGAGAATTAATTCATTCTTTTAAAGGAGTTTTGCGCTTTTAATCGAAATTTGTTAAATAGGGGCCGCTAACCAATCATACGAATGCTTTTACATAATCAGGAGGGGAAAACATGGGAGATACAAAGAATGAAGACATTTTTGATAAGGACATTCATACTGACTTTCTGGAAAAAATGACTTACGGAGATTATTTGCAATTGGATTCTCTGCTGACCAGTCAAAAAAGGTTGTCGGGCCATCATGATGAAATGTTGTTCATCATCATCCACCAGGTGAGTGAATTATGGATGAAACTCATTTTGCACGAACTGGATGCCAGTATCGAATCCATTCAAAAAGGGGAACTGTCGCCTGCGTTTAAAATGCTGTCGAGGGTTTCAAAAATACAATCCCAAATCATCCAGGCCTGGGATGTCCTGTCCACTTTGACTCCTGCTGAGTATATGGAGTTTCGCGAAAAGCTGGGACAGGCTTCAGGATTCCAGTCGTACCAATACCGCATGATTGAATTCATGCTCGGATACAAAACCAAGCATGTGCTGGAAATTTATAAGAAAGACCCTAAGCTTCATAAAAAACTTCTTGAGGCATACAAGAAGCCCGGTATATATGATGCATCCATCCTTGCTTTATCCCGGGCTGGGCTGGATATTCCTGAAGAAGTAATTAATAGGGATTTCACTGCTCCATATGCATCTCATTCATCAGTTGAAGACGCATGGGTTACAGTATACAAAAATGTTGATGAGCACTGGGACCTTTATGAACTGGCTGAAAAACTCATCGATATCGAAGACTGGCTTCAGCAGTGGCGTTTCCGCCATATGAAAACAGTTGAAAGGATCATTGGGCATAAGAAAGGCACTGGAGGTTCTGCCGGGGTAGGTTATCTGAAAAAGGTATTGGATCACAGATTTTTTCCTGAGCTTTGGGATGTCAGGACCAAATTGTAAAAGAAAAGACTCTTTTCGTATATCGGGTTCTGTTTTGAAGTACAAACTTCTAATTATTCAAAGAAATGGTTGAGTTATTCACAACCAAAAACAATGTCTATTGATTTCCACTCCAGGTGCGTGACTCCGCGGGGCGTGCAGTGAGCCTCCTCGGCTTCATAAAAAGCGGAAGCGGCCGTTCAGCGACGTACAGATTTTAGGGCTCTCGCATGAGATAAAGGAATCACGAAGAGCTTAAGCGATTCGATGATGACTTATCTATATAAAGTGGAAAGGCCCAGCTCAGCGGCGTACGGACTGGACTGACTCCGCATGAGATAAAGGAAACACAACAAACGTAGTGAGTTGATGTTGACTTATCTTATAAAGTGGAGAGGTCCCGCTTAGCGGCGTACAGATTGTAGGGCTCTCGTATGAGATAAAGGAATCACAACGAACAAAGTGAGTTGATGATGACTTATCGCAAGGAGAGAGACCGAAATCTGCTAGCCGTTGGGACCTCGGAACTGGATTCGCAAGGAGGAGGCAGGGAAGTACGCTAGCCGTTGGGCCTTGCAGCTAGATTAGCAAGGAGAGAGACCGAAATCTGCTAGTCGCTGGCCGCTAGAGCTAGATTCGCCTGTGGGGTTACGTTCCAGTGGGTACGTAACCTTGGTCTCACCTGTCACGCTAGTCCCGCAGGAGGTCACGCTCCTTCCGTGCCAATCAAATCATTGCTGACTTTCTATAAATACTTTCGCTTATTATAATATTGGGAATGAAAGTGCATAGGAAATTGTTCCAAAATTTTTAAGAACAAAAAGTTCTGTCATTTGCTATTTAGGTTGCATTTTGTATTACCAATTGAACAGATTAACCAGCTAGAATACCGTTAAACCAAGGAAAAAGGAGTGTCAAAATCGATGCGATTTGGCCCTCTTTTTGATGTGTGATTTTTATTTTGCACTCGAAAACAGAACCCATTACTTTTCGTGAACTTTGTTGCTGCTTGATACAAATTCCGAAAAAAACAACCATATTACACTGAAATAAACTTTAGATAATGAAAGAAAATACCTGCTCTTCCCGTTTCGAGAGAAAATTATTGGTACCAAGGGGAAAAATCCGGCTCCTGGGATTTTATCGAAAGCATTCATATATGCGAAAACAGCTAAGAAAAAAAGGCGCTGCTTCATTAGAAGCAGCGCCTTTTTGGTATGATCTGAGAGGGATTCGAACCCCCGACCCCATCCCTGTCAAGGATGTATTCTCCCGCTGAACTATCAGATCCTGGCAGTCAATTTGTTTGAGCTACATATTCTATTATATGAAAATTTCATTGCTTGTCAATATACCTTTTGAACTTTTTTTAATAAATCACGCATAAAAGAACGCATGTTCGTGTATACTATTAAAAACTCCAGAAAAAAGGAGCGACGGTTTTGGAGAAGGTCATACGTAAGGCATATCACAATCACACTCCTCTTGAGATTATCTATAAAACGGATGAAGATGTGTTCAGTAAAAGAACCATCTATATTCTAAAAACAGAGAAGGAATCCCTGACAGCTTATTGTTACTTGAGGAATCAGATCCGGACATTCAACATGGAAAATATCCTGGCTGCTTTCCCAGCAGACAGAGTTCCCCGGCCATCTCTGCTCAATAAATATGAGTCATCAAAGAAACACCAGAATAACAGGACACAGACATTCTGAAATTCTGATGCCTTGCTTTTTCCCAGCGCCAGTGTGAAGTGTTCCGCCTGTGTTTTCTAAGTCCATACAAAAATCCCGCTAACCAACTAGCGGGATTTCTTCTACCCTATGATTTCCTCCTCATCATGCGCTTTTATTTCTTCATCAGTGAATTGCTCTTCAATGTCACGCAGGCGGTGTGCAATCCTGGACGCTGCATTGGCTGCGATACTTGCGACCATATCATCGAGGAAGGTATGCACTCCGTTTCCGTTTTTCGTATCCAGTTTCCGTATAACGCCGATTTTATTTTTATCCAGGTGGCCAAATGTGGTTACAGCTATACTTCCGTATCCTAATGAAGCACCAAGCGCAATGGTTTCATCGACACCGAAAAGGCCTTCATCCGTTTCTACTATAGATTGAAGCGGTTCTGATAGCTGCTTATTCTCTGCCAGTACATCAAGTTCAATTCCTACCAGGATTGCATGCTGAATTTCCCTCTTCAGCAAAACTTTCTCAACACTTGCAATGCAGTCCTCCATTTCGAGTTCAGGGTGGTAAGGGTACTGCATTTGATAGACAATCTCCGCTATATCCTGTATCGACACGCCCCGCTCTTCCAGTTTTTGTCTGGCTGCATATGTAACATCTTTTGAATGAACAATTTTAGTCATTATTTTTCCTCCTAAGTCTGTATATCTCTTTTTTCATATTATACTGACAATTAATGCATTATAAAACTATCAGCCTCTTTTCTTTTTCTCCAGCTGGCGGGTTTTAAACCTATCCACCTAAATACTTTCATTTGTGAGCGGTTGCAGGGATTTTGGAAATAGAGTATGGTACAATCTTTTTTGGAAGGCTATATTATTGGCCGAATTTGAAATTGGAATCTATCCATTGGAGGTATAAAAATGACTTCTTCTAGAGGAACAATCAACGAAATCAGCCTCTTCAGCAAGGAATTGAATGAAGAAATAAATATGCTTGTCTATTTGCCCCCCTCTTATTCACCACTCTATAAGCACGCGTTATTGATCTGCCAAGACGGGAAGGACTACTTTCAGCTTGGCAGACTTCCACGGCTGGCTGATGAATTAATCGGCGGTCAGGAAGTTGAAAACATGATCATTGTTGGAATACCTTATAAGGATGTTCATGACAGGAGAAGAAAGTATCATCCTGATGGCGAGCAGAATGCTGCGTATATCCGCTTCCTGGCGCACGAGCTTGTTCCTTTCCTGGATGATCAATACCCTGTTTACCATATGGGAATGGGTAGAGCGTTAATGGGAAGTTCCTTAGGTGCCTCTGTATCTCTGATGACAGCCTTAAAGTATCCTAATACGTTCGGTAAAGTCATCATGCAGTCCCCTTATGTCAATGACAAAGTACTTGAGGCAGTAAAACGCAATGGACAGCCTCACCTGCTGAACCTTTACCATATCATCGGCAAGGAGGAAACCGAAGTGAAAACCACCAACGGGGAAACTGCAGATTTCCTGACTCCTAATAGAGAACTACATGAAGTTTTCAAAAAGGAAAGGTTCTCCTCTTTTTATGAAGAATTCGATGGCGGCCACACATGGAAATACTGGCAGCCTGACTTGAAGCGTGCGATGAAGCATATGTTCTCATAGGAAGACCTAAATATGGGATAATAAAAGGTAACTGTTATTTCGTCTCATTCAAGAGAAACCCGCAGGTTTTTCCCACTTTTCATTTCTGCTGAAAAGCTGCCAGTGGGAGAAGCAGCCAGATCCAAAATTTATTTGCCTTCTGGCTGCTCTAATACAGGGGGGAAGGAGACAAAGTTCCTGCTCTCATTAATACCACCTTTAGCTCTATGTTAATTTCCTCTTTTTTTGTGATATAATAACTGATATATTTAATTATTTTGAATTTAATGAACTTCATGACCAAGGAGGTACTATTTATATGAATTATGGTATCGTTATTTTTCCATCTAAATCGCTCCAGGATAAAGCTAATGCGTACCGGAAGCGTTACGATCCCCATTATGCTTTGATCACGCCTCACTTGACTCTGAAAAATGTTTTCAGCACAGATGATAGTGGTATCAAAGATATAGCAGATAAGCTTAGACAAATCGCTAAACAATACGATCCATTTAATATGAAGGTGTATAAGATCAGTTCATTTCAGCCGGTTAACAATGTGATTTACTTTAAAGTAGAATCGACACCTGAACTGGAAGGCCTGCATAAAGACATGCATACTGCCGACTTCAATGGGCATGAACCTGAATATGCATTTGTTCCTCATATTACTGTTGCTCAGAACCTTTCTGATGACGAACACTCTGATGTTTTTGGTTCCCTGCGCATGTTAGGGATCGACCATGAAGAAACTGTGGACCGTTTCCACCTGCTCTATCAGCTTGAAAATGGCTCTTGGACAGTCTATGAAACATTCCGCTTAGGAAAGGAATAATCACTTTGAACATGATTCTGGCTGAAACTGATAAAGAACTTCAAGATGCAATGGAAGTGCGTAAAGAAGTTTTTGTTCATGAGCAAAACGTGCCCCTTGAAGAAGAAATAGATGAGTTTGAAAACACCTCGGATCACTTCGTGTTATACGATGAGAATGAACCAGTTGGCGCAGGCAGGTTCCGCTTAAAGGACGGACAAGGAAAAGTAGAACGAATCTGTGTGCTGGCAAAAACCCGCGGAAAAGGCGCAGGGAAAGTCATTATGGATTTCATTGAAGAACATGCACGCAGCAAGGATGTGCCTGCTTTGATCCTGAATGCCCAGACCCATGCTATCCCTTTTTATGAAGGATTAGGTTACTCCGTTACATCTGATGAATTTCTTGATGCAGGGATACCTCATAAATCCATGAAAAAGATATTGAACTAACAGAAAACCGTCTCCCAATACGTGGAGACGGTTTTTCTGTTTGAGCAGATGAATAAAGCGGTACTCTTTTGTTGAGAATGAAGTAATACTATTATTAATGATATTAGGAGACCTGTTATGAATTTTTTGGCTATTGCATCCGAATTAATTGTAGGATTTGCAGCACTGCTTATCTTAACAAGGATATTAGGAAAAACCCAAATCTCCCAAATTACTCCTTTCGACTTCATTTCAGCTATCATTCTAGGGGAATTGGTAGGAAACTCTTTATATGATGACAAAAGTGGAGTAATCGAGATTCTATTTGCAATCTCATTATGGGGAGCATTAATATTTATAACGGAACTTACCACTCAGCGCTCACGAAGAGTTAGACACTTTCTTGAAAATACTCCTTCCATCATCATCCGAAAGGGACAGATCCAGTTTGAAGCAATCAAAAATAATCATCTGGATTTAAACCAAATGCAGCAGCTGCTGAGAGCCAAAGACATCTTTTCTATCAGAGAGTGTGAATATGCTATCTTGGAGACAGATGGCAGCCTGAGTGTAATCAAGAAACCTGATTACGCCCCTCTCCAAAAACAAGATTTAAATATTGCTTCCGCATCTCCCTCTATGCCAATATCAGTTATTATGGACGGAGAAATCCTCTATGATAATTTAAAGATGATTGCAATAGATGAAAAATGGCTGTTGAATGAAATAAGTAAAAAGGGGTTTTCTTCTTCACAAGAGATATTATTTGGTGAGTGGAAAGACGGAGAAGAATTACTGCTGCAGGGATATTGAATGACTAGGCCCTAAAGCCGAAAAGGCCTTTAAGGCCCTTTTCAAAGGTTAATATAGAGTTGATTGCTTTCTACTGCTGCCTTTGCTGATCCATCATGAATCAATTTTGTAATGTAAGCTGTAAAACTTGTCCGATACAGAAGGTACTGGCCGAGTGAACGTGATTCGATATCATTTATATTCAGAAACTCTTGAAGCAGCCCTTCAAAAGTGTGCCTGCCTTGATTTTTATCCAAAAGCTTCAAAATCTGTTTCAACAATTCCATATGTACTTCTATATTGGCATCGATGCTTTCTGAAAAGTCCTTTTCAAACTCACCATGACCAGGAACCGACCCTTCCACTTTTAAGTTTTTCAACTTTTCAAGGGTTAGAAAGGTTTGTTCTGCATCTGTGATAAATGGCACCACATGTTTTTTCAGTGCTTCTTTTCCGAAATAAGCGTCTGCTGCAAAAAGGATTTCGTTATGGATAATGCCAACTTGCCCGATTGAATGTCCTGGAAGAAGAACGGCTTCCAACTTGAAAGGCCCGATTTCCATATCACCAGGCGCAACGATTGATTCATCCACTTCCACTGGTTTTCCTTCCAGAAATTTACTTCTTAATTCCTTAAGCGGAAATGCTCCATTCCAAAGGTACACAGGCTCCATTAGCGGATTTTCGATAATAGCTTTTTCCAGAATGGGAGCATAAATTCTAATGTCTGTCTTTTTCTTTAAGTAAGACGCTCCGCCGAAATGGTCTGTATGTGCATGAGTGATAATACAATAATTTAAAGACAGATTTTCACTCTGGAGGATTTTTAAGACTTTCTTAATAGAAGAGTCATCAATCCCTGTATCTATGAGCAGCCCCTCTCCTTCTTTATTTATGTACCCGACATTGACAGCCGAAGAAAAGTAGAAGCAGCTTTCATTGATCTTTTTAAGCTCCAAGGGAAATACATCCTTTCCTTTTCTTATACATATTCGTTAATGTACTTCCCTTTTCCTGTTATATCTGCTAGAAATTCGGCCGAAACAGTTTCCGTCCCGGTGATATTCTTCATCCGCTTGAACCCTGGTCCATTCTCACCGGTTTCTATGTTCTCCTGTCTATGCTGATCCTGATTGTAAAGGGGTTGGATCCGGTTGACCGGTATGAATGTGAAGGGGTCATAATCCTTATTGGCTTCACGTTCTGCGTACTGCATGTATTGATAATGGGGTACTGGTGCAATATATCCCATACTGTCCACCTCGCTTTTTCTTTTCAATTCCCCTGGCAGGAAAATTATAAACCCTTTACTTAATACTATTTCTTTCACTGCAAAGTATGCTTTTGACCTTGAGGTGCTAAGTCAATTCCAGCAGGTACGGCCCTCGGGCACTGGTACTGAAGTCAAGAATGCTGCCCAATCCCTCCCATCCGGATATCAAAAAAATAAACCATCAGGCCTGCTCTACTATGTAAGCAACCCAATGGTTATAATTGTATTATTTCTTGTTGTCGTTCATCATGTTGGAGATGGTGCCGAAGTCCAACTGTTTTCCATCACTTACAATCGATTTAACGATTTTATCTTCCATCTCTTTATTAACGGGTTTGTTTGCGATTTGGGATACCCTCTTGATGACCCCGCGTACCGTGCTCTCATCTTTAAAATTCGCATTTTGCAGAGATGTGGCGAGTTCCAGCACATCATTCATATTGACACCGGTTTTCTTTTCAATATTTTTAAAGAAATTATTATTCATTGGGTAAACGCCTCCTTTACAGCTAATATATTGTATGAGGAGGTCAGTGAATGGTGCATGGCCCAGAGAGTATAGCCCAAGAGTTAATGTATTTGGAATTGTAACTCATGATATTGTCAGAAATCATTGCGCCGGTCGGGGCAGCCTTAACCTCACTGGCTTCCTGCTGATTGCACACTGGTAACCCCCATAATTCACATGCTTTAAAAAGCCTCCTATGGTAATAATAGGCTGTTTTTGCAAGGCTCTTATCGTAAACTTTGTTGCTATTTGATACTATTACGAAGAAATATCTATACCAAGAAGGAAAAAATACGGTAATCATGAAAAGAAAAGATCTGCTCTCCCCGGATACTAAGGTATTTCTCACTATTCAGGAAGACCATCTCTTTTCTTACTTACCGGGGCTTTTTTGTGAACCAGGGCGTTCACTTACGAATAAAATTAAATAGCAGCAAAATTTTCAAAGAATGCCAAATAAAAAAGCAGATTCACTAGGAACCTGCTCATCCGTTCATTAACAGAAACTTGCACCAACGATGATCAAAAGGATAAACAAGACAACGATCAATACGAATGTTGAGCCGTATCCATATCCTTGGTTTCCACAGCCATAACCATACCCATACATAGTTATCACCTCTCTTTATTTCTGGCTTCTACAGTATATGTAGAGATGATTACCTATGTATGGGCTCTTTAATCACCTGTCTGAGGACCAATCATATAAATCGATGGTTAATTTGCCCGACGAATCAGATTGGGCAAGAAAAACGTTTTCCAATATGAAGTGCCTGAGCTTCAGCTGATTTACAAGCCATGCTTCTGTGCACCCAGCATTCCTCAGTCCATTTTTTACGATTTCTCCGTCACTGATGACAGAATGGATCGGAAAAACATTTAATGAGGTTGGGTAAACGTCTTCATAGAGTAGGGGCTGCTTTTCCTTTTTAAGAAGCACACTTAGCTCGCCATTACTATCAAGAAAGGCAAATTCCACATCAGATACCCTGTAGATATTCTTTTTCCTTAACTGTTCAAGCAACTCATCCAAGGAAATTTTTTCTTTCTTTAATGCCTTCTCAATGATATTCCCTTCTTCTATGAACACTGTCGGATTACCCTCTACAAAGTGCCTGAATCTGATACTTTTAAGAGAAATGAAAGAAAAATAAATGACACGGAGAACCATAGGAAGATGCTCATCAACCCTTCAAGCAGCTTCAAGTCAAGATCCATTGACAGTGTCCCTGCGATGCTTCCAACGATAATACCGGTAAAGTATTCAAAAAAGATAGCTGTGAAAGCTGCTTCTTTCCTAGTAATTTCGTTATAAAAAATAACGCAATCAAGACAAAAAGGCTTCTAAGCGCCACCTCTAAATATTCAGACACCTGCCCTCATCCTTTCGGCTTGAAAATCAATGCACCGATGAACCCAAAAATGATGGCAGCTGAAATACCTGAGCTTGTCACTTCAAACATTCCTGTAAGCACGCCAACCAGACCATGCTGATCCGCTTCCTGCATCGCTCCTTGAACCAATGCATTGCCGAAAGAGGTAATTGGAATCGTTGCCCCTGCACCCGCAAAGTCAATTAATGGCTCATATAGACCAAAGCCTGCCAGGATTGCCCCAATAACGACCAGCAGACTTAATGTATGAGCGGGTGTCAACCTGGCAATATCAAACAAGAGCTGCCCTATTACGCAAATGCTGCCGCCTATTATAAATGCCCAAAAAAACATTGCCAACATGGTGTTTGCCTCCTTTCGACTGATTAGATATATTCTATTGACACGGCATGTGCTATACAGGGTATTGACTCACCCTGTTGAAACGTCAGCGGAGACAAAAGCGCACCAGTCGCAACCATCAAGATTCTCTTGTATACACCCTTTTTCATTTGGTTAAGCAGGTGTCCATAAAATACTGTGGCGGAACACCCCGGGCCGCTGGCACCAGATTGTACGGGCTGATCTTGTCCATAAATCAGCAGACCGCAGTCCTGGAATTGCGTTTCCGTCAGGTTGAATCCCTTTTGCTGAAGCAATTCCTTAGCGGTTTTCCGGCCGATTTCAGCCAGGTCTCCTGTAATAATTAGATCATAGTAAGAAGGATCTCTCCCTAAGTCTAGAAAATGAGCTGATATCGTGTCAGCGGCTGCCGGCGCCATGGCCCCTCCCATATTAAAAGGATCTGCCAGGCCCATATCAACGACCTTTCCGATTGTGGCAGAAGTGACTCTGGGAACAGGGCCCTTTTCACCTTCACTATTTCCCACAACAGAATATCCTGCGCCAGTGACTGTCCACTGAGCGGTAGGCGGTTTTTGGCCCCCATATTCAGTAGGGTAACGAAATTGTTTTTCCACGGCTGAATTATGGCTTGAAGCACCTGTGACGATATAATCGGCCCCTCCTGAATCCACTAAATATGAAGCTAACGCAAGTCCCTCCATAGACGTTGAACATGCTCCAAATATACCGAGATAAGGAATTTCATTTGTCCTGGCCGCAAAGGAGGATGGCGTAATCTGATTGATCAAATCTCCTGACAGGAAAAATTGAATTTGATTTTCATGCAGTTCTCCTTTTTCCAGTGCCAGTTTCACTGCATCTTCAATCATTAAGCGGTTTGCTTTTTCATATGTGTTTTCTCCCATCCATAAATCATCATAGAAGCGGTCAAAGTCTTCGGATAGCCTCCCTCTTTTTTCAAAGGGACCTCCAACCACTCCTGTGGAAACGATGGCTGGCTTATTTTGGAATGCCCAAGACTGCTTCCCTCGTAACATCAGATCACCCCCCATTTAATCAGCAGCGTTTTGATAAGCGCTATGACAAAAGCAGAAAATACACCAAAGACAATGACAGAACCGGCCAGCTTAAAAATATTTCCTCCCACACCAAGGACAAGCCCCTCTGTTCTATGTTCAATGGCTGCTGATATAACCGCGTTACCAAATCCTGTTACCGGTACTGCGCTTCCTGCACCGGCAAACTGTCCAAGATGATCATAAATGCCAAAACCGGTCAGCAGCATCGAAAAGAAGACCATGGTTGCGACTGTCGGATTGCCCGCTGTCTGCTCTGTAAAGTTGAAAAAGTAAATGTAGAAATACGTTACTGCCTGGCCGACCAAACAAATTAGGCCTCCCACGAAAAAAGCCTTAACGCAATTGAGGAGCACTGGCCTTTTTGTTTCATGCTTTTTTTCAAGCTGTTCATATTGCTTCTGGTGAGGGGTTTTTGTTTTCTTAACCATCACTTGCTCCTTTCTAGGTTAGCTCCTCTTTTAGCTTAATGATTTCCTGAAATCTCTTTTCTGCTTCTTTATTAGATATATTTTTTTTCTTCATTTTATCTTTGAGTCTGACCGTCTCAAGAAAAATCTTATAGTCACTGGAAACGATGAAATTTTCATCAGGGTATTTCTTTTCCAGTTTTTTTGTCATCTTTTTTTCGATTTTCTTCATATGAAACCGATGGGTATGCTTTACCTTATAGGATACAAGGATTTCCTCCTTCCCTTGTATGACTGCTACATCGTAAAGTTCTTCAAGCTTTGCAATATCTTTTTTGACTGCATGACCGATACTATCCGTTTCTGGATTTTCCACAAGTTCCACTGGCGGCGGATCTGTTACCTTAATCAAGGCTCCCTTGCTGTCTGCGCCGTCTTCCTTATTTGCAGCACAGCCTGAAATACATAACGTTATAATCAGTAGACCGAGCAATTGTTTGTTCATAGTATCCCCTCTATTTGTAGTATGGCTGTGTGTCAGAATCATCTGCAGAAGTAAAGATTTAAATATCCAGTATATATAGATGTGCAAAAAGCAGCTTGCTTATATGTAGTCTTATATTCTGCAAAGATGGACAATTTTATGAATAAAAAAGGCCTGGTTCTCATTAACTAAACTTTCTTAGTTAGCTGTGAACCAGGCTTTTTATTAAAAAAACTTACAATTATTGTGTGGTTAATTTTGTTTTTTCTTTTTGCCGCACCCGCAGCCTATTTTCTTTCTTTTAGATTTTACAGGCTTAATTTGTGAAGCGGATTTCTTCATCATCTTTATTCTTCCTCCTCCAATGATGGAAATTCAGAAAACAGCGCCTTCTTCTGGCAAGTGTTCGCAAAGCAAAAAATATCTACACCATTCTATGCAGCAGAATTAACGCTTGTTCTCTTATTTCAAGAAATCCACTTTTGTATCAAGGTTTCAATTATCGATGCGATTCCGGCAGCAGCCAAAATGGTGATGAGCGGATAGGCTATAGCAGGGTAGAAAATATAGAGTCCATAAAGCCCTCCCGCTGCCCATATGCCCGTGCACCAATGACAGCTGAGCAATTCGCCCATCCAGTTCTTCGGGACTAAATATACTTCCACATTCCCTGCTTTGTCCCTCTCTTCCTCTTCCTCAAAAAAAGGAGCCCGTAAGAACTCCGTGATTTTGTCATAGACAATCAGGTGCGTCAACCGGAATACAGCCACTCCTAAAACGGCCATTTGCATTAAAGTCAGATCCACTTCTTTAGCTCCTTTTCATTGACTTAAAATTACGCGCAATCCCCCTGGTCAAACACTATGGGTATGTCACAGAGAGAAGAAAAGACGGTTTTTCTTTTTTCTCTGTGTTATTTAACCCCAAGGGCCTGAGTCCTTTACAAGTAAAAGTTGAAAGTCATGTTCTTGTTGAGTAACTAGTGGTGAAAAAAGTGAAAATTTTTCCGTTAATTGCAGGCAAAACTTCAATTTGTTGTTGAATAGGAGAAGTTATTTCCCTTACTTGAAGAAAAGTACTCTCTTTTCAGCATTTTGACTCTATTTAGAGAAGATTTTTTTATTCGAGCTGTTTTCGCTCCTATTAAGTAAATTAAAGGAATTTAATTTCTCTATTTGAAATGCTCTTTTCTAAATTTTATTGCTTTTGGTTTCCTGTTTTACCTAAAAGCGCAAACGCCTGGATCAGCCCCGACCGGCAAATGTCCCTTAAAGAAAAAAAGCGCTCTTTCCTTTTATTCTCTTTGGGTTTTTTAACCCAGAGAGGCTGAGGGTGAAGCTCGATGCGGATAACACAGTTAAGAGGCGGGTTTTACAATTTCAGAATCAAATGTGACACACCGCCTATTTTGACGAAAAAAGGGCTATTATCCGTAACTTAAACTCCTTGGCTACAATATGTTATTAGTGTAGCGATAAACAATTAAAAGGAGGATTTTCTAATATGGGTTGTGGAAAAAGAGATGATGTAGGTGGAATCCGTACAGATAACTGTGTGTGTGAAGTAGTACGTGCAATTAAAGACATCCAGGATGCTGCGGTAGCTGATGATTGTCTGGATTGTACTACCAGCTGTTTCCTTGAGCCGCTTGGCGATTTGAACAGCCCTGCTATGAGACGTCGTGCAGATACTCGTGTGTTCACACTGACAAATAAAAACGGTGAACTATTTAAAGCATTGTTCAAACAAAAAGATGGCCAATGTGATGCAAACTGTGTAACGATTTATTTCCGTGTGGAAGAAATTTTCGATAACTGCTGTGCAACGTTGAGAGCTTTAAGACCTAACAAAGATATTATCAACGACTATGGCAAATTGGATTATGGCGCAATCTGCCATGTGGACGAATGGTTCAGAACAAACAACTGTATCACTGTTGACCTGAACTGCTTCTGTGCGATTCAATGTATCGCGGATGTTGACCTCGATATTTGTGAATAATTCTTAGAAAGCCTGCCGGAGAAAAACATCCGGCTGGCTTTTTCCTTTTAGACATTCATCATAAACCAATGATCTTGATGGCTCGTAGTGATTTCCGCTTTACGTCTATTTCATCTCCCTGGAACGTTTTTAGGACAAGCGTATCTCCTTCAGCACTGAGCAAGATTCCCTTATACCTTTCTTCTTCGGTAATAAATTCACAAGGGAACGGTGCTTTTCCGTTAATATAACGGGAAAGATACGTGATTTTCTCATCAAGTTCCATCTCCCTGAATGGTTTCAGAGGTTTGAAAGAGTAGGTTTTTTGCTTTTGTTCCAGGTTGCTATCCCCTGGCTCTGAATTCCCACTTTTAAGACTGTCAATGGCTTCCTGCTGAGCTTTTTCTTGCGCCGGCTCTTCTCCATATAAAGTACCCAGCTCTTCTTCAAAGTGAGAACGTTTCTTTCTCCTTGGCTTTTTTATTCCTGCTTCTGCAGAAGGCTTTTCCAAAGGTTTAGGTCTCGCCTCTTTTGAAGAATAGGATTGCTGCATATTAGCCCTCGATTCTTTAAATGCGGGCTGCTGGATGTATAATAAGGGTGTTTTTTATGGTTTTCAGGATTTTTTTTCATGAGCTGCACCTCCCGTGGTTCATTCCTTTTACAATGTATGCAGCAAATGCCTATAGGTTTCTTGAATGTTTCCAAATTATTTTATTGCGGCTTCCATCAAAAAAAACAATAGAGTTAGCGGCATGCTAATTGCTAATTCCCCGCGGGCTAATATTACGAGATACTGCCGCTGAATCTGGGCAAGGATTGCGTAAGGAAAGTGTTAACACAGGATTTTAATTGTTCTTAAACAATAAAAAAGTTCAAAAGCGGCTGCCTTTGAACTTTTTAGTCATTCGTTTACTGTTTGTTAACCAAGTACATGATATCCTGAATCTACATGAATGTTTTCTCCTGTGATTCCGCGGCTCATATCGCTGAATAGGAATACAGCTGCATCCCCTACTTCTTCTTGTGTCGTATTTCTGCGGAGCGGAGCTCTCTCTTCAATTTCTTTCAGGATTGTATTGAAATCACCTACACCTTTTGCAGAAAGAGTTCTGATGGGACCAGCCGAAATAGCATTGACACGGACACCTGACTTTCCAAGATCACTAGCAAGATATTTGACACTTGCTTCAAGAGAAGCTTTGGCTACGCCCATGACATTATAATTTTCGAGAACACGCTCTCCGCCAAGATACGTTAGCGTTACAATGCTGCCGCCTTCAGTCATAAGGTCTTTCGCTGCTTTCGCCACAGCAGTGAGTGAATATGAACTGATGTTGTGGGCCAGCAGGAAGCCATCCCTTGTTGTGTTCATGTAATCACCGGCTAATTCTTCTTTTTTAGCAAATGCGACACAATGCGCAATGCCATGGATGGCGCCCGCTTCTTCCTTAATTGTCTGGAAGCATTTTTCGATATCCTGATCATCAGTTACATCACATTGAAGGAAAAGGTTATCGCTGCCTTCAAGTGTCCCCGCCAGATCCTTGACACTCTTTTCGAATCTCTCGCTTGCATATGTAAAAATCAATCTCGCTCCAGCCTGATGAAGGCTTCTTGCTATCCCCCAGGCGATACTTCGTTTATTCGCTACACCCATTACTACATATGTTTTTCCTTGCAATGAAAGAGTCATATAAATCCTCCTTAAATTAATACATGTTATTAGTACCTGATACTAATTTTATCCCATTTCTTTCAGGAAAGAAAGTAATTGGAACAAAAAATAAATGCACTTTAGAAATCAACCAAAGAAGAGGACGAAACCATAATTGGTTCCGCCCTCTTTTTCTTCTATAATAGTTGCTTTTTTCCCTTACCAGTACATTCCCTTGTATATCTTCATTCTCAATCAGCAATACTCACAAAATTCCAACTCACGCTTCAGTTCATCTACATATTCTTTTGAACCTGTTACAATTAATCGGTCATTCATGTGTAATTCTGTATCACCATGAGGGACGATCGAATCTTTTCCTCTGAAAATACGGACAAAGATGACGTCCCCGGTAAAAGGAAATTCCCTTAAGGTCATACCTTCAAACTGGATGTTCATCATTTTGATTTCATACAGTGATGTTTCCTGATTAGTAAAGATGTTCATTACGGAAGGAGACTCAATAAGAGCTTTCAGCAAAGCCTTTGTAGAAAGCATGACTGAGAATACCTCTATGTCGTGCTCTCTCAGCATCTCTTCCAAATCAGGGCTTTCCACCCGAACGATTACGCGATCGATTCCCGACTCTTTTGCAGCAATTGCCAGTGTTGCATTCTGGTCTTCATCACCTGTCGAAATGACGATGATATCTGTGTCAAAAACATTATTTTCCTCAATTGTTTTCAATTCAAAATTATCCATTTCATTTATCTCAAACAAAGAGTCGGAAATACTTTTGTTCGATTTGTCCTGTCTTGTATGATACAGCACCGGCACATATAGGGATGACTTCAATTCCCTGGACACAGGAAGAGTCATCTGGTTGGCACCAAGGAAAGAAACTTTAATTTGCTTTTCCCCACTCGCTTCTTTAGGGAAAAGCTTTTTAAACACTATCGGAGTAACCAGACAAGTAATAACGGCTACCAATATTAATGTACCGCTCATTTGCGCGGTGATGATTTCCATGCGCTCTGCTATTTTGGCAGCAGCGATGACTAATGACAGCGTCGATGTTAACAGGAATGCCGAAGCAATCGTCGTTTTGTTATCATACCATTTCCTTAAAAGGAAGACTGGCAGAAGCTTTGACAACAGAAACGCCAGCATCAGCAATGGAATCAAAATAAGCATTTTAGGGTCACTCAACAATGACCAAAGTTCAAGTTCTACCCCAACCATTACAAAGAAAATCGGAATGAGGAACCCATAGCCGAATGAATCGAGCCTGTGAACCATTTCCTGGTTAGGAGAAAGCAGGGACACCAGCACCCCTGCGAGGAACGCTCCAAGGATGTTTTCTGCACCAACCGATTCAGATACTGCGACGAGCAAGATGATCAGTGTAAAAATAGCCCTTGTGCCTATTTGGGTCGTTCCGGTGGATAATGTCTTCATTAAGGCATTATTTTTAAATCGTTTTGCCAGGAAGTATAATAGAACTCCCGCACCAAACAACAGAAGCAGCAGCCACATGTTGCCATGACCTTCACCATACAGTGAGACAAATACGGCAAGCAGAATCATCGTCACCAAATCGGCAATCACGGCTACCAGCAAGATGATCTGGCCTATGCCGCTTTTCATGATATGTGCTTCCTTTAGAGTGGGTACTACAACCCCGAGTGAAATCGTTGAGATGATAAGCGTCATCAGGAAGGCATTATCAATCAAGCCTGCCAAAACGAATAAATATGATAATCCCAGCGAAACAAAAAAGATTCCTGCGAAAATCCACATTGAAACCTTAAGCCTGTTCGGTTCTGGTTTCCCGCTTGGAAGGACCTGTTTTTCTTTCCATCATTCGAAAAAGCAGAAAAATCAATTTCCAGCCCACTTAAAAACATAAGAAATATAAAGCCCAGAGTTGACAGTGTTTCCAGCCACATGTCCTGTTGGACGAGGTCAAAACCACTCCTGCCGATAATAAGGCCGACTATGATCTCTGCAATTACCACTGGAATAAAGTTAAGCTTCAATCTATGAAGCAATATTGGCGTAATGAATGCCGCAAGAATTACAATGACCAGTGAAGCCACTGATGCACCATGTTCCATACCCTTTCCTCCTCTTCTATACTAAATAGTTCATGAATAGCGTTGCCATGCCAAAATAAATCATGATACTGATAATGTCATTTATAGTGGTGATAAACGGCCCGGAAGCCACCGCAGGATCCACTTTTAGTTTGTGCATCAGAAGCGGCACAAGCGACCCTGCCAATGTGGCCACAATTAAGGAAACCATGATGGAAATACCGACAAGAAATCCTAAAAACAATTGTCCTTTCCATACGTATACAGTAAACATCACAACTATTCCACAAACCGTTCCGGTGATTAATCCTGTACCAGCTTCACGGACCACCAGCTTCCATTTGCTTTCTTCCTCCAAATCACCGGTGGCAATCCCCCGGACGGCCACTGCGAGTGCCTGTGTCCCCGTATTTCCTGCCATTCCGGCAATCAATGGAATGAATACAGCCAATATGGCTACCTTATCAAGAGTCTCTTCAAACCTTCCTATCAGACTCGCTGTGAACATTCCCAGAAATAACAATGCTATCAGCCATGGCAGCCGCTTCTTTGCGGCAGTGAACGGATTACGGTCCACGGTATCCACATCTGATATACCTGCAAGCTTAGAGTAGTCATCTGAAGCTTCTTCATCAATGACGTCAATGATGTCATCAACAGTAATGATTCCCAGGAGATGATACTGAAAATCAACAACAGGCAGGGCCAGGAAATTATAGTCTCTCATTTTTCTGGCGACAGCCTCTTGATCTTCTCCAACTGATACCGATACCACCCGGTCACTCATGATCTCGGCAATCATCATTTCATCATCACTGATGATCAAGTCACGCAGGGAGATGACTCCTGCCAGCCTTCTGAATTCATCAACCACAAAGATATAATAAATGGTTTCTGCATTAGGTGCCTCATTCTTCAAAATCGTCATGGCAGAACGGACCGTCTGGTTAGCCGATATTGCTACAAACTCGGTGGTCATGATGCTTCCCGCGGTATATTCCTCATAATGAAGGAGTTCTTTTATTTCCCTGGCAGATTCATCATTCATGATGGTCAGGTAACTTGCCACCTGGTCTTTATCCAGTTCATTGAGCACATCGACAGCATCATCGGCATACATGTTAGACAGCATGTCCGCAGCATAGGCCGGATTCATTTCGGAGAGTATATCCTGATACTCTGTTTCGTCTTTGTCAAGGCTTTCGAATAACTCAGCCATTTCTTCTGGCGATAAATAATGATACATCTTTAACCGCAGAGCATCATCTATTCTTTCAAAGTACTTTGCTTGGTCATACGAGTGGAGTGAATTAAATTCTTTTCGGAAGATCTCCATCTGTTCATTTAGAAGGGCCGAGGTCAAGTACTCTTCATCGAGCTGGACTTCTCTTTTATCTTGGTTTTCTGCCGCCATCGGCATACCCTCCTTCTTGCGGTTTCAATGTTTATTTTAAAGTGTCTATTTTAAAGGCTATTTTCTTAAACTTTGCTGCTATTATATACGAACTTCGTAAGATAGCGCTATTACTCATCAGAAATATTCTGGTAAGCAAGAAGAAAAGAGCTACTCCCCATTTAGAGCTTATTTCTAAATAGTTGTTGCTTTAGAATACGATTTTACCTTCATTCCCCCTTTACGCAGGGGATTGAAGCGGAAAGCGTACGATCTCCTGCGGGACTAGCGGTACAGGTGAGACCCAGGTAACATACCCACTGGAACGCAACCATGAATCCAATTCCCGCGGCCAGCCGCGCGGAGTCGTTCGCCTGGAGCGGAAATCCATTAATTCTCAATAGCCGCACTCTTTGCGAAAAGAGCGGTCCACGCCATTTGGAGAGAAACCTCATAGTATCCAGGGGTGAAATCAGGCTCTTAGGATTTTACCGAGAGCAGCAATCTATACGAATACTGCTATTTTAGCATGAAGCTTCAGTATACTTTCTTTATAGGAATAAAAAAGAAAAGTGCCGTTTAAAAATATAGGAAAAGAGAATTATTATAAGAGGAGCAGGCACACCTCTGTGTGTGTACTCCTGAACTATAATCCTTTAAGGTCACTAAAGCAGTCCTAATTATACTAGCAAATTCTAAAAAAAATGTCTCCCCTAAAAGATTATTCGCTGAATTAAAAATATTATTTACTTTTGTTTTTATAGAAAGGAGAGGACTTATGAAAATAGATATTATCGGTGATATCCATGGTTGTTTTGACGAATTTAAAGAGTTGACGGGCAAGCTTGGATACCAGTGGAATTCAGGGATTCCGATCCACCCTGATGGCAGACTGCTTGGATTTGTGGGAGACTTAACAGACCGCGGTCCCAACTCCCTGAAAGTGATTGAAACGGTTTGGAAGCTGGTGAAAAATAAACTGGCTTACTATGTTCCGGGGAATCACTGCAATAAGCTGTACCGCTACTTTCTGGGGAACAAGGTCAAGATTCTCCATGGCCTTGAAACAACCATTGAGGAATTAGGCAGGCTTACGGAAAAAGAAATGGCACGATACAAGAAGATGTTCATTGAGCTATATGAAAATGCACCACTCTATCAACAGCTTGATTCAGGGAATTTAATTATTGCCCATGCCGGAATCAAAGAGGAACTCATTGGCAAGCAAAATAAGAAGGTTAAAACGTTCGTCCTGTATGGAGACATCACAGGAGAAACTAACGAAGACGGCACTCCTGTCAGAAGGGACTGGGCATTCGATTATAAAGGGGAAGCCTATATTGTGTATGGACATACACCATTTTCTGAAGTGAGAAACATTAACCGGACCTATAACATTGATACCGGTGCCGTATTCGGCGGAAAGCTTTCCTCCTTTTCATACCCGGAGATGACAACTGAAAGCGTAAAATCGAGCATGCCTTATACGGCAGAAAAATTTCGTGATGTTAACCCTGATAAATAAGAACATGGAGAGCCCGTTCAGCGCATACTAAGATAAACATAGGGTCTCCCTGCTCTTCCAGTATGGAAGCCAAGAGTAATCTTCCTAACCTCCAAATTGCAAAATCAAAACCACCAGTGAGAACTGGTGGTTTGCTCTGCGGCTTGAATCCCCTCTTACCGGCTTAGCGCAAAAAGACCCGCTGATTGATTTCATCAGCAACTTATCCCCAATGAAAAATTTTTAAGAAATAAGGGAAGAAATTCCGCTTATTTTTAAAAAGGGTACCAAAAACAGCTAAATTAAGCGGAGAGATTCCGCTTATTTGCTAAAAAGATGTAGAAAATGGTCCATCAGCTGTACTCAAGCGGAAAAATTCCGCTAATCTACCTCATATGGAAGCCAATTTTGCAGCTTAGCCGGAGAAATTTCGCTTATTTTAGATTAAATACATGTCCTTCACAGGTAAACCGCCTGCTTGAATGGTAAGAAGCGTCAGGGAAACCTGCTTATCCCTCTCGAAGGAAGATTTCTATACCCCGCTATATACTCGCTGGCCACCCGGCATAGGACCGTTAAAGAACAAGCCGGCTGTACATACAGCCGGCTTGTTCTATGTGTCTCTGAGCAGACTTTTCATATCTTCAGGCAGCGGAACTTCAAAATGAAGCTGCTCATGGGTCATCGGATGAAAGAAAGAAAGGGAAAAGCAATGCAGGGCCTGCCTCTGGATTTCTTCAGCATTTCCTCCATATAAGGTATCCCCCAGCAGCGGATGACCTGTATATGACATATGAACCCGGATTTGATGAGTCCTCCCCGTTCCCAATACTAAGGAGAGGTGGGCAAAACCTTCAAACTGATTAATGACGGTAAAGTAAGTAACCGCAGGCTTTCCATCCTGCCTTACTTCCCTTTCAATTATCGAGGTTTCTTTTCTTCCGATGGGTTCATTTATCGTTCCTTCCACCTGCAAAAAATGACCTTGTGCAAAAGCTTGGTATGATCTCTTGATTTCTCTTTTTCTCTGCTGCAGGCTCATTAAGTGATGGATGTGCCGATGCTTGGCGATCAAAACAAGTCCCGAAGTATCCCTGTCAAGCCTGGTGACTATATGAATCGCAGAACCTATATCCTTTTTTAAATAATACCCGTGCAGACCATTGGCAAGGCTTCCGGCAGGATGTTCCCTTGAAGGAATCGTACTCATGCCGGAAGGTTTATTGACCACCAATACATCTTTATCCTCATAAATGATATCCAACTGAAGGTCTTCCGGACTTAAAGCGGCGCTTTTAGGCTCCGGAGGAAAGACAACAAGCAAATGATCCCCAGGCTTAAGTCCATGACGGACAGTGGCCTCTTTCTGATTCACCATGATCTTTCCGCCTGCATATTTGATATCTGTCAGCATTCTTTTTGAAATATCCTTATCATTCAGGAATGTTTTAATATCTTTTCCTGCTTCATTATGCGAAATGCTCCATTCCATTTTGTACCTGATCATATGTTATCAATCATCAGCGATGAAGGAGTCCCTGACTCTTTTCCAGAAAGGAAACGGCCGGAATCTCGCAAAGCGGATTTTTTCATCAGCAACCCTGTATTGAATCGATTTAACATCTTTATGCAGAAGCGTCAGGTGATCAATCGTAATCATGAAATCAGGTACATTGACTGGTTTAAGCATGCATGTATGATGTGCCGGCAAAATCAAAGGAGAACCGATTGTCCTGAATACCCGATTGTTAATGGAAGCCATTTCAGCAAGCTGTATGGCAGGAATCGAGGGATGCAGTATGGCTCCGGCTAAAGCTTTATTATATGCGGTACTGCCCGATGGTGTAGACAGGCAAAGGCCGTCTCCCCGGAATCGTTCAAAGTGCTGACCTCGTATCTCAACGTCCATTACCAGAGTCCCTTCCACACTTTTCACTGTCGATTCATTCAATCCCAGATATCGTGTTTCCTTTCCGCCATTTTGATAACGGATGATCGTTTCCAGAAGAGGATATTCAATAATCTGGTAAGGTGTTTTCGCTATAGCGATGACAAGCTTTTCAATTTCCTCAGGCACCCAGTCGGCATAGAATCCAAGATGTCCAGTATGTACTCCAACAAAAGCGGTCTTATCAAGTCTTGAACTATAACGGTGAAATGCATACAAAAGTGTACCGTCACCACCGACTGAAATGACGATATCCGGTTCTTCTTCGTCATACACCAACTCAAAATCCTGAAGATACGTACGCATTTTGTGCATCAGTGTATTCGACTTTGGATCTCCTTTAGAAGTGATTGCAAATTTCATATTGGCTACACCCTTTTTTTAGATTCTTTTCCCTCTCCCTCAAGGCCGAAACTTATTGCCCTTTAGGTTTCCGGCTTTTTTCGTCCTGATCTTTCTTATTAGAGAAGAATCTTTGAGCTTCCTGGATTTCTTCCCTGATGAGGGACATTTCCTCATCCAGCCTGAATGCAGCTTCAGCGGCTCTCATCAGTCTCGTTCTGATTTCATCTGGAAACTGGCCGCGGTATTTATAATTAAGAGAATGCTCAATTGTAGCCCAAAAATTCATCGCCAGTGTCCGAATTTGAATTTCAGCGAGAATGATTTTTTCCTCATGGACCATCTGGACGGGATACTCGATTACAACATGGTAAGAACGATATCCACTCGGTTTTTTGTGCGATATATAGTCCCTTTCTTCTACTATGCGAAAATCGTTTCTCGCCCTTAATAGGTTCACAACAGCATGGATATCCTCAACAAATTGGCACATTAACCGCATCCCGGCAATATCTTGCATTTCAGCACCAAGCTTATCCAGGGGAATCCCCTTTTCGTTCGCTTTATCCAATATACTGGCAATGGGTTTGACCCTTCCCGTCACAAACTCAATAGGGGAATGCGTCCGCTCCAGTTCATAGAGACCCCTCATCCCTTTAAGTTTGATCTTCAGCTCATCTACAGCCTGTTTATAAGGTCCCAAAAACTGTTCCCAATGATTCACTACATTCACCTCTTCTTACGATGGCTTATCAGATTATGTTAAAAAGATGCTCATGAAAGTCTTATCTTTCTATTACACTCTTTTCAGAAAGGCCGGGACTGTTTTAAAACTAGTGGATCTCCGCTCCAGGCGGACGACTCCGCGGGGCGGGCGGTGAGCCTCCTCGGCTGCGCCTGCGGGGTCTCACCTGTCCCGCTACTCCCGCAGGAGATCGTACGCCTTCCGCTCCAATCCTCCTACATTAAGGGGAACGAAGGTAAAAACGCATTCTAAAGCAAAAATAGAAAAAGCCTCTTAAATAGACTGGTTTCTCATTTATTGTTGCTTTTGTAAATATCCACAGTGCTGGATTCTCCCCTGATACAAAGATTTTTCTCTCTAAACGTGGAAGCAGCTCTTTGTTTCTTGCTTACCAAAATATATCCTGTGAATAATGGCGTTAACTTACGAAGTTCATATTATATAGCAACAGAGTTTACGAAAACATCCTTAAAAAAGTCTTTTGAATAGAACCTTCTTTTAGAAAAGTTCTCGTTCTCTTCAATCCAACCTTGAAAGCAGTTCCTGATAACCCATTTTTTCTTACACAATGTTAATCTCATTTTTGCAGCAGAGGAAAATCCTTAATGCTCTGCATGTTTAATCTAATGCGGTAAATCAGACTGATAGCTGTTCAAACCTTACCGCCTCTACTTTTGTCCCTGCCTACTCAGCCTTTTCTAAAAAGACTGATTCCACTTTCTTGACCATTTCATCTCCGTAATTGCTGTTGCCTTCTATGTTTTCAATCAGGTAGTCCAATTCATGGTGAAGTCCTTCTAATTCGAAGGTCGTTTCTCCAAGGTTTGCAACTACAGGTATATTCTGTTTAAATCCTTCCTTTAAGGCAGTCCAACATCCCTCTTGAATGTGCAGCAATACATAATCCTCATCAGATTCGGCCAGATATACGAATGAATAATTATCTGAGTCCACAATCACCTGACCTGCGGGTTTTAAATGTTGTTCGCTAAATCTTTCGCTGCTATGTAAGATTAATTTTTCTTCAAGAAGTTCAGCTCTCGTTAAATATATATTTTTTCTCATATGATATGTGATGCTCCTTTCAATGCTTTATGCCTCCTATTTTAACACATTCCCCCCCTTGCCATCTAAAGATTGAAGTCAGCCCCGTAGAAGGAGATAATGTATATGGAAGCAAGGACCTTGTATCTGTCTATTAAGACTTTGCTGCACCTTAAGGTATTTTGATTCCCGTTACAGGCGCTCCAGCCTTGCTGCCCATGTGTATCCAACGTATTCCGCTGCAGCCAATGATCCCAGAAGGTTACAGTAATCTATTTCTACTATACAAAATAGATTTTTGTAACCTTCTGGGAATGAAAAGATAAATAACACTATTTTTCACTAAATGGTTTTTGAAAGGAAGAGTGTAATGCCCGAAGAACTCGAGATAGAATTTAAAAACATGCTCACTCAAGGTGAATTCAACAATATTAAAGAATATTTTTCCTTCAATGATCACGATTTCGCCCTGCAAAAAAATCATTATTTTGATACACCTGCCAATGATTTGAGAGAGAAGCAGTGTGCTCTCCGTATTAGAGAAAAGAATGGCAAATTCGAGTTAACTTTGAAACAGCCTGCTCAGGAAGGATTGCTGGAAACAAACCAGGCTGTTACGGAGGAGGATTGCAGGACGATGCTGGCGGAAGGTTCTCTACCACCGGGAGAAGTTGAATCAGCTCTGAATAAATTGGGGGCAGCTGCAAAAACCTTCCATCACTTAGGAACCCTCTCAACCAACAGGGCAGAGTCCAGGTATAAAGATGGATTAATGGTACTCGATCATAGTTTTTATTTAAACAATGAAGATTTTGAGTTAGAATATGAAGTGAAAGATAGAGAATCAGGACAAGAAAAATTCCTGGATTTTCTTAAAACCATGAACATTCCTATTCGACAAGCCGATAATAAAATTAAAAGATTTCTTAAATCTGTAAATCCATATTGATAGTTCTTATAAAGGAGACACATAGTGATGAATGTGCAAGTGTTAAAAACAATGATCGAGCTGCAAGCTTTGCAGGGACTAAATTCCAGAAGTGATCAGTCAGTAACTCAAACCGGCTCTTCTCTGTTTCAGCAAATGCTCACCGAAACCCTTGCCAGCGGTTCCAATCAGCCTCAGCTTTCAAAACTTGGTTCAGTCAGCCAGATGATTCCGCTGCTTCATAATGGGAACAGTCTTGTGAGTAAAAGCGCAGCTTCTTATGTCACTAATGCCTCTTCCGTTTCGGCAAACAATGCTCCTGATCATTCGATACAGCAAATTATCAGCAGGGCAGCTGAAAAATACAATCTGCCTGTTAATTTGATCTCATCTGTCATCAAGCAGGAATCAAATTTCAATCCCAACGCTGTCAGCCATGCAGGAGCTTCCGGTTTAATGCAGCTTATGCCTGCCACCGCCCGCGGGCTTGGTGTCACAGATGTATTTGACCCGGAACAGAACGTTTTTGCAGGCACCAAATACCTTCGTCAAATGATGGACAAATATAATGGCAACCTTGAAATGGCACTGGCCGCTTATAATGCCGGTCCTGGAAACGTAGATAAATATAATGGGATTCCTCCATTTAAAGAAACGATCCAGTATGTACAAAAAGTGTCTCAACAGTATTATTCTTAAAAAAATTTATTCTCAATCTGCTCACAGGCGATGTGAGTTTTTTTTATGTGCAAATTTCAAACTAATCTCAGATTAAAAACGTCCAACCGGCCGAATTTTCCACCTCTATTGGCAGATACTAACTGAAATCGAGTCTTATGAATGCTATTTGTTTGAGATATTTTTCGGCGATTGCTAAAATAAAACAAACAATCAATGCAAAAAGGAGTCTACTTATGGAGAAACATAAGACGCCGTATGAAACAATTGGCGAAGAAAAGCTCTCAATGCTTGTAGATGCTTTTTATGCAAGAGTGGGGAACCATCCTGATTTAGTCCCTATATTTCCTAATGACCTGTCTGAAACCGCCAGAAAACAAAAGCAGTTCCTAACCCAGTATTTGGGCGGACCGCCTTTATATACTGAGGAACACGGCCATCCAATGATGCGCGCCAGACATTTACCTTTTGAGATAACACCAACAAGGGCAAAAGCATGGTTGAAGTGTATGAGTGAAGCCATGGACGAAACCGGTCTTGAGGGTCAATTCCGAGAAGAATTCTTTTCCAGGCTTGTGCTGACTGCCAGGCATATGGTCAACTCGCCAGACGGGACACAAGGTGAAGAAGATTGAGCAGCATGATTAATAACACAAACCTTCAAAGGTGCAAGCCAGACAAGAAGCCTTTAGAAATATATATGTTCATCGACCCTCTGTGCCCTGAATGCTGGGCATTGGAACCGATTCTAAAGAAGCTGCAGATTCAATATGGACAATATTTCAGGATTAAAAATGTTCTAAGCGGAAAATTAACCTCCCTGAATTTGTCTAATAAAAAGAAACAAGAAAACATCGCAAGCCAGTGGGAAAAGACCGCAAGCCGATCGGGTATGTCCTGCGACGGAAACCTTTGGTATGAAAATCCGATTGATTCTCCATATCTGGCTTCGATTGCCATTAAAGCTGCAGAATTGCAAGGCAGGCATGCAGGAACCCGTTTTTTCAGAAAACTGCAGGAGACTCTTTTTCTCGGAAAGCAAAACGTATCCAACCTTGAAGTTCTTACCGATATTGCCTCTAACAGCAAGCTTGACTTAAAGGAATTTCAAAGCGATATCCATTCCGAATCAGCTTCTAAAGCTTTTCAATGTGATTTAAAAATAACCGCTGAAATGGATGTTGAAGAAATACCAACAATGGTCTTTTTTAACGAAAACATTGAAGATGAAGGAATCAAAGTGACCGGAATGTATCCCTTCGAAGTGTATGTTCAAATATTGGAAGAGATGCTTTCAATCAGGCCGGAACCTCAACCCCTGCCGCCATTGGAACATTTTTTAGAGTACTACCAGATGGTCGCTACCAAAGAAATTTCAGTCGTGTATGACATGAGTATGCTTCAAGTTGAAAAAGATATGAAGAGGTGGATTCTGCAAAAGAAAGTTGAGAAAGTCACAGCCAAACACGGAACGTTCTGGCGGTACCTCTCTTCCTGATTGAAATCACCAGGAAAATTTCATATAGCCTCTTATCAAAATCTTCTGGGAAGCTAGAAATAAAAGAGGGTCCTGTACTTGAGATTTATCTGCAAGCAGTAATTTATCCGAAACAGCCTTCGCAGAAGATATATTGAAATAAGAATAAAAAGAAAACCCGTTATCCTGAGATAACGGGTTTTCTTATACAAACAAAGGGGATGGGAGAAATTTTTCACGGTCAAACAAAGGGGTATATGTTTGTTGTGATCAACTTCTTGTATTTAATATAGCATGGGACAACTTGTATGTGCAAGTTGTTTGTTTATTATTTCACAATATTGTCAAATTGTTTCTTTAAGCTGCTCTGCTTTAACGAAGCCACTGAAAAGTTCAGAAGAAAACAAAAGGCAGAATGGCTCACTAAAGAGCGATTCTGCCTTTTCACATCAGGTTTTATGAAAAAGTGTTGATTTCCGTTCCAGGTGCACGACTCCGCGGGGCGGGCGTTGAGCCTCCTGGGCTTTGCCTGCGGGATCTCACCTGTCCCGCTAGTCCCGCAGGAGGTCGCGCACCTTCCACTCCAATCAACGTTGAGAAAAAGAACGCTATTCGCGAATAAACCTTACTCTATAATAGAACCATCATTATAAGTGAGGGTCTCAAATGATACTAGATCTAACAATAATGTTCAGTAAGTATATAGATCTTTAAATATCGTAGTTCCTTAGGACAATATGCTCTCTAAAAAACAATTTAGTCGACTTATCCTTAATTTTCGGAAAGCTAAAGGATAAGTATTGTAAAGCATAAAGTTGATTTTTTTCCTTTTAGAGTCAGCTTTTGCTTTATTTATCAAAGTGATATTCTAAGAAAATAGCAGATATTTAGTTGCCTCGCTTCAACTTCGCCGCTCTTCACTATAAATTTTTTAAAACTTTCATAATTACTTTGGATATCCTGCTAAGAAAAAATAAAAGAATCCAAATGGAAGTCAGTGTCAGTATTCTTAAAATATCCCTCACCTTCATAGGTATGGAAACAAGCTTTAAAAATCATATAGTGGAGACAGCATGTATTTTCAGCAAAGTTTCTCATATAATTTATTGATACTCTTAAAAGGAGGCTCTTATCTATGAGTCCTAATCTGAAATTAATTCTTCTTATTTCGTTTATACTACTTTCCTTCATTCTTAATATTTTTGGGCTGATGTTTCTTTACCCCATTTATCTAACGTCTCCACTGCTCTTTATTTCGCTCCTTCTTCTTATGCAATTTCTTAATAATCGAAAGAGATTCAGAGGATTTTGACTGCAGCTGGAAATAGAGGATAGGTTAAACTTTTATGAATCTACCCTTGAGAATTTCTGCATTTCCATGTCATGATATATTCCACTTTGAATTCCCTTGTACCATAAGGGAAAAGGCAAAAGAGGCTGGGACAAAACCTTATAAAAAGCTCTTTTCAAAAGAATGTGTCTGAGTATAAAGAAAGGATTTCCGCTCCAGGTGCACGACTCCGCGGGGCGGGCGCTGAGCCTCCTCGGCTTTGCCTGCGGGGTCTCACCTGTCCCGCTAGTCCCGCAGGAGGTCGCACACCTTCCGCTCCAATCCGCCTACGATCAGGAACTGGCGGATAACCTAATCTAAAAAATAACATCTTTAAGGTGAGAGCCTACTAACAAAAATGAACCGCATGAGATCAAGTATATAACCTTGATCTCATGCGGTTTTATTTTTGATGATTTCTACTTGCATCAATTAGTTTTCTACTTTTGTCCCAGCCTCCTAATTTTTCTCTTGTATTTTGATCACAGATTAAGAAAGCAACTTTTCCATTTCATTCAGGTTTTCTTCAAAAACCTTCATCGCTTCTTCGATTGGCTGTGAAACAGTCATGTCAACCCCAGCTTTTTTCAGTACTTCGATCGGATAGTCAGAACTTCCGGACTTAAGGAATTCAATGTATCTTTCAACTGCCGGCTGTCCTTCTTCCAGGATTTGCTTGCTTAATGCTGTTGCTGCACTGAAGCCTGTCGCATACTGATACACATAATAATTGTAATAGAAGTGTGGAATCCGTGCCCATTCAAGACCGATTTCTTCGTCGATTTCAATGTCTTCTTCCCCAAAGTACTTCTTATTCAATTCATAGTATTCCTTTGAAAGCATTTCTGCAGTCAACGCTTCGCCTTCTTGTGCCTTCTTATGAATGATGTGTTCGAATTCAGCAAACATTGTCTGACGGAATACAGTACCTCTGAATCCTTCCAAATAGTGATTAAGAAGATACAAACGCTTTTTCTCATCATCAATATTATTCACTAAATAATTATTTAATAGCGCTTCATTACAAGTAGAGGCCACCTCAGCAACAAAGATTGAATAATTGCCGTATGGATAAGGCTGCGCCTTCCTCGTGTAATAACTGTGAACACTATGTCCGAACTCATGCGCAAGTGTGAACAAGTTATTGACATTGTCCTGCCAGTTCATAAGGATATAAGGATTCGTACCATATGTTCCCGACGAATAGGCACCGCTTCTCTTTCCTTTGTTCTCTAAGACGTCTACCCAGCGGTTCTCAAAGCCCTCTTTCAAGACGTTCATATATTCTTCACCAAGCGGAGTAAGGCCATTAAGAATCATATCTTTGGCTTCTTCGTACGGGATATCCATTTTCACTTCTTTAACCAGCGGAGTGTACAAGTCATACATGTGAAGCTTTTCCAGTCCCAATACTTTTTTCCGCAATTTGATATAACGGTGAAGCAGGTGCAGGTTATCATTAACGGTTTTGACGAGATTTTCATAAACCGTTTCCGGGATATTATTAGCAGACAGTGCAGCATGTCGGGCAGAATCATAGTTTCTTACTTCTGCGCTGAAATTATCTTTTTTTACTGTACCGCTTAATGTACTTGAAAATGTATTCTGGAATTTTCCATAGGTTTTATAGACAGCCTTGAATGCCTCTTCCCTTACCCGGCGGTCATCGCTCTCAAGAAAACGAATATATCGGCCATGCGTGATCTCGACTTCTTCTCCATTTTCATCAGTGATTGTTGGAAATTCCATATCAGCATTATTCAACATTCCGAATGTATTCGCTGAGGCACCCAGTACTTCGGATGCCTGGGCAAGAAGCGCCTCTTGTTCGGCAGATAAAATGTGAGGGCGCTGAAGATTAATTTCTTCAAGAGCATGCCTGTACAGGTGAAGCTCTTTGTTTTCTTCCAGGAAGCTGTTCAGCCTGTCTTCATCAATTGCCAGGATTTCAGGCACCAGAAAAGCAAATGAACTGGAAAGCTGAGTATATAAGCTTTTTGCTCTGTCATCGAGCCCTTGATAATAGGAATTAGTCGTATCCTGGTCGTATCTCATGTGGGAATAGGCGTACAGTCTCCCCATTCTCTCGGATATTTCATCCTGGAATTTCAGAGCTTTATAAAGGTGACCGGCACTTTCAGAAAGTGTACCTTTATAATCCCCTGCCCCTTTTATCATTTCTTGTACCTCTTTAAATTCTTTTTCCCATACTTTATCATCAGCAAAAATATCTTCAAGTCTCCAAGTCAGTTCTTCCTTGATATCCTTACGGTTAGGAAGACTCTTTACAGCTGTTTCATTTGTCATATGTATCCTCCATTCTTTCGCTATTCGAATTAATCCTTTCTTCTTACATTCTCTATCAAAAAAGAAAATCCTGCAAGAAATGGATGATTTCGATAAGAAATCAATTCCTTGCCTTAAAAAAACTTTTAACTTTATTTAGTATGTGTTCCTGTCACATAATATTCTTCGTTCCTGATTTCTTTTATTATGCCTCTTTTAACTAGAATCATTAAGTATTCTTTCAGTGCCTCCACTTTCATTTCTTCTCTAACAAGCGGAAGACTTCTGCAGCGGATAAACCCCGAGCTCATTCTCCTTAGAAAAAAGTTGTACAACTCCCAAAATCTAACTATGGAACCCTTTGATTTCTTTCTAAACCCATCATTCCAAACGTAATACTGCCATTCGATCGGGTGGCTTATAAAAAGCAGCGTATGTTCTGTCGGAACACCTATGAAGTCCGGTATGCTCAATAGATGGTCCCTGTTTAAATAAAGAGCTTTTAAGAACCGGTCATTTACCCCGCTGTTATACATCAATTTATTTTTGATCCAGGTATCATTTGAGTTTCGGTAAACTTCGAATTGCAAATTTTTCTTGTTTTTAAAAGGGAGTTGAAATGGAAATAGGACGGAAGTAAGGGGAAGAATGATTACTTCAGAAGTGAATAGTCTGGCGGAAAGAGATGTAAGGTTGTAATAAAAGAGCATACTTTCTTTATCAGCATCTAAATATGAGATCCAGTAACCTGCATGGGGACTATAGCGGATGAATTGCTGCTGCCAATGGGGTAAGGAAATTCGCGGACCTGCTCCTTTCATGTTAATCCTGCTGCCTAAGATCCAGACTGGTTCAATGCCTTTATTCTGATAGCCTTTTGTCCTGACAAGAAAATCATCGCTGCTGATAGCCGCACATTGAAATTCGACAGCATAGCTTTTGTCCTTCAACGAGATATAGACATCTGGCCTCTGTTGAATAGAGGGCAGGTACTGTTCTAATGAAACTGTGGAAATAAGAGAAGAAAAATGTTGGAATAGAAGTTTTTTCCTTTCATATGAATGGATGTTTCCGGCTCAGTGCTGCCTCCACAGTCCGTCCCTGAAAGGTGTGCAAAATGGGGGATTTTGATTTCGCCCGCTTTAATGATTACGGGGGAATGGCATTCGGGGCAATAGAACTTGCACCCTTTTAAATCTGCGACCTCTTGATCTGAAAGGCGGATTAATGTAGTCCACTGCAGATTTTTGTCTAATGCGGTCAGCATTTGTTCACCTCCTGTTAATATATTCTTCGAGGTTGGAGGCTTATTTCCTTTTTTAAGAGTGGTCATTTTTATGAAAAGTTGTTGTAATGCGACTTCAAACTAATTCTCTAAAAGCAGGGTTAATGAATATACACTTATTCTATACTTGGATAATACAGTGGTGAGAACCTCTTAGGAACAATGGGAAATGACAAAAAATAAACGCACTCTCCAAAGAGAATGCGTATTAATTAATAATTCAACTGAAATGTTTAGCAGTCGTTTTGAAAACATCCTCATCCATAATTGTTGTTCCATACTCAATCAAACGGTGGACTGTAAGGCTTGATTCATTTCCATACTCAAGCATAATGCTTAACACATTATCGATTTCTTCTTCTGTAAAGTACTCATCAGAAAATTCAATATGAACGTAATAAGTACCTTCAAAGGAAAACAACTTGGTGGATAGATGCTCATAATCGGACACACTCATCTTCTTCGATAGAGAGATAACATCTTCAAACTCTTTGAACTTAATCGTGAATTCCAAAGATCCTTCATCTTCATTTTGATCCTGTTTCAGCTGAAAATGTTCATCAAGGAAATCTTCTATACGTTCATCCACAGGGAGGTCCTTGATTTTGTCCTCTGGGATAGGCAGTTCGAACTTCTGTCCATCCTTGGTGACTTGCGCCCTTGTGACAAGTACTTCCAATCCTTTATCAAGAGCTTGTACCTGGATCCATAAAGGGCCTTCAATAGTGAAGTTCTCTTCCTGGTGGACTTCATCCATCATCTCCCAGAATAATTCTTCACTTCGTTCCCTGTTGTACCATATTTCTTCTCGGTCAAAGCCTCTTTCTTCTATATCGCCATATGAAATGTAAAACTTTACTGTGTTATCATTTATACGTTCTATCTCCATCAAACACCTCTCCCTTCTGTTCAATGTTGGTGAAGGGACTGCACCCCTGAGCACTAGCTCTGATAATTGATGTAGGCTGTTCACATTAATGGCAGAGGCTTTTCAATTCTAATATAAAGAAAGCTTGCCATAAAAGAATGTGATGATTATTGAATGTTGAATTAGTTTATACCTTGTACTCCTATTTTATGATAAAACATATAGAAATGGAATTAAAAATGTGCCTATTTTTCAATACTGAGAATACTACTATACAATCCAGTGTTTTGGTTATTTTAGCTCATACCCATTGAGAATTCAAGTTTTTAGTTTCTCCTTATGTTAATCAATAACCTTAGGAAGGCCATTTAAAACCTTTATATACTCTCGATGAAAAAAAAGACCTCCATGCATGAGCATGAAGGAGATAAATAGATATATTAGTTGACCATTCGCTGAGCTTCAAGCAACTGGAAAGTACGCACTTTTCGTGGCAGGAATCGACGGATTTCGTCTTCGTTATATCCTACTTGAAGTCTTTTTTCATCCATGATGATCGGTCTGCGGAGCAAACCAGGATTTTGCTGGATCAATTCGAAAAGGTTTTGCAAAGGCAGAGCGTCAAGTTCAACATTCAATTTTTGGAATGTCTTTGAACGGGTAGAGATAATTTCATCTGTTCCATCCTCAGTCATTCTCAAAATTTCTTTGATCTCGTCAATACTCAATGGTTCCGAGAATACATTTCTCTCTTTATATGGAATTTCATGATCTTCTAACCAAGCTTTCGCCTTCCGGCAGGATGTACAACTAGGTGAAGTGAACAAAGTTACCATGAACCATTCACACTCCCTTATATTATTAAGACTTTTTATTCACATGTAGAGTTTTCTCTAATTAACTTTCTCATTTAATAATTAGTTTAAAGAAGAAATCTCTATTATGTATTATACATGAAAATAACTAAAATGAATATAGTTTTAAATAAATTGTCAACTTTGAATACAAAAGTTATACAAATTGTAAGTACTACTTAACATATACCCGAGCGTCAAACCTTTAAACCTTAAAACCAAAAATTTATTTAGATTTTCAAATTGCTTCAGGTTTTATAAAAAACTTATACATTTAAAAGGCATCCTTAATATCAACGTGATAGCCATCCTTATCAAAAGGCTCTTTTCTATTGCTGCTTTTGAAAATCGAATAAAAGGAAAGCCCTCTTATTTCTTTAAGGCTGTTTTCGCAAAGCTTGTTGCTGTTTTTAGAGTAATGGATTTCCGCTCCAGGCGCACGACTCCGCGGGGCAGGCGTTGAGCCTCCTCGGCTTCATAAAAAGCGGAAGCGGCCGTTCAGCACCGTACGGATTTAAGGGCTCCTGAATGAGATAAAGGAATCACGAAGAGCGACAGCGATTCGATGATGACTTATCGCAAGGAAGGAGACAGTAATCCGCTAGGTGCTGGCCGCTGGAACTGGATTCGCCTGCGGGGTCTCACCTGTCCCGCTAGTCCCGCAGGAGGTCGCACGCCTTCCGCTCCAATCGTTCTATGTAAAATGTTGAGGAGGATAAAATAGCAACAATCTCTTAGAAAAGAGCCTTCTTTAAAAACATTTGCCTGTAGGGATCTGTCAGGGCGCTTAGCAGGACAGGATGCTCAACGCCAACCCCGCAAAGCCACAATCCTTGAGCGAAAATCCATTACTTTTAAAAATCAAACAGAAAAACCTTATTGTTGAACAATAAGGTCATTTAGTGGTCAAATATCTTTCAAGATATCTGTATCTCTACCGTCTTCAATATTCAATACTTCCTCTGCTGGCTGATAAGACGCACCATAAAACTTAGTGTCTTTATATGTGTGAATCAGCTCATAGGTTTTGACCATGGATTCATATACCATCTCTTCTGATTCATTGCCGGGTGCCCAATAGAGGATTTCCATCTCATTAATTTCATTGGTCGCAAGAGATCTGCGGCGGTACCCAATGCTAGAAGCATGTTCAAAGCCTTCCCTTTTATAAAACTTCAAACGTTTCTCAGAATCGGTATCTTCATAATCCACCGGTTCAACTTCAAGGATGATGGCTTTGCCTTTCTTCTTCAACTTCTCGATTAACTGATGTCCTAACCCCTGTCCTCTGGCTTTAGAAGAAACAAACAGATAATCAATAAAAATGAACTTTTCCAGCTCAGCGTACATCAGTACATGAAGTTCGTCTTCATCTTTGTGATAAATGTCGCTTCGTTCTTTGAGCAGGGTTTCCATATGTTCCTTAGATTTCATTTCTTCCACTGGGAAATATTGATTTAACTTCTCATACCAATGCATTGATCTACTCCTTTTGTTATCAATTAAGTCAACTATTTTCGCCAAACTACTTACTACTCAATTCATAAATACTATACCCTTAAAGATTATAAACAACAGCAGCTAAGTCATGTACTTAATTGTATTTTGGGATTTTCAATTGCTTTCAAGAAGTTGTGAAAGCGTAAGTGGGAAAAAGTGGATGTTAAGCGGTATTCTTACCAATTTAATTGTATCGTATTGAGAACAAAAGTCAAATGAGAACCAACTCTTTCTCATTTAGTGCCTACTTTCTTCAACACTATCTAGGTCAGCTGAGGAACATTAAGCCATCAAAATATTCTCGGTTCCATTAACGGTTTATCGCAAATCTTTCACCTTTCCTCCTCTCGTTACCATGCCTCAACACAAGGACATTACTATGTGTCTGCTTAATAATTAAATTGTTTTAATTAGGCTTTTACCGCAAATATTGTGTTGTTTTAAAAGTATGGATTTCCGCTTCAGGCGCGCGACTCCGCCGGGCGGGCGTTGAGCCTCCTCGGCTTCGACTGCATAAAAAGTGGAAGCGCCCTGGTCAGGTCAGACCCGACAGGCAAATGTTCTCAAGAGAAAAAAATGCGCACTTTCCTTTTATTCTCTTGAGGTTCTTTGACCCCGAGGGGCTGGGCGCTGGAACTGGATTGGGGGTTACGTTCCAGTGGGTACGTAACCTTGTTCTCACCTGTCCCGCTAGTCCCGCAGGAGGACGCCTTCCGATCCAATCTTTCTAAGGGGATAAGTATTAATTAGCATATAGAAGCAAATTTTTTTAGAATGGCTGTTGTAACAAATAAAATCGGGTTTTAAAAAATCCCCTGGAGCCGAGCCGGAATTACCCTCCGGATATTAGAATGCTCTATTTAACATGGAGGGAACAGCTCTTTTCTCATAAACTGTTGCTTTCGAGAAAACCACAAAACCGGATTTTTCTCCGAATGCCAGAGTTATTCTCTTTATTCGGGATGAGGAGCTCTCTTCTTTTTAACTTACCAGGATATTTTAGTGGCATTAGCGCATTAGCTTATCAAATCCATGATTAAAAGCAACAAAGTTTTCAAAAAAAGCCATAAAAAAGGCAGCAGGAAGTCCTGCTGCATTAGTGGCATTAGGGTGTAAAATCAGCACTTTCAGTATAATTATTACCTGCATTCCAAAGTAGATATTCATTGATCCCTTGATCTTGAAGAGCTTTAATTTGAGCTTCCACTTCAGCTTTTCCATATTCCATATAATTCCCTGCACCCAGCCATGAAGCTGTGAAATCCTGCAGCCATGGACGCGAAACAGGCGGGTTTTCCAATTCGCCAAGTTTGGTGTTTTCCAGCTTAGCATATTCAGAGATCAGATTGTAAGGCTCTAAATCTGGTTTGGCAATGCCGAAATAAGAAGTCCAATGACTTGGATAAATCATGGATGAAATAACATCTACGTGTTCGGAAATCTTTGTAAAGTTCTGGCCAATCCCCGGTGCTTCAGGCAAAGTTGCTGTGTAGCCGAAGATATCCACAGATACATCAACATCATATGGTTCAAGCTGTTCTTTTGCATAGGCTACGAAATCCGTAACTGCATGCACTCTTTTTTGGACATTGTCTTCATCCATCTCTGCATATTCACCCATACTGTACTTTAGTTCTGTATCCCTCTTTTCAAAACCTTCGGGAAACCGTACATAATCAAACTGTATTTCCTGGAAACCCATTTTAGCCGCTTCTATAGCAATACCAACATTATAATCCCAAACTTCTTTAAGGAATGGATTTACAAATGATTCACCGCTTCCATTCGCCCAAACTTCGTTTCCTTCCATATACGATAACTCTGGTTTTGACTTGGACAATACAGAGTCCTTGAAAACCACCACACGTGCAATAGGATAAATTTCTTCTTCTTCCAGTCTTTCCAGCATTGCTCTAGGGTCCTTAATATATGACTTTCCTATGTCTTTGTATTCTGACTTTTCATCTTGATAAGTGATATTACCCCAGTCATCCTTTACATCGATGACCATGGAATTAAGATCGGTTTTGTCCATTAAGTCTATCAGACTCTCAAAACGGCTTCCGCCAGCTGAGTGTCCTGTAACATAAACTCCCCTTACAGCATCCGGATATGTAAATTCCAAACCACTATCATAAAAAAACGGGAAAGCTGCTGAGGGATGGTCTTTTGTTTTAGGCTCAAATCTAAAGTGTGATGTTTTTGGACTTTTGACTCATTTGCTTCTTCTGCACCTGCAGTATTAAACGGCAGAAGACAGAGTGCCGATATCCCTGCAGCTGTCAGTACGTTTCTTAAATTCAAAATTAACCTCTCCTCTTAGACAATTATACTATTTAAAATGCCCTTATTATATTTATATGTTATATACCCTATTTTACCAATGGAAGTGCATAAATTGAAAGGATTTTCATTAAGAAACTTGTCGGAATTTCCAGGGAAATTATTTAGATAGTGTTTAGCCGTATTTATTAAGGGAAAACACGGGCAAAAGTGCAAGCGCTATGCTCAGCCTCGAAAGCCAAATTTTCCTAAAAGTATGAATAAAAAAGACCTCAGAAAATTCTGAGGTCTTAAGTTAATTAATTTTTATACTGTGCTTTATATTGACCGAATTCCTTTTCAGAACAGTACACGAAGTGTCCAGGAGCAACTTCGCGAAGCTCTAATTGATCATCTTCTGTATAGTTATGAACTGCTGGATCGTAATTTTTACGCTTACGGGAGCGTTCATAATCCGGATCCGGCAATGGGATCGCAGAAAGAAGCGATTGAGTATAAGGGTGAAGCGGATTCTTGTACAAGGAATCACTTGGAGCAAGTTCTACAAGTTTACCATAATACATTACACCGATTCTATCACTAATATACTTTACCATTGAAAGGTCATGCGCAATAAAAAGATATGTTAATCCTTTTTCTTTCTGGAGGTCCTTCATCAGATTTACAACCTGAGCCTGGATTGAAACATCTAATGCAGAAATCGGCTCATCAGCGATGATGAAATCAGGATCCACGGCAAGTGCTCTCGCAATACCTAATCGCTGGCGTTGACCGCCGGAGAACTCATGCGGATAACGGTTCGCATGTTCTTTATTCAAGCCGACTGTCTCTAAAAGTTCGTGAACTTTTTTCAGTCTCTCTTCTGAAGAAGAAGCTAATCCGTGAATATCAATTCCTTCCGCAATTAAATCCGCCACCTTCATACGAGGGTTAAGGGATGCATAAGGATCTTGGAAGATCATCTGCATTTTACGGTTGAACTTTTTAAGCTCTCGGCGCGATTTCTTTCCATGTACATCTTCACCTTCAAACAAAACCTGTCCGTCAGTCGCATCGTATAGGCGGATGATGGTTCTGCCTGTGGTGGATTTACCACAACCGGACTCACCAACGAGCCCTAAAGTTTCTCCTTTATAAATATCAAAAGAGATATCATCCACAGCTTTTACCATGTTAGGTTTTCCCGGATTGAAATATTGCTTTAAGTTTTTGATTTCAAGTAATTTTTCAGCCATTATGAACGAACCTCCTCGAGTAATACCGGCTCATCATAGTTGGAAGGCATTGTACGCTGCCTTAATTTAACAGCTTCCGGCGGCTCGACTACAGGAGCGTTCGGATGCAGTAACCAAGATTTGACAAAGTGTGTATCAGACACTTTATAAGTCGGCGGTTCTTGTTCGAAATCGATCTTCAGAGCGTACTCGCTTCTAATTGCGAAAGCATCCCCTTTTGGAGGGTTCATCAAGTCAGGAGGAGTACCAGGTATCGCTTTAAGCTGCTGACCTGTTTCAGTGTCCAGTGTCGGCATGGATGCAACAAGGCCCCAAGTGTAAGGGTGTCTTGGATCATAGAATATCTCATCCACTGTACCTGTTTCAACAATCTGTCCTCCATACATTACTGCTACCCTGTCTGCCACGTTTGCCACAACGCCTAGGTCATGTGTGATGAAGATGATCGATGTATCGATTTTGTTTTGCAGATCTTTCATCAATTCAAGGATTTGAGCCTGAATTGTAACATCCAATGCCGTTGTCGGCTCATCCGCGATTAAGATTTTCGGGTTGCAGGCAAGCGCAATCGCTATTACAACACGCTGTCTCTGACCGCCAGAAAATTGATGAGGATACTGTTTGAAACGGCCTTCAGGATTAGGCAGACCAACAAGCTTCAGTAATTCGATCGTACGCTTTTTCGCATCCGACTTACTCATGTTCTGATGCTTTAACAGCGGCTCCATGATCTGTTTTCCGACTGTCATTGTAGGGTTGAGAGATGTCATTGGATCCTGGAAGATCATTGAAATGTCTTTTCCTCGGATCTTCTGCATATCTTTTTCTTTAATCTTAGCTAAATCTTTGCCTTCAAAGTTAATCTCACCGTTTTTGATGAATCCTGCCGGATGAGGTAAAAGCTTCATGATAGCTTTGGTTGTAACTGACTTACCTGAACCAGATTCACCAACGATTGCAAGCGTTTCACCTTTATCAAGGTGAAAATCCACGCCTCGGACGGCTTTAACTTCTCCCCCGTATGTTGTGAAGGAGACTTCTAAATCTTTTACATCTAATACTCTGCTCATATTTTCTACTCCTTCCACTATTTACGCATCTTAGGATCGAGGGCATCACGCAGTCCATCAGCAAGCAGGTTAAAGCTCAGGATTATAAGTGAGATAACTACAGAAGGAATTAACATCATATGTGGATATGACTGTATCGATCTGTATCCATCGTTTACAAGGGAGCCTAATGAAGCTTGAGGTGCAGCGATACCCAAACCGATAAAGCTTAAGAAAGCTTCAGTAAAGATTGCGGCAGGAACTGTAAACATGGTCGTTATGATAACAGGACCCATTACGTTAGGAAGCAAGTGTTTCCAAATCAATCTGTTGCTTGATGCACCTAGTGTACGTGACGCAAGTACAAATTCTTGATTTTTCAACTGCAGGATCTGCCCCCGGACTATCCGGGCCATGCCGGTCCAGCCGGTTATTACCATAGCCATCGTTATCGTAAACAATCCAGGTTCAAATACCAGAATGAACAGGATAATAACAATCAAGTTAGGAATTCCGACTAAGATCTCAATGATACGCTGCATGAAGTCGTCAATTCTGCCGCCATAGTAACCAGATACCCCGCCATATGCAATTCCGATAATTAAGTCAATTGTAGCTGCAAGTACACCAATGTACAGAGAAATTCGTGTTCCCTGCCATGTTCTTGTCCATAAGTCACGCCCTAAGTCATCTGTACCAAACCAATAATTCTGCTCGACTTGACGCTGTTCATAGACGTCGTTACCGTTCTTATCAATTCCATCAAACCAGCTTATCCCAGAAAGGGCTTCGATTTTTGGAGGCAATTTAGCATGGCGGATGTTTTGGTCTTTATAAGACATTTCTGTCATCCCTGGTCCAATGATAGCCATGAAGATTACAAGAATCATAATAGCTAAACCAATAATTGCTCCTTTGTTTTTGAATAGGCGCAGCCATGCATCATGCCAAAAGCTGAGGCTCGGCCTCCCTATGATTTCTGATTCTGAATCGCTTGCACGGCGTGGTTGGAAAAGGTCAGGGTTAATGTTCTCTAAGTTTTTTCTATTGTTAGTTTCCATTATTTCTTCCCTCCAGCCAAACGAATACGAGGGTCAATTATTCCATACAGGATGTCCACAAGGAAAATAACTCCTATGAATAAAACACTATAGAATAAGGTTACACCCATTATTACTGTGTAGTCACTTGTGTTGATTGAGTTGACGAATTGTTCCCCAAGACCCGGTACTGAGAAGATTCGTTCAATTACCAGCGTACCTGTCATAATACCGACCGTCATTGGGCCTAAAATTGTGATGATCGGAATCATTGCATTTCTGACTCCGTGCTTTAAAACTGTCGCTGTCTTTGTAATACCTTTTGCTTTGGCCAGAAGGATATAATCTGAACCTAGGACTTCCAGCATTTCTGTTCGCATAAAACGGGCGATTGTGGCTACAACTCCAACAGTTAAAGCCAGAGTAGGCATGATCGTGTATTCGAATCCACCCCATAATGCTACAGGCAGCCATCGGAGTTCAACCCCAATCCAATATTGCATAAGACCCGCGAAAACAAATGATGGTATTGAAATACCTAATACAGCGATAAGTGTTGCACTATAATCCAGCCATGAATTATGTCTTAATGCTGCAATAATCCCAAGTGCTAATCCGATAAATGTTCCTAGTACGATTGCTTGGAATCCAAGTTGTGCGGAAGGACCAATACGCTGACCGATAATGTCTGTAACCGGGCGGTTGTCGTATTGGAATGACAATCCTAGATCACCTTGCGCTAAGTTTGTCATATAAGTTACGTATTGTACTGGGAGAGGATCGTTCAAACCATACTTATCCAGGATGATTTCCTTCTGTTCTGGTGTCAGCTTTTCTTGGTTTGTAAGCGGCGATCCAGGAAGGAGCTTCATAAGGAAGAACGTGGCTGTTGCAATGATGAGTAAAGTTAAAAACATATAAGCTAGTCTTTTCATAGTATATCTGATCACTCTTTAGCCCCCCTTTTTCTTTTTATTTTTTTGGCTACCCTACATATTATATCTTATTTCGACAAATTTTCAATCTATTTCTTAAATTGCAATTTCTTTTAAACACTCAGGGAAAAAGGAGAGCGTATGCCAATGCATACACTCTCCTTTTGAAAGTTTGTTTCATTGAGCGCTTATATGTTACTCAATGTGTGCCCATTTGTAAGATGCATCTGCACCGAAAGCGTGGCGAAGGATTCCTTTTACGTAAGGTCGTTCAAGGTAAGCAACACCTCTTTGGTACATTGGAGAAATTGCTGCATCTTCAAACAAGATTTTTTCAGCTTCTAGCATTGCATCCCAACGAGCTTGCTCATCATCAAGCAATGTAGTTTTAGAATCTTCAATCAATTTGTCGTAATCAGGGTTAGAGTAGCCCATTTGGTTATGAGCACCGTCAGTTACGAACATGTCAACAAATGTCATTGGATCTGGATAATCCGGGCCCCAGCCAGCGAATGAGAAGTCATAGTCGCCTGCAGACTCAAGATCAAGTTTTTGTGCGAAAGGCTGTTGAGAGATTGTTACAGTCAAACCTTCAAGGTTTCTCTCCAACTCTTCTTTAAGGAACTCTCCAACTTTTCTTGAACTTTCAGAATCATAGTTCAATAGTTCAAGAGAGACTTCTTCAAATCCAACTTCTTCTTTAGCTTTAGCCCATGCTTCTTTAGCAGCTTCAATGTCAGTTTCGTTGAAGTTACCGTTAGTTTCACGGAAGTCAGTTCCGTCAGGACCGTATACGAATTCTTGTGGTACAAGGTAGTAAGCAGGGATAGATCCGTTGTTAAGAAGTACATCTACAAGACCTTGTTTATCCCAAGCCATATCGATTGCTTTACGTGCATTAACATTAGCTAGAGTTTCATTTCCTTGGTTAAAGCGAAGGAAGTAAACAGCTGTGTCTGCACGTGTTTTGAAGTTTTCGTCATTTCCATATTGATCAACGAACTCAGCAGAAAGACCTGCGATATCCGCTTTTTCTGTTTCGTAAAGGTTAACACCTGTTGCAGTATCTTTTACGATGTTGAAGTTGATTTCTTCAAGCTGAACAACATCAGCTTCCCAGTAATCAGCATTCTTTTGCAGTTGGAAGCTTTGCTCATGTTTCCAGTCGCTAAGTACGAAAGGACCATTGTAGATAGAAGTGTTCGCTTCAAGACCGTATTGATCGCCTTGCTCAGTTACGAATGCTTCGTTTTGCGGATAGAAAGTTGCGAAAGAAAGAAGAGCGTCGAAGTAAGGAACTTGTGTTTCAAGTTGAACTTCAAGAGTCTTTTCATCCACTGCTTTAACTCCAAGCTCGTCTAGAGGAAGATCACCAGAGTTAACACCTTCTGCGTTTTTGATATCATACATGATGTATGCATATTCAGCAGCAGTATCAGGATTCAAAGCTTTTTTCCAAGCATATTCGAAATCGTTAGCCGTTACAGGATCACCATTGGACCAAACAGCGTCACGGATTTTGAAAGTGTATGTTTTGCCATCTTCAGAGACAGTAGGCTCTTCTGCAGCCATACCAAGAACAGCTTCATCGTTTTCACCTAAACGGTAAAGACCTTCGTAAACCTGGTTCATTACATTGAATGAAACAGAATCAGTTGCTAGTGCTGCATCCATAGATGGGATCTCAGATGCTTCTAGCAGGTTAAGTACTTGTGCTCTCTCTTCTTCAGCAGGCTCTTCCTCGCCGCCGTTATTTCCAGAGTTAGCGTTATTTCCGTTATTTCCTGCGTTGTTGCCGTTGTTTCCGTTGTTACCGCCGCAAGCAGCCAGGAAAGTTGCTAGTGCCAATAATAGCACTAAAAGAAATGAAAACTTTTTCTTCATCTTGAAATTGACCTCCTCGTATTTCATATTTATTTATCTTCCGATTTATCAGAAGATTCGTTTTCTATTATACAACATACAGAAATTATTGCAATATTAATTTAACAGTTTTTTTGCAAAATTATCACAACACCTCACAAACCCTTATATACCAACGTTTTATAAACTTATTAAATGGTGTAAAAACTATTACAATCTTTACAATAGTAGCTGACAGAGCATACATTTCCAATATATACATATTTATTATTCGTATTAATAGAGAGTCTAATCTTATTTTTATGCATATTAATGAATTTTTATTTCCTGCATTTAATTTCTTCTATTGTTATTTATATTCTACAACCTTCTATTAATATAGCTGTTGTCAGAATTAATTGAATATTACTCAAAATACTAGAATGAATATATATTTAAAAAATCTTGATAATACCCTTATGTATTCGTTATACTTATAAAAAATAATGTTGGTGAATAGAATTGAGAAGAGTATTTTTTTCAGTATTAACAATATATCTGCTCTCTGCTGTCTTATCATTTTTCTCCGGAGAGGATTTCAGGCTGGGAATCATCAATATTTCCTTTTTGATTGGAATGGGTCTCCTGGTAATAGGCGGATTGATGAAAGTGGTTGAATCAGGTTTCTTCAATGGAATACAATATGCTTTTAAGCGTTTCCGGAAGAGTACAAAAGAGGGGAGCTATATCTCCAAATTCGATGATCTGGATGATACAAGCGAGGCATACCAAGAGTTTAATAAAAGGAACAATTATCCTTTAACAGCGCCTATCCTGTTAAGCGGAAGCTTTGCAGTAGGCGTGGACCTGATTGTCTCCTATGTTTTCTATACTTGATTTTGGTATCTTTATTCTTTTATAATCATTTCTGGATAATAATCATGCGATGACAAAGAGTAGTACACACATATTGTTTTTTCAGAGAGTTTGTGGCTGGTGCGAACAAACAACAGGTGTGTGGAATGGACTTTCGAGCATCATCAGTGAACTGAAGTAGCTAATGACGGCAGCCTTCCGATATCCGGGCACCATGTTATCATGGACCAAGCGGCCTTTCGGGGCAACTTAGGGTGGCACCGCGGAAAATCCATTCGTCCCTATTTTTATGGGCGGGTGGATTTTTTTGTTTATTTATACTATTAGAAACAAACATTTTGAATGGAGGAATGGAAATGGAAACGATTTTCAGCGGAATACAGCCAAGCGGTACGATAACCTTGGGGAATTACATTGGAGCTCTTAAGCAATTTGCAGAACTTCAGGAGGACTATAATTGTTACTTTTGCGTCGTCGATCAGCACGCTATCACGGTTCCGCAGGACAAGCTGGAGTTAAGGAAGAACATTAAGAGTCTTGCAGCACTTTATATAGCAAGCGGAATTGATCCTGATAAATCTACATTATTTATTCAATCCGAAGTCCCTGCTCACGCTCAAGCAGGCTGGATGCTGCAATGTGTCGCCTACATAGGAGAGCTTGAGCGGATGACTCAATTCAAGGATAAATCCCATGGAAAAGAGGCTGTTTCGGCAGGCTTGCTTACTTATCCTCCATTAATGGCTGCGGATATCCTGCTTTACAAGACAAATCTGGTGCCTGTGGGAGAAGATCAGAAACAGCATCTTGAACTGACCAGGGACCTGGCAGAGAGATTCAATAATAAATACAACGATATTTTCACTGTTCCTGAAGTAAGGATACCTAAAGTTGGTGCAAGGGTGATGTCCCTTCAGGACCCATTGAAAAAAATGAGCAAATCAGATCCCAACCAAAAAGCTTTTATCACTCTCTTGGATACTCCTAAACAAATAGAAAAGAAAATCAAGAGTGCGGTGACTGACTCTGATGGTATTGTAATATACGACAAAGAATCAAAACCAGGAGTTTCGAACCTTCTATCTATTTACTCTATTCTCACTGATACCAGCATCGAAGATTTAGAAGCCAAGTATGAAGGCAAAGGCTATGGAGATTTCAAAGGAGATCTTGCCGAAGTTGTGGTGAATGCCCTGGCCCCTATTCAGCAAAGATACAACGAGCTTATTAATTCAGAAGAGCTTGATGAGATTCTTGATAAAGGCGCCGAGAAAGCTAATTTTGCCGCGAATAAGATGGTTAAAAAGATGGAGAAAGCCATGGGACTGGGCAGAAAAAGATAATAAACATCTAAGGGGGCTTCACCTGTTTTACTGCACAGATTGTTTAAGTGATTAGAGAGAAACCTTAATATTGGGGAAATCCTTTTACTGTGATTTTTCTTAAAGCAGCAATGTATGACTTGAAACAGTTTTAGGTAAGGAGTGATTTTACAGACTAAAAGAGGCTGGGGACATATGTAGAAAACTAATCGATTCAAGTTGAAATAATCGAAAATAAAACCGCTTGAGATCAAGTTTATATACTTGACTTCATGCGGTTTTTTTATTTTATTAGGCTCTATTTAAAAGATGTTGCTCTTAAGGTTATTTACCGCTTTTTCCTGTACGTATACGGATTGGAGCGGAAGGTGTGCGACCTCCTGCGGGACTAGCGGGACAGGTGAGAGCCCACAGGCAAAGCCGAGGAGGCTCACCGCCCGCCCCGCGGAGTCGTGCAGCTGGAGCGGAAATCCATTCTTTTTACTCAGTTACATTCTTTACGAAGAGAGCCTTTAAATACGGTTTTGTCCCAGCCTCTTTTAGTTTACTTTTGGACGGTTTTCCATTTCCCACAGTTTCTCGAAAAACGGCTGTCCTTTTATTAGATTTTCACAAAATAGTAAATGCTTATCTGTCCATCCATCTTTTGTTTCTTCAAAAAGGCTTTGCCACGCTTCTTCAAAGTCCAGGGATTGAATTCTTTCATAGTTTTCTGGTGTCCACTCAGTACACCAATACCTGATTTCCGCGGTGTTTTTTGAAGAGTGCAGCTGATCAAGCGCCATGAACATCAATTGCTTCAGCTGCCGCTCTCTCCTGGTCAAACCACTCATAATAGTTGGTTTGGGAGAAAGAATATGATAATCTTTTTCCGATTTTTCCTGAAGGAAATTATATCTGTACGGCTCTTGATCTTCTGTCATCTCATATACCAGCTGTTCCTGACGGGGAATGATCCGGCTTTTCCTGATTGGCATGGAATAGCCGATTGTATCCACAGCTAATATGCCTGTCCCATCTGTAACAATAAAGCAGTACTCCAATTGGATTCTCTCATGGTTTTTCCTCAGATATGCTTTCTGGTAGATATCATTGAGCAGTGACTGAGGCAGTTCTGACAAGTCATTCTCTATGTAATGGAAAAACTCAGGTGTTACTTTGATAAGAGGCACCTGATCAAGAAGTTCAATAACATCCTCTTTCCTCCACTCATGAAAATGACAAATATTATAACCGTTTTCTTCACCTTCAAACCAATTTACCCATACATCATGAAGATATAGCATGATTGACCCCTCGCTTCACCCTATTTGTCAATCAGTATAGGCAATCCACACCCAATTTATTCCTTCTGAAATACTTTTTCCAACACTATTTAAAAGACCTTTATACATGACCAGCTGAAAATCTAATCTGCGATTCAATTCTCTTCTTCTTTCCGTTGGTAAAAAATTATTTATAGCAGGAAACGCTTGATTTCCACATTTATTCTCTAAGCTAGTTCTTTCTTGAAGGAGAATAAATGGAGATAGTAATCAATAAGATACCAGCGAGGAGAAGATAACTTTCAATCCTTCCTAGGATAAATTGAAAATAGTCCGGAAACGTCAATCCAGCAGCCAGTAAGTTAAGGTACATTATCAGAGTTACTCCACCCGATACGGATAATCCAAATCCTATTACTAAGACAAATACTCTAAACATCATTCCTTCCGCCCTTACCGTCCAGATTTTCAATATATTCATTTTCTCACCTTTTCTGCTTGTCCATGTACTAGCATTCTATGATGAGATAAAGGGATATATGAATGTTCCTAAAGGAAGAAAATCATGGAGGATTTCCAGGGAAGACAGGTTCTTTACTAAGTTACTTCTTAAGCCTTTCTGACTAGCCTGATGTATGTCATAATCACAAAAAGCCCTCAAGTATCATTGAGGACTCGTTACCGTCTTTAGTATTCCAGGTCTTTTTCATCTTCTATAAATCGATCAGAATCAAGGTTCATCATTTCTTTTGCTGACAATCCCTTACTCTTCCTGAATTTACCTACTATATAGTAGCCTAGAGCATAGCCCAGCATGTTTGGGTATTTCCCTCTTCCCAGAAGAAGCTGATCATGCTTGGAGTCTTCTCTTCTTAGGTGAAGTTCATTTTTTACATGCTGATTCCACAACTTTTGCAGAAGGAGCTCACTATATTTCTTTGTCCAGCTGCTGACATACTGGTCGCCGCAATATTCTTTCACAGCATCTTCCGCTAGACCTTCAAATATGAGGGAGTCCAGCAGCGTATATTGTTCAGGGTTTTTCTTTAACAGGTTCATCCTTGTACAATGGTGATACTCATGGACAAATAATGCTTCCCATTCCTTCTCATCCTCTTCGTCAGAAAGAAATAAGTAAACTTCCTCTTTAAAGGAGACACCCGATTTCTTTAAACCACTGCTGAAAATCCCCCTGGAAGCTTGCACAGGAAATATATATACCGGTATTGAAGGTCCCTTCCACAATGCACGGTACTTTTTATAATATGTATTGATCTTTTTCCAAGCATCGCGCTCTTTCAGCGAAAGAATTATCTGTTTCGTATATAAGGAAGGCGTGTACATACCAAAGGATTTCAGATAGCTGTATAACTCAGCTGCTTCCTTGCTTGTCATCCCTTTCTTCATTAGCAATTTCTCAGGATCTTGAGCATATTCGTCCAGCCATTTACCTGTCTCAACAATTCCCATTAAACAACCTCCCTTTTCAGTCTTTTATTAAAAATTGATTTAGTTCCGTTCCCTTTCTTCTAACTTATTCTGTTATCTGTTCAAATAAACCAATCACTCAGTGGAGCACCTTGTAATATTGAGAAGTCTCCTTAAAAAAAGACTGTTTCATAAGGATTTCTTAATCCTTATGAAACAGTCTAAAAAATCATTTATACTTTTTAAATACGATTGTTGCATTATGGCCGCCAAATCCAAGTGAATTACTCATAGCCACATTAACTTCCGATTTTCTTGCCCCTTCTGTAACATAATCCAAATCGCAATCAGGATCAGGTGTCTCAAGGTTGATCGTTGGCGGAAGTACATTATCCTTCAGTGCGAGAACAGAGAAAATCGCTTCAACTCCGCCGGCTGCTCCAAGGAGATGGCCGGTCATGGATTTTGTTGAGCTGACAGCCAATTTGTACGCATGATCATGGAATACTTCTTTGATTGCCATTGTTTCGTATTTGTCATTGTAAGGAGTGCTGGTTCCATGTGCGTTGATATAATCTACGTCTTCAGCGGAAAGGCCTCCATCTTCAAGGGCGATTTTCATTGCCCTCGCACCGCCTTCTCCACCTGGCGCAGGAGCCGTAATGTGGTGGGCATCCCCTGTTGAACCATACCCTACGATTTCGGCATAGATTTTCGCTCCGCGGGCCAGTGCATGCTCAAGGTCTTCCAAGACGATGATTCCCGCCCCTTCACCCATGACAAAACCGTCACGGCCGGCATCGAACGGCCGGGATGCTTTACTTGGATCATCATTTGTGGATAGAGCTGTATTGGCACAGAAGCCTGCCATGGACATTTTGGTAATCGGCGCTTCGGTTCCGCCTGTCACCATTACATCTGCATCTCCGCGCTGGATGACTTTAAAGGCATCCCCGATTGAATTAGTCCCAGTGGCACAAGCTGTCACTGTACAAGAGTTGATGCCTTTCGCACCAAGCAGGATGGAAACCTGTCCGGCAGCCATATCTGGAATGATCATAGGAACGAAGAAAGGGCTCACCCGGCGGTATCCCCGCTTCTGGAAAGTCTCAAATTGATTTTCGAATGTTTCCATTCCGCCTATCCCCGAACCAATCCAAACTCCAACACGGTTGGCGATTTCATCTGTGATTTCTAGGTTTGCATCTTTCACTGCCATCATGGAAGCTGCCACCGCGTATTGAGTAAAGCGGTCCATCTTCCTCGCTTCTTTTCGTTCAACATATTGCTCAGGATCGAAACCTTTTAGCTCTGCAGCCACTTTTGCAGGATATTCATCCGCGTCCAGCCTTGTCAACGGGCCAACGCCGCTCTTCCCATCGAGTATACCCGACCAAGTTGTTTCTATATCATTACCAAGCGGAGTTACCGCACCTAATCCTGTTACTACTACTCTGCGCTTATTCACTTTCATTCCATCTCCTTTTTTGTTGGCTGTTTTCGCATAAATTGTTGCTTTCGGATATCCCCGGATACTAAGGGATTTCTCTCTAATCGGGGAAAGTAGCTCTTTTCTTTTCATGATCACCGGGTTATTAAGATGAATGATGATTAGTTTTTGGAATTAGTTCCAAATAGCAACAAAGTTTACGAAAAGAGCCTTTTGGTTATAGAAGAAATGCATTATTTTAAAATCTGCTCTAATTCGTTACCTTCCCCATCTAAGGGCTATGGCGCCCCAGGTTAATCCGCCTCCGAAGCCTACCATCACAAGGACATCATCCTCTTTTATCTTGCCGGCTTCCAACTCCTCAACCAGTGAAATCGGAATGGATGCAGCCGAAGTATTTCCATACTTATGAACCGTTTTGGACATCCTTTCCTCAGGAAGTTCAAGACGCTGCCTTGAAGCTTCCATGATTCTGATGTTCGCTTGATGCGGGATAAGAAAGTCTACATCTTCTTTTTTCAGTCCGGCTTTTTCTATGACATTGATGCTGGATTCTCCCATCTGCCTTACAGCAAATTTAAAGACTTCCCTGCCATTCATATAGATAAAAGCGTCATCCTGGAACAAATGCTTTCCACCGGAACCATCAGCACCAAGTTCAAAAGAAAGAATTCCTCTTCCCTCGGAAACCGGCCCCATGACTACTGCTCCTGCTCCATCTCCGAAAAGGACGGCTGTATTCCTGTCATTCCAGTCAGTGATTCCAGAAAGCTTTTCAACTCCAATTACCAGGACATGCTTATAAGCCTTGTTTTCAATGAACTGCTTAGCGGTGATCATCCCATACATGAATCCGGCACACGCTGCACTTACATCCATTGCAGCTGCTCTATTGGCCCCCAGCCGTTCCTGAAGGATTGTTGCAACAGAGGGAAACGGCCGGTCGGGTGTAACAGTAGCCACAAGGATCAAATCGATTTCATCCGCAGAAATGCCGGCATCCTCGATGGCCTTTTTAGCCGCTTCATAACTCATATCCGAGGTTTGCATATCATCCCCCGCAATTCTTCTTTCTTCGATGCCAGTCCTCGTACGGATCCATTCATCTGATGTATCAACCATCTTCTCTAAATCGGCATTCGTTATAACCTTTTCAGGCAAATATCTCCCAATCCCGATAACACCAGCATTCATATAAAGTCCCTTCTTTCTGGTTATATTGCCGCAGCAGCCGATGACACTTAGGTCGAGGCACTGCGTATGTATACTCTAACTAAAGCTTATAGTTAATCTTTATATCAATTATTATGACTTGGTACTAATTTTATCGAAATTCACTCCCTGTTGCAACATTTTTATATTTCCGCTCACTATGCATTTGTCTATACAGGACCGGCAGATGAACATATTCTATTTATATTAGAGCCCTATTTACAGGAAGGAGAATTGTTATGGAGCAGAAAGAACATCGTCCGCATCCCTTTGATATCATGGTGATGGGAAGGCGGGAAGAATCCCCGGCTGATAAAAAAGAAAATCATCTTGAAGCTGTAAATGAAGAAGAATCAAATCAAAATGGAGATCTGATGTCTCACATTGAGACTCTGGTCATTGCGTTTTCGGATTTGAAGCCTCTGGTCAGCAAAGTTATGCCTTTAATCAACAAATGGACAAAATCCTGATTGATTTCCTTCTTAAAGAGTGATGTGGAGGGGAAACACCATTTATTGATGTTACCCCTTCTATATTGATGTTGGGAAGCGGAGCTGTGAAATTCGGCAGTGGCATTTTTTCGAGCATTTGAATTGATGCTGATTATCCTGGCTTTATACCGCATCATGTTTCTGATTTTAAGATTTGATGCTGTTTATAAGATCTTTTCACATCATGTTTTCCATTTATGGACTTAATGCTGTTTAAACCGGCTTATTACTGCATCAAGTTAAAGTTTCGATGATTTGATGCTGTTTATCCTGCCTTTATACGGCATCATAATTCTAATATTAGGAGCTGATGCTGTTTAAAAGGACTTTATACCACATCATGTTTTCCATTTTTGGTTTTGATGCTATTTAAAAGGACCTTTTACTACATCAAGTTAAAGTTTTGATGATTTGATGCTGTTTATCCCGCCTTTATACAGCATCATAATTCTAATATTAGGATTTGATGCTGTTTAAAAAGACTTTATACCACATCATGTTTTCCATTTGTGAATTTAGTGCTGTTTAAACCGGCTTTTTACTGCATCATGTTAAAGTATTGATGATTTGATGCTGTTAATACTGCCTTTATACCGCATGATGTTTCTTATTTTAAGATTTAATGCTGTTTAAAAAGACTTTTTACCAAATCACCTTTTCAATTAATGAACTTGATGCTATTGCTTTCTACAACACCTTTCACCTGAGATTTTTAGAGGTAACAAGACTCCCTCCTTGCTAAAGATCTGTCATTTCTAAATCAGATTTAAAGTTTCCACTTTGGGTTAAACGCCTGCAGACCATAAGAGAAGGACGAAATCCTTTTGGAATTCCGTCCTTCTCAATTGTTTTTTTATAGAATTTCTATTTATTTTCTTCCAATGCGTCTCTACGTCCCATTTCATACGCCTCATTCATAACCTGTGTAAAAAGGGTCATGAAGGGCTGAATCATTTCGATGGATAGTTCAATGCCTGACTGCTCTAGCTGATCCTTAGCCTCAGGGAGGTATTTCATGGCAATTTGCATAAATTCCATATTCTTATCTTGCATTTTACTCATCCTTTCTCTCATTCGGGAGCTGCCCCATCTTGATATAATGACTGATGTCAGTCTCGATGTTTTCCCGGAACTGTTCATCTACAGCCGGGCTGAACTTCCCCATCGATATGACACCGTCCTGAAAATCAAAAGGGATATTTCCTGATTTCAGTGTATCATTTGAATATCTTTCCGCAACTACTTCATATAGTTTGTCCACATGCTGAACAGTGCTGGTGAGGACCGTGGATTCTCCCATGTCGGATTGATCCGATACGTATCCAACTGCATGAAGCCCTTTTTCTTTAAGCTTTTCAATGATGGGTATATTATATCCATCTCCGGCCGGGTATACAATGTCCACGCCATTTCTTAATTGAGTATGTAAAAGAACCATTGCTTTCTCTGTATGATCCCAGTCATCTGTATAATCAACAACCACATCGACATTGCTGTCCTGGTACTCGGCCCCTTCAATGAACCCTTTTACTTCGGGCTGCCATGCATAAGAAGCGACAATCCCGATATTTTTGGTTTGAGATTGATTGGCGGCTGTCATTCCTCCAAAGAATCCCATCGCGTACCCTTCAAACTTCAAGCTGGTAGTATTGGGCTGGCTGGCATTTCCATTGAAGCTGACGAAATGGATATGAGGGTAATCCACGGCAATCTCATTAAAGAAAGGGGCATATTCCTGTCCATGGCCAAAAATTAAATTGACACCCTTCTTATCATATTCCGCCACAGCTTGTTCAACCGCCTGCTTCGTTGACATTCCTTCTTTATAGAAAACATCCACTTCGAACTGTGACTGAATTTTGAGTAACCCTTTATACCCTTTTGTTCCCCAAACTTGGTCGCTTATCGTTTCAGGAACAAGCAGCCCTACATTCTGAAGGCTTTTTTGATCACTTTGCCCTGAACATCCAGTCAGTAAAAACAGTGCAATCAAGATGAAATTAAATAATTTCTTCATTATAGCAACTCCTTAAGGATGCCCTCCAGCAGCCGGCTTCCGTTTGTTTTGTAAACGAGCCATGCAGTGTAGGCATCTTGACTCGCAAATACTTGCGAATCCCCTGCAGGAAAAAAGACCTACCGGCAAGGGTTTGACTACTCTATTTTACCTTGCTTTATGGTTGAAGAAAAGAAAAAGTTGACTGGCAGTTCCTTTTCAGGATTTCTTTTGAAGCTCCATTACATCTTCAAACGACAGAGAGGGTTTCACACAGACTTGGTTGGATCTTTTTGGAATAATGTCAATAAGAGTCTGGCGCTCTCCTCTTTCCGTTTCTCCCTTTTTCAACAAACCAAGGCTTTTTTTCCAGCTGTCCTTATCGGCAGAAAGGAGATGGAAGCTTTCCAAATTTCTTTCGTTTAAAAGAATGGTTCGCGCTGCATCTTTAACGTATATAGCGGAACGGATATCATCTACATATTCTGTTTCCTCGCCTGATTGGAAAATCAATTTTTGAAATAGAAAGCTTCCAGGCTGTTTTGGACCAATAAGAGTAGGAAGATAAACAGAACAATGATTGGCGAGTGATTGTTCTTTTAAAAAGGAAAGAAAGTCTGAAAGTTCAACTTCCCCTGTTCTATCAGACAGTACGGTAGGCAGCAATAATACGGCATCTGTAAAGGAGGTTTTGTTTTTTCCAGGAACCTGCTGATTTGCTCCATAGTTTCGCCCTGCTTATCTGTAAAGTAATCATAGAGATTAATAAAGACTGAAGCTTTGTAATCCTTCTCCGGCATTTGCCGATGCATAGGCTGGTAAGTAATATTAGAATTTCTTCCCACCTCCAGCCATCTTTCCCCAGTTTCATCCTTAGAATCGACTGCCAGTACTTCCAAACCCTCTTCCAGCATCGCCAGGCACAACTCAAAACCTAAAAAGCCCAGTGCACCAGTTACAATCGCTTTATCCATAAATTCAGATTCCTCCTCACGTCCACCTTACAATTGTTCATGGGCTGAAAAATAAGAAACGATTTTATATGAAACTTTATGTTTCTTTTCCGGAAGTATAATATAAATTTCTCCAGGGAGATGGGTAATACTACGTTCTTTATATATATCATTTATGAGAGGAAATTGATTTTTATAACGAGATGCATTGATTGATTGAATTGTATATAACGGTTTTTCTGATTTCCTTAGATGTTCGCCAGCCTTAAGTCTGTTATTTACCAAATCCTCGCACTGCCGCTCTTCCAAGTTATAAGCCGCAGCCAGCTCTTTCATAAGTTTCTTATAAAAGAACTTTTGCTCTTTTTCTTGTGAAAAATGTTCATATAGTGATATGCATGGTGTCAGCATGACCACTGACCGTATTTGATGCTCCATGGAATGCAGCAGCTTTTCAACGAACAGCCCTCCCATCCCTTCAACTAGAACGTGGATCTCCTCGTTGATGATTTCCCTCCGTTTAATATAATGATAAACGCGTTGGGTCAGGCTCACTGCTTGATCGCTCCCCCAGTTTGCTCCATATAGGTTCGAATAAAATACAATGTACCCTTTCCCTGTCAATTCACTGATGATCGACTTCCTTGTTTCCTGCTGCAGCCAAAAACTGCTTTTTTCATCTACATAATGATTGATATCACCAATAAGCAGGACAGCAAACCCATTTGGACGGTCAGGATAGTGTACTATACAATGCTCATTATCGATGGTAAAGGTTCGATGGCTCATTTGAAAATTCCCCTTTTATAAAGCTGTGTTTCCGAGCTGCTTCGGTTACTTATGCCAGCGCACAGCTAAACATAACTCGTCATGATAGTTTATGAAAAAAAATTCATATGTTTGGGAGACGGCCTATAAAACAGGAATTTAAACTACAGATTTAGAATTATTCCACCTTTTGTCCTCGAACTGCAACTTCCTGATAAAGGGATGTTCGGATAACCACAGCTAAACATTAAAAGGCAGAATCCTTAAGTTCACGGAACGATTCTGCCCTTTTTCGCCTTCAAAATGCTAAAATGAGTTGTGAGTTCGGTTCAAGGTGTGCGACTCCGTTTGGTTGGCACACGGAGGTGAGGGCTTTAAATTGCCGCCTGCTCCTTAATTAAGTATCCAACGAAAAATTAAGGGGATATTTTCCCGCTAATTGAAAATTTTCAGCTCATATAGGAATAAATAGAGGGAGTTTTTACCCTTATATGAAAAAAAGCATCTATTTTCAAGTGTTTTAATTAGAATAACGGGAATTTCTCCCTCTATTTAAGCTATTTTCAGTGCTTTTAAATAAATAAGGGAAGTTTTTCCCTTTATTCACTATACTGTTTTCGCATATAGTATTGCTTTTGGAAAAATCCCAAAGCCGGATTTCCATCCAGATACTAAGAGTTCCCTCTCTGGCGTAATTTTTCGAAATACATTTTAAATAAGAAAAAAGCTATTTACTAAAAAGCACTGAACCATGCTTATAAGTGCCACCGGTCACTGTTCCATTCTTCGATAGATTTTCAGTACCCATCGATAACCAAAGGCTCATCTCGCTGCATAACATATTTACTGCCTATGAATGTATACTCGGACACAAAGAGTCCATATCTTAGAAAAGGTTTTCATTCCTGATTTGAAATTGATTTATTATTTCTTGATCTTATGGTACTATAATACAGAAAATGTTTTAAATAAGGGATTGCTCAAACTTCCCTTACGGACTCTATAACATTCTGTTATACATAGATGCAAGGAATTGAGGTGAATGTTTTGAAATACTTTTTGACTTTCTTTTGGACTTTCCTGCTTGTAGAAATGCTTACGTATGTAGTCAGTTCCATGACCGGAGCTCCCTTTGAGTTCCAAACCGGGGCGATCATCGCCGTGTTTGTTACTCTTTTGCTTTTTGTCGTTTCAATGATCATTCCGAACGAACCTGTGGAGAAACATTAAACAATGATAAAAAGGAGAATCCGCTATTAACGGATTCTCCTTTTTATTTGTCAAAAACAATTTTATCTTCATTTATATCTATTTTAACTGTGTCTTCCGCCTTGAAATGGCCTGCAATGATTTGCCTTGCCAGCTTAGTTTCAATATGTTTCTGAATATACCTTTTCAGCGGTCGGGCACCGTATACAGGATCATAAGCTCCTTTAGCGATGAACTCTTTCGCGGAATCAGTGATTTCCATGGTGATATTCTGTTCCAGCAGCCGGTCTTGAAGATCCTTCACAGCTTTTTCAACGATTCCTTTAATATTCGATATACTCAATGGCTTGAATAGAACGATATCGTCCACCCGATTGAGGAATTCAGGCCTGAAGGATGACCTCAGTTGACCCAGTACCAGATCTTTCGTTTTCTCATCGATTTCTTCTGAACCTTCTTCTCTCTCCAGCAAAAATTGCGAACCTATATTTGAAGTCATAATGATGACGGTATTTTTAAAATCAACGGTTCTTCCCTGAGAGTCCGTGATTCTGCCATCATCAAGCACCTGCAGCAGTATATTAAAGACCTCGGTATGGGCTTTTTCTATTTCATCAAGGAGTATGACAGAATAAGGCTTTCTTCTGACGGCCTCCGTAAGCTGTCCGCCTTCTTCATAGCCAACATATCCGGGAGGTGCGCCAATCAGCCTTGATACTGAATGTTTTTCCATATACTCTGACATATCAATCCGGATCATCTGCTCTTCGCTGTCAAAGAGAGTATGCGCCAGAGTTTTGGCTAATTCGGTTTTCCCGACACCTGTCGGACCAAGGAATATAAAGGAACCAATCGGTCTTCCAGGATCTTTTATACCCGCTCTTGCCCTGAGGATGGCATCGCTCACAAGCTGGACGGCGTCTTCCTGGCCAATCACCCTCTGATGCAAAATACTTTCCAGTTTCAGCAGTTTTTCCCGCTCACCTTCCACAAGTTTGCTGACTGGAATCCCTGTCCACCTTGCCACAATGCCGGCAATTTCTTCTTCTGTGACTTCTTCACGTAGCAAGCGGTTTTCCTGTTCATTCGCCATTGCTTTTTCAAGATCCTGCAGTTCCTTTTCAGTCTTAGGAATTTTACCATGCCGCAGTTCAGCCGCCTTATTTAAATCATAATCTCCTTCCGCTTCTTCAAGCTGCCGGCGGAGCTGCTCCAATTCTTCCCTTTTTCCTTGCAGCGTGTTGATTTTTTCTTTCTCCATCTGCCATTTCGCCTTCATCTCATTGCCTGCTTCTTTTAGGTTGGCTAGTTCTTCTTGCAGCTGCATTAAGCGGTTCTTGCTTGCTTCATCCTTCTCTTTTGAGAGAGCTGCTTCTTCTATCTCCAGCTGCATGATTTTCCGGGTTACTTCATCCAGCTCAGATGGCATGGAATCGATTTCTGTCCTGATCAGGGCACACGCTTCATCAACCAGGTCAATGGCTTTATCTGGAAGGAAGCGGTCGGTGATGTAACGGTCAGAGAGTGAAGCGGCGGCTACAATCGCCTTATCATGGATATTGACCCCATGATGGATTTCAAATCGCTCCTTCAATCCTCTTAGAATGGAGACCGTATCTTCAACATCAGGCTCCTTGACCATGACTTGCTGAAATCTTCGTTCCAAAGCTGGATCCTTTTCAATGTACTTTCGATACTCATTTAAAGTTGTAGCTCCAATACAATGGAGTTCACCTCTGGCAAGCATAGGCTTCAATAGATTGCCTGCATCCATCGCCCCTTCTGTTTTTCCTGCTCCAACAATTGTGTGGAGCTCGTCTATGAATAGAAGGATATTACCATTGCTTCTTTTTACTTCATTCAAAACCGCCTTCAATCTTTCTTCAAATTCACCGCGGAATTTAGCCCCAGCCACAAGGGCTCCCATGTCCAGCTCGAAAATCTGCTTATCTTTGAGCCCTTCCGGTACATCCTTCCTGACAATGCGTTGAGCAAGCCCTTCGATGATTGCGGTCTTCCCCACCCCCGGCTCTCCTATAAGAACCGGATTATTTTTTGTTTTTCTTGATAAAATTCTGATTACATGGCGGATTTCGCCATCTCTTCCGATGACCGGATCCATTTTTCCTGTTTTCACTTCTTCTATCAAGTCTCTTCCATATTTCTTCAGAACTTCATACTTGGATTCAGGATTTTGTGTATTCACTTTCTCTCCTCCTCTGATCTCCTCAATGATTATAAAAAGCTGTTCTTCTGATGTGAAATCTTCAATGTATCGTACTGCAGGATGCGGCTGTTCATGAAGTGCAAGCGCTAGATGTTCAACCGATAGGTACTCATCATCCATCCTGCTTTTTATCTTGTCTGCATCCTGGAAAAGCCGGTTGAAGTCATGGGAGGAATACTGGCCATATGTGATTCCTTCTCCTGCTACAGCGGGTTTTTCAGAAAGCAGTTTTTTTATATAGGAAATTAATTCACTTATATTAATACCAGCCCTGCTGTAAATTGAACGCAGCAGGCCATCTTCTTGTGAAAGCAGTGCTTTCCATAAGTGCAGAATTGTAATATCCGTATGCTGAAATTCCTTTGCGATCTCACCTGCTGAAATAATTGCGTCCTGAACCTTATAAGTGAAACCTTCAATATTCATAGCACACCTCCGTTTTGACCATTATTGACCTTTAATTTCATTATAATTATATCCTCAAAAAAGTAAAGCCATCCGCTTGAGGATGGCTTTACTTCATGACTATTGAGTCTTAGGCATATATGTCCAATAACGTTTGTCATTCGAGGTTTCCGGAAAGCGGTCTCCGGCTTTGAGTTTGACTTTCTTCGGGTTCATGACACCGCTCCCTGTTTCACCTATCTCGAGATAGATGCCGTTATTCGGCGCTTTTTGTCCTGAGCGAAATTGTCTTGACTGGCCCATTTCAGTCCCTCCCTTAATGCAAATTTCCTTTTTAAACAGACTCTAACGAAGGGCGATTTGATGAATCGCTTATACTTACTATGACATTCATTGAACAAAAAGATTCGCGGCTTTTATTGCCATTGCGAGACATTAAATCTCCAACAAAGAACATGCTGTTATCAAAGCTCCGGGATGGATGCTGTGCTATACTGAAAAATCACTTCATGTCATTACTTCTCTGTCAGGCTGTTCAGTTTTGTCTTGCAGGTATCCGCTCTTTGTTGTTAAATAGATAGATGTGAAGAAATTTTTCTATGGAGGAAAACAAATGACAGAAACTGCATACGAGCTCCTGAAGTACCTTTTTCTTGGGTTATTTCAAGGATTTACTGAACCGATTCCGATCTCCTCAAGTGGACATTTACAACTCGCCCAGCATTATCTAAATATAGACCTTCCAGGATTGACATTCGAACTGCTTGTCAATACAGCCTCTTTATTTGCGGTGCTCATTATCTACCGTGGAGACATTATGCGCCTTATAGTAAATGGGCTGGGATATTTTAAAGAAAAGACCCCGGAAACTAAACGTGACTTTTATTTTATTATTTACCTGATTGTCGGAACCATTCCTGCAGGGGTGATTGGTGTATTATTCGGTGATTTTATTTCTGAAGAGCTTTCAGGAATCAAAACGGTTGCCATCACCTTGATTATTACAGGATTTGCGCTCTGGCTGATTCGAAACCTTCGAGGCCGCAAGCATGATGGCGACCTTACCTTCAAGGATGCCATCATCGTAGGTTTGGCGCAGGCAGTTGCCTTGATTCCAGGGATCAGCCGTTCCGGTGCAACAATTGTCGCAGCGATGGCAAGAGGAATGAATCAGGAAACAGCACTGCGTTACTCTTTCCTTCTGTTTATTCCGGTCAGTTTTGGAGGCATGATTCTCGGCTTTTCCGACCTGCTTGATTATGAAAACTTAAAAGAGATGCTCATGCCATACACCGTGGCCTTCCTGGGCTCATTGGTGGCTTCATACTTCTCGCTTAAGTGGTTCATGAATATCATGGCAAAAGGCAATTTAAAGATTTTCGCCATTTATTGCGTAATTGTCGGTGCAGCTGTACTGATTTTCTAAAAGAACGGATTTTTTCCGTTCTTTTTTCTTGGCTTTTTTCGAATTAATTGTGGCTTTCGGATATCCCCGAATACCAGGATTGTTCTCTCTATGTGCGGTGAGCAGCTCTTTTCTTTATGAAAGGTTCCGTTTCAGGCAATTGCGGGGAGGAGGCAAACTGCCGCTAATAGACCAGACTGCAGAGTTTTTCTTTTCAGGTGACTCTCACGAGAAAAGCCGTATGATATAATTACGTTACTTAAATTGTGGCGAGGTGATAAGATGAGCGAACCCATAAATCCTTTTTCTGAGATCGAAAACCTATTCAAAAACAATGCAATGATAAAAAAAGTTGCAAAAGGCCGCTATCTGTTTCAGGAAGGTGCGACAGCCAAAGAGCTCTATCTTGTAAAAAGCGGAAAGGTTCAGATTGGAAAAGTGATCCCCGATGGAAGGGAACTGAGCTTAAGGATTTGCTCAACTGGTGATGTGATAGGAGAATTGACGTTATTTTGTGACGAATCCACTTACATGCTCAATGCCAAGGTAATGGAGGACTCCGAGGTTTATATCCTCTCTAAACACCTTTTTGAAGAAAACCTCTCAAATGAGCCTCAATTGACTGTGGAATGGCTGAAATGGGTTCAGCTGCAGAGCCGCAAGAACCAAACGAAATTTCGCGACCTTATTCTGCATGGAAAAAAAGGGGCTCTTTACTCCACCTTGATCAGACTCACAAACAGCTATGGAAAATCAGTTGAGGAAGGTATATTGATCGATTATCCTATGACCAACCAGGAGCTTGCCAATTTTTGCGGTACTTCAAGGGAAGTGGTCAATCGAATGCTAAGTGATCTGAGAAAAGAAAAAATCGTTTCGGTAGAAAAAACAAAATCATTGTCCACCATTTAGACTACCTTAAAAAAGAGATTGATTGTGAGAACTGTCCAATAAACGTCTGCACAATAAAATAGTGTTATTAATGAAGGAAACTGCCTTATTGTTTGGATGGCACTGAAAAAGTCGAACAAAATAAAAAGGCAGAATCGTTAACTGCAAAGAACGATTCTGCCTTTTTCACTTCAAACAAAAAAGTGTGATTTCCGTTCCAGGCACGCGACTCCGCTTCAATCAACGTTGGGGAATAGTATACTTCCGCTGATAAAGCCTTACTTTATAATAGAACCATCAAAATGATTTAAATATTCCTCTTACAAACAATGTGGTTCAGTAAGTATGTCGTGCTTGAGTATATAGTTGTTCCTCAAAGACAATATGTTACAGAGAATAAAGGAATCAATCGTCTTTTTCTAAGTTCATCCAGTTGGTTTTCCATGCAGTGATAACAAAAAAGCAGTGCACATTCAGAGGAATGGACACTGCTTTTTTATACTTTTATCGAATTCCCAATGCGATTTTCGCATATCTGGACATTTTGTCTTTGCTCCAAGGTGGATTCCACACGATGTCTACTTCTGTTTCTTTGACTTCTGGAAGGTCCGCAAGAGCTGCTTTCACCTGATCCACAATCGTTCCTGCCAACGGACAACCCATCGATGTTAAAGTCATGGTAACCGTCGCTTTGCCTTCTTCATCTAAATCCACATCATATACTAAGCCAAGGTTGACGATATCTATTCCCAATTCCGGGTCGACAACTTGTTCAAGTGTCCCCATCATACTGTCTTTCATTTCCTGGTCCATTCAATTTCACTCCTTATCTGCACCTTTTTCTATTTTAATCTTAACAAAGAATGTTATGTATAGAAAGTGATACGGCTCTTCGCAGTGCCTTTTGATTAGAGATTCTCTGCAAACCATTCCACACTTTTCAATACACCTTCCCGCGATACTTTATGTCCTGCGGATTCGTCTGTCATAAATTGCAAATCCTTCATTTGCGGTTTACCGTTTTCAGAAAGACTTTTATAAAAATCATATGCCGGCTGATAAGGGACAATGGTGTCCTGCTTTCCATGCCAGAAGAAGAGCGACTTGCCCTCGAGTACTTCCGGCTGTAATGTTAAATCATATTCTTTGAGCATTTCCATGAGCCCATTGAGTTTCTCATCAGAATAAGGAAGCTGATATCCTTTTCTTCTTAATGAACCGATTTGGGCATTTGCCAATGCTGTATAGGAAGGGCAGCCCATCAAACTGACCGCAGATTTTATCCATGGAAACTTTGTCAGAGCCCCCAACGTAACGATACCGCCCATGGAGGTGCCGGCTGTACCGATTCGTTGTTCATCAATAAGACCGCTTTTGATATAATGATTTTTCAACATGCCCAATTCCTCAATAGTCGTCAGGACGATTTCCCAAAATCGCATACTCAATCGGCTCTCGTTTAATCCTTCCCCTCTTTCTCCATGAAGCAGTGAGTCAGGCATTATCACTCTGAATCCCTTTTCCGCCAAGTAATATGCATAATGGAGGTTGTGTTCTTTAGCACTTGTAAAACCGTGTATAAAGAATACCGCAGGAAGCCTCTCATTTGACGTCTCCTGCAAGCTTAGATGCAGCACTGGTATATTTTCGATCTTCTCTTTTCTTATTGTAATCATCTGCATGACTCCTTTATCAGGGTTAAATTACTGTAAAAGTTTGTATAAATCAGTTTACCATGGTGGACTTCTGTTTTACGAAACATATACACTATACTTGTATATAAAATTTAGAATGGAGATTGATTTGATGAGTATGGAAAAGCATTTAATCGTTCTGGATCTTGATGGTACACTTTTAACAGATGAAAAGAAGATTTCCGAAAAAACCAAACTGACCTTACATAAAGCGAAAGATCATGGCCATGAAATCATGATTGCAACTGGAAGGCCGTATAGAGCAAGTGAAATGTATTACAATGAATTGGTGTTAAATACACCTATTGTCAACTTCAATGGTGCCTTTGTCCATCATCCTCTAGATAAAAACTGGCAGACTTTCCATCAACCTATGGAAGTCGGGGTAGCAAGGGAGATTGTACAGGCCTGCCATGATTTTGATTTCAATTTCAGGAACATCATTGCTGAAGTGATGGATGATGTGTACTTCCACTATCATGACGAACGCTTGATTGATGTGTTTAATTTTGGAGAACCAAATGTCACAACAGGCGATTTACGCAGCTATTTAACCCACTCCCCTACTTCCATGCTCATTCATGCGGATGAAGAGCATGTAACCGAAATCAGGGAGCATTTAAGTTCTGTTCACGCCGAAGTCATCGACCACCGCCGCTGGGCAGCGCCATGGCATGTCATTGAAATCGTTAAGAGCGGATTGAACAAAGCAGTAGGGATAGAAAAAGTGGCAAGCCACCTGGGCATCCCTCAGGACCGCATAATTGCATTCGGAGATGAGGATAATGATCTCGAAATGCTTAAGTACGCAGGTGTGGGGGTCGCAATGGGAAATGCAATCGAACCTTTGAAGAGCGTCGCTGATGACATTACATTGAGTAATGAAGAAGACGGGATTGCGGCATACCTGACCAGCCACCTCCGTTTAACCTGAATAAACAAACATTTACAAGGCTGGCAATAATTCTTTACTCTAATCACGCGCTTTTACGTTCATACTATATATGAGCACAAAGGTTTGGTGCTTAAATTGACAAAGGGGTGCTGAAGATGGGCAAAGGAAATAAATCCAAAAGATTTGTTCAACAAGGGAAAGACGCGGTCTCCAAACACGATGACCGTATCCCTTACCACTCCACACTGGCTGAAGCTGAAGCAAAAAAATTAGAGAACGTTGAAAATTCTTCGCTTGGAGGCATATAAAATGGGTAACCGATTATTTCAGGAAGCCCGTCAATACGTCCAATTAGCAAAGGATGCTTCAACCGAAGGCAGTGAAGACACCCAGCAAACCATTCAACGTGCCAAGAACGCACTATCTTCTGCGTATGCCAACACCACCACAGCAGAACAAGAGCAGCTGCGTGAATTACAGACCGAATTGAATCAGTTACAATAAGTCCAGTGCATCCGGAGTTAATTCCGGATGCTTTTTTTATTTAGGTGTTTTCGCAAAGATTGTGGCTGTCTTAAAATTAATGGATTTCCGCTCCAGACGTGCGACTCCGCGGGGCGGGCGTTGAGCCTCCTCGGCTTCGCCTGCGGGGTCTCAACTGTCCCGCTAGTCCCGCAGGAGGTCGCACGCCTTCCGCTCCAATCCTTCTACGTAAAAGGCGGAGGAGGATAAAGAATAGCATTCAAAATCTTGTAGAAAAGAGCTGTGCTTTTGTTGTGGAGACATATCGCCTCCCCAAAAGCTCCTCTCGTGTATCTACTCGGCCGGCATTGATACATATCTCTGCTCTAGAAGCTCTTCTCATGTATCCACATGGTCGACTTGGATACATATCTCCATTCAATATGCTCCTCTCGTGTATCCACCCCAGCGACTTGGATACATATCTCCGCCATAAAAGCTTATCTCATGTACCCGCACGGCCGACTTGGATACATATCTCCACTCAATATGCTTCTCTCGTGTATCCACCCCAGCGACTTGGATACATATCTCCGCCATAAAAGCTTATCTCCTGTACCCGCACGGCCGACTTGGATACATCTCTCCACTCAATATGCTCCTCTCGTGTATCCACCCCAGCGACTTGGATACATATCTCCGCCATAAAAGCTTACCTCATGTATCCACACGGCCGACTTGGATA
>NZ_NIJF01000107.1 GCF_003316765.1 Bacillus sp. P14.5 | reverse complement strand
AAGCGCAGGCGGCTTGAACAGAGGCGACAGGCATATGCCAGCAAGCAGATGAGGGCGGTAATTGCCCTCGGCTGATTGATGACATATGACCCCGAGCCTCTAGCCGCCGGAGCTGGATTGCAAAATGCAGCGAAACTCGGAATACTTTTTCTTTCTTCTTATACTTTATCTAGTTTTGAGTGAATAATTTTTTGAGAAAACACTTGCAAAAAATATAAAACTCGCTATAATAGTACTTGTCCCTAAAAAGACAATGTCTGGTGACTAAGGCGAAGAGGTCACACCCGTTCCCATGCCGAACACGGAAGTTAAGCTCTTCAGCGCCGATGGTAGTTGGGGGATCTCCCCCTGTGAGAGTAGGACGTCGCCAGGCTAGTATTATTCCGCAGTAGCTCAGTGGTAGAGCTATCGGCTGTTAACCGATCGGTCGCAGGTTCGAGTCCTGCCTGCGGAGCCAATAATGGAGAGCTGTCCGAGTGGCCGAAGGAGCACGATTGGAAATCGTGTAGGCGGGTAACCCTGTCTCAAGGGTTCAAATCCCTTGCTCTCCGCCATTATAACTTTTACGGCCCCTTGGTCAAGCGGTTAAGACACCGCCCTTTCACGGCGGTAACACGGGTTCGAATCCCGTAGGGGTCACCATTATACTGGAGGATTAGCTCAGCTGGGAGAGCATCTGCCTTACAAGCAGAGGGTCGGCGGTTCGATCCCGTCATCCTCCACCATGTTTTTTACGAAGCGAAGCGGAGTAAATAAACTTCCTTATTAAAAGGCTTCAGCGCAAAAGCGAAGCGGAGTAAAAAACTACATTTTATCGTCGCGGGGTGGAGCAGTTCGGTAGCTCGTCGGGCTCATAACCCGAAGGTCGCAGGTTCAAATCCTGCCCCCGCAATACCATTTAATCCTTGTAAAAAAGGATAGAGGTTTTGACAATAATAAATGTCCCTTTCACTAATGAAGGATATTTTGCTTGTCAGCAAAATCCCTGGTCCGGTAGTTCAGTTGGTTAGAATGCCTGCCTGTCACGCAGGAGGTCGCGGGTTCGAGTCCCGTCCGGACCGCCATTTTCATGATACAATAGAATTTGATGGAATTGGGATTGTCCCAATGAAATCATAGTTCAAACTAAGAGGGTTTCGATAAGCAAGAAGTTCAAGGAAGCAACTGAGTGAACACCGGAGCGCACTGACAGGTGCGTGAGGATGTGAGCGAAGGCGCTGACGAAGAAATTCGCAGCTTAGCGGAAGCTGAAACAAATATGGCTCAGTAGCTCAGTTGGTAGAGCAATGGACTGAAAATCCATGTGTCGGCGGTTCGATTCCGTCCTGAGCCACCATTTTCCAGATTGCCGGTGTAGCTCAACTGGTAGAGCAACTGACTTGTAATCAGTAGGTTGGGGGTTCAAGTCCTCTTGCCGGCACCATCGGGATATATGGAGGGGTAGCGAAGTGGCTAAACGCGGCGGACTGTAAATCCGCTCCTTCGGGTTCGGCAGTTCGAATCTGCCCCCCTCCACCATCTCTTACTAAACAAAGTAATATCATTAAAAGATAATTTCATAGGGGTATAGTTTAAAGGTAGAACAGAGGTCTCCAAAACCTCCGGTGTGGGTTCGATTCCTACTACCCCTGCCAATTTAACTTGTGGCGATTGTGGCGAAGTGGTTAACGCATCGGATTGTGGTTCCGACATTCGTGGGTTCGATTCCCATCAGTCGCCCCATAAGTTTTCACAAATTACTTCATAGCTGCATATTATATATCAATGGGCTATAGCCAAGCGGTAAGGCATCGCACTTTGACTGCGACATGCGTTGGTTCGAATCCAGCTAGCCCAGCCAATCTTGCGGAAGTAGTTCAGTGGTAGAACACCACCTTGCCAAGGTGGGGGTCGCGGGTTCGAATCCCGTCTTCCGCTCCATTGTTGGCGGCATAGCCAAGTGGTAAGGCAGAGGTCTGCAAAACCTCTATCACCGGTTCAAATCCGGTTGCCGCCTCCAAACAACACTTGCCGGTGTGGCGGAATTGGCAGACGCGCACGACTCAAAATCGTGTTCCTTCTGGAGTGCCGGTTCGACCCCGGCCACCGGTACCATATGTATATTGCGGGTGTAGTTTAGTGGTAAAACCTCAGCCTTCCAAGCTGATGATGAGGGTTCGATTCCCTTCACCCGCTCCATACATACATACTCAAGCCTTTCTCATTTTGAGAGAGGCTTTTTTGTGTTCTTTTTTTATTAATAATATCCAAGGATAGGATCCTTTTGATCTGCTCACGTTAGTGCTGGTCAACTTTTAAGAAGAAGAGTGGTGTTGTATTTACTACTTGGACTTACGGCGTCAATTGGAAAGAAACATATAAAATCTCCTGTGTGACGACGGGCTTTCCAGTTCGAATGCTCAGCCTAGCAGGGGATCTCAAGAGAATAATAAGAAATACCACTCTTTTTATTGAGAACATTGATTGCCGCGGCTCGAAAGGTAATTCTTAATTAGACTCAGGTTAAGAATGCCGCTTTTTGAACCATGAAAAGTATTAGGCTGCTCTTATCGATTCACGTGAGGTATTTTTAGCCTATTCAATAGAGGGAAAAATTCCCCTTATTCAAGAAATAGCACTGAAATTAGCTTAAATAGAGGGAGAGATTCCCCTTATTTGACTAGAAAGACTAGGAAATTGTTACTTATGCTTTCAATAAAGGGAATAACTCCCCTTATTTACCACAAAATCAGCACAAATCAGCAAATAGCGGTATAATCTCCCTTTATAAATCCGTTAGTTATTTTCAACGCCAGCCACTTGGAGCCGTATACCTGCTGGAGAAAACATCAACATTTCTTAAGAACTAAATATATTAGATACCTAACCTCCATTCGACAAGTATCTACATTCTTCGGGTGGTGACTGTCACCAAGTAATCAAAATTTTGCCCCTTCTTTGTCAATTCAGTATACCTCTTCGAGAAAGCGCTTCCATTATACTTTAGGAAAGTATTAAGTCAGGCGGTGATACCGGTGGAGACAAAGATTGAGACAGGGCCAGTGAGTCCGGAGATACAGATCAAGACGGCATCCATGAAGAAGAGGAAGTATAAGAGCATGCTGACCTACGCAGCCTTTGTGGGACCAGCACTGCTGTTTTTCCTGGTGATTCAGATTGTGCCATTTTTGATGGGGCTTTATTATTCTTTTACTTCATGGAATGGAGTCAGTTCTGCGGTTCAGTGGGTTGGGATTGAGAACTATAAAAGGATTTTCACAGATGATCCTGTTTTCTTCAACTCCTTTATGTTTACAACTAAATTTATGTTTGCTGCAGTCATCATTAGTAATTTAATAGGTTTCAGCTTTGCGCTGCTTCTTAACGCAGCCTTGAAAACTAGGAATATATTAAGAACAGTTTTCTTCATTCCTAATGTTATTGGCGGATTGCTGCTTGGATTCATCTGGCAGTTCATCTTTGTAAAAGGGTTTGCCTCTATTGGAAACATGACAGGGATCGGATTTTTTAAGATGCCATGGCTGGGTGATGAGAACACTGCCTTCTGGGGAATCGTGATTGTCTTTGCCTGGCAGATCAGTGGATACATGATGGTCATATATGTTGCGGCATTACAGGGTGTTGATAACTCACTTCTGGAGGCTGCTAAAATTGATGGAGCATCAGCTTGGGCAGTTTTAACAAAGATCATCATTCCGTTAATATTGCCGGCATTTACGATTTGTTTCTTCTTGACCATTTCTATGGCCTTTAAAATATTTGATCTCAATATTTCCCTGACTGGCGGCGGACCTTTCAATTCGACACAGTCAGTGGCCATTAATATTTATCAGGAAGCGTTCCAGAACAACCGTTATGGCTTGGGTACAGCGAAATCCATCCTATTCTTTGTAGTTGTGGCCGTCTTCACAACGGTTCAAGTCATGCTGACGAAGAAGAAGGAGGTTGAGGCATAATGGGCAGCAGTTATACCAAAAGGCCATTTGTATTTGAAATCATTGGTATTATAGTAGGGCTTATTTTCCTGGTTCCCTTCTACTTTGTGCTGATTAACTCAGTAAAGCCTTTTGCTGCAATATTAATTGATGCTGCAGCTTGGCCGGAAGAATTTCTGTTTTCCAACTACGCAAAGGTTTGGGATATCATCAACTTTCCAAGAGCCTTTTGGAATTCTCTGGTCATCACAGTCTTTAGTAATATTGGTCTGGTGATCATCAGCTCGATGGCTGCCTGGAAGATGGTTAGGACACCAGGCAGGTTCAGTAAGATTCTGTTTGTAATCTTTGTTTCCGCAATGGTCATTCCATTCCAGACAGTCATGATTCCTCTTATGAAGCTGGGAGGTGCATTGCAGCTGACAAACAGCATTCCAGGTTTGATCATTATGTATTTTGGCTTTGGTGTACCTTTGTCCTTGTTCCTTTTCCACGGTTTCGTCAAAACAGTACCGATAGAAATCGAGGAATCTGCGATGATTGATGGCTGCAGCCAGTTTGGAGTATTTTGGAGGATTGTATTCCCGCTGCTTAAGCCGATTACTGTAACAGTGATCATCCTGAACACATTATGGATCTGGAACGATTACCTGCTTCCTTTGCTTGTTCTCCAAGATGCGGAGTTAAGGACGATTCCCTTGGCAGCGAGCTCTTTCTTTGCTCAATATACGAAACAGTGGGATATGGGACTTGCGGCATTGGTTCTCGGAATCACGCCGGTCATCATTTTCTTCCTGTTCTTACAGAAGCACATTATTAAAGGAATTGCATCAGGTTCAATTAAGTAGATATAAAGTTCCTGGTAATATCCAGGAATTTATATACAATATGAATTAATACCAGGGAGGTCACACTAATTATGAAACGTTTTCTGCTTTTATGTATGTCTTTAGTTTTTGTATTCGGTATTGCAGCCGGATGTTCTTCTGAAAACACTTCAGGTAATTCCAATGGCAACTCAGATTCAGGGAATGACGATGAAGTGGTAACACTGAACTTCTTCCAATTTAAGGTTGAAATTGCCGATCAGCTTGCGGAAATGATTAAAGAATTCGAAGCTGAGCATCCAAACATCAAAGTGAAGCTTGAGACAGTCGGCGGTGGTGCTGATTACGGTGCGGCACTAAAGGCTAAATTTGCATCAGGTGAAGAACCTGATATTTTCAACAACGGTGGATTCAAGGAACTGGAACTGTGGAAAGAAAAATTAGCTGATCTTTCAGGTGAGCCTTGGGTGGAGCATGTTCTTCCAATTGGCAAGGTGCCTATGACAGATGAGGACGGCAAGCTGTACGGTATGCCGGTCAACCTTGAAGGATATGGCTTTGTTTATAACAAAGACCTGTTTGATGAAGCAGGAATCACTGAAGCTCCTGCTACAATTGATGAATTGAAAGATGCATCTGAAAAATTGAAAGCTGCCGGAATCACTCCATTTTCTGCAGGATATGGTGAGTGGTGGGTAATCGGGCAGCATTTGCTGAACATCCCATTTGCACAGCAGGATGATCCTGTTGCTTTCATTGAAGGACTGTATGATGGATCTGAAAAAATCACAGGAAATGAGAAGTTCAAGGAATTTAAAGAAGTTCTTGATACTGAGCTTAAATATGCAAACGACAACCCATTAACTACTGATTATAATACTCAAGTCACTCTATTTGCTTCTGGTGAAACAGCTATGCTTCAACAGGGGAACTGGACTGAAAACATGATCACTGAAATCGATCCTGAAATCAACATGGGCTTCCTGCCAATCCCGAACAGCAACGATGAAAGCAGCGCAGACCGCCTGCCGGTAGGAGTACCGAATAACTGGGTGCTGAATAAGAACTCCGAGCATCTTGAAGAAGCGAAAACATTCTTGGAATGGATGGTTTCTTCTGAAACCGGCAAGCGCTACATCACTGAGGAATTTGCCTTCATTCCAGCGTTCGATAATATCGAACCGGCGGGTCTTGGGGACCTTGGACAGTCTATTCTTGAATATTCTAAAGAAGAGAAAACGATTCCTTGGACTTGGTTCAGATGGCCGGATGGAGCAAATAAAGAATTTGCTGCAGCTATCCAAGAGTATGCGGCAGGGAAAATCGATTATGATACATTGCTTGAGAGATTCCAGCAGTCTTGGGATAACTTGAAGTAATCATTTTAATAGAAAGCATGTCTAAAAAGGCATGCTTTCTATTGCTATATCTACTGAAAGATGCACCCTGAAAAAAACGCTTCCATTAGTTTGGGGATACACACTATACTAGTGTATATGAAAGACTTGGAGGATCGCCATTATGCTCAAGAACAGTATCCGGAATAAACTGATTGTCCTGCTGATGCTGACGACGATCATACCCTTTGGAAGCTCCATTATCATTACATATTTATATACGAAGAATTCAATAGAAGAAGAGGTCGTCCAGGAAAGCAGCAACCTTCTTTATCAGGGGAAAGTCAACTTGGAAAGCTACGTCAATGAATTGAATGGGCTGACGATTTCACTATATAATAATCCGGATTTCATCAATTATATGCGATCTCCAGGAAATGAGAGCAATTACCTGACCATAGGAATCGTGAAAAATGTGGTGCAAACGATACTCTATACTGAAGACACAATCAGAGGAGTCAGAATATCCTTCGCGGAGGATGACAGGGTCGTGTCGGCAACCAAACATTCCACGGTGGTCTTTTCAAACAGAAAGAACGATTCAACCTATGAGGCTTTCATGAATGCCAGGCGAAGTCCCTACAATATGTTCATCGAGCCTGCTTACACGCAGCAGGAAAATACCGGAAAAAGCTCAAAAAACATAGTGAAAATTCACCGTGCCTTCACTAATGTGCCGGATGATGAAGTCCTGGGATATATTTCACTGGATATTGCACCTGAAAAAATCGTGAATCTCAGCAAGAATTTATACAATGCCGATACCGAGGAGTTTTATCTCCTGAGCTCGGAGGGAGATATGATCTACAGCTCCAACAGCAATATTTCCCGCAACCAGAAGAGTCAGGAATGGATACCTGAAATTGTGGAAGGAAATGAGACATCAGGCACCCTTGAGTGGAAGGAAGACTCGTTCAGCGGGGTGATGATTTACGACAGGCTTTCTCCTTCCTCGGGCGGGTGGATCCTGGTCAAAAGGGTATCCTACGCCAACCTTTACGAAAGCGCGTTTAGTGTTGCAAAGATCAATATCATGTTCGGTGTCATCGGCCTGACGCTTGTGATCCTGTCAGTCCTTTTCGTTTCCTTTAAAATCACCTCCCCGATCCGTGTGCTGCTTCAGAGTATCCAGAAGGTCGAAAAGGGAGACATGAAGATAGAATCACAGTCTTTCGGAACGGATGAAATAGGGATGCTTGGATCTCGGTTTCAGGAGATGATCACCAGGGTGAATCATCTGATTAACAGGGAATACAAGCTTCAATTGGAGAATAAGACAAATCAGTTGAAGGTGCTGCAATCCCAGATTAACCCGCACTTTCTGTATAATGCCCTTCAATCCATCGGCACCATTGCATTAAAAAATAAAGTACCGCAAATTTATACGCTGCTTACACACCTTTCTAAAATCATGAGGTATGGGATGGATATGGAAGAAGACATAGTGACATTGAGGAAAGAAATAAATTATACTAACGCCTATCTTCTGTTACAAAAAGAGAGATTCGGAGAAAATCTTCTATACTCGGTAGAGGTAGATGAAAGTGTATGGGATGCAAGAGTGCCGAAAATGCTGATTCAGCCTGTCATAGAAAACTATTTCAAGCATGGATTCGATATCAGGGAGGGAACAGGGACACTAAAGTTGAAGTGTAGTAGAGAGAAAGAATACCTGATTATCACGATCGAGGATAATGGAGCAGGGGTTACCGCAGAAAGGCTAAAAGAGATTCATGCCCACTTCCGGACAAATGCAAAGAACAAGACTGGCGGGGATACAAACATAGGCTTGAAGAATGTGTATATGAGATTGAAGCTTTACTATGATAGTGAGGCAAGCCTTGATTTTCAGAATAAAGAAGGCGGGGGCTTTGTGGTTACCATGAGGCTGCCGGCTGAGATGGAGGGTGAGACTCATGAAAGCACTCATCGTGGATGATGAAAAGCATGTCAGGGAAGGATTGATTTTGCTGGCACAGTGGGAAATCCACGGAATACATACCATTTTAGAAGCGGAAGATGGAGAGGAAGCCATCGAGCTGATCAAGAAACACCGCCCTGAGATCATTTTTACAGATATGAGGATGCCGCGAAGAGACGGAATTAGTCTTTTAAAATGGCTGCATTCGGCTGAGGTCAACAGTAAAACCATCGTTGTCAGCGGACATGATGATTTTGAGTACTTGAGGAATGCCCTCTATTATAAAAGCTTCGACTATATATTGAAGCCGATTGAACCTGAAGTATTGAATGAGACTCTGGATAAAGCGGTCAGGGAGTGGAAGGATCAGGCACTTTCAAGGAGAGCACAAGTGGAAGAAATCCAGGTTCTGAATGAAGTAAAGCCCCTCTATTGGGACCGTTTCTTCTCGAAGCTGTGCCAAACAGAAGAAGTCTCGGCAGCGGAAGATTACCGGGTCCGAAAAGAGTTTGGCCTCTCGATCGCCAATAAACAGAAGAAAATAGCCCTGATACCGATCCAGCAGCTGGTGAAGACAGCCTTCCTGGGAGACCGGGAACTGGCATTTTTCACTGTGAGCAACATTGCCAACGAAATAGTAAGGAAAACCAATGAGGGGGTTTGTTTCCGGAACCTCGACAATGAAGAAGAATTAGTGATCATCATATGGAACGAACAGAACGGTACTCTTATCTTTAATGATATTGTGAGGGCCATCTATCAATACAGCAAGGTTCATCCCCTTCTGGCAGCCGGCAAAGCCACGGTGGACCTTAAAAAGGCCTATGATACCGCTCATCGGGTGTTACAGAACCATGACCTTACTTCTTCAAAGAAAATGGCTGTTCTTGAAGAAATGACAAGCAGCCCTCTTCTTCATCTCCTGGATCATTCGAATGAGCTGAAGTGGGCTTTGCGTTCAGGCAGTATGGAACAAGTTGATTCCCAGCTCCACACGCTATTTAATTCTCTGGAAAAAGAGTATACATTCTCGCTGCAGCAAATTTCCGCCTGGGAAACTCAGTTTAATTTACTGAGAAATAACTGGCTGAAAGAATACGAGATTAACAGGGAAGGTCCCTTTTATAAAGGCAGGGATTATTGGAGTGAAGACGGCAGTTTTTCTCCTGAGCAGTTTAAGAGGGAGAAAGCGGCAGAATTTAAGGAACTGGTGGAGCTTCTGTCTCAGGCAAAATACCAGACAGAAAAGAACAGTATGCAGCAAATTGAAGAGTATTTGCAGCAGCATTACCAGGAGGACATCACTCTTCAGGAGATTGCCGACCGCTTCTATCTCAGCAGGGAGTACATCTCCAGGAAATTCAAGCAGGATTATAAGGCAACCATCACGGACTACTTGACGAGTATTAGAATGGACAGAGCCAAGAAACTGCTTGAAAATCCTCATCTGAAAATCTATGAAGTGGCTTATGGAGTCGGCTATCAGAATGAAAAATACTTCAGCAAGGTGTTTAAGAAACAAGAAGGGGTCACGCCTAATGAATTCAGGCAGTCTCTTTCCCGAAAAATATAAACTTTGGAGGTATCAGCAATGATTAACGTTACAGTATGGAATGAAAACAGACATGAACAGAAAAACCAGACCGTGCGAGATCTTTATCCAGAAGGCATTCACGGAGCCATCGCCTCATTTTTGGGAGAGGAACCCTTCAATGTTAAAACGGCGACTCTGGATGAAGACCAGCATGGTTTGACAGAAGAGGTTCTGTCAAATACAGATGTTCTGCTTTGGTGGGGACATATCGCCCATGAAGAAGTCTCCGATGAAGTGGTAGAGAAAGTCAAGCAGCGAGTATTGGGCGGGATGGGGCTGATTGTACTCCACTCGGGGCATTTCTCAAAGATTTTCAAAACGTTGATGGGCACTTCCTGTGACCTTAAGTGGAGGGAAGCCAATGAGAAGGAGCGCATCTGGATGGTCGACCCAAGCCATCCAATCGCTGAAGGTCTTGGAGAATACATTGAGCTTGAAAGAGAGGAAATGTATGGTGAGCACTTCGATATCCCGGCCCCTGATGAGCTCGTGATGGTCAGCTGGTTCGAAGGCGGAGAAGTATTCCGCAGCGGATGCACATACAGGCGGGGCAACGGCAAGGTATTCTATTTCCGCCCAGGCCATGAAACATACCCAACCTACTACAACAAAGAAGTTCAGAAAGTCATTGTCAACGCTGTTAACTGGGCTGCGCCAGTAAAGCGCGAAAGGCCTGTCTACGGAAATGCCCAGCCGCTGGAAACGATCAAAGGCACAAACTAAAGCTGAGGAGGAAATGAAATGAACAAAATTAAAATTGCGGTAATTGGCTGCGGGAGCATTGCTCAGCACCGCCACCTGCCTGAATATGCAAATAGTGAACTAGTGGAGATTACGGCTGTATGCGATATTGTCAAAGAAAGAGCAGAAGAGGTCGCTGAAAAGTACGGAGCCCGGGCCTATACAGAGTATGAAGAACTGCTGGCCAATGAGGAAGTGGATGCTGTCAGCGTCTGCACACCAAACTACCTTCATGCCCCAATCTCGGTGGCTGCACTGAAAGCAGGAAAGCATGTCCTCTGTGAAAAACCAATGGCTACATCGACTGCAGAAGCAGAAGAGATGATCGGAGCAGCAGAAGCGGCCGGCAAGAAGCTGATGATCGCGCATAATCAGCGTTTTGTTCCTTCACACGAAAAGGCGAAAAAGCTGATTGAAAACGGTGAGATCGGTAAAATTTACAGCTTCCGTTCTGCTTTCGGTCATGGCGGTCCAGAAGGATGGAGCGCAGATGGCAAGGACAGCTGGTTCTTTAAGAAGGATGAAGCATTCATCGGTGCCATGGGAGATCTCGGAGTACATAAAACAGATCTGCTTCGCTACATTCTTGGCGAAGAGTTTTCCGAAGTTGGCTCCTTCATTGAAACCAGTTCAAAGGAAAATGCCGATGTGGATGATACAGCTGTTTGTGTATTGAAAACAGAAAGCGGGATCATCGGGACCCTTGCCGCAAGCTGGTCCTATGTTTCAAAAGAAGATAACTCAACGATTATCTATGGAGAGAAGGCCATCCTGCGTCTGGAAGATGATCCAGTCCATTCGCTCGTCGTCCAGTATGTGAACGGAGAAGTCGTTAGATATGAGCTTGGCGGTATTCAGACCAATGAAGAAGGCGGCCAAAAAAGTTCCCGCGTCATTGAGCAGTTTGTAAAATCTATCGTCGAGAATACAGAACCGGCTGTAACAGGGAAAGAAGGCATGAAGTCTCTGCAGGTGGTTCTTGCTGCCCTGGAATCAAATGAAACCAAACGAATCGTAAAAATCTGATTGAGGTGTATACAGCTATGACAAAACTTCGAATGGGGATGATCGGTGTCGGCGGGATTGCTCAGTCACGCCACATCCCTGCTTATCAAAAACTTCAGGATATAGTTACTGTCGAAGCCGTCAGTGACATCAATACACAGCGCGCGGAAGAGGCTGCTGAACACTTCGGTATCCCGCAAGTATTCAGTGATTATCATGACATGTTTCCTCATATAGATGCGGTTACAATCTGCACACCAAACAAGTTTCATGCAGAAATTTCCATCGCCGCTTTAAATGCCGGAGTTCACGTTTTCTGTGAAAAACCGATGGCGATGACTCCCGAAGAATGCCAGGCGATGATCGATGCTGCGGAGAAGTCCGAAAAAGTCCTAAGCATCGCCTACCACTACCGCTTCATGAAAGAAAGCCAGGCGGCCAAAAGACTGATTGACCAGAATGAAATAGGAGAGCCAATTGTCGCAAGGGCGAGGGCTATCCGCCGCAGAAAAGTTCCCGGCTGGGGTGTATTCACCAATAAGGAGCTTCAAGGGGGAGGAAGCCTAATTGATTACGGCTGCCATTTCCTTGATCTCTCCCTATGGCTTCTTGGGAATCCAACTCCTGTAGAAGTTACCGGGACCACCTATAACAAGCTCAGCAAAATTGCCGATGAAGTGAACATGTGGGGAGACTTTGACCGCGAAAGCTTTGAAGTGGATGACCATGTGACAGCCTACATCAAATTTGATAACGGCGCCTCTGTGCTGTTTGAAACATCCTGGAGTGCAAATGTGAAGAGGGACGAAGAAGTGATGAGCATCTCAGGACTGACGGGCGGACTTGATCTGTTTCCCCTTCATGTAAACCAAATGAAGCATGGCATGCTGCTCAGCAGTAACGCGGACTGGGTGCCGGGTGAAGAAGACCCCGGCATCCCTCAAGCGGAGAATTTTATCAGGAGCTGCCTGGGACTCGAGGAACTTGTTGTCAAACCGAGCGAAGCCATGAAAGTATCACAAATCATTGAAGCCATATACCAAAGCAGTGAAAAGGGTGGAAGCATCCGACTGCAGTAGGAGGAAGCACATATGAAACTGGGAGTATTTACTGTCTTATTTTCGCAAAAGAACTTCGAAGAAATGCTGGATTATGTAAAAGAAGCGGGGCTGCATGCAGTCGAAATCGGCACTGGGGGATATCCAGGGAATGCCCATTGCGACCTTGACACGCTTTTGGAAAGTGAAGAAAAACGCGCTGAGTATCTTGAAAAAGTAACCTCAAGAGGCTTGGAAATCAGTGCATTCAGCTGTCATGGAAATCCGATTTCCCCTGAAAAAGCTTTTGCGGAGGAATCTCACGCCGCCCTTCAAAAGACCATCCGTCTTGCCGGGCTGATGAATGTTCCAGTCGTTAACTGCTTTTCAGGAACAGCAGGAGATCACGAAGGGGCCAAGCATCCAAACTGGCCGGTCTCTCCATGGCCGAACGAATATGGCGATATCCTGAAGTGGCAGTGGGAAGAAAAACTGATTCCTTATTGGAAAGAGATGGGGAAACTAGCCCAAGAAAACAATGTGAAAATCGGCCTCGAATTACACGGTGGCTTCCTTGTCCATACCCCTTATACAATGCTGAAGCTGCGCGAAGAAACCTGTGACGCAATCGGGGCCAACCTCGACCCAAGCCATCTATGGTGGCAGGGCATCGATCCGGTCGCAGCCATCAAAATCCTTGGAAAAGCGGGAGCCATTCACCATTTACATGCAAAGGACACGTATATCGACCAGGACAACGTCAATATGTACGGACTGACAGACATGCAGCCATACGGCAATATCCAGACAAGAGCATGGTCCTTCCGCTCCGTCGGCTGCGGCCACAGTCTGCAGGAATGGTCTGATATGATGAGCGCATTAAGAACCTTCGGCTATGATTACGTCGTCAGCATCGAACACGAAGACCCCATCATGTCCATTGAAGAAGGCTTTGCACGGGCAGTGAAAAATCTGAAATCCATTTTGATTGAAGAGCAGCCTTCTGAGATGTGGTGGGTTTAGGGTTAATTGAAAGTAATTTCTGAGTAATATGGAAGATAGGGTGCCAGCTCTTTTTGGGTTGGTGCTTTTTTTGGGTGTTCTGTTAAAGGGGCAGTTGAATAGGAAATGAGATTTAGTGACTTGCGTTATTAGGAATCGTCACTATATTTTTGATGAAAAATAAAAAATTATAAGTGTTACGTAATAATTTTCAAAGGCTATTTACATAGTTAATTGAATGTTGGATAATATTAGGTAATATTAACTGCGATGAAGAGAAGAGTAGGTAATGAAATCTTTGTCAGAGAGCTCCGGTTGGTGAAAAGGAGCAAGGATTTTTTTACTGAAGCAAGCCTCGGAGCATCACATTGGAACTTACTAAGGGATAGTGTGACGGGTACTCCCGTTATAGAGGAAGGGTATAAGCTAATGTTAAATTTGCGTACCTAATAAGGTTAATATGGCGACATATTAATAAAACTGGGGTGGCACCGCGATAATAATCTCGTCCCCAAGACAACAATTGTCTTGGGGGTGGGATTTTTTTATTTGTTTTTAAAGAAAAGGAATAAAAATAGCCGTTAAGCTATTCTAGGATGTTTATTATTCGGAGAAGTAAATCTTATCTAGAGGAGAATGTTTATGGCACAAATATCAATTCAGGAATTAACCGTGGAAAATATGTATAAATGTTTGGACCTAAAGTTAGCGGATGATCAAGTGGACCGGATCGCTCCTAATGTTTACTCTATTGCAGAGTCTAAGGTAAATCCTAATTTCACCCCTTACGCCATACAATTGGATGAGGAAGTTATAGGTTTTGTGATGACAGAATATGATCCCAAAGAGAGTGAAGAGAGGAAGTATTGGATTCCCAGGTTTATGATTGACATATCTTATCAAAGAAAGGGATACGGAAAAGAGGCGATGCAGCAAGTCATAGATATGTTCAAAGAAAGTGATGACTGTCATTACATCAGCCTTTCAACAGAGCCGGATAATTATTCTGCGCTTAGATTCTATGAATCACTTGGATTCGTAAACACAGGCGTATTGTTAGAGGAAAGAGAAACTATTTTACTTTTAAAAGTTAGGGAGTAACTTTCGAAAAATGCCTTTTTAGGAAAAAATGGGATGAGTTGTCAAATACCCTTCTTCCGTAAACGGCGATAGTTTACGTCTATGGAACTTCTTTTATTTATTGGGGCGTCTGTTGAACAGGCAGCCGCCTTTTTTCAAATGAATTGGCAGTTTAAACAATAAGGAAGCAGGTTTCTGGAGATGAAAATATCGGGCATATGATAGAGCGGATTAGTCGTGTGAAAGACCGGTTGTTCGCTGATAAAGACTGTGTATAATAATTACTTAGAGATTAGGATTGTGAATTACGAATAGAGTGGGCTATGGATATTCGAACTTTAGTGGGGTGTTGGTGTGGGGAAATCAATTATAAAAGAAATTCCTTTCCTAAATAATGTTAAAGATGTTATTGAAATTAAAAAAGGATTTTCCTCAGATGAAAAATATTTAATACATATGCAAGAGGGTAATAATAAGCTGCTGCTTCGGATGTTTGATTTAGAAGAGTTGGAATTCAAGAAATCAGAATACTCGATTCTCGAAAGGATGCAGGAATATAATGTTACTTGTTCACAACCGATTTCAATAGGTGAAGCAGGAAACCGGGGGTTTATGCTCACTTCATACATAGAGGGTAAGGATGCTGAGGATGAAATTCCATTATACTCAGATGAGGAGCAATTTAATATTGGTATCGAGGCGGGCAAAGAATTAAGAAAAATGCATGAATTTCCTGCTCCTGAGCATGTTCCTTCCTGGTATTCCAGGAAAGTTGAAAAGCATAGGAAATATATCGATGCTTACTTAGAGTGTGAGATAAAGGTTAAGAATGACCGAAAAATAATGAACTTTATTGATGAGAATATCCACCTGATGAAACAACGTCCGAACTTATTTCAGCATGATGACTTTCATTTAGGCAATATCATTGTAAATAATAAAAAGCTTGCTGGAGTTATAGATTTTAACAGATATGATTGGGGAGATCCTATTCATGAATTTCTAAAGATAGGAATTTTCACACGAGGAGTAAGCATTCCTTTTTCAATAGGCCAGATCAGAGGTTATTTTAATAATAGCGAACCTGATGAAGAGTTTTGGAGGTTATATTCACTTTACATGGCAATGTGCATTTTCTCTACTGTAGTATGGACTTTAAGAACGATTCCGGACAACATGGATGAGATGTTAGATAGAGTATACATGTACTTAGATGATCATGATTATTTCAGCAGGATAAAACCTAAGTGGTATGAATAGAATTTCTTTTGAAAGAGATTTTATACAAAGGCTTATCCAATACAACACAGCAGTTTATTCACTCATGGCACCTATCCTAAAGGATTAGTGCCTATTTGTGTTGAATTTGTTAAATGTAGTGACCCTTTTAGGGTGGATGTGGAGGAGTATAAATGGAACTATTGCAAGGAAAGATTGCTGTTGTGACAGGTGCATCACGTGGAGCAGGCAGGGGAATTGCTCTCGAGTTGGGCAGGGCAGGAGCAACAGTATATGTGACAGGTCGGAGTGTAAAGGGAGCGACAACCGATAATCGACCAGAAACGATTGAGGAAACCGCTGCCGGTGTTACTTCACGGGGCGGCAAAGGCATCGCAATACGGTGTGACCATACAAATGACGAAGATGTGAGAAACCTGTTTGATCAAATTGAAAGGGAACAGGGACGGATTGATATTCTCGTCAATAGTGTATTTGGAGGTTCTGAAAGTTCGCTGCCCCCAGGAGAAGGACGGCTTTTCTGGCAGCGCCCACTGGAGCATTGGGATGCTATGATGGTTGCCGGTCCGCAGGCTTACCTGCTGACTACTCGTTATGCTGCACCACTGATGACACAGCACCGTAATGGGTTGATTGTAAATGTCACTTTCTTTATGAAAGATAGAGTGGCAGGCAATTTATATTACGATTTAGCCATGAATGCCATTAATCGAATGACAATGGGGATGGCAAAAGAACTGAAGGAGTTTAACGTTTCAGCGGTTGCTGTCTGTCCAGGTTGGATGCGTACAGAAAGAGTTATTGATTCAGGTTATGGGCCGGAAGATGGAACAACGGAAACCACCGCTTATGTAGGTCGCGCTGTTGCAGCATTAGCATCAGATTCCCAGATATCTAGTATTTCTGGTGAAGCAGTTATGGTCGCTGAATTGGCAAGGAAGTATGGCTTTACGGATGAAGATGGATCTCAGCCTTTGCCGTTTGAAGGATAACTTGCTTCCTGTACCTCAGAAGGCAGCTTTAAGTTCAATGAATTTGTTATCATTGATTCGTCTTTCTTCGAGCAGAAGACTATTCTGGAATGGGAGTGGTACCAATGTATCGTGACAAACAAGATAAAAATTCTCCGTGCCAGGGATTTTGGGAGATGAAAGCAGGCTGTTTAACTATTTCTGTAGCAGTTTAGTTATGCTGGGAAGAATTATAAAAGGAGGAACAGGATACTAATGAACATTGAAGCAGTTTTTGTTGACCGTGATGGAACTATCGGTGGTACTGGACACTTCATTCACCCTCAAGATTTTTCCCCATATTCGTTCAGTAGAGATGCATTACAAATTCTAAGGGATAATAATATAAAAATTTTTGCTTGTACTAATCAACATAGAATAAGTAGAGGTGAAGCTACTCTCGAAGATTTTCATAAAGAATTTCAATCATATGAATTTGATGATGCCTTTATTTGTCCTCATAGTCCAGAAAATGAGTGCAATTGTCATAAGCCAAAACCAGGAATGCTATTGGAAGCATCAAAGAAATATAATTTGGATTTAACAAAAACGGTATTTATTGGTGACGTTGGTTCAACAGATATGTTGGCTGCTCATTCTGTTGGAGCAGTAAAAATATTAGTACTCACAGGATGGGGATATAATTCTCTAAATCAACACAGGAATAAATGGGCAGAAATTGAACCAGACTATGTTGCTGAAAACCTTTTAGAAGCTGTTAAATGGGTCATAAGTAAAAGTGAGGAATAATTCTTTATTTAGCAGGAGAGAACCTTCTCTACATTACATAGTCTAATTTTATATATAACAAGCAGGAGGCAAAGCAGTAGACATTCAGCTATCTATTAAAAAAAACCCCCAACCTCAAACGGAAGCAGGGGGCAAAACCACTCTATTTTTTATTAACAGAAGCATCATAAATCGATTCAATGGCACTCTTCATAGCTTCGTCGAAATCCTGGGAGGTTTGATTGAATCTCAACTCTTCTGCAAGTGCACGGGAGAAGCTTGCAATCATCCCATCGTTTTTTTCAATTTCTCGTTTGCTTCATCACGAGAGTAACCGCCTGAGAGGGCAACCACCCTTACTACGCGAGGATGCTCGACCAATTCCTTGTAGGCATTGGCCTTTGTCGGAATGGTGAGCTTCAGCATTACATTCTCATGCTCTGACAGATCATTCAGCTGCTGCAGGATCTCCTTCTGCAGAATTTCTTCACATTCTTCCTTTTTCTCACTGTTGATATTAACTTCCGGTTCAATGATAGGAACTAAATCTGCTGCGATGATTTTCTTGCCGACTTCGAATTGCTGGTCAACGACAGCTTTAATTCCTTCTTGATTCGGTTCATGGATGACCGAACGCATTTTGGTGCCGAAAATGTTGCGTTCATTCGCACGGCGAAGGGTCTCATCGAGATTGGAATTCGGCTTCATGAGCTGAACCCCGTTTTCTGTTTGAGCTAGTCCTTTATCCACTTTTAAGAAGGGAACAATGTTTTGGTCAGCCAGATAATCCGCTGTATACTGCCCCTCTACTTTGCTGTCCATCGTCTGCTCGAATAAAATGACTCCAAGGATATGCTCTGAACTGAATGCAGGAGATGTGATGATTCTAGTGCGCATCGTATGCACCTGTTCAAACATCTCATCTTCATTCGAATACGCATCTCCCATAACGCCATAAGCTTCCAGTGCTTTTGGTGTGCTGCCGCCGCTTTGGTCCAGCGCGGCAATAAACCCTTTTCCATTCTTCATACGATCTAATTGATTCTGATTCATAAATTCCACTCCTTTTTCATTTACTTCTCTGATAAACCTTCCTCTATACTAGTTCCCCAATTTTATAAGGAGTTAACATATATTAAATGAATCGAAAGGAGATAGAGCATTATCTCAAAAAATCTATAAGAGTAATGACGTAATCTGTATATAGTGTTTCAAGTGCTCAAGAAGGCAGCTTTTTATCTATCTTGGAAATCTATTATAAGGTAGACTAACTATAAAATAGAGGAATTACTGATTATGTAAGGTGGGATTTAATGAAGAGTCGAAGCACTATGCATTACTGGCGTCCAAGTGAGGAAATTGGGGAAGTGTTAGAATTTGAAAAGCTTGAATACATATTCCCCAAAGTCAAAATTATATATCAAATTATTAAAGATAAAAAACTCTTAAATAAATACGTTTGCTTCACATTTAATGAAGGAGTTCTTTCCCTAAGATTTTCTGATGAATGTCATCGTTCTGAGATAAATAACCTTAAATATGTAGATTCAAGAAATCCCGGGCAGTATGGTCGAAAGGAATTATGGCCGTTATTTAAAATGGAAAACTCTGAATTTGAAAAATGGTATTTGAGTAAGGGCGCAGGACCAGGTTTTGGAGCTGAAATAACTGATTATGTTTTTGTTGATTTAGTGAATCTCCTTGAAGTTTTGAGTAATTATGAACCAATTGTGACTATACATCATTCTGTAAATGACATCTGATACATTAATATGGTAATTCAAGAATAAACTTTTTGCTTAATAAGTTAGTTGTGATGCAATAGAGAAAATCATCTAGTAGTTCCAAAAAAGTATTTAATTCTCTTAACTAGCAGGGTTTTCTCTGTTGTTATATTTAGTTAATATGGTAAATGGAAATCAGCTTTCTTTGTTCCTCTATCGGGAGGCTAGTGAGGAAATGCTCCAATGGATCAATTAGAAATAGAAAGAATAATTCAACGGTGAGTTTTTAAATGAGACGAATAAAAGGGGTAAAGCTTGATGTTAAATTCTATCATTCAACAGTTCGGGCTACAGGTACTATCAACCAATGAGGTTGAAGACTCCTTTAGTTCAACTGTTTATAAGTGTACTTTGTTCAATGGTGAAAACGTTTATTTGAAGATGCCTTTTTCCAAGGTTAAGTTTCAGCGGGAATTAGAAGCCTATAAGATATTAAACGGAAGAGTAGCCATTCCGGAATTGCTGGACTTTTGGAGGGGTGATGAGGAGTGTGCCGGTGCATTCTTGCTATCTGAATTAAAGGGAAAGCCGTTGACATCCAACGTTTCACCAACAGTTGCATATCAGGTTGGAGTTCTTCATGCAGAAATGCACTCTGTCAGTCCACCTGAAGATATCGAGTTGAAGGGCATAAAAAATGAGTTCTCGAACTGGTCCCAATTTATTGAGGATCAATTCTATAGTTTTGCACAAGATGTAAAGGATATTTTGGATGAAGATTTTTATCGAAAGTCCATTGAGAAATTTGAAGAGATGAAAAAACAGCTCCCTGCTCCAGACGGACCAAGCTTTGTTCACATGGACTTTCGTCCGGCAAATATTATAGTCAATAATGATGAAGTTTCAGGAATTATTGATTTTGAAAGTGTAAGATTTGGTTCTACAGAAGTGGATTTTACTAAACTGTACCGTGATTTTTTAAGTGTGGATGATAACCTGTATACTGCATATAAAGAGGGATACTCCAGCATCAGGCCATTGATTGATCTAGATAGTGTATTGCCTTTCTACCGATTTGTAGATGCGTTCAATAGTATCGGCTGGTGTAAACGGAGAGGTATTGAGAAAAATGCTGTATTTCTGGAAGAGAGTTTAGCGAGATTAAAAAACTGGGTGTTATAGTTAATACTTCATTAATAAAGCAGAGACCGGAAATGATCTCTGCTTTTTCTATTAATTTTCAACAACAGTAAAGGTTCCTTCTCCCCCATGAATCGAAACAAACATATCCATCAGCGATTTTGTCAGCTTTTCGCTTTCCTCGACTGAAAGAGAAGGCTTGAGAAAGATAATTTGTATTGCATTCTTCGTTTCTTCTCCAACAGGAGCCCGGGAAGAGTCAACAAACGGGCTGCCGAAGGGACCACTATTGTCGCTTGCCACAATCAGGTTTTCAAGGGAGTTTTCCCGTCCATTCAGGCCAGTGTAGGTTTCACCTTGTTCTCCCAGTCTAAATTCAAGGTAATCTCCTTGCAGATTATCAAAGTCATAGATGCCGATCGGAACTTCGTATTGAAGAGAAAAGAAGTTGTTGAGGTCGATGGCCGAATTGATCGTTTGCAGGTAGTTTTGCTTTTGGATACGGCGAAATAATGCCTCAGCCGAATGCCGATAGCGGTTGGGATCTTTTCCGACGGTTTTGAAAATTTTTCTCCATTGGGCGACGCCGTCTATCTCGGTGACGCCTTTTTGCTGCAAGTCGAAGAAAATGGATTCTTGAAAGAGTTGAAGCCTTCCTTTCAGCATTTGCGGGGATGCTCCGACTTCGATATCCTTATATTGAATAAAACCAATTTTAAATCCGTCTATTTTCTCTGTAATAGCAGGGCTTATTGTAATTTCCACTTATTTTCCCTCCACATTTATTTTAAAATAGTTTATCATAGTACACGGTCATATTTCATATAAGCGAATTCGTTTGTTTTCAGTAAGATACTTTAAACGTTAGTAATAGATGGTATCATTTACTCTTTACTTATTTGAAATAAAGTAACAGTCTTAGCACTTAGAGATGAAAAATTAATTATATAAAACAGCTTTATTTTTATGCAAAGGTATGTTGGATAATAAACTCATTGAACTTGAAATTTTTATGCAGCGTTGATTGGAGCGGAAGGTGTACGATCTCCTGCGGGACTAGCGGGACAGGTGAGACCCCGCAGGCGAAAGCCGAGGAGGCTCACCGCCCGCCCCGCGGAGTCGTGCACCTGGAGCGGAAATCAACTACTCAATTAGAAAGGAGGAGAGAGCAATGGATTTTGATGGGCTGAAGCAGGATATCATTGAATACAGCAAGGAAATCGGCATTGATAAAATCGGGTTTACGACAGCGGATACTTTTTCGGAAATGAAGAACCGCCTGCTGCGCCAGGAAATGCTGGGATATCAGTCAGGCTTTGAGGAAAAAGATATCGAAAAGCGTGTTGACCCCTCACTGATTTTTGACGGACCGAAATCAATCATTGCGATTGCTCTCGCCTACCCTTCACGTATGAAAGATGCTCCTCAAAGCAAGAGGGGAGAGCGCAGGGGTATATTTTGCAGAGCCTCTTGGGGCACCGACTATCATACCGTTCTGAGAGACCGCTTGGCGAAGCTGGAAGACTATATCCGCTCTAAAGTTCCTCAAGCTCAGTTCAAATCCATGGTGGATACTGGCGAACTTGTCGACCGGGCTGTTGCCGAACGTGCGGGAATAGGGTGGAGCGGGAAAAATTGCGCCATTATCACACCGGAGTTTGGCTCTTATGTCTACCTTGGTGAAATGATCACTAATTTGCCTTTTGCTCCTGACGAGCCGATTGAAGAGAATTGCGGTACATGCAATAAGTGTGTGGATGTTTGTCCAACGGGTGCCCTTATCGAAGGCGGACAGCTCAATGCCCAGCGATGCATTGCCTTCTTGACCCAGACGAAAGGGTTTCTGCCTGATGAATTTCGAACGAAACTTGGCAACAGGCTGTATGGCTGTGATACGTGCCAGACAGTTTGTCCTGAAAACAAAGGGAAGGACTTCCATAATCATTGGGAAATGGAACCGGATCCTGAAATCGCCAAGCCGCTGCTGAAACCTTTGCTGACGATAAGCAACAGGGATTTTAAAGAGAAATATGGGCATGTATCCGGTTCATGGAGAGGGAAGAAGCCGATTCAGCGGAACGCCATCATTGCCCTGGCTCATTATAAGGATGAAACTGCGATTCCTGATTTGATCTCTGTGATGGAGAACGATGTGAGACCTGTCATGAGAGGAACAGCTTCGTGGGCAGCAGGGAAGATAGGCGGCAAGGAAGCGGAAGAAGCTCTGCAAAGGCTTCTGGAAAAAGAGAAAGATGAAGAAGTGATTTCTGAAATTCATAAGGGGCTGGAGATGCTGTCGGCTCAAAAAAACAGCTAAAGCCAAGGAGCTTTGGCTGTTTTTAATAAATTTAAAATGTCGAGTCATTTCTTTTGAATAAGCTGTACACCATTTGCTAGAATCAATTGAACTTATTGGAAATTTAAGTATAAGAGTTTTATACATTGAAAGTGTATTAGAGGAAGGAAGTTAAACAAACATGATACAACAACCAACAGGCAGGGAACGGATCGGCCTGGCCTTTCTATTGGGAATGCTGGGAGTACTCGGCCCGCTGAATATCGATATGTACTTGCCGAGTTTTCCTGCTATAGCAAGTGACCTCGGAGCTACGGCTTCACAGGTTCAGCTCAGTTTGACAAGCTGTCTGATCGGTCTTGCTGCCGGTCAGATTGTGGTGGGACCGATCAGTGATGCAAAAGGGCGAAGGAGCCCCTTGATGCTCTTTATCTTTTTATTTGCCCTGGCATCGATTCTTTGTGCCATTGCACCAAGTATCACAGTCCTTATTATTGCTCGTTTTCTGCAGGGCTTTACTGCGTCGGCAGGAGTAGTGCTTTCACGTGCAGTTGTACGGGATGTGTTCAGCGGCAGGGAATTGACCAAATTCTTCGCTCTGCTGATGGTAATCAATGCGACTGCGCCGATGATTGCCCCGATAACAGGCGGAGCTATACTGCTTCTTCCTTTTGCGACATGGAATACGATCTTTTATTTTCTTGGATTTCTCGGATTGGTCATTGTAGGGGTCATCGCCATGAAATTGAAGGAAACCCTGCCGCCGGAAAGGCGGATTCCAAGTACTCTGGGAAGTACTTTTAGAACAATGGGCAGCTTGATTATGGACAGATCTTTCATCGGCTACGTGCTGACCATTGGCTTGATTCATGGAGGCAGCTTTGCGTATGTTGCAGGAACGCCTTTCGTCTACCAGGGGATTTACGGGGTATCTCCGCAGGTGTTCAGCATTCTCTTCGGCATTAACGGCCTGGCGATTATTACGGGCAGCTTCCTCATCGGCAGACTGGGAGGCATCATTCCCGAAAGGAAACTGCTGCGAGCAGCGGTCATCATCGCTGTCAGTGCGACTTCTTTCCTCCTCGTCATGACGATTATGGAGGGCCCGCTGGCAGCGATTGTCATTCCAATCTTCATATATATGACAGCCATGGGAATGGTTCTGACAAGCACCTTCACTCTGGCGATGGAACATCAGGGCCACAGGGCAGGAAGCGCCAGTGCTGTGCTGGGAATGCTTCCACTCGTTGTGGGGTCAATTGTATCCCCGCTTGTCGGAATCAATGAGTCAACTGCAGTGCCAATGGGAGCGACTTTGTTTATCACCGCTGCGCTTGGTGCGGTCGCATTCTTCAGCTTAACGGGAGAGAAGCGGATTGCAGGCCAGCAATTTAGTACAAAAAGAAATTGATTATTCTTTAATCAGGAGCCGGATGCTTATCTTGTAAAGAGATAGCATCCGGCTTTTTTTGATAGTCTTGTAAATTCCTGGCTATGGCGGAGTCTCTAGAGAACTTAAAGCTTGGTATTAAAAAACCTCTCTTAAAGTAAGGAGACAGTTGTTTACGCGCAACTTCATTCCATCCTAGTAGGAGGTATGTCCTCTGCGGATGATGAACAATCCTTAATTGAGTAACAGGTTATACTTAAAATAAGCGAAAATTTTCCGGTTAAGTCCAGTAAAAAATCTCGCCGTCATATCTTTAAAGCAAATAAGGTAAATTTCTCCGCCTATTTTAGCCATTTTGGGAGCTGTTTCTTAAATAAGCAAAATTTTTCCCCTTATCTTTCCGAAGTTATCATGAATAAACTTCATATAAACGAAGCTGAGAGTGAGCCTGACACAACAAAAGCTGCCTCATCATAATAGGAAGGAGAATTGTTTATGAAAAGAGAAGATGTTGTATATGCACTGGTTTTTGATGAGCTAGAAAAAAGGGTGCTCATGGTCAAGAATGCAGGTTCAGTGTGGACTCTGCCGGGAGGTGCTGTTGAAACAGGGGAAACCCTTGAAGAGGCAGTGATCCGCGAGGTGAAGGAAGAAACCAATCTAACAGTGGAAGTGGAAGAACTTCTTGCTGTGAATGAAGCTTTTTTCCTGAAGAAGGAGGTTCACCCTCTGTTCTTCACTTTTAAAACAAAAGTGGTGGAAGGTGAGGTATCCATTTTGGATCAAGGTGAAATAGAGGAAATTCAATGGGTAGATATTGAAACGGCTGACGAGAGGATGCCTTATCATCGCGGTGGAGTACAGGGCCTTTTGGATGGGGAGCTGGTTTATATCTATCAGGGGAAGAGTTAGTTCGATTTATTGCTCTTTTCGTAAAGATTTTGGCTATTGAGAATGATTAGATTTTCGCTCCAGTCCTCTTAAGTAAAGGGGAATGAAGGTAAAATCGCTCTGTGAATATGTCTTGAAAAATAAGGAGAGTCCTATGACTAAGAAGAGGGAAAAAGATATTCTATTGTTGAATAGCGAGATGAATTTTAAATCATTGCTGGAAGTAATCGAATCCGTTCCCAGCAGGAAAAGGAATATTTCTATTGAAACTCAAGACCGGGATAAGAATTTTCGAGATATTGTAATGCATCTATATGAATGGCATGCAATGCTTGAGAGATGGTATCGGGAAGGTATGGATGGGGATAGTCCTTTTATGCCGGCGCCTGGCTATCGATGGGGCAATATAAAGCTGCTTAACCTGTAAATCTGGGAAAGCTATCAAGATGTAACTTTAAATCAAGCTATAAAAAAATTGAAGTTAAGCCATGAAAGAATAATGGACCTAATTAAAGTACATACGAATGAGGAAATCATGACAAAAAATACTATAAGTGGACAAAAACAAGTAATCTTTACAGCTATTTTGCAGCAAATACTTCCAATCATTATATCTGGGCTATTACAAAATGCGAAGTGATTGCCAATTCAATAAAAGAGCGGGAAATGGGCAATTCCTGAGATAATACTCTTCATCCAGCAGGAGTAGTCAGCCTGGGAGATATTTAGCATTTGTTGAAAGGGATCTGCATTTTTGTAAGCAACAAACATGGAAAAATGAGCATTAAATTAACAGCCAATTTCATGCTCATTTTTTTGGATTGCTTAGTTTTAAAGGTGGGTGTCTGTTTCCAGATTTTCAGTTCCTTCCACAGCCACTTGGTACGCATCCAGAATAGAATCAACATCTTCCTCATTTTTGATGCTGACGAGATATTGATCGTTTCCTTCTTCCTCCACCTTCATAACAATTGTGTGATTAGATTGATCAGATTTTAGCATTGCGTAGGATACACCTTTCATTTCAAATAAAGCTTCCACTGTATAGTCTTCACGCTGTCCGTTTTCATCTTCAACCGTAACCATGTCTCTATACACATCGTGCATAAAACATCCCCCATTTTAAAAAGTAGTCGTGACTATCATTTCCTTGCACTACATGGTTCATGTTGAGATATTCTTCCACAAAGGTTATTTTCTTCGACCAAAGTGAAGGAGTCCGATCAGAAGCCACACTACAAATAAGACGGATGTAAGAATGAGCATCGGTACTGCTCCAAACTGCACGATTAAAGGCAGGGAAGCAGCCGTAAATAATCCTCCTCCCATTACTGGCTCGAATAGTAACTGTTTGTAACCAAAGCTGTCAAAGGCTGGTGTTTTTCGTTCAGGGTCAACAATCTGCAGAAGAAGCAGCCCTGTGGGAGTCATCCCCATTGATTGCCCAAAATCAACAATTCCACGTTCAAACCAATGATCAGGCATCATTCTTGGTGCTAAGAATAGTAATGCTATGACATTCCATAGAATACCAGCAGCAGCAAGAATCAGGAACGGCAGAAGGTTATTGCCTATGACAGTAAGGGACAGGGACGCTACAGAAGCCGTGATAAGGAGGTCTAGTGAAAGACCTTGAATTCGTTTTATAAGCTGCCTGTCTATGATATTGAACTTAAAGAGTCTTCCTGATAAAAGCTGCACCACAACACCGCCTGCCATGGCCAGCGGGAAGAGGGGGACATATTCAAAGATATACACATTAAACATGGCACCCCAAGTTAGTTTTTCGAGTTCAACAAAGGCCCATTGCACAAGCAATCCGGTACCGATTGCTGCACCAATATGAGCAACATGGATGGTGAGTGATTCGATCGATTGCTGCCGGGTGGTCAAGTTTCCGGCTGCTACGCCTTCCTCTGTAAAGATTCCTTTCTTTTCCGATTGAGAAAGCTCGGAAGGTTTCTCAGCTTGCTTCGTTTTATCATTTCTAATTCCCCAGTTGACTATGATCATACCTGCAATGACTGCAGACAGAATTCCGATTGTCGCCAATCCTAAGGCAAGGTCGGCACCATCTTCAAAATCCAAGGATTCAAATGTGCTGGATAATCCGGCTGCAGTTCCGGGTCCTCCCTGAAAGCTGATTTCAATCAGAGCTCCAGCTGCGGGGGGCAGATCAAAGAAGGTAGATAAAACAAACAAAGCCATCAACAGCCCAATGACATATTGCCCCCAACCGACTGTCAGTCCGTACGATAACTGAGGGCCGGCCTGCTTCCATATTGACTTTGGACCTGGGAGGGATTTGCCCAGGAATAAGGCAGCAAAAATAATCGTAATCAAGATTTCCGGCATGAGTCCGAATATTTCCATGATTCCTTCTGTAAAAAGACCGGAATCAAAAGTTTCACCTGGAACTATTTTACCAAGCACTTGAGGGCCTGCTGCCAAACCCAGCAGTCCGGCTATGATGGAAGTTGGTATAAAGTATCTTTGAAATAAAGGAGTTACAATTCTTATCCACTTGCTTATGAGTAAAAGCGCACTGAGAGCGACTAGAGCGAGGATGAATGAAGGTGTATCCACTAATGTATGCCTCCTTAAGATTATGTCCATGTAAGTTTGTAAGTCTTGATTGGCTGAAAGTCATCTATGTACACTCAGAAAAGCTAATCCTTTTATACTTCATTCCACCTGAGTCAAATTCAAAACAATAAAAACTTTCTTCTTACCTGGACATACTAAAAGAAATCGAGCAAAGGAGCGGATACAAGTGAAAGTGGATGATAAGGAGAGGAATCAGCTCAGCCAGGCCATCGACCAATTGTCTGAGGGCCTGGACGCAATTATCGAGTTATATAACGAATCGGTGGAGGACAGACCGTTGCTGCAGTTGACAGAAGAAAATGAAGGGTTGTTGAGTAAAGCGATCATCAAATTCGGCGGTGAAGAGGTAAATGGAAAAGTGAATAAAGTGATTGCTGAACTGCTTGAATGGCTGCCTCTTGATGACGTAGAGTCTGAAGAGAAAGAGACAGAAGCTGAAGAGGAGTGAACTTTAAGAGCCAGCATTAAATGCCCCTAACACAAAGCTTGAATAGCAACTGGCTCAAACCTGCACAAAATTCCCGGCACAAAATGACTGAAGATTTAAGTGGAGAATATCAAATGAGGATAATCTCTCTCAACACCAGTTGTACAAGAGTGCTGATTTTTAGAAAATCAGGGTCACTTTTTGAGAACGAGCATTACCAAAAAGGTGATTGCACTGATCATAAAGGAAACCCTCTGGTGTACTTCATTGGAGTAGTGGTATTCCTTGACCGGATAGTTGGTGATGATGCCGTTTACATTGAGATTGCGAAGTGTTCGAGCGGTACCCGGATCTGAAACGGTCCAGGAAAAGACATTCAGGTTCCGTTCTTTTGCCTGCTTCATGAAGCTTGCGTCAACCAAGGTGGATTGAGGGGTAATAAAAGAGGTGAATCCTTCAATAGCAAACAGATCATCGCCAACAGGAAACTCTGAAGCTGCTACGATTAGACCGGTCGGAACTGCGGGCAGCAGTTGGTGAAATTCCTGGATGGACTGTTTATCAAAAGACTGCACGATTATGTTTGGAGGGGGCTCACTGGAGGAAATGCGGCTAAATAAGGTTTTCGCCAACTCTTCTTCCATATCAGGATAAATGGAAGGGTGTTTAAGTTCAATGAGAATCCCAGTCCTGCCGCTGTACCGATCAAGTATGGCATCAAGTGAAGGGACCCTTTGACCCTTGAACCATGGGCCGAACCAGCTGCCTGCATCCAGGGAGGCTATTTCAGTATAGGTGAAATTTTTAACTCGTCCGGTTCCATTCGTTGTACGATCCACAGTTACATCATGCATGGCTACCAGCTTGCCATCCTTCGTCATTTGAATATCCACTTCTATATAATCTGCACCAAGGCTGACTGCTGCATCAAAGGCAGAGAGAGTATTTTCAGGCGCTAAAGCCGAAGCACCCCTGTGGGCAACAATCAATGTCCTGCCGGTTTTCTCAACAGCAGAAAACTGGGCCATTCCATTAAGGAAACAGAACACAGAGAAACTGAGAAACAACGAGAGCAGTATTTTGATAACCCTTCCTCCTTTCCTTAATTTCATACCTTATATAACTAAAATATGCAAAATTGGGACGGATGGTCAGGGGGAGATACCCATTTTTTCTTACAATTTGAATGTGTGACACTATTTTTTTTGCCAGGCTCAGAATGCAGGAAATAAGCCAGGGCGCAATTCCCTAATCATTTTAAAAGCTTTTCCCTAATATTAGTTTTGCCTGCTATCCATCTGTCATAGAAATATCTAGAGAGGGAGGCGGGGAAATGAGAAATCAACTGAAAGCAGTTCTGGAGGAGAGAATCTTGAAGTTTGTTGAAGGCGAAGGTTCGGATAAGATCCAGAGAAAGAATGAGTTATTAAGAAATAGGCAAGGTGAGATTGTGAAGGTTGAAGGGACAGGGAAAGTTGAAAAGATGGATGAGGTTGAAAATGGCAGCCGTGTTGATTATACCGTTCACCTTAAATATTTGATCAAACAAAAAGGCTTCCTTCATATTGAAGAGGAAATTGAAACGCGGGAAGCTTTTTTTTATGGAGGAGAGCTGGTAAGTGACGATGAACTGCCGGTTGACTACAGCCAGCAGGTCACACCGACAATTAATTTGCGTGACCAGGAAGAAGAGGAAAGTGAACGGGTGTCGTATCAATACGACCGGTTGAAGGCCGTTCAGTATGCGGAAAAGTGGTGGAACAGTTATAATCCTGCTTATAAAAAATTTGAAGTTGACTGTACCAACTTCATTTCTCAATGCCTGCATGCTGGAAACGCCCCCATGAGGGGATATCCCAGCCGGGGCAAGGGGTGGTGGATGAGAAATAATAATTGGAGTTTCAGCTGGTCTGTAGCCCATGCCCTTCGAATGTATCTGCCAGCTTCAAATGCCGGCCTGAAAGCAAGGGAAGTGAACAGTCCGGATGAGTTGATGCTGGGCGATGTCATCTGCTATGACTTTGAGGGAGACGGCAGGTACAATCACAATACCATTGTGACCTCCAAGGATGCCTTTGGGATGCCGCTTGTCAATGCACATACCCACAACAGCAGGCTGAGGTACTGGGACTATGAGGATTCCACTGCCTATACACCTAACATCAAATATAAATTCTTCACGATTGAGGATAATGCGTAGAGTATTGTTCTCGGAAAAAAAACAGTGGTATAATGTCACATAGAGTTTACTAACGAGGTGACGAATAGTGGGTATACATGTAGTACTATATCAACCAGAGATTCCGGCTAACACAGGCAATATTGCCCGGACATGTGCAGCGACGGACACGACCCTGCATTTGATCAGGCCATTGGGCTTTTCAACCGATGATAAGATGCTGAAGAGAGCAGGACTTGATTATTGGCAGTTTGTTGAGATCGTGTATTATGATTCAATTGAGGAGTTTTTCGAAAAGAATGAGAGCGGAGAATTCTTTTATCTCACAAAGCACGGCACGAACATTCACTCCGGCTATGATTATACCGGCAAGGATAAGGATTATTTCTTCATCTTTGGAAGAGAAACAACCGGGCTGCCGAATGACATCATCGAAAACAACAAGGACCGGTGCCTTAGAATTCCGATGAATGATAATGTCCGTTCCCTGAATCTCTCCAACACTGCCGCAATTCTTATTTACGAAGCGCTGCGCCAGCAGGACTATCTTCATTTAAAATAGGATTTTTTACAAGGACCGGTCTTCCGGTTCTTTTTATTTGTTTTGAAAAAGGGAGAGGCTTAACATAAAGGGTATAAAAGATGACATGGAGGTCGAAATAAATGAATTCAACAATCGAGACAATTTTATCTCATAAGTCTGTTCGAAAGTTCAAAGATGAAACACTGACTAGGGAACAGGTGGAAACTTTGGTGAAAAGCGCGCAGGCAGCATCCACTTCAAGCATGATCCAGGCGTATACCATCATAGGTGTCACAGACCCAGGAAAGAAAGCTGAACTTGCAGCCATTGCCGGAAACCAGAGCTATGTTCAAAATAACGGGCACTTCTTTGTATTCTGTGCCGATCTTTACCGCCATGAGGTCCTCGGTGAAAAAGAAGGAGCTGATGTAGCCCATTCACTCGAAAGCACAGAGAAGTTCATGGTGGCGTTGATTGATGCTGCTCTTGCCGCACAAAACGCAAGTATTGCTGCTGAGTCCATGGGGTTAGGAATTTGCTACATTGGCGGAATCCGAAATGATCTGGCCGCTGTCTCTGAGGTCCTTGATATCCCGGACAGGGTCATTCCGTTATTCGGCCTGGCAGTCGGTGTTCCTGATGAAGACAACGATCTTAAGCCAAGAAGGCCGCTGTCTCATGTTTATCATGAAAATACGTATCGTTCTGACAAAGAAACTGTGGCGAACGAACTGGAAGAGTATGATGAAACGGTGGCCAGCTATTATTCCGAGCGGACGAACGGACAAAGGGTTGATACCTGGTCCGCGCAGATGGCCAGAATGCTTTCAGCCAAAAAGCGTATGTATATGAAAGAGTTTGTACAGAAAAAGAAATTTGATTTGAAGTGAGTATCATAGTAATCAAACAAACCCCCTGCCGAGTTATGGCAGGGGGTTTCACGTGCTCAGTCTTTGTTCGTGCCCGGTTTGTTGTTGTACCCGGCTGTAAAGATCGCTGCAAGGAATGTGGCAGAAACGCCTAAGATTATAATTGTACCCATATCTATGTAATCCTCCTCATATGTTGATTCGAAGTCAATCCTTCTCTTAGTATAGCCTATTTCCCTGTTATTGTGAATGATAAGCATAATTTTTTTCTTCTATATTATGACAACATTTCAAACAGTAGTCCCATTTTTCTTTAATTAGCATGATTGTCTTTTGGCGGGCATAGAGTATAATAATCGCTCTCAACAAGTGACAGGGGAGGTCCTTTATGGATATTTTAAAAAAGATCGAAGGCTATCGTGTAGAAGAAGAGAAGTTAAAATGGGAAGGCACATTTGCTGATTACCTGAACATTATCAAGGAAAGACCAATTGTAGCTCAGTCAGCACATTCACGTGTGTTCAATATGATTAAAGATGCAGGGGTAGAAGAAGTTAATGGAATTAGGAAATATAAATTTTTCAGTGATCAGCTGTTTGGATTGGAAGAGGCTTTAGAGCGCCTGGTGGAAGAGTATTTCCATCCTGCTGCGAAACGCCTGGATGTCCGGAAGAGAATTCTTTTGCTGATGGGGCCGGTCAGCGGGGGGAAATCAACGTTGGTCTCGATGCTGAAGAGGGGAATCGAAGCCTATTCCCGGACAGATAACGGTGCAGTTTACGCGATTAAAGGCTGCCCAATGCACGAAGATCCGCTGCATTTGATCCCGCAGCATTTGCGGGCTGACTTTTTTGAGGAGTATGGTATCCGAATTGAAGGCAATCTTTCACCGTTAAATACAATGAGAGTTGAAAAAGAATACAGCGGAAGAATGGAAGATGTTCTCGTGGAAAGAGTCTTCTTCTCTGAAGACAAAAGGGTCGGTGTCGGTACGTTCAGTCCATCGGATCCTAAATCACAGGACATCGCTGATCTGACAGGCAGCATCGACTTTTCGACCATTGCTGAATACGGTTCTGAATCCGATCCGCGCGCCTATCGGTTTGATGGAGAGCTGAATAAAGCAAACCGCGGACTGATGGAGTTTCAGGAAATGCTGAAGTGTGATGAGAAGTTCTTATGGCATTTGCTGTCATTGACACAGGAGGGTAATTTTAAAGCAGGAAGGTTTGCGCTCATTTCAGCGGATGAGCTGGTTGTGGCTCATACGAATGAGACCGAGTATAGATCATTTATTTCCAACAAGAAGAATGAGGCCCTGCACTCCAGGATTATCGTCATGCCGGTTCCTTACAACCTGAAAGTTACCCAGGAAGAAAGAATCTATGACAAAATGATCCGGGAAAGCGATGTGTCGGATTTCCACATTGCCCCGCATACATTGAGGGTAGCTGCGATGTTTACGATTCTAACAAGATTGAAAGAACCGAAGCGCGGGGACATCGATCTGATTAAAAAGATGAGATTATATGATGGCGAAAATGTGGAAGGCTTCAATTCTGCGGATCTGGAAGAAATGAAAAAAGAGTATCAGGATGAAGGAATGAGCGGAATCGATCCCCGCTACGTCATCAACAGGATCTCTTCAACCATCATCCGGAAAGAAATGTCTTCTATCAACGCACTGGATGTTCTTCGTTCCCTTAAAGAAGGGCTGGATCAGCATCCTTCCATTACACAGGAATTAAGGGAGAAATATCTCAACTTCATTTCGGTTGCACGAAAAGAATATGACGACATTGCCAAGAAAGAAGTGCAAAAGGCATTTGTATACTCTTATGAGGAATCCGCAAAAACCCTTATGGACAATTATCTTGATAATGTGGAAGCCTATTGCAATAAAGCGAAGCTGCGCGATCCACTGACCGGTGAGGAAATCAATCCGGATGAAAAGCTCATGCGCTCCATTGAAGAGCAAATCGGCATTTCAGAAAATGCAAAGAAAGCATTCCGGGAAGAAATACTGATCCGTATCTCCGCATATGCCCGTAAAGGAAAAAGATTTGACTACAACTCCCATGATCGCTTGAGGGAAGCAATCCAGAAGAAGCTGTTTGCCGACTTGAAAGACGTCGTCAAAATCACGACTTCTTCCAAGACGCCGGATGAGCAGCAGCTGAAGAAGGTAAATGAAGTCGTAGCACGCTTGATAGATGAGCATGGCTATAATTCCACATCAGCCAATGATCTATTGAAATATGTTGGAAGCCTTTTGAACCGTTAATTTTAGAGCTGGCAGCCTGTGTTTGTGGGGGCTGCCGGCTTTCTGTTTTATTATGGAGGCTGTTTTAATTCATAATTCAACAATTAGAGTGATACTTTTTAAAACCAATGGATATCTGCTATAGGTTATGATATCACTTGCTAGCGTGAGATTGCCTTGAATTGTTTGCAGGGATTTTCTTGAGAGACACTTGAGGGGTTAATTTTAGTTGAAGTGTCCCATAGAACGTTTCTAAGAGACACTTGGGGGCTGAATTTGAAATGAAGTGTCATATAGAAATTTCCTAAGAAACACTTGAAGGCTAAATTTCAATTGAAGTGTCCCATAGAACGTTTCTAAGAGACACTTGGGGGATGAATTTGAAATGAAGTGTCTTATAGAACTTTCTAAGAGATACTTAGAGGCTGAATTTTAATTTAAGTGTATCAAAGCACTTTCCTTAAGGACAGAGCTGTTTTTCATTGAGGTATCTGAACGAGTTCTTAAGTGAGCATCTGTAAGCTGAAAAATGATTCTATAAAACATTTTTTAGTTTCTTCCCGTTTTTACTCATAAGCAGCCAATCCTTTTAATACTTATTTATACACACCTGATTACCTCAAAACATGCAGGCTTGTCCACATTATAGGTGAGTGTACAATTGTCGAAATTATTTGTAAATTTATTGACGGTCCTGCATAGTATAGAGTAATCAGCAATAGTTTCTACCTCTGTTGCTTTTCTATTTTTGGCACTCAAGACAGTATATGCAACTTTTTGTATCTTTGTGAAAAATCAAATAAGGAGGGGAATAGAATGAGCCAAATGGATAAACATCAGTTTGTGATTTCGAAGGAAGACTGGTCCCTCCACCGCAAAGGCTATGATGATCAGCAAAGACACCAGGAAAAAGTTCAAGATGCCATAAGAAATAATCTCCCTGATTTAATCTCTGAAGAAAATATCATCATGTCAAACGGCCAAGACGTAGTAAAGATTCCGATCCGCTCACTTGATGAGTACAAAATTCGATATAATCATGACAAGAATAAACACGTTGGCCAAGGACAGGGAGACAGTCAGGTTGGAGATGTGGTAGCTAGAGACGGCTCACAGCAAAAAGGTCCTGGTAAAGGTCAAGGTGCAGGGGATCAGGCTGGAGAAGATTACTACGAAGCGGAAGTTTCAATGATGGAAATCGAAGAGGCGCTGTTCAGCCAATTGGAACTGCCCAACTTGAAGAAAAAGAACAAGACGTCCAAACGGTGGAGAATATAGAATTCAATGATATCCGTAAAACTGGATTGATGGGCAATATTGATAAAAAGAAAACAATGATGACAGCATTCAAGAGAAACGCTATAAGCGGAAAACCGAGCTTTCACCCGATTTATCAGGAAGATCTAAAATTCAGAACATGGAACGAAGTGCTGAAGCCCGAGTCAAAAGCAGTCGTACTTGCCATGATGGACACCAGTGGATCGATGGGGGTGTGGGAAAAGTACATGGCCAGGAGCTTCTTCTTCTGGATGACACGCTTTCTCCGCACCAAGTATGAAACAGTGGAAATTGAATTTATTGCTCATCATACCGAAGCGAAAGTGGTAACCGAAGAGCATTTCTTTTCAAGAGGAGAAAGCGGAGGAACCATTTGTTCATCTGCATACCGAAAAGCGCTGGAACTTATCGAAACCAAATACCAGCCATCCCGCTACAACATTTACCCATTTCACTTCTCGGATGGCGACAATTTAACTTCAGATAATGTCCGGTGCGTGAAGCTTGTCGAAGAATTGATGAAAGTATCGAATATGTTCGGCTACGGAGAGGTCAATCAGTATAACCGGCATTCCACATTGATGAGCGCATACAAAAATATCAGCGATGAACAATTCCGATACTTCATTCTGAAACAAAAGGCAGACGTCTTCCATGCAATGAAAAGCTTCTTCAAACAGGAAGAAAATAAAATGTATGCCTAAAAGACAGGGAAACCTGTCTTTTTCTCATTTTTTCTTATTTCCAGCTTCCATGGGGGCTGTTTTCAACAAATAATAAGCCATTGAGATGTAAGTTATAAGAAGCAGCCCTAGAAATAAGGGGGTAGACAGGACATTTTGTATCAGCATGGCCAGTTCATCTCCATATCATCAGGATAGTGGAACAGGAAAGAAAATGTAGAAAAGGACAGCGGCAGGGACTGTAAGAATCAAAGCGGCTGCCGGTCTTCGGTAATGGATGAGTATAGCGAGGAATAACAGGGTATTCAGCCAGATATTTTGCCAGCTGTTCCAAGCATCTCCATATACAAACATCCCTTTATGGGCAAATAAGGCTTCAAGGATCGTATAGAAGACAATCCATATAATTATATATGAAGCCTTGGCATAATTTCTGTCCGGCAGCCTCTGTAAAAATATGATTAAAGTCGCCGGGCAAATGTAAAATGTGAAGAACAGGTTGATAATAGTATGATTAAGCCAGTCCGCTGTTATTCCCCTGAATGCCCAGAGTAAGTGTTCAGAATAAATTGCATTATACGTCATATTTATAACAATAAAGAACAGAACAGTTGGGTACTGCTCCTTAACCCTTGTCCAATTTATGAATTTATAGGAGAATAAGGTCCAGACTGCCATTACCAGTAATAAATACATAAGCCGCCTCCATTTACAAAACTATATTAATTTTGGACAAGACTTTGTTAAAATATTCCTTCCGGACAGGTGATTTCTTATTAATGTATTGAAGGAAAATCTTCTTTATCGCCGAATGTAAAGAGAAAAGTAATTTTTAGGAGGTCAATATGGAGAAATGGGTGGAAGAACTTTTTAACAAGGAAGTTTTACAAAAAGCCGCAGACTTTTATGGCGGAGATATTTCAAAAGCCAAAAAGCTGGGTGACTTTGAAAACTATGTATACGAGATACATAAAGAAGATAAACCGTATATTTTGCGTTTGACCCACAGTTCTCATCGAAGCAGCGAACAGGTAGAGGCGGAGCTTGAGTGGGTTAACTTTTTACACTCGCAAGGTGTGAATGTATCGTTAGTCAGCCATTCCAGTGCGGGAAACCTGGTCGAGGAAATTCCAGCAGGTGACACGTCTTTCTATGTTTGCTTATTTGATAAAGCTCCAGGTAGTCCAGTCGGAGTCCAGTCTGACTTATTTTCCCTTCCGCTTTTCAAAGAATGGGGAAAAACGGTTGGAAAGATGAATAAGGCCACAAAAGGATTCGTTGAAGGGAAAGCGCACCGGGAGCATTGGCATGAGGATGATCTTTTGAAAAATAGGAGTGCTTACCTTTTAAAAGAAGATGAAGCAATCATAAAGGAAGGGGAAGAATTGGTTGAGAAACTTCAAACATTTCCAACCGGCCCGGATGAATATGGACTGATTCATTCTGATATTCATTCTGGGAACTTCTTTTACCATGAGGGAGAAATTCATGTTTTTGATTTCGATGACTGCTCCTACCACTGGTTTGCCAGTGATATCGCTATCCCTCTCTTCTACTCAGTGTGGGCTAAGATGTCAGGGAAAGACCTCGAAGAACGCTCACGCTTTGGCGAAGAGTTTCTGACAAGCTTTTTATCCGGCTACTATGAAGAAAATTCACTGGATGAGAAATGGATCAAGCGGATTCCATTGTTTTTGAGATTGAGGGATATCGTTCTTTACACCGTATATCATAAAAAGTTCGATATAAACAATATGTCAGAAAGAGAAGCGGGTGCGGTTGCCGGCATAAAGAAAAGGCTGGTGGACAACGAACTTATAGTAGAACTCGATTATGAGAGCATCCTCAGCAAAGTGAAATAGAGCAATTCCTTGAAAACGCACTTCCGTTATAATACTGTAACATTAAGCAATTATACGATACAGGATGTGAATAGTATGGAAAAAAAGATCGGTTTCATCGGAAGCGGGAATATGGCAAAGGCCATTTTAGGAGGCCTGCTGTCTTCAGGGATCGCTTCATCGGGAAACGTGACGGCAAGTGCAATGACTGAAAAGACTATCAGGGAAATCAATAAGGAGTTTAATATAGAAACAACAAAGGATAATGTGGCCGTCGCTCAAACCTCCGACTACCTTTTTCTTGCGGTTAAACCCGATCAATATAAATCAGTGATTGAAGAAGTGAAAGGCGCCCTTAAAGAAAAGACAATAGTCATCACGATTGCTGCTGGTGTGACATTGCTTTCCTTGGGAGAACAGCTCGGCCAAGAAGTGAAGATTGTGCGGACAATGCCCAATACACCTTCACTAGTAGGAGAAGGGATGAGCGCTCTCTGCCCTAACGAAAACGTGACAGCTGATGAACTGGCAGAAGTAGTGGAACTCTTTTCAAGCTTCGGGCGTGCAGAGGTGCTCGAGGAACACTTAATGGATGCGGTTCCTGCCGTCAGCGGATCATCGCCGGCATACGTATTTATGTTCATCGAGGCTCTTGCGGATGGTGCGGTCAAGCAGGGAATTTCTCGGGATAAAGCTTACAAGATGGCTGCCCAGGCAGTTCTCGGTGCAGCTAAAATGGTGCTGGACACCGAAACCCACCCAGGTGCCCTGAAGGATGCCGTTTGTTCTCCCGGAGGTGCAACGATCGAAGCCGTCAGCACTCTTGAAAAAACAGGATTCCGTGCTTCTGTCCTGTCGGCTATGGAAAGCTGTTATAAAAAATCGGCTAATATGATGGATTGATGAAGTGGAAAGAAAAGAGCTGCTACCTCAAAACAGTCTAATTAAAAAAGAGGGATTTCCTAGTATCGGGAAATCCCTCTTTTGCTTATTGAAGCTTAGTATTTTGCGGCATAGAAGCTCCCGCTGAAGGCGCAAAGCCTTGAAGCATTTGCTGCATATCCTGCTGCTGAAGGCGCGGCACCTGATAGTATTTATGCTTATTTTGGTATAAAAAGATCTCATAGCTCATCTCAATGAAGTTAGGCACGCTGTCAGCATATACCCTGCGGAGGACCGGGTTGGTCACTTCTAAAGCAGTCATTGTCAGAAGAGAGGCTGTTGACTTCACCAAACCAAGCATCTGTCCAGATATCTTCATGTCATTGATCTCTGGAAGACTTTCAGCTGGTTTTCTTGGCTGTGAAGGCGTAAGACCATAAGTGACAGTGTTATTTTGGTTCATTTTATATTGCTGTGTCGGCTGGGAAGGGTCCATGCCTGTCGTAAATGTTTCAACAGCGCAATTGTATGTCTGTTCAATAAAACTGCGCTGCTGCATAAGGATTGTATTGAGCTCAGGGTCAGTGATATATTGCTGAAACATCATATACTGATCCAGAACATCCACCAGGGTTGATAAATTTTCATGTGCATCGAATACTTCATGGCCGCCGTGATTAGCTTGCGGCTGTCCAGTGGGGGATGGCTGGATAGGCATAGGCTGCTGCTGTGATTGATTGTTTATTTGCAAACGGATGACCTCCCTGAATTCGTTTGTCCATTTGGGACTTCTTTATTTTGTTCCTAATCAATATCATTATCCGGTAAAGCAATAGAGGAAAAATTGACATGAATAAATATGTTCATGAGAAAAAATAAGCTGAAAAAGCAAAAAACACCATCAAGGGTGTTTTTTGGCTTCTCTTATTATACTTAAGTGCAATGAAAAGCGATTTCAATTCGTGCACTCGCGGGTATGAATATTTTTTACTTCATCAACTTATACTTAACAGTCAGCCGGGCTGTGATTCCAATCTCACCAGGCTGTACTGGTGCCGTGCTTTCGGCAGCGAGGACAAACGCTTTTCCGGGAGCTGGAATCATTGGAATGCTTGTATCTTCGTTGATTTCCAGCGGTGCAGGGTTTAGTGTGGTCCCTGATGAAGCTGCAAGGACTTGTGCCTTTTCTAACGCATCCACATAAGCTTCCGTTAATGCCTGTTGATAGAAGACTCCGGGGTCCGCTACAGCAAATTGGACTCTTTCTATAATGTTGGCTCCGCTTTGTACTGCGTCATCAATAACCTCGCCAATTTTTTCAATGTCTCTGATTTTTACAGAAAAGACCTGCCTGACTTCATATCCTTTGAATAGCTGTTTTCCATCCTGATAATCATACTGTGGATAAATCTGATAAGTCGATGTTTGAATATCCTTTTCAGCTATACCGTTCTGCTTGAAGGAATTTAAGATAGCCGTGCTTATTTCTGTATTCAAACTTTGTGCTTCCGTTAATTCCTTATCACTGGTCACTGCTCCAATTTGGGCAACCGCCATGTCAGGCCGGGCATCTATTGTTTGTTCGCCAGTGACGGTCACCGTTCTGCTGCTCTTTTTTTCCGGTACGTTTCTGTAGGGCTGCTGATAATACATCCCCATCACCTAAAAGCACTGGAAGGAACGGACTCTCCGCAGGTCGGTTCCATAGAACACCCATCTGAAACCGGTCCATCTAAAACCGGAAATCGACTGGCGCCCGATGAAAGTTGGGTAGAACCAGAAGGACTGGCCGCTGGTGAGCCAAAGATATGTGTAACGGAACAGGCATCTTCTGATGGCACCTGGATCTATTGCAAAAGCACTTGGTCCCTGTCCTCCTGTACTGAGTGTCTGTGCGGTGGCTTGTGTTGGTGTAAAGGAAGGCGGAGGTCCAGCCGGAGCCTGCCCCTGACCCATCCCTTGCTGCCCGGGAGGATATCCTGGAAAGCCCTGCCCCTGTCCGCCTGGAGGAAAGGAAGGAAATCCGGGGCCGCCTTGTCCGGGAGGGAACCCGGGAAATTGCATTTGCCGATAATCATACATAGAAAATACCCCTCTCAAATATAGTCACTTTCACTATATGCAGAGGGGCATACGCCTGTGTCTTATGCTGAATTGGTGGTGCGGATTCAGCCTATTGCTGAAAAGCTCTGTCGATTACACTTTTTAAGGTGGTGGCAGAGTGGGCAAACTGTTCCTTTTCCTTCTCGTTCAGTGGCATTTCGATCACTTTTTTGATGCCATCCCGGTTAATGATGGCCGGTACTCCGATGTAAAGATCATCCATGCCATATTCTCCTTCCAACAAAGCAGAAACAGTCAGGATACTGTTTTCATTATTGAAAACAGCTTTCGTGATTCTCACCAATCCCATTGCAATTCCATAATAGGTAGCACCTTTTCTCTCGATAATATGATAGGCGGCATCCCGGACATTGACAAAAATCTCTTCCAGTTCTTTTTGGGTTTGAGGGTCATCCATATCAATCATCTCCCGCAAAGGGCTGGCCCCAATGGTTGCATGGCTCCAGACGGGAAATTCGGTATCTCCATGTTCACCCATGATATAAGCATGGACGTTTCGTGCATCAATATCAAAATGGTCGCCGAGCAGATAACGCAGGCGTGCAGTGTCGAGAATTGTACCAGACCCGATTACTCTTTCTTTCGGCAGTCCTGAAAATTTCCATGTGGCATAGGTCAGTATGTCGACCGGATTGGTAGCTACAAGAAAAATACCATCAAATCCGCTTTTCATAACTTCTCCAACTATACTTTTAAAGATTTTCACATTTTTTTCAACAAGGTCTAATCTGGTTTCTCCAGGTCCCTGATTCGCCCCAGCAGTTATTACAACAAGGTCGGCATCACTGCAGTCACTGTAGTCGCCTGCCCAGATTTTCAAAGGAGAAGAAAAAGGAAGGCCATGGTTGAGGTCCCGTGCATCTCCTTCTGCTTTTTCTTTGTTCAAATCAATAAGTACAAGCTCCCGGGCCACACCTTGATTCAATAATGCAAAGGCATAACTTGATCCGACGAATCCAGTTCCAATTAAAGCAACTTTACTTTTGAAATTTGCCAATGTAATCACCCTTGTTTGAGTTTTTTGTTTGGTTAATAATTGGTTTTTTGTATTTGTGAATCATTTCACAATATAAATATAACACACTATGTAGAAAAAATCATGTGATAATTTTGTGCCTTTAAAGTTTTTCCAAAGTGTGGCTCCTGCATAAGTTCAAATAGTTATGTTTGTCTTGCTGAGGACGGAATCGTTTTGATGAAGGACATGAACGAGTGCTGACTTCGGAGAACCTAGAACATGTCTCCAAAGAGCGGGCTTGGGGTACATGAAAGGGGGCGAAATACAGAGAACATGTCTCCAAAGAGCCGGCATAGGTACATGAGCGAGGGCAAACTCCAGAGAACATGTCCTCAAAGAGCCGTCATGGGTACATGAACTGGGTCGAACTCCAGAGAACATGTCCCCAAAGAGCCGCCTTGGATACATGAACTAGGTCGAACTCCAGAGAACATGTACCCAAAGAGCCGTCATGGGTACATGAACTGGGTCGAACTCCAAAGAACATGTCCCCAAAGAGCCGTCATGGGTACATGAACTGGGTCGAACTCCAAAGAACATGTCCCCAAAGAGCCATCATGGGTACATGAACTGGGTCGAGCTCCAAAGAACATGTTCCCAAATAAAAAAGCCTGAACTCCACTTAGGGAGTTCAGGCTAGGAGTGCTATATTAGTGAGGCAGGAAGGCCAATTGATACATAAACAGTACGGCGAACAGGTATACAAGCGGATGAACTTGCTTCCATTGTCCTTTGACCACTTTCAATAGCGGGTAGGAAATGAATCCAAGAGCGATTCCTGTAGCGATACTGGAAGTCAGCGGCATGCTGAGGATGATCAAAAAGGCAGGAAATGCTTCGTCCAGCTCTCCCCATTTAATATGGGAGATGCTTCCCATCATCAGGCTGCCGACGATGATCAGGGCAGGAGCTGTGATGGCTGAGATGCCCGAAACCGCACTTACCAGAGGGCCAAAGAAGGCTGCAGCTACAAATAGAACGGAAACGGTTAAAGATGTGAGTCCTGTTCTTCCACCTGCAGCAACACCAGCTGAAGATTCAATATAAGCTGTCGTCGGGCTTGTACCAAACATTGCTCCGACAGTTGTTCCGGCAGAATCGGCCAAAAGGGCTGCTCTGGCACGAGGCATTGATTTGCCTTTCATCAATCCGGCCTGCTCGGCAACACCTATCATCGTTCCTGTCGTATCAAAAATCGTTACAAGCAGGAAGGAGAAAACGACAGCGTACAAGCTGTGTTGAAATACATCGGCAAATGCCGTAATGGGATTGGCAACAATCAATCCTTCAGGAAGGGAAGGAAGAGAGGCAATACCTTCAAATTTCAAATCACCTGTAAAGAATGCGATGATTCCCGTAACGATCATGCCAAGGAACAGCGCCCCGTGAATGTTGCGAACCATCAAGACCAAAGTGACAGCCAGGCCGACTAATGCCAGCACTACTGAAGAAGAATGAAGATCACCCAGGGCTACCAGGTTTTCTGGATGAGAAGTGATGATTCCGGTCAGGCGCAAGCCTATAAAAGCGATGAATAACCCGATACCAGCGGTGATTCCGTGTTTTAAGTTTTCCGGGATTGCTTCGATCAGTTTTTTTCTAAAAGGTGTCAGGGACAAAATAACGAAAATGACCCCGGCAACAAATACTGCTGCGAAAGCTGTTTCATAAGAGATATTTTCATTGGCACCTACCACTGAATAGGTGAAATAAGCGTTCAATCCCATTCCGGGAGCTATCGCAATTGGATAGTTGGCGAACAGAGCCATCCATAGTGTGCCGACAATAGCGGAGATGATTGTCGCTGTAAATACCTGGTCAAAAGGGACTCCCGCATCTGCCAGGATAACAGGATTGACAATCACGATGTATACCATTGTTAAAAAGGTTGTTATTCCTGCAATGATTTCAGTCCTGACACTTGTATTATTTTCTTTTAATTTAAACATAGAGAAACCTCCAAAAAGACGAACAATTTTTAAACACAAATTCTATATTATTCGTTAACAGATGTTTTTTCAAGAGGATTCATAAAATCTATACATTTTTTTAACCGCAATTACTTCCAAATGGAAGGTGACTTCGGTAAGATAGTAAAAACACAGAAATGAAAGGGTGTTCAGGAAGTGTATAGTGAACTTCAAGGGAAATCCGTCTATGACCAGATTGAATTGTTGACCAAAACTCTTATTGATCATGCTAGTTACAATAATACAGATGGAGAAAGAAGGAAAGCTGAGCAAATAAAAGCGATCATTGAAACATTTCCTTATTTTCAGCAGAATCCCGAGAATCTCTGGACTCAGCCAGTTCCCGGTGACAATCACGGACGCTTCAATGTTTTTGCGAAAATAAGCGGGAAATCAGAACGGACTTTGCTGTTCCATGCCCACCTCGATACTGTAGGAACAGACGATTTCGGAATCCTTAAACCAGCTGGACATGACCCTGAATTTCTGGAAACGTTCTTCTCCAGGTATGATGGAGATGAAAAGGTTAAAAAAGATGCTCAGTCAGGCAAGTGGATGTTCGGCCGGGGCTCGCTTGACATGCAAAGCGGGATAGCTGTACACCTGGCAAACCTTCTTTATTTTTCAAGCATGTCTGAACAATTGGAAGGAAGCCTTCTTTTCCTGTTTAATCCTGATGAAGAAAGTGAACACGCGGGTATGATTACGGCCATTGATGAATTGTACCGTTTAAAGATGGAAGGAACTCAATTTCTCGCTGCCATCAACAATGACTTTATATCTCCTGTCTATGATGGTGACTGCAAACGATATATATACACGGGTGCTGCCGGAAAGCTGCTGCCTTGTTTTTATATAGCCGGTCGTGAAGCGCATGTCGGTGATATCCTGACCTCCATTGATCCTACCAGGATCGCTTCTCATATCAATCTGCGGGTCAATCAGAATATCGACCTCCTGGAAGACATAGAAGGAGAGTTTATCCTGCCGCCTTCCTGCCTATATATGAAAGACAGGAAGAACGTCTATAATGTACAGACCCCGCTGGAAACCAGAATGTATTTCAACTATTTCGTATATGAAAAGACATCTAAAGAGGTGCTGGAGGAGCTTTTGAACATTGCAAAGGACTCGGTCTTGGAATTGGAAGCTTCTTCAAAAGAAAAATATGAAAAATACCGCAGCCTGCATGACTTCCCGGAAAGGGAGCTGTCATGGAAGGTTGAGGTCACAGCTTTCGAAGATTTAGTAGAGGACCTGAGGGAAAAAGGATTGAATCCTGACAAGGTGATGAACGAAACATTGGAAAGGATGAGGGGGGAGGATAACCGAGAAATTGCCTTCACCATTGTAGAAGAGCTTCAGAAGCTTGATCCCGACAAAACACCCCGGGTCATCATCTTCTTCGCGCCGCCATTTCTGCCTCATAACTACTTAAACAATGAAAATGAATATGGGAAAAAAGTAAATACAGTACTGAAGGCATGCCTGGAAAAAACCGCTGAAGAAACGGGCGAGGAATTCGAAATCAAACGATTCTTCCCGTACCTGGCGGATGGAAGCTTTCTTTCTCTGCATGAAAGTGATGAAGAAATCGAAGCCTTCAAGGACAATATGCCAATGCTCGAATCACTTTATCCTGTGCCGATTGACCGCATCCGTGAGCTCAATATCCCCTCAATCAACATTGGCGTTTACGGAAAAGACGGCCATCAGTGGACAGAAAGAGTTTATAAACCATACACATTCTCAACCCTTCCTGAAATCATCAGGGGTGTGACCAAAGAGCTTTTAAAAATAGAGTAACTGAAGAGGGGCTGGCAGCAGATGCTGCCGGCTTTTTTGTGAAAGAATTATTGTGGGTACTGGTCCGCAAGCGCTGGATACGGGCCACTGAGAAGGGGAGACAGCAGAGATACTGGTCCGCAAGCGTTGGATACGGGCCACTGAGAAGGGGAGACAGCAGAGATACTGGTCCGCAAGCGTTGGATACGGGCCACTGAGAAGGAGAAATAGCTGGGATAGCGGTCCGCAAGCGTTGGATACGGGCCAATGAGAAGGAGAAATAGCTGAGATATTGGCCCGCAAGCGTTGGATACGGGCCAATGAGAAGGAGAAATAGCTGGGATAGCGGTCCGCAAGCGCTGGATACGGGCCACTGAGAAGGGGAGACAGCAGAGATACTGGCCCGCAAGCGATGGATACGGACCAATGAGAAGGAGAAATAGCAAGGATGCTGGCCCGCAAGCGTTGGATACGGGCCACTGAGAAGGAAAGGAAGCTGAGATATTGGCCCGCAAGCCCGCAACCAGAACTTCCTTCTCCTGCCTACAACCTGCCAGTAAGGGGATTGAAGAGCCGAAAAAAAGAAGCTGAAATCCAGCTTCTTTTTTAACAGACTTCTTATTTAGCCCAAGTGATGAGGCTTTTGATGTCAAGGCGGTCAGTCCTCCGCGCTTCTTTGGCCGGTTTTCCGATCGTGATCAGCATGATGGGGATGTAGCGGTCCGATACATGGAACTCTTCCATTAATTTTTGTGGATTGAATCCGCCAATCGGGCAGGTGTCCCAGCCTTTTCCTTTGGCAGCCAGCATAAGCTGCATAGCTGCTAAAGAAGCGTTGCTGAAAGCGGCGTCCCTTGGATAATGCTCACGTGAATAAGCACCTTCAATTTGGCGCACAAGCACTTCTTTCAATTCTTGAGTCATTTCTCCTTTATCAACGGAAGGATCCAGGACGGGATCCGCATTTTTATTTGCTTCCAAATCGCCAAGGACCGCAATGACAGCTGAAGCATCGGTGATTTGCTGTTGATTATAGGCAATCGGCAGCAGTTTTTCCTGGGCTTCTTTATTGTGGAACGTAAGAAAATGCCATTGCTGCAGATTCCAGGCAGACGGAGCTCTTCCGGCGAATTCGAGTATTTCTACTAACTCGTCTGTCGAAATTTCAATCGTTGGATCATAATTTTTGGTTGAACGTCTTTCTGTCAGAATATCAAAGATGTTTTCCAAGATGATAACCCCCTGAAAGTAATATGTAGTGTCGTCTTTATGTAAGGATGCTGCTTGCGGATATCCCCTGTATACTTTTTTTGGCTCACCAGGATTATTAAAGAAAATGCAATCACCAAAAGAGCCTTATGTAATGATTAATAGTGACATCTTATAAAAGTTGTCCCTCTTCGTCAAGGTACAGGCTTCACCAATGTATTAGAAGAATTGATTTCAAAAAGCTGATAAGTAGTATTTACAAAAGCTGTTTTCGCATTCGAAAAAATCTCTTCAGCCGGACTTTCTCGGTGGATAATAAAGTTTTTATCTCTTATATTATATTAAATGACCACAAAAATTAGTGCTTTTACAAAAGCTTAAAAAGGTACCAAAAAAGGGTTAAGATAGATTTGAACGGGGGATTTATATTTAAGGTGGAGTTGCGTATATTCAATACTTGTATGCGTTCAAAGAGCAGGAAGGGTGTTTAATGTGCAGGGTAATAAAGAAGAAAAAATATTGATCATCACGATGTTTGCCCTCGCTTTCTTACTTTTAATAGTCATCGTGAGTAAGTTTGCAGGCTATCTGCCAGTTTGATATCGGCTGCTGTAAATACTAAATCACCGGGAAAGTACGATGCTGCTTTCCCTTTTTAACTTGTTTGGGTCTATGGCTGTATCCCTTCTGTTAAAATTAATATTAAGGAGGGGAACTATGAAAATTAAGACTTTAATTATTATTATGCTGGCGTATGGTCTCTTTGTTGGGGGCTTCTATACATACTTGAAATCATCCCAGCTTCAAGAACCGCTATTTTTAACCCATTACTATGAAAAAGAATACTTTCAATCAACTGTTGATTATATTCCGCTATACTATATTACTAATCAGGATGAGCATTTTCAGTTGGTCAGCGTAGAGTCAAAGGCTCTGCCTGGGCAAATGATATTCGTGGAGCATGATTCTATCACTCATAGAGAAGGAATTTATAATCAACACGAAGCCATCATCAGTATTGACGGCCTGCAAGAGGAGATAACATTGGATAAGTTGACGTTCAATTTCTCTAACGGAACAGCAATCGAAGGGGATATTGGGACAATAAAATTAAGCCCCATGGAACAGCAGAATCCTGAAGGTCAAGTGGTTGATTTTACTACCAGCGGCAGCAGCAATGCAGGAGAATCCTATTCAGTTGGAAATGTTCAGAAAGACAGTGAGTTGACAGAAATAAGTATGTCATTTCCGGAAGTTCTATCACCTGTTTTAAAACTTGCTGCCGAAACGTCTGGAAGAGCATACAATTCAGGGAATCATGAGCAATTGATCTCTTCTAAAGAAATAGAGAGAGCAGAAGACATCGCCCTTCCCATAAAAGTAAATTCCAGTGACGCGCTGAAAATAAATGCCCTTGTGGATAAATCCCTTATGTATAAAAATCATATCCATGCGATAGAAGCAGACGTCAGAGGAGTTTTCCAAATGGGAGATGACGAGGTAGAGCAGCGGATGCTCCGGATTACTGAACAACCGTATTTAACCTCCAAGCAGATAAAAGAATTAAAGAAATTCAGGGAGGAGGGTGAGCAGTAATGGAAAAGGGAATCAAATTACTTGTCTGGGGCCTGCTGTTTTTGCTGATCGATATACGTATTATCACCATTGACCTTGTACACGATGGAATCGGATATATTCTTTTATATAAAGGAATGCAGGAACTTCCTCATTCAAAGTGGCTTTCATATGCAAAGACTGCCGCAGTGATACTTGGAGTCTTGTCTATAACTGAAATTTTCGGATTCACTAATATTAACTTGAACCAAGCCGGGCAGGATGTCACTTGGCATGTAATTATTGGAGGAATCGTGTCCTTCCTTTCGCTCTTCTTTCATATGAATCTCCTGTCTGCTTTACAGGAGGCGGTAAACAATGAGGATGATTTCCATAGGTCATTATCCGGGTTTAAAACTTTTTATCTTGTATTCAATCTGATTACCATAATGGCCCTTCCGCCGATTTTGATTTTCAATGACATCGTGTCTTATTTCTTGGTTGCATCCTTGCTGATAGGAGTGGTTGTGGAAATTGTTTATATTGTAAAAGTCAATTCCTTAAAAGAGATTGAAACTGCATAAGTTGGTGCTTCTTAAGCAGTGCTCCGCCGCATAAAGTGTTACGAGCTTGAAATTTGTGACCCATTGAGCGGGCATGGAGGACATCATGTTTAAAGAATTTAAGGAATTCATCTCAAGAGGAAATGTTTTTGACTTAGCTGTGGCTGTGATGATAGGGGCAGCCTTCAGCAAAATCGTGGAGTCTCTGGTGAAAGATATGATGATGCCGGTGATAGGGATGCTGTTTGGCGGCGTCAATTTTGCAGGACTGAGTTACAGGGTCAATGCAGAGGTAATTTATTATGGAGCATTCATTCAAACTTTGGTGGACTTCTTCCTCGTGGCAGCATCAATCTTTCTCATGATCAAAGTCTTTAATCGGCTGCGCGGAAAAGGCAAAGCTTATGAAATCAAGTCGGCAACTCAATTGGAAGTCCTCACAGAAATAAGGGAACTCCTGAAGAAAATGCAGGATGAAAAACACGATGACCTGCCCCCAGTGAAAGGCAGAAGGACATCGATACGATTTAAGAAAAGAGACTGATGCCTTGAGGTGTCAGTCTCTCTTTTAGTGCGGGCACAGGCAGGCTGTTGGGAGGGGAGATGAAGGGATAAGGTTTTCTGGGAGGCATCAGGAGAGTGAAAATAGCGTTTAGGTGTCCTTCGTGGAAGCCATGAGAGCCACCAGGAGTATGAAAATAGCATTCAGGTGTCCCTCGAATCAATTATTAAAGTTCTGAAACGTTAAACCAGCCCCATTCTATAAGATCTTTCTTTTTATCAGAATAATTATTGTATTCGTTCCATTTTTCTGATAATATATTCTTCTGCTCACTAAAACGCCTACATAATTGTCAACTTTCTCCATTGCGGCTGAAATCACATGGAAAGGAGAAATACATGACGAACGAAACTCAATACCACCCCGATTTTTTAAAAGAAAAAGACAGGCTCGAATTCACGAAACGCTACATCGATGTTGTCATTCAAACTGCCCAGACCAGCAAAGACAAATTCAAAGAGAATATAGAAAGTGCCTTTGGTGATGTCGACTGGCTGGAGTCATCCGCCGCCTATATCGATATCCTGACCAATGCCAGCTTTTTCGAAATGTCGAAGGAAGAGTTGGAAGCGCTTCTTAAAGCGAAAAAGAAACCTTATTTCGCCAGAATTGATTTTAAGCATGATGATTCTGAGGATGGAGAAAGGCACTATATAGGGAAGACGTCGCTTTATCAGCGGGAAAACCAGGAGCAAATCATTGTCGACTGGCGCTCTCCAATTGCCAACCTCTATTATGAGGGCCGTATTGGTCATGTTTCTTACGAAGCCGAAGATGAAATTTATAATGGCCACCTCTCCTTGAAGAGGCAGTATATGATTGAGGACGGGAGCCTGGAAGAAATCCGGGATATTGATTTGACCACTACCGACGAACTGCTTCAAGAGTCGCTTTCTAAAAGCTCCAGCAACCGCCTGACCGAAATCATTTCAACCATCCAGGAGGAACAAAATCGGATCATCCGTGCAGACCTTAATAAACCAATCATTGTCCAGGGAGCAGCGGGAAGCGGTAAGACAACCATTGCCCTTCACAGGATTTCCTACTTTATCTACAACTACAAACAGCATTTCGATCCGCGTCAATTGATGATTCTTGCGCCCAGCAATCTTTTCATTGACTACATCTCGGAAGCTCTTCCGGAACTTGGTGTGGAAAAAGTGCGCCAGACGACCTTCAGTGATTACGTGATGACCTGCCTGGAAAAGGAACTGAAGCTCGCTGAGGATAACAAATTGATCTCCCTGATCGAAAAAACGGATGAGGAAGCTAAGCAGGCAGCTTGGATATCAGGCTGGAAAGGGTCAAGGGATTTCAGGAAGATCCTCGATGCCTATATCGCCGACATTGAAACCCGCTTTTACCCTGAGAAGGATTTTGTCATTGATAAATACCGGCTCTTCTCTGCGAAGAAATTCACCTCTCTTTTAAAAGATGATTATACGTACATGCCTCTTTACAGAAGGGTTGAAAAATTGAAGCTGCTGCTGCAAAGCTATGTGCGGTCCAACAAGAAGATGATGGTGGATAAAGTAGAGACATTTTTTGATGAAAAGATTGAAAAGGCTCTCTACCATAAGAAATACGCAGCTAACCGGAAAGAGTATATTTCCAAAGCCCTGGATAAAAAAGCGGAAAGAATGAAGGACGTCCAAAAGTCAATCCGGACAGGCCTGACCCAATACATGAAGCAATTCGAGAAAAAGTCACTTTTTCAATACTATGAGGAATTGTTTTCAGATTGGGATAAGCTTGTTCATTACAGTAATGGAAAACTGTCCACCGCACAGGCAAGGGAAATATGTGAATACACCCTGAAAAGGCTAAAGAAAAAGACATTTGAAATGGAAGACCTTGCTCCACTTCTGTACCTGCAGACTGCTCTTTATGGAATCGATTCTTTTTACAAAGCCAAGAACGTCGTCATCGATGAAGCCCAGGATTACAGCTATCTGCAGCTTTATGCACTGAAAACCGCACTGCAAACCGACATGTTTACCCTCGTAGGCGATCTTGCCCAGGGAATACATTCCTATCGCGGGTTGAAATCATGGGAGCCTGTTTACAAAGAGATCTTTCCGCGTGCGACCTATACCGAGCTGCAAAAAAGCTACAGAACCACAATTGAAATAATGGAAGAAGCTAACAAACTGTTAAAAAAGCTGCCCAATGATTTTCCGCAAGTCACACCGGTTGTCAGACACGGGGACAAGCCCCAATTCTTCTCTTATATGGAGGAAGACGAATTAACAGAGGGGCTGTCCAAGTTGATTTTAGAACTGCGGGAAGAAGAGGATTTCCAGACATTCGCTGTAATAGGCAAAACAATGAGGGACTGTGAAAAAATTGCCTCCCTTTTAGAAAAGAAGTTCCCCGATGGAGTGAAGCTTCTTGCCGAACAGGAAAGCATTCCAAAGAATAAGATTGTCGTCGTCCCTTCTTATCTTTCAAAAGGGCTCGAATTTGACGCTGTTATCATTGCCTCCATAGACGAACAATATAAAGAAGAAAACGAGCTGGATATTAAACTTCTTTATGTCGGAATGACCAGGCCGCTGCACAGGCTTTATTTTTCGGAAAAATAAAGCGGATTTTTTGCTGGAATAAACCTAGACGGATGCAGTGAAAAGTGTCTCAATCATGCAGTATAAATAAGCCCTTTCCTGCAAATTGGGAGAGGGCATTTTTTTAGCGTTTTTAAACCAGGATTTGTACAATGGAACAAAGGAGGTAATGCAAATGGTTAAGAATCTGCAAAGCACTTTTAAACTGCATAACGGGGTTGAAATTCCTTATCTCGGTCTTGGAGTTTATCAAATGGAAGACCATGACGAGGCAGTGAGTGCTATCAAGACGGCAATAGATCTGGGGTACAAATCAATCGACACAGCATCACTACATGAAAATGAGGAAAGCGTCGGCCAAGCTGTAAAAGAATCCTCTGCCGGAAGGGAAAACCTGTTCATTACTTCCAAGGTGTGGAACACGGATCAGGGCTATGATGCTTCATTAAGGGCATTTGAAAACACCCTGAATAAACTGGACATGGACTACCTTGATCTTTATTTGATTCACTGGCCGGTGGCAGATAAATACAAAGACACCTGGAAAGCACTTGAACGGTTATATAATGAAGGAACTGTCAAGGCGATAGGTGTCAGCAACTTCAAGGAGCACCACCTGGAGGAATTGATGAAAGGAAGCAATGAAAAACCGGTTATTAACCAGGTCGAACTTCATCCCCGGTTAAGCCAGCAGCCACTAAAAGAATACTGCCAAAATAACGGTATTGCGGTAGAAGCCTGGTCGCCGATCGCCAGAGGAAAACTGCTTGAGGAACCGACTTTGAACCATATCGCAGATAAACACAGCAAAACACCGGCGCAAGTCATTCTTCGCTGGCACCTGCAAAATGACACCATCATCATTCCAAAATCAATACACGAAAGCCGAATGAAAGAAAACAGTGAGATTTTTGACTTCAGTCTTACACTCGAGGACATGACTCAAATCAACTCACTCAATATGGACGAAAGATTCGGGGCAGATCCAGACAACTTTGACTTTTAAACTTCACCGTATTAAAGCGCTAAGAGGGACAGTCCCTCTTAGCGCTTTAACGTGTATAAGTACCAAAAAATATTTAATTTTCTTATTTGACAGACAAGCTCATAAAGAGATATAATTATCTCGAATTAAAGATAAATATTTTCGTGATAAATGAATTCAAATAGTTTATTGCGGGCTACATAGGGAAATGTAACAGGTAGCGAATGGGTCTAGAACCCGGATATATTGGGAAGAATTTAACCTGTCCCCAGGTTAAAAATATAGAGAAGGAAAAGGAGAGACTTTCAAATGGCGAATATCGCGGTAATCTACTACAGTTCTACTGGAACAAACTATCAGCTTGCACAATGGGCAGAAGAGGCGGCAAAAGAAGCGGGCGCAGAAGTAAAATTATTAAGAGTTGAAGAGATTGCACCAGAGGCGGCTGTATCTTCCAACCCGGCTTGGAAACAGCATCTTGAAAACACAAAGGATGTTCCTGTAGCGACTACAGAAGATCTTGAGTGGGCAGACGGAATCATTTTCAGTGTGCCGACACGTTACGGAAACGTTCCTGGCCAAGTAAAACAATTCCTTGATTCCACAGGCGGACTTTGGGCGCAAGGCAAACTGGCGAATAAAGTAGTGAGCGGAATGTCTTCAGCTGCCAACGCACACGGCGGTCAAGAACAAACAATCCTTGCACTTTACACAACAATGATGCACTGGGGAGCAATCTTAGCTGCACCTGGCTACACTGACCCAGTATTGTTCGCAGCTGGCGGAAACCCATATGGCACAAGCGTAACAGTCGATCAGGAAGGCAACATGGTCGAAGATGTGCAGGCAGCTGTCAAGCATCAGGCTAAACGTACTGTAGCTGTAACAGAAGCTGTTAAAAACGGTTTGAAATAAATAGTGATTAAAAAAAGCAGGCATCCGATTGGGTGCCTGCTTTTCTGTGTGTAAAAGTTCCTTATAAATCAAAGAACGCAGTAAAGAGCGGAACATCATCTAAAAAAGGAGCCTCCAGTGATATAGTTTCCTCAGTCAGCGGATGAAGCAGCTGGATATACTTTGCATGAAGGGCCTGCCTCTGTACAACCGGTTTTCCTCCATAGAGTGTATCACCAGCAAGAGGGTGTCCAATGGAACTCATATGTACCCGGATTTGGTGGGTTCTGCCGGTATCCAGCCCAAGTTGAACAAGAGTTAACCCTTTAGTTTTGTTATGTTCCAGCACTTGATAATGAGTGATGGCAGACTGGCCAGACGGAGAAACCCGTCTTCGTGTATTATGGTGTCTGTCCCGGCCGATTGCCTGGTTAATCGTGCCTTTCTTCGTTTTCATCAACCCATGGGTGATCGCCCAATAGGTTCTTTTAATTTTTCTTTCCGCAAGAAGGCGGTCCAGGATTCCTTTTGCAAGGGCATGCTTGGCAAAAATAACTGCCCCTGTTGTATCCCGGTCAAGCCTGTGAATATGCTGGACCTCAGCTTTTTCCTCATTTTGCTGGAGATGCCAGGCAACGGCATTGGCAAGTGTATCTTTTTCCACTGCCGGATCATTCGGATGTGTATTCATCCCTGCAGGCTTATTGACGATCAGCATGTGCTCATCTTCGTAAAGTACATGCAGCGGCATTTCCGAAGGGATGACTCCATGATCTCTTTCATCTATTGAGAAGTGAAGATTATCACCTTTTCTGAGTGGCTTAGTCCAATTTATAGGTACTCCGTTTAACGTGACCGCTTTGTCCATCCTGAGTTGATGAACCGTTTTTTTAGGAGCCTGCCATACCTCCCGCATCAAAGCTTCGGCTGTAACATTATCCCATTTGGCGGGAATGGAAACAACGAATTCAGGACCTTTATCCTGTGTATTCATCAAAAAACTCCTTTTCCTTTTATGATAGCGCTGTTATGTAGGTATTTATTCCTTTAAATAATTTAGTTCTGATGTCACCATGGCTATAATTACCACCCGGAAAGAACTATATTTATGGTATTCTAAGAATAACTATTACATAGAGATGACAAACGTTACAAAGGTGGGTTAAAAGTGAAGATCCTATTGGCCTCCACAGAGGAACAGGAAGAAACCATTCAAGAACTTATCACGTACATTTATTGTACTATTTTCCCTCGTTATTTTACAGATGATGAGATCGAGCAATTTGAACAACTTGAAGTATTACATACGGATACGGATTACACGAGGTATAACGGTACATTAAAAGAAGCTTTCCAGGTGATCTCAAGTCTGCAGACACTCATCTCCTTAATCGAGACCGATACGACTAAATCCGATTACGAGGAAATGTATGACCATAATCTATCAATCCTAAAGAGCTTCAATCTTTTCTTCCCATTTGATATGGATCATTTCCGGGAGTACTGCAACTACGAAGACAAAGTCAGCGTCTATGCCAAACCAGCCAACCAGCTGCTTGTTTGAAAAAAATTTGCTTTTCCATGAATAAAAAAGAGAGGGACAGGCATACTTATAGATAATCAAGAAGAGATCTTCACCAATCTCTTCATTGATTCATCTTGTAATTCTCCTCTATATTCTGCTTCGGCAGGATGATCGGCCACTGAGCTTAGGCTTGGTGGTTTTTTTTGTACCAGTAGGCAAACTTGAAATCAAACATTCTAAAAGATTTTGTTGGAGGATGGAGAGAAACGTACCATTAACTAAGTGAAAACAAAAGATAATGGTAAGATTAGCGGGGAATCGTACCATCAACCAGAGGGAATGCGAAGATAATGGTAAGATAAACTGAGAAACGTACCATTAACCAGAGGGAATGCGAAGATAATGGTACGATTAGCCAAGAAACATACCATTAACTAAGGGAAACCCGAAGATAATGGTACGATTAACCGAGAAACGTACCATCAACCAAAGGAAACCCAAAGATAATGGCAAGATTAGCGGGGAAACGTACCATCAACCAGAGGAACTTCAAAGATAATGGTAAGATAAGCTGAGAAACGTACCATTAACTAAACGAAACCCAAAGATAGAGGTAAGATAAGCGGAGAATCGTACCATTAAGCAGAGGAAATCCAAAGATAATGGTAAGATAAGCTGAGAAACATACCATTAACTAAACGAAACCCAAATATAGTGGTGAGATTAGCGGGGAATCGTACCATCAACCAGAGGAACTCCAAAGATAATGGTAAGATAAACAAGAAAAAGTAGAATCCCCAAAAAAGCCTACTATACTATTGGATGATTGGGAGCATTGGTTAATAATATCCCAAATATATTACTTGAATAATCGCGAACATAGCTTATTTCATTCTACTTTTTTGTGTAGTAAGAACCTCTGCCTATGGGGGTTAAATTGAATTCAGTATTTAATATTTTTCGCACTGTCTTCTTATCTTTAATTATCCCGCACCAATCAAACGCCTGCGAAAGGCTAAGCCTTCTCTCCGGAAACAACAGCCTGAACTCCTCCAAACTGCGTAATACAGCGGCGAGTGAATCCTCTTTTCTATTGCAACTCTCACATTTTAGCATCCTTGAATAAGAGCGGTAAAACCATCCGCAATAAGGACAAACTATGCCTTTCTTCAATTCCTCATACTTATAGAGCGGTAAGCGTTCATAGGGATTTTCAGCCAGAGTGCGGGAAACCAGCTTTTTTGCGAGATCAATTTGGGTTTTATTCAGATGAGAGGGTTTCTGATTTATTTTTTCAATAAAGCGCGGAAGCTGTGCAGGATAAATGATTGGCAGGTTTTGTGGAGCGTTATAAAGGTGAAATTGAGGGTTTACGAAGACAGCTATAGATACTATGGGGGTATTGTTCCCAAGGTTTTGTAATACATTGCGAACTAGAGGTTCATTTCTTTTCATCTGAAGAAGTGGATTTTTGACGTCTATTCCATCAGTCCGATTCAAGCTGTCTCCTTCCAAAATAAAGTCGCCTTCATAGTTTTTCACTTCAAAAATGTAATTTAGCTGTGAGGTTAAGAGAATGGTGTCAATTTGAGAAAAATTGCTGTTTTTCATAAACTGCATGTCAGGCAGCAAAATCTTGTCATTCAAAACAGGTTGCAGCCACTCATCAAAATGCTGTTCACCAAGGAAGCCTTTCTCAATGTTGAAAAAATGCTTTTCTTCCTCACGATTTAAACTCTTGCGGAAATGAACAGCCCTATAAATCATTAATTCCTTTGACTCGGTGCGTTCTTTTATTTTCAATCAGCAGCACTCCTTTCAGGTTGATTTTACCATATTTTTCATCTGTTTTCCGTTAATAAGACTTTTTCTTTCATCCTGTTAATAGGTTTCCAAACAGCAGTAAAATTCGTGGTTGAATTTCTAAAATATCCTGTTGGACATTTAAGATAAAATTAAATTGAATAGTTGCAATAGAATAAGGGAGAATTACTACAAAATGAAAAAAAGTCCATCATCATCTCATCCATAACAGTTCTTCTCCTAGCAATAGCACTAGTCTCCAACTACAGTTCTCTTCAAAACGCCAAAGAATCCTGCATTAATAACAACAAGACTCCGGTAACTGACCAAAGTGTCCTGGCTCTAAATTGGTCTGTTTCCTGCAGATGACCTAAATCAGCTCTAAAACCACACAAAAAACGCTCAGAGGCTTAAATTATCTGAGCGTTTTCTTTGAGTTTACTTCACATTCTCATTAAACCAGGCTTCAAACGTTTCCGCCGGCTGGGAGCTTACGATTCGGGCTGTTTCCTGGCCATCTTCAAAGTGGATGATGGTCGGGGTGCCTTCGATGTTAAACTCATTCCAGGCTTGTTCAAATTCCAAGACGTTGTATTGAACAAGGTCGATTCCCATGTCCTCTGCCATTGGGGCCACGATTGGGGTGGTTGCTTGACAGTGCGAGCAGGTCGGGCTGTAGAAGTAGACAGTGACGTCCTCTTCGTTGTCCAATTTGGTTTGGAGTTCATCCGGCAGGATCAGATTCTGATAGTTGGGATCATCGAGCTGGTCGATGGTGGCAGGTTCCAAATCTTCTTTATTGTATGGATTCTCTTCTGCTGCCTGGTTTTGCTGCATGGATGTAACGACTGCGATGGCAGCGAAGATACCGATTATTACTACTAAAAAGATGATGACTTTTTTCATTTTTTATTCTCCCTTGCTGTTTTTAAGAGTAAGAAGCTTGTTAGAAAGATAATGATGAATGCTGTTAAGGCTAAAAATGGGATGGTGATGAAACCAAGCCAGTTGATATATTCACCAGTGCATGGGACGCGTCCGCATGAAGGGGCGGCATCATAGAGGAAATCGACTTTTTGTAAAGAATAATGATACAGTGAAGTCAAAATGCCGATTCCAGATAGAACAAGTGTATAAATGGCGATGGAAGCGTCTTTTTTTACTGTTGCAATCCCGAGAATGACAGCCATGGGATACATAATGATACGCTGATACCAGCAAAGTACGCAGGGCTCATATTGTTTAATCTCGGAAAAAAATAAGCTGCCCAGCATGGCGATCAGAGCTGCGGCAAAGGCCGTAAGTAATAGATTTTCAATTTTTTTATCCATGATTGGTTCCTTTCAATCGTTCTCTCTCAGATTATAGTATGAGGGAAGTGATAAAGTAAAACCTCTTGTCCTGAGTTTATCATAAAATTTCACAAAAATAATTCTCTTTCTTAAATAGGGTATTTTATCCCAATTGTTCTTAGTTTGAAGGGAGAATAGAGAGAGCTTTTCGCAAACTTTGCGGCTGTATAATATGAATGTCGAAAGAGAACGCCATATTGCACCCAAAATCTCCAGGGAAGCAAGCAAGAAAAACTTTTAAACTTATTTAGATCGACGAACCTTAGTATCCAGGGGGAAATCCGGCTCTTGGGATTTTTCCGACAGCAGCAAACAGGCTAAAAGAAAAGGAGGGACAGGCGTGAAAAGGATTTTGGTTATCGGCGGCACAGGAATGCTTGGCGGAGTGGTTGACCACCTTGTGAAAAGTGGAGGAAAAGTAACTGTTCTGGCAAGGTCAAGAGATAAGTTCAACGGGATGCTGGACAGATTTGGCCTCTCAGAGCAGGGGACAGTATTCCTTCCTGTTGATTATTTTGACACAAGCGCATTGACAGGAGCCTTGATGGAGCATATTAAACTTTATGGAACGTTTGATGAGGCAGTGATATGGATGAGGAGTTCGGCAAAAGAATCCTTCGAGGCAGTCATGGAATTTTTAAACAGGACCTGCAGCCCTGCTGAAGTTTTCAGAGTGAACGGCAGTTCGGCGGCACGTCAGCCTCTTCCGGAAAATCATTATCAGTCAATAAACATGCATCATATCATTTTAGGGTTTAAAATAGAGAATGGAGAATCACGGTGGCTTCATGAAGAAGAAATTTCTGAGGGAGTCATTGCTGCCTTGGTAACCCGGATTCCCCGTACAATCATAGGGGTTACAGAGCCCTGGCACAGGCGGCCTGGTTATTAGTTGAACGCCTGCTTTTTCCAGGGTAAAACATAGAGATGAGTGCAAAAGGAGTGTTACGATAAATGTCTGAAAAACTGGATTTATCACAGTTTGAGAAAAAAATGATCATAAGGCAGACTGAGCATAAGGATATAGAGAATATCATCAAGATGCAGAGTTTCTGTTTCCCAGGTATGGAGCCATGGAAAAAAGAGCATCTGGAAAGCCATTTGGAGGTTTTCCCTGAAGGACAGCTGGTGGCTGAACTGGAAGGCGAAATCATTGGTTCTTGTTCAAGCTTGGTCATCAATTTTGATGAGTACGATGACCGCCATTCATGGGACGATGTAACTGATAACGGTTATATCACGAACCATAACCCTGAAGGATATAATCTATATGGAATTGAAGTAATGGTTCATCCTGATTACCGCAGGATGAAGGTCGGCCATCGTTTATACGAAGCCAGGAAAGAACTTGCCCGTCAATTGAATCTGAAAAGTATCATCATCGGCGGACGGATTCCTAACTTCCATAAGCATTCAGAGGAGATGTCTCCGAGGGAATATGTAGATTCGGTATCAAGGCATAAAATTTATGATCCTGTCCTGTCATTCCAGCTGATGAACAGCTTCACACTGATGAGGATCAATCCAAACTATCTGCCTGATGATACGAAATCCAAAAAATACGCTACCTTGATGGAATGGAATAATGTAGATTATCGCCCTTCCAGCAAGAGGCACTTTAAGACCAGCTACCCTGTCAGAATCTGTGTTGTTCAATATATGATGAGAAAAATCAGTTCATTTGAAGAGTTCGCGAACCAGGTGGAGTATTTTACAGACGTAGCATCCGATGCCAAGTCAGATTTCGTGGTGTTTCCGGAAATCTTCACATCCCAGCTGATGTCTTTCCTTGATGAAAAGTCTCCAAGCCTGGCCATCCGTAAGCTGACGGAGTATACAGAGGAATATATAGAACTGTTCACAGATCTTGCTGTTCGCTACAATGTCAATATCATCGGCGGTTCTCATTTCGTTAAAGAGGAAGATGACGAGATTTACAACATTGCTTACCTGTTCCGCCGTGATGGAACGATTGAAAAGCAATATAAGATCCACATCACTCCGAATGAACGGAAATGGTGGGGAATCAGTCCTGGTGACCGCGTAAAAGTCTTTGATACAGACTGCGGAAGAATTGCGATCCAAATTTGTTATGATATTGAGTTTCCGGAGCTAGCGAGGATTGCAACAGACCGCGGCGCCAAAATTATCTTTACCCCTTTCTGTACCGAAGACCGCCAAGGCTACCTGAGAGTGCGTTATTGTGCACAAGCGCGTGCAGTAGAAAATCAAATATACACAGTCATTTCGGGTACTGTCGGAAATCTTCCGCAGACCGAGAACATGGATATCCAATACGCACAGTCAGGGATTTTTGCTCCATCCGACTTTGAATTTGCCCGTGACGGCATTGTCGGGGAAACGAACCCAAATATCGAAATGGTCATGATTGGTGATGTCGACCTAGAAGTCCTCCGCCGCCAGCGCCAGTCTGGTACGGTCAGACAGCTGAAAGACCGACGCCATGATGTTTATGAAGTGAAATACAACAGGTAGTAGTCAGGGCCGCTTAATAGCGGTCTTTTTTTGTGTCTTAAGTTGTCTCATGTATGTTCGACAGTGGAAATCGCGGGCTGAACCATTTATGAAAAGAGAGGCGTTTCCTAAATCCCAATAGCCGTATTTTCCCACGAGAAGAGCAGCAGCTTATTTCAAATGGATTGAAGTGTGATTTTCTGAAATTCATTTTAATAGCAACGAAGTTTACCAGCTTTTAATGAAGCGAAAACCTGACCAATAAATACAAGTATGATACCAGCCCTTTCTAGAGGGATTACCGTCCCAAAACAACCTGTCATATGTTAATATAAAATGGAAGAAAAGGTTGTCAAAAAAAGGCGGATACTTTTAAAAGGAAAAGGGCCATCCACCAAGAATTACATATAGTAAGTCATCGACAGGAGGAGATTAACTTGAATTGGAAAACGGCTTGGGAGAAATGGGATTCCCATAAAGAACTGGATAACGAAATGCGCAGTCTCTTGACTGAGATGAAAGAAGATGAAAAAAGTCTGGAAGATGCGTTTTATAAAGATTTGGAGTTTGGAACGGGTGGTATGCGCGGAGAAATCGGTGCAGGAATCAACCGCATGAATGTCTATACAGTACGAAAAGCTTCGGAAGGATTGGCTCGTTACATAAATGCTCATGGTGAAGAAGCCAAAAAGCGAGGGGTTGCAATTGCGTATGATTCCCGCCATAAATCTCCTGAGTTTGCAATGGAGGCAGCGAAAACACTGGCGTCAAACGGTATACAGACGTATGTATTTGATGAACTGAAGCCGACTCCAGAGCTTTCTTTTGCCGTAAGATCCTTGAAAGCTTTCTCCGGAATTGTCGTAACAGCAAGCCATAACCCGCCGGAGTACAACGGATATAAAGTGTATGGTGAAGATGGTGCGCAGCTGCCTCCAAAAGAAGCGGACGAAGTAATCGCCAAAGTGAACGAAATTGAAAATGAGCTTACCATTGACGTGAAATCTGAAGAGGAGCTTAAAGAAGAGGGTCTTATCAAGATGATCGGGGATGATATCGATCAATCCTATCTTGAACACCTTCTGTCGATTTCTGAGAAGCCGCAGATTGCCAAGGAAACAGATTTGTGCATCGTGTTTTCACCTCTTCACGGAACGGCATTGAAGATGGTGGAAAAGGGATTGGACGCATTGGGCTACAAGGATGTCCATTTTGTCAAAGAACAGTCTGTCCCTGATCCTGAATTTTCGACTGTAAAATCACCGAACCCGGAGGATAAGGCAGCATTTGAGCTTGCGATCCGCGATGGAAAAGAAAAGGATGCGGATATCCTCATCGCCACTGATCCGGATGCAGACCGGCTGGGAGTAGCAGTAAAAGATAAAAATGGAGAATACGTCCTGTTGACAGGAAATCAGACAGGAGCAGTCTTGATTGATTATATTCTTGGCAGAAAAAAAGAGAAGAATATGATTCCGGCTAATGGGAGGGTCTTCAAGACCATCGTAACATCCGAGCTTGGCAGAAAAGTCGCCGAGTCATATGGGGCATCGGTTGAGGACGTCCTTACAGGCTTTAAATTCATCGGTGAGAAAATCAAAAACTATGAAGAGTCTGGAGAGTACCAGTTCCTGTTTGGCTATGAGGAAAGCTATGGTTATTTGATAGGAGACTTTGCCCGTGACAAGGACGCGGTGCAGGCTGTGCTGATGGCGGTAGAAGCTGCAGCGTACTTCAAACAACAGGGAAAAACACTGAATGATGCGCTTTTAGATCTTTATGAGCGTTTCGGATATTTCCAGGAAGGTCTGGAGTCTCTGACTTTAAAAGGAAAAGAAGGTGCTGAACAGATTCAGTCTATTCTTTCATCTTTCAGGGAGGAACCTCTTAAAGAGATCAAGGGGATTGCCGTGGCAAAAGTTGAGGATTACAAAACAAGCTTGAGCACAAGACTTGCGGATGGTTTGGAAGAAACCATTTCCCTTCCGAAATCCAACGTTATCAAATATTTCTTAGAAGACGGTTCATGGATCTGTCTCCGTCCATCTGGCACTGAACCTAAAATCAAGTTTTATTTCAGTGTCACAGGAGAATCCCTCAAGCTCAGTCAAGAGAAGTTAGAAGGGCTTAAGAAGGCGCTTATGGAAAAAATAGAAAATATGGTCAACTCTTTTGCAGGATAAGGCACACAGCCTTTTCCTGTTTGAGACAGCTTGCCCGATGAGTGCAGGCACCAGGCAGATTTCCTTTGCCTGGTTATTTTTGTTGAACTGCCCTAAACGGGAGAGCCGGCAGGACGTTGAAAATAACCAGGGACCATTTTATCATAGCTGGCAGAAAAGCATGTTAATGAAAGTCTTCCACACGCAGGGGAGACCAAAATGAAATTCGAGTGATGTATTAGTTTGAGGCCGTAACTACAACAAAAGTCGTAGAAAGATTTCGTGCATAAAGGCGATATGCTAATGCGTTAAAATTAATTATACTGTTTAATAAAGGCTCTCTTCGTAGACTATGCGGCTAATTAATATGAATTTCGAAAGATAACGCTATAATGTACCGGAAAATACCCGGTTAACAGGAAAGAAAAGTGCTGTTCTCCCGGTTTAGAGCGGAAAACTTAGTGTCCATGGAGAAAATCCGGCTTTTGGGTTTATTCCGTAAGCAATAATATGTACGAAAAAGCTAAAAAAAGGAGGTCAGCTCTTTGAACATAGAGAAAAATGAAAATGCCAATATACACCTCTTAAAAAAGATTGCCGAGCTCCTGAACGAAGAAACTGAATTGGAGAACATGCTTTCTTGTGCTCTTCAGGTCCTCTTGAACGGCACAGATTTTACAACAGGATGGATATTTTTTATAGATGAGGAAGGAGGCCATTCGCTGAAAGCCTTTCATAACCTTCCATCCTCCTTGTCTGATGATGGGTGTAACCTTTTGAAGAATGGCGGCTGCTGGTGTGTCAATCGGTTCCGTTCGGGTAAATTGACCAAGGCTTCCAATATCATTGAATGTCAAAGAATTGAAAAGTCAATTGCAGAAAATAAGGGTGATACAGGGAATATCGAGTATCATGCAACAGTACCGCTTCAATCAGGGAATGAGTCATTTGGGCTGCTGAATGTGGCTGCACCTGGAAAAACTCATTTCCAAGAGCATGAACTTGCCTTATTGGAGTCTGTAGCTTTTCAAATTGGATCCGCAATCAAAAGGATTGTTTTAACGAAAAAAGAACAGGAAATCGCGCTGATGCAGGAAAGAAACCGATTGGCGAGGGATTTGCATGACTCTGTTAACCAACTGCTGTTTTCATTGACACTGACGGCACGGGGAGGAACCATGCTGAGCGGCGATGAACAAGTGAAGGAAACATTTTCAACTATACAGGGTCTTGCGCAGGAAGCACTGACTGAAATGAGGGCATTGATTTGGCAGCTTAAGCCTCATGGACTTGAAAATGGAATCAGTGAGGCACTGAAGGGGTACGGGGAAATGCTCGCAATGAAAGTGGAAGTGAAAGTGGATGGAGTTGTGGCCCTGCCATCCAAAGTAGAGGAGGCACTCTGGAGAATTGGTCAGGAAGCTGTCAATAATGCTAAAAAACATTCTGGAGAAGACGAAATCTATTTCTTTATGGGGACTTCATCCAATTTGGTCTCTCTGCAGATAAAAGATCATGGCTGCGGATTTCACTATAGTCCAAATCAATCTATTCCCACAATGGGCATACAGGGGATGAAAGAACGAGTGGAGAAAATTGGCGGTCTATTTCAGTTGAAGAGCAAGCCGGGGAACGGTACAGAAATACTAGTGAAAATTCCGTATTAAGGAGGGGTAAATATATGACGATACGTGTATTGATTGCGGATGACCATCATGTAGTGAGAAGGGGGCTCATTTTCTTTCTGAAAACTCAAAAGGATATTGAAATCGTCGGGGAAGCGGTGAATGGCCGGGAAGCGGTAGAACTGGCGGGAAAACTCATGCCGGACTTGATCTTAATGGACTTGGTCATGCCGGAGATGGATGGGATTCAAGCCACCAAGATTATAAAAAGTTCGCACAATGAAATACAAATTTTGATGCTGACGAGCTTCTCTGATCAAGATCATGTCATTCCTGCAATTGAAGCTGGTGCATCAGGCTATCAACTGAAAGATATTGAACCTGATGAACTGGTTGCTTCGATCCGAAAGCTGGTCCGCGGAGAAAATTCTCTTCATTCCAAAGCAACTAACCACTTGTTGCAGAGGGTTTCACGCACCGATCAGCCTCCTCATAAAATTCATCAGCTAACCAAACGGGAAAAGGATGTTCTGCTGGAACTGACGAAAGGCAAAAGCAATAAAGAAATTGCTTCAAGTCTGTTCATCACTGAAAAAACAGTTAAAACCCATATCTCGAATATCTTTGCAAAGCTGGAGGTGGCTGATCGGACCCAGGCAGCCCTCTATGCAGTTAAACATAAATTGGCGGAGGGATAATCGATAATTAATAAGAAGTCCTTAGAGTTCTGCGTTGCGCACCTTATTCAAGTTTATTAAGAATTCATATAGTGGCAGAGCTTGTATTTTCACTAATCGTTCTTTAGTTGCATAAAGAGATTTTTTATTGAGCTAAATCTACTGGTTCATAGAATTCTCCCAGTCCAGTACCTCACTCCCGATAGCTGCAGAAAAGGCCACTCCTTTAGAGGGCTTTCTCTACAGCGGCAGACTGGGATCATTAGGTAAATAGGATGATTCAGCAGGTTTATGGAACTTTGTTAAAATGAATTAGACAGAACAATTAAAACTGATGGTTTCCTTTTTAACAGGGTATATTTGTATGCCTAAAGAACGAGTCTTGTTTGTCATGGTGAGTACTAAGGTTTATCCTGGCCAGTAGAGATGCAGTCTAAACCCGGGAAAAAACTGCAAAATATTCTTTCAGGAATTTTTTTTAATGATGGTACCAGTAATCTCCTGGTAAAAAACACTACCTTCGCTCGTCAATCTCATCAATCCTATATCATATTTCCTCTTTTACTTCTATTACGATATTCAGGAATTACGGAAAGCTTCTATCTACCTATTGGTTAATCAAGTTCAGGCCGTTATATGCCTGAAGTTATATAATTTCTCCTGCTATATGCTTATTAAAAAATAAGTGCAATGTAACTTTGTGTTTATTTTTAGAATATTCAGTTTATTTTCGACAAAATAATACAACCTTCTACATATAGGTTTGGTTATCTTTGGTACAACACCTACATAATTCCAGGTGTAATATTCAGAAAGGAGACCATAGTTGGAATTGCCAAACTTATATCAGGAGGGAATTGAATGAGAGGAAGAAGAAACAGAGTAAAATGGTTGTCCATTGTACTGACACTTGTACTATTTATTCCTTTGATGTTTCCACCCAATTCAGCAGCAGCGAATCCCGCACAGGCAAAAGAAAAGCCTTCCGTTTCAGCAAATGAAACAGCCAAGATTAAACCTCAATCCAAGATAACATCCAAATTGCAAGATCAATTCAAAAAAGATAAACATGTAACCTACTTAGTGAAGTTCAAGGAGCAGGCCGATCCAGCAGCTATAGCCAAGAATGCAGCTGCCAGTGCCACGAAACAAAAGCTGTCGGCGAACGGCAAAAAGTTATTGAAGCGGAACATGGTCGTTTCGGAACTCCGCTCTACTGCGCTTAAGACACAGGCAGAGGTGAAAAAATACTTAGCGAAAGAGAAAAAGTCCGGAGCCGTTAAAGAAGTAAAAGATTTTTATGTAGTCAACGGTATGGCTGTGACGAGTACGAAAGAGGTAATGGAAAAAATTGCGGCATTCTCTGAAGTAGAGAAAATATTGCCGAATGAAACCCGCCAGCTTATCCAGCCGGCAAAAACTGAATCGTCAACAAGCGCGGCAGTGAAGGAAAAAACTGTCCAAAACTCACCTTCAAACATCGAGTGGAATATTGACCGCGTTGGTGCTCCTGCTGTATGGGATATGGGGATTGACGGTGCAGGAACAGTCGTCGCTTCTATCGATACCGGTGTACAGTGGAATCATCCGGCACTGAAGGAACAATATAGAGGGTTTGATCCTCAAAACCCTGAATCTCCTCAAAATGAATTCAACTGGTTCGACGCGACAGCGGGCCAATCCGCACCATATGATGATCAAGGCCATGGAACTCACGTGACAGGTACGATGGTCGGAGCGGAACCGGATGGCAGCAACCAAATAGGAGTTGCCCCTGGAGCCAAGTGGATAGCTGTCAAGGCGTTTACTGCTGATGGTGGTACAGATGCAGACCTTCTTGCCGCTGGAGAGTGGATTTTGGCTCCAACGGATGCAGAAGGAAACCCTCATCCTGAAATGGCGCCTGATGTTGTCAACAATTCGTGGGGAGGAGGAGCAGGACTGGATGAATGGTACCGCCAGATGGTAGAAGCATGGAGAGCAGCAGAAATCTTTCCGGAATTCTCAGCTGGCAATACGACCCTTTTTAACCCGGGAGGTCCTGGATCCATTGCTACGCCTGCAAACTATCCTGAGTCTTTTGCCACAGGAGCCACAGACATCAATGATCAATTGGGCAGCTTTTCCCTTCAAGGCCCTTCACCGTATGATGAAGTGAAGCCTGAGATTTCAGCACCTGGAGTGAATATACGATCTGCTGTTCCGGGCAGCAATTATGAAGGAGGCTGGAATGGCACTTCGATGGCCGGCCCCCATGTATCAGCTGTTGCCGCACTATTAAGACAGGTTGATGCAAGTCTTACAGTCGAAGAAATGGAAGAAATTCTATTGAATACAGCTGTTCCATTAACAGACAGTACCTTCCAAGAGTCACCAAACAATGGTTATGGACATGGGTTGGTGAATGCATTCGATGCAGTCTCCTCAGTTTTGAGCGGAATCGGTCAAGTTGAAGGACAGGTATCGAAAGAAGGCGATGATTCTGAAGCGCCGGCAATCAGCCATGAAGCCCCAACTGAAGCGTTCAAACAAATGAACCTGTCACTTCAAGCGGAAGCAAGCGATAACATCAGTGTAACCAATGTGACTTTACAGTATCAAAATGCATCTGGAGAATGGACGGCTGCCGATGCTGTCAGGTCAGCCGGCGATCATACGTCAGGAACGTATGAAGCTGCAATCCCTGGCGAGGACTTAACAGGGGAAAATGTAACCTACAAGTGGACTGCAGTTGATTTTGGAGGAAATGAAGCAGAGACAGAGGAATACACTGTTACTCTTCTTCCTGGCATTTCTGTTGGATATGAGCATGACTTTGAATCCAATCCGTCAGGCTGGACTTCTTATGGAGAGCAGAACAGCTGGGAGCGCGGTGTACCTGAAAACGGACCTGGTGCGGCTGTTTCCGGGGAAAATGTTTTTGCCACAAGCCTGTCAGGAACGTATGCTAACAGTGCTAACATGTCACTGCAAATGCCTCCAGTAGATCTGCCGGAAGGAAACAGCTTCCTTCAGTTCAAGCAATGGCATGAACTTGAGCGGAACTACGACTACGGACACGTCTTCGTTTCCACGGATGCGGAAAACTGGACTCAAGTACTCCGCGTGAATGGAGATACAGGAGACTGGGTTGATGGAGAAGTTGATTTAAGTCAATACGCCGGGCAGCGGATCTATATTGCCTTTAACGTAACGACGGATGGAAGTGTCGTAAAGCAAGGCTGGTATTTAGATGACGTGAAACTAAGCGGAGAATCCATCCTTCCAGCTAAGAAAAAGAATCTAGGACTGAAATCGAAGGATGAACCTTCTTCTTCTGTTTCTAAAAAACCGAAAGTGAACCCAAGCAAAATCACAGTGGCAGCCAAGAAATCAGCCGCTTTACCGGAAGACAGCAGTCCAGCGCCAGTGCTTCTTCCATTACAGGCAGAAGTAAATGTGCTTGAAACCGGGCGCTCTGCCTACACAAATCCTGCTGATGGATCTTATTCCATTACACATGCAGCTGGTGAATTCACTTTACAGGCATCAACTTACGGTTACAGGTCGCAATCTCAAAGTGTGACAATCGAGGAAGATGCAGTATCGACGGCCAATTTCACTCTTGAAGAAATTCCAAGGGGGACTGTGACTGGTACAGTAACAAACCAGGCTTCAGGAGAACCTGTTGAGGGAGCAACTGTTTTCCTTTTGGAAGATGCAGTAGTTGAACCAGTTGAAACCAATGCAAATGGTGAATATGAACTTAATGCTTATGAAGGAGAGTATACACTGAAAATCGTTGCTCCATACTACAACAGCCAGGAAGTCACCATAACGGTGGAAGGTGGAGAAACTACCGGTGCGGATGTTTCATTGGAACCATTCATCGGCTATCCAGGTGAAATCTCCTATGATGACGGAACAGCTGAAAATGCCCGTGCATTCAATGCTGCCGGAAATGGCTGGGCAGTGAAAATGTCCCTTGAAGAAGGAAATGAAGCAGCCCTTGTAACAGGCGGGTTGTTCCGATTCTGGGATATGGAATGGCCTGTACCTGGCGGGACCGAATTCCAGGTTGCCGTCTATGATGCTTCAGGTACGGACGGGGCACCAGGAAAGAAAATCGCAGGTCCTTTTGATGCACAAGCGCTGCGAAATGGGGAATGGACACATGTTGATTTAAGTCAGCATGGAATCATGGTGGAAGAAGACTTCTACATGGTTTACATTCAGACACATGCAAATCCAAATTCACCTGGCCTTGGTACGGATGAAAATGGTGAATATGCTGCAAGAAGCTGGCAGATGGTTGGAGGAGCATGGTCACCTTCACCGGAAGAGGAAGGAAACTACATGATCCGGGCAACCGTCAATTACGAAGTAACCGCTCCGGTGATTACTTCGCCAAAAGATGGATCCTTCACGAAGAATGATACAGTCACCGTTGAAGGGACGTCAGCACCATCTACAACAGTTCTCTTGTTCAATGGAGAAGAAGAAGCTGCGACAACTGAAACATTGGAGGACGGTACATTCTCGGCTGAGGTTGCACTGCATTCCGGCGAAAACACAATTACAGCCAAAGCATCCACAGAGCAAGGTGCCACAGGACCTTCAGAGCCTGTTACCATTACGCTCGATCAAGAAAAGCCTGAATTAGAGATCACTTCTCCAGAAGAAGGGCTTAAAACGAATAAAGAAGCGATCACCGTTGAAGGTACAATTGCGGATGACAATCTTGCATGGGTGAAAGTAAACGGCCAAAAGGCAGCTGTGAATGATGGCCAATTCACTCACAGAATGCTCCTGAATGAAGGAGAGAATGTCATTCAAGTTATTGCAAAAGACAAAGCTGGAAACAAGAAGAAGCAAACCGTGACAGTACTTGCTAAATTCGGGGACATCTCGATTGATAACCTTCTTCCGGCAGAAGATAAACAGTTGAAGAATGGGGAATCAGTGAAAATCGAATTTGACAGTGAACCAGGATTGGATGCTGCTTTCGTCATCCATATGCCGCTGACAAATACGAGATCCCAAGTTTCTAATGCAACTGAACTGCCTATGATGGAAACATCGGAAGGGCACTATGTCGGATATTATACTGCCACCTCTAATGTCAAAGCACCTGGGGCAGTCATTGAAGTGAAAGTATCCGATGAATACGGAAATGTAAGCACGAAGAGGGCAGAAGGCAAGCTTTATATCAACGCTAAGAAATAATCCTGCTTTGAAGGAGAGTCGATTTCGGTCGGCTCTTCTTCATTTTTTTATGACTATGAAAATCCTTGCTAGGCCGGGGGCTCCAAAGAGCTTACTTATAGCGAGGTATAAACATGCTTGTTCAAGACGGGATAAGCTGGTTTCCCTATCACCCCATTGCATTCCAGCATGAGGTCTGCCCTGTGAATGGACATGAATAATGCTATCTGAAATAAACGGAAAAATTCCGGTTAAGCTTTGGAATAGGATTCGATTTGGGGCATATAAGCGGAATATTTCCGCTTAAGAACGTAGAAATGACCCAGTTTTCACATCTTTTAAGCAAATAAGCGGAATTTCTCCGTGTAAGTTAGCTATTTTTCGGACTTTTTCTTAAATAAGCGGACTTTTTCCCCTTATTTCTCAAGAACTTTATACAGGAATAAGCAGCTGGAGAAAATCATTCGGTGGGACATATTGGGCGAGCCCGGTAAGGTAGGCTTCCAGCCGCGGAGAAAACCTTGGAATTTTTTGAAAAACTAAATAAAAGCGGGCTGAATGCATCAGCCCGCAGGATTGGTGGAATCCTATATTTTCATTGCATGTTCTTCCAGTGGTTCTCTTTCAAAGGCAGTCAAATTGGCGTGCTCGATATATCTGAGAAGGGTATACATCTTTTGTTCAATGGTTGAGTAATCACGGGAAAAATGGTAAGCATGCAGGAACTGTTCGATCCTTTTTGCTAAAAGGTCATCTTTCGTCCGTACCATTAGAATGAGAAGGTTATCCCATTCACTACGATGTGTATAGTACAATGCTCTGTCATAATCCACTTTATTCAATGAACTCCCTCCTTCTGAAGGGTTACTAGTAGTATGTTCACGCAAGGAGAAGATTTTCACTGAAAAAGTTGGTTTTCCTATACTGATGGGCTTTCCTACTATTGGATGAATAGTGTGCAGAATTAAAAAGCATATTATAGATGAAATTATATGCAGAGGTGAAATAGGATGAAAAAATGGATAGTGATTTTTTCTATGGTATTGTTCTTCTTGGCGGGTCAGCCATCACTTGCCCAGCAGCCTGATTATCAAAAATTCGGGCGCATTGCCACGGCGGTTGTAAAAGAAGAGTATACAGGAGAAAAGCTTGCGGATTACAAATATGATGGCAGGAAGACATTATCCGGAGGGCAGATTCAAGACAGCTTTACTTTTAATGTCAAGAAAGACGGCAAAGATGTAGTGGTCAAAGTAAATGTTGTTCATAACCCCGACAAACCAAAAGACCTGAATCTTTCAGTCATAGAAGTGCAGTAGCCGTTTGCTGGATGCACCTTGCTTTTTGAGCAGGGTGCATTATTTTTGTGTTTCGTGATCAGCAGGATTTCTTGAATTGATGTCCCGCTGAGGAGAAGCGCGGTGCATGATCTCCGGGATTTTTCGATTTGATGTCCCTCGAAGCAGAGCGAGGTACATGATCAGCGGAATTTTTGTGTTTGATGTCCCTCGAAGGCGGAGCGCGGTACATGATCTGTGGGTTTTTTGTATTTGATGTCCCTCGGAGGTGGAGCGGGGTACATGAATGAAAAGTGGAATTTTTATATTTGATGTCCCTCAGAAGTGAATCTGAATAAAACATAATGGAAACTGCCTGTAATTATGGCTGCGATTTAATAAGATCCCTATCACTGAAGGTTTTGAATCAGCTATGCAGGTAATTTAGATTGCTTTTTCCACTTTGAATTGATGTCCTCTTAAGGGGAGCGCAACTAGTAGTTTCAAACGCTGAATTTTGTTTTATTGGAATTTTTACATAATAGATACTATACTTTTATAAGAGCGTGCTTTTGATCGTACATAGGTGATAAGTTATTTCTATATTCAGAAAGGAGCCAGTCCCTTGTGATATTCATTCTTTTCTCAGACAATTTCATATTATGTTAGGAGGAAGAATGATGAAAACACGGGCCTTTCGTTATTTGTGGGTTGGCCAGGCGTTGGCAAACGGAGGAGATGTTTTATTTATTGTTGCGATTATCGCGGCCGTTTTTGCTACAACTGAGTCAGCTATTATGATGAGTATCATCCCTGTGGTGATCACCTTTTCCCGGTTCATAAGCAGTGTGATTGCGCCGCTGATTTTGGATCGGTTTCATTTAAAGAATCTCTTGTTTTATTCACAGGTTTTTAAAACCGCTTTGATGGGGGTTCTCTCTTTATTGTTGTTCTTGGATGCAGGACATCTTTTCGTTGTTTTCCTTTTAGTGAGCGGGGTTGCTTTTTTAGATGGCTGGGCTCTGCCTGCACGTAATGCATTTGTCCCTTCAATTGTTAGAAGGGAAGATTTAATTGGAGCCAATGGTTTTCTTTCTACCATTGATCAAGCGGTTCAGTTTTCCGCATGGGCTGTCGGCGGTATACTTGTTGCTTTTGCTGGAGAAGGGTGGACGCTGGTCTTTACAGCATTCTTATTCCTTGCAAGCAGCATGATGATGTACAGCCTGCCGATGAATAGTGCTGGTATTCCGGTGAAGCAGGAAAGGGGATTGAACATTGGAGCGAAAATGACAGAAGGCTGGGGAGACATTTGGAGGAATTCCAGGTTAAGGAATATCTTCTTTATTTATGCTATAGAATCCGCTGCAACTGTCGTTTGGATTGCCGCGATTCTGTATGTGTATGTTGACCAGCAGCTCGGCAGGGGAGAAGAATGGTGGGGCTTTCTCAACGGAGCTTTTTTCATCGGACTGATAGCGGCAGGTGTACTTCTGTTGAAAACGCACAGATTGTTTTCGGGAAATGTGTACCGCTGGCTCCCGCTGACGCTGGTTTTTACTTCTCTGGCAACTTTATTTTTCGGATTGACCAGCATTGCGCTGCTTTCCCTCTTGTATTCAGTGATTTTCGGTTTCTTTGACGGAATGAAAGTCATCTTGCTGCAAACAGCTGTGCAGCAGAGTGTCAGTCCTGAGAGACTTGGAAAAGTTTTTGCCGCACAGGGAGCTGTAACCACTCTCATATTTGGTTTGTTTTCATTGGGAGCAGGTTTTTTTACAGAACAATTCGGAATCGAGCTAGTTTTTATCGTGTCGGCGGTTCTGTTGATTTTGGCAGTTATTCCTGCAAGGGCACTGCAAGTAAAACTAACAGAGCGTTAATGCTCAGAAGGGTCTCTTTAGTGGCACTCACAGCTTCTACGAAGGTCACCTGGAGAGCTTTTTCCTCTTTTAGTGGCACTCATGATTTCCACGAAGGTCACCTGGAGAGCTTTTCCCTGTTTTAGTGGCACTCACGGTTTCCACGAAGGTCACCTGGAGAGCTTGTTTATCTTTTAGTGGCACTCACGGTTTCCACGAAGGTCACCTGGAGTGCTTTTCCCTCTTTTAGTGGCACTCACGGTTTCCACGAAGGTCACCTGGAGAGCTTTTCCCTCTTTTAGTGGCACTCATGGCTTCCACGAAGGTCACCTGGAGGGCTTTTCCCTCTTTTAGTGGCACTCACGGTTTCCATGAAGGACCCTTTTTATTTTGAGAAAAATCAGGACCTGCGAGTCAGAAGAGCCCGCAAACAGCATGGAATTCCTCAAAGGAAAGATCGATGCAGTCAGAAGAGCCCTCAGACAGCAGGGAATTCTCAAAATGTAAAATGATACCCAGCCTCGTGTTCAATAACGTTTTTATTCTTCTCATGAAACCTTATCCCATTTCATATATTGAAATAAGAGTAGCCAAGGTGACGCGGGTGTAAATTTTTACTGGGGGGAACCGGGATGAGAGAAGAGGAACAGAAACAATTACAGCAGGCGATTGGTGAGATCACGGAGATTGCCAAAGGCTTCGGGCTTGATTTTTATCCGATGCGTTATGAGGTCTGTCCTGCAGATATCATTTATACATTTGGGGCTTATGGGATGCCGACGCGGTTTTCCCACTGGAGCTTTGGAAAACAATATCATAAAATGAAACTTCACTATGACTTGGGTCTGAGCAAGATTTATGAGCTGGTAATCAATTCAAATCCTTGTTATGCGTTTTTGCTTGATTCGAATGCACTCATTCAAAACAAGCTGATTGTCGCTCATGTGCTGGCTCACTGCGATTTTTTTAAAAATAATGTCAGGTTCCAGAATACAAAGAGAGATATGGTTGAAAGTATGGCGGCAACGGCTGACAGGATCAGGCAATATGAGATAGAGCACGGAAAAAAAGAAGTGGAGACTTTTCTGGATGCGGTCCTTGCCATTGATGAGCATATTGACCCTTCCTTGATGCGTCCTAAGTTGTCGTGGAGCATGGAAGATGTGGAGTGGGAGGAAGAGGAGGTTGCTTCTGCCACACCTTATGATGATTTATGGTCATTAGATGACGGGCCGAATAGACAGAAGAAACAAAGAAGGAAAGTGAAAAAGAAATTCCCGCCGCAGCCGGAAAAGGATCTTTTGCTTTTCATTGAGCAATTCAGCCGTGAGCTTTCGGATTGGCAGCGGGATATCCTGACGATGATGAGAGAAGAAATGCTGTATTTCTGGCCGCAGCTGGAAACAAAAATTATGAATGAAGGCTGGGCTTCCTACTGGCATCAAAGAATCATAAGAGAAATGGATCTGACCAGCGGTGAATCCATAGAATTCGCGAAGTTGAATGCGGGAGTGGTGCAGCCATCGAAAACAAGCATCAACCCATACTATCTGGGCTTGAAGATTTTCGAGGATATTGAAGAGCGCTATAACAATCCGACAGAGGAAATGATCAGAAGAGGTGAAAAACCTGGTTCAGGCAGAGATAAAATGTTCGAGGTCAGGGAAATTGAATCGGATATTTCTTTCCTTCGAAACTATTTGACCAAGGACCTGGTGATGAGGGAGGATATGTACCTTTTCCAGAAACAGGGGAAGGACTATAAAATTGTCGACAAAGAGTGGAAAGAAGTTCGGGATCAGCTCGTTGGTATGCGGGTCAATGGCGGGTTTCCATTTATAACGGTCAATGACGGCGACTATCTGAAAAATGGTGAACTTTACTTGAAGCATTGGTATGAAGGAATCGAACTGGATATCAAGTACCTCGAGAAAGTGCTCCCGTATGTCTACCAGCTATGGGGCAGGACGGTCCATATTGAAACCAATGTGGAAAACAGGCAAATGTTGTTTACTTATGAAGGACGTACTGTGCAAAGGAAATACCTTTAGTCCTTTAAAGCGTGACCAAGGATAGTCCCTCTTAGTACTGTAAAGGGCTAAAGTACACTACCCTTTCCTGTTGGTAAACGATACTTGGCAATAGACAGCAGGCGAAAATAGGATTGAAGTTTGTAAAGTTCATCATATAAGCAACTGGATTTAGGTAACAAAATATGCAGTCGATTAGGCCTTCCTTGAACATAAGGAAGGTTTTTTGTTTGAACTGTACTATATCGCATCAACTCGTTAAATCACAAAGAGGGACAATCCCTTTTAGCCCGGAGGTGGGTGAAAGCACATATTGTAGAATGTTTTGACAGATTTCTTAAACTTACATATACTAATATTCAAATGAACGTTTGATTGTTGAGGTGGGAAGATGAAGCAGAAAGATGTTTGTGAAGTGACTTGTTATGAGAACGAAAGAGCTGCCGCTGTTCAAGAAGAACTTGCTGTAACAAATACAAATGGCGCAGCAAAAATATTTAAAGCATTATCGGATGATACTAGAATGAAGATCGCTTATGCCCTCAGTCTTGAAGAAGAGCTGTGTGTTTGCGATGTAGCCCAGATTGTCGGTGCCACGACCGCTACAGCTTCGCACCACTTGAGGCTGCTTCGCAATATGGGGCTTGCAAAATACCGCAAAGAAGGAAAATTGGTGTACTATTCCCTGGATGATGACCATGTCAGAAGCCTGATTAACATTGCCATCACCCATCATAAGGAGGTGGAACAACGTGGCTGAAGGATTGGTGAAGACAACAGATAAAACGACATACCGCGTTCAGGGCTTTTCCTGAGCAGGCTGTGCCGCAAAGTTCGAAAAGAACGTGAAGCACCTGGATGGTGTTTCAGAAGCAAATGTTAATTTTGGAGCGTCAAAGCTCACTGTCTATGGAGATACAACCATTGAGGAGCTTGAAAAAGCTGGAGCGTTCGAAGGTATCAAATTGATACCAGAAAACCAGCGCTTTACAGAAGATAAGCAGCCCTTTATACAGAAATACGGCAATGTTCTGCTATCCGTTGTCTTTTTGATCATGGGTTGGTCGCTTGGACAATTTTACGGAGAAGAAAGCCTCTTATCGGTCCTGGCTTATTTAGCTTCCATAGCCATAGGAGGTTATCGGCTTTTTATAACGGGCCTAAAGAATTTAATGCGTTTCGAATTCGATATGAGGACGCTCATGACGATTGCCATAATTGGGGCTGCGTTCATTGGCGAGTGGGGAGAAGGGGCAACGGTTGTCATTCTGTTTGCCATCAGCGAAGTCCTGGAATCCTATTCAATGGATAAGGCACGGCAGTCGATCCGCTCACTGATGGATATCGCTCCGAAAGAAGCATTGATCAGACGGAATGGAACAGAGATGCTGGTCCAAATTGAAGATATTCAAATCGGGGATATTATGATTGTGAAGCCCGGGCAGAAGCTGGCAATGGATGGGATCGTTGAGAAGGGAATTTCTGCGGTCAATCAAGCAGCCATTACAGGGGAATCAGTTCCGGTAACCAAGCAGCGAAGTGATGAGGTTTTCGCGGGTACCTTGAATGAAGAAGGTTTATTGGAAGTCAGAGTGACCAAGCTGGCGGAAGATACCACCATAGCGAAAATCATTCACCTTGTTGAAGAGGCCCAGGCTGAACGTGCCCCTTCACAGGCCTTTGTCGACCGATTTGCAAAGTACTATACCCCGGCAGTAATAATGGCTGCCATCCTTGTAGCTGTCATCCCTCCGTTACTGTTCAATGCAGAATGGAGCGAATGGATTTATCAGGGTCTCGCGGTACTCGTGGTCGGTTGTCCATGTGCCTTAGTCATATCAACTCCGGTTTCCATTGTTACCGCCATTGGAAATGCTGCCAGGAACGGTGTTTTGATAAAAGGCGGCATTTATCTGGAAGAAATGGGTGCCTTAAAAGCCATTGCATTTGATAAAACAGGGACACTCACAAAAGGACGTCCGGCAGTAACGGATTTCATTTCTTTAAAAGAAGAACAAAAAGAGGAATACTTGAAAATGATTGCTGCCCTGGAGAATGGTTCACAGCATCCACTGGCATCTGCGATTATGAAGAAAGCGGAAGAGGAACAGGCTCATTATCAATCAGTAGTGATTGAAGAGTTTACTTCTGTTACAGGAAAAGGAATCAAAGGATTAATCTCTGACACAACGTATTACGCAGGCAGCCCCGCTTATATAGAGGAAGTAATGGAGCATGCACTTCCAGAGGGTTTAAAAAGAACTATATGGAAGCTGCAGAATGAGGGGAAAACTGTCATTGTTTTTGCTACCAGAGAAGAAGTCCTTGCCTTGACGGCTGTCGCTGATGAAATCAGGGAGAGCAGTGCAGAAGTGGTAGAAAGGCTCCATAAGCTTGGAATAAATAAAACCATCATGCTGACAGGGGACAATCAAGGAACAGCAGAAGCTATTGCAAAACGATCAAATATAAGTGAAACAGCAGCGGAATTACTGCCGCAGGATAAGCTCACTTTTATAAAACAGCTTCGCGAACGGTACGGAAAGGTTGCAATGGTAGGAGATGGAGTGAATGATGCCCCCGCTCTTGCAGCTTCATCAGTAGGGATTGCAATGGGCGGAGCAGGTACTGATACAGCATTGGAGACGGCGGATATTGCCTTGATGGGTGATGATTTAAGAAAACTGCCATTTACAGTGAAACTCAGCCGGAAAGCACTGTTCATCATCAAACAGAATATCGCCTTTTCATTAGGAATCAAACTGCTTGCGCTGCTCCTGGTCATTCCGGGATGGCTCACCCTTTGGATTGCAATATTTGCAGACATGGGAGCTACCTTGATTGTTACACTTAATGGCCTGAGACTCCTTAGAGTTAAGGACAAATAAAAAAGAAGCCGAAGTGGCTTCTTTTTTTGAATAAATATAGAAGTTACTGTTTAGAAGACAGGCAGCCATTCAGATTCCAGCTGAAATTATTTATCCAATAATGACTTTTTCTTTAGGATAATGATACAACGTTTCTTTTTGCTTGATGCCCAGGATGACCAGGAAAGTCAGGAGTCCTATTCTTCCGATGAACATCAGAGCCATAATGATAATCTTGCCAATTACACTTAAATCCGGAGTAATGCCCATTGAAAGTCCGACAGTTCCGAAAGCTGAACAAATTTCAAATAGGATTTCTATAAAAGAGTGTGACTCGGTAATAGAAAGTATGATGAGGGACCCGGCGCACATAAAGCTGGCAAGCAGTGTAACGGCCAGTGATTTGATTACATCAGCCTGATCCAGTTCCCGCCTGAAAACCTTGATCGTTGACCTTCCCCTCGCAAAGTTGATAAGAAAAAGGATGTTGATGGCAAATGTCGTGGTACGTATTCCGCCTCCCACTGAACTTGGGGAAGCACCAATGAACATCAGCATACAGAGTATGATGAGAGTCGGTTCCGAAAATTGGCTGACGTCCATTGTCGCCAATCCTCCGCTCCGTGTAGTAGTGGATTGGAAAAATGCATAGAAAAAGGATTTATGCCAAGACATCCCTTGAAAAAAACGGTTGAACTCAATTACAAGTATCAAGATCGTTCCCGCAATCATAAGAGAAAAAAAGGTAACGGTCGTCAACTTGGTGTATAGAGAAAAGTGAAACCTTACCCGTTTATCATTATTGTTCAGGAGGAAATCTTTTAATTCAATCAAAACGGGGAATCCTATGGCTCCCAAGGTAATTAAGATGATGTTGACACACTGAACAAAATAATCATCTGCATAGGGGATGAGTGACTGTCCGGTGATATCAAATCCGCCGTTTGTGGTAGCACTCACACTGGCAAAGATCCCATGGAGGTAGGCATCCTGCCAAGCCGGATAATATTTCAGAAAATATGTACCTAATATAATGGCGCCGACTGTTTCAATTAAAAGAATGATTAATAAGATCTGCTTCATTAAATTGACGAGGCCTGAAAGGTTAGATTGATTTTGATCGGTCATGATCAGCCTGCGTTCTTTTAAACCTATCTTTTTCCCAATGATGAGCCATAGGAAAGTTCCAAGGGTCATGATGCCGATCCCGCCGATTTGCAGGATGAATATCAGAATGAAGATGCCGGCTGTACTGAAAGTGTCCACTATCTGAATAACAGTAAGCCCTGTTACACTTATCGCACTCACTGCTGTAAACATAATATCAATGAAACTTAGATCTACACCAGGTTGAGCAGTGATTGGCAGACTGAGCAACAGGATTGAGATGCCTACTGCTACACAGTAAAAAACCACGATTAGCTGGGCAGGAGATAGTTTATCAATTCTATCTTTTAAACTGGACATAAAAAAATTCTCCTTTAGGGATAATAGCTATTTAACACTATACCACATGGTGTAGGGAGGTAAAATATAAAAAAACTTTTATGGAATTTAATTCCTACTCAAATTGTGCGAACTTATGGTACAATCTTAAAGATGAACAATGGTTTTTTGTTGAAAGGAGCATTAAGATGGCAAACGTTTTTAATAATTCTACAGTGATTGCTATTATTATTGCTTTTTCCGTGTATTTTATCATCAGGGGAATTGCAATCTTTTTTGGAAAAGCGGGCAAGGGTTATATGGAGAAAAGAAATTTGACTACCGAAAAATTGTTCTTCCACTTAATAGGAAGTTATTATATTTTTACAGGTATATTAGGATTGTTCATTCCTAAACTTGAATGGAAAACGGAAGACATCTATTACTCAATTGGAATTTATGCATTGATCTCTGTTTTTTTCTGGCTCGCCATCGATTTCTTGATGAAGCGGAACAGCAATATAGAGCAAAAACTTGCTGAATGAAAAGGCCCTGAATCAGAGGGTCTTTTTTTTAGGCTCTTTTCGTAAACTTTGTTGCTATTTTATAAGGATTCCGAAAAAATAATCATATTAAGAGGAGTAAAAACTGGTAACACCAAAAAGAAAAGAGCTACTCTCCCCGGATAAGAGATAAAACTCTTAGTTTCCGGGGATATCCGAAAGCAACAATATTTGCGAAAACAGCCTTTTGTTATCCATTTTAGGTTCTTTTCGTCAACTTGGCTTCAATATAAATAAGTCTCACATGGCCTCTCCATAATGCATTGAGAAAAGCAGGTACTTTAGTCCTCTTTTGCGGCTCTGCTATTCAGCTTGGTTAATATTTACCGATATAGAAAATAAAGGCTCTACTATTCAGTGTTTACTGCTATTCGAGGAATTAGAATGAATTAAAAAGTGTGAAGCCAGTAAAATGTTAAAAATTTCGTATAAATGAGTAAAATAAACTATTCCCTGTATGGGACTTTTGCTATAGAATGAAATTTGTCGAACAATGACAAATGAGGGATTTTTGAACAGAATATTTACAGCAAGTGAGGCATGCCATGTTAAAGAATATAAAAGATTCGACGTTGATTTTTGAAGAAAAAAGGACACTTAAGTGGTTTTTAGTTTTGTTTTTTACTATATCGATTTTGTATGAAGGCTTCTATTATTTTCTTCTGCCTGAGGTAATGGAAAATAAGTCTGCTGGTATGCCTTCGGTTTTTATATACTTTCTTTACTCCCTTTTATTAATTTTAACAGTGGCAAGCTATTTTATATTTAGAAGGACAAATATAACACGAGTAAAATACATAGTAGTTCTGGGCTACATTGTTTTGTCATTTATAAACGATATGATCATTCATATATTAAATCCAGGTATAAAAGGCGGAGGAAATATTGTAGAAGTATTTCTGATTTTATTTTCTCCAATATTTATCAGTCAATTTTTCTTTTTAGTTGTGTGCGGTTCAATAATAGTAAAATATACTTTGGTAGGAATTATAACTCAAGATATCGTGGTATTAATATTACCAGTCATGCTGGTTGTCATTATTTCTTCTATAGCTTTTCTCCTTCTTAAAAGGATCTTAGGATATGTTGATGCCATTAAGAACTCTTATAATAAGCAGCTTGAAGGAATTGTCAAAGGAATAATAGCAACATTGGAACTTAAGGATCCATATACAAAGGGTCATAGTGAGCGTGTAGCATTTTATGCTCTTTCATTAGCTAAGAAGCTGAATGTTTATTCAAAAGAACAACTTGATGCCTTCTATTACGCTTGCTTATTGCATGATATAGGCAAGATTCACATACCTGATCGCATTTTAATGAAACCAGATAAACTTACTCGTGAGGAATTTGAAATTATTAAAACACATCCAGCAGTAGGAGCAGAAGCAGTTGAGAAGGTACAGGAACTTAGTGACAGCTTGAATGTTATTCTTTCTCACCACGAAAGATGGGATGGCAAGGGCTACCCTCAAGGTTTACAGAGAACTGAAATTCCTTTGGCAGCCAGAATAACAGCAATTGCTGATGCCTTCGACGCCATGACTTCTACACGTTCATATAGAGAAGCCTTATCTACCGAAACAGCTTATAAACGAATTCTTGAAGGTCAAGGAACGCAATTTGATCCAGATCTTATTCATATATTCCAAGAGGTATTTCCTGAGTGGGTTGAATTGAAAGAAGAATCAAACCGTTCAACATCTTCTGTAACAACTTCTTATCAAGAATTAATAAACAATAGATAGAGGGTGAGAATATGAAAATCAAAAAGCTTAGCAAAATTAAGACGACATGCTGGTGGTGTGGATGGTTCAATGTTTATTAATACATGTAATGGGATGCTTGCTTTAGCTCGCATCCCTTTTCTATGAGTAAGAGAGGGAGAAAGGGATATGTGGGATAAAAACAGTAAGGTTACCCTGTTTGATTTTGAGATCCATCAAGATGAGGAGAAACTTATAGTAGAGTCAAAACAGACAGGAGATTTTTTTGAGATGTCCATTACAGCTGTGGAAGCAATAAGAATGCTGGACAAAGGCAAAACAGTTGATGAAACTGAAATATACTTAAGAGCTGCCTTTCCGCAGGAAGAAATAAAGATGGAGGAATTTATAAATCAGTTGATTCAGTTGAATTTTATGAAGAAAATTGATGATGAAGAGTTTGGAAATCCTACTACAAAAAGCAGTACAAAAGGATTCTTATGGATTAATGAATCTGTTGGAAGAATTTTCTTTAATAAATTCAGCAGAATAATTTTTATATTATCTCTATTGGGCTCCCTTCTAATGTTCATCATAAAACCTTCGCTATTCCCCGATTACAGGGACATATTCTGGTATGATTTAATGTTGATCAATATTTTGCTATTTTCTTCGGTGAGTATTTTTCTAGTCCTGATTCATGAAGCCGGTCACATACTTGCCGCGAGGTCATATGGAATTCCAGTCAAGTTAAATATCGGGCACCGGCTGTTTTTTCCTGTATTAGAATCTGATGTAAGCTCAGCGTGGAAACTTTCACGAGAGAAAAGGAATATTATTTTTCTTGGGGGATTGAGCTTTGATATAGTTATCCTCTTCGTCTCCTTAGTTATCCAACGATACTTTTTAAGAGGTGATGAAGGGTTATTTAATGCGATTATTACAATGACGATATTTAACATAATTATTAGGATCATTTATCAATGCTGTCTTTATATGAAAACCGATCTTTATTTTGTTTTGGAGAATAGTTCCGGCCTCTATAATCTCTTAGAAGAAGGACAGGAGTATCTTAAAAGGAAGGTGAGTTCTTCCCGGAAAGACAACAAGATTGAAGGTTATATAAAAGCCTTCAGTGTGTTTTATCTGATTGGGGTATCAATTTCTATCACCCTTTTCCTTGTTTATTATATTCCACAACTCCTTTTCTCTGTGGAACAAGCATTAGCTAACCTGGCCAGCCCCATTAATACCCTTAAATTTTGGGATGGAACAGTTTTTTTAATACAACTGATTGCAGTTGCATTTTTATTAATCTTTTCCTGGATGAGAAGCCTCAGGAACTTCTTGCGATCAAAGGCTATTTAATCGTCATAATTCTACAAAATTTTACAAAATGTATGTTTATCCTTTATTATTATGTAGGAAGTCCTATGTTGGAAATTAGATATTTTAAGGGAGAAACGAATGATAAATCAAAGACCCAACCATATTCAATTAGATAATGAGGAAATAAAGACACTTAAGTTATTTCTTCCATTGTTTTATTTTTTACTCATAGGTTATGATCTGTTTTATTACTATATCTTTAAGTACTATGAGGATAAAAAGATGGGCTTGCCGGAAGATGGTATGGGTTATTGGTTTCACCTCATACTGATATTGATCCTTCCAGTGTCTATCTATTTAACTAAAAAGGAAAAGTTTATACCGTAAAATATATATATCTTGCAGGATTTATTTTAGTTGATTTAGTTAATAATCTTTTAATTTATGCTGGTAGTGATAAAGCATTTAACTCTGGACATATTTTAGAAATACTCTTTATCTTATTTTCTCCTATTTTTATCAATAAAAGATTTTTTTGGTCCTCTACTATAGGCATGATATTATTGTACGTTGTATTCGGAGTAACATTGAATGCGGTTCAAGTAGTTTTGCCGATCGCTGTTTATATAATTCTTTCAGCTATATCCTATATGTTTTTGAGCAGATTTTATTCTAATCTGGAAGTTCGATTAAAGCTCAACGACGAACTCCGCCATGCCGAAAAACTTGCCGCTGTCGGAAGGTTTGCCACATCAATCAGCCACGAGGTCAGAAACCCTTTGGCTTCACTGAAGGGCTTTACGCAGCTTCAGCATGAGAAGCATCCTGAGGATGGAGAGTATTATTCAATCATGATCAATGAAATTGAGCGGATTTCTTCTTTGCTCGATGATTTACTGGTGATTGGGAAGCCTAAAGGGATGAATTTTGAGTTGCATGACCTTAATGAGGTTATCGATTACGTCTTGAAAGTCATGGACAGCGATGCAAAGAATCAAGGTATCCAGTTTATCAAAGAAACGGATACCGGCCTTCCAATGTTGGAGTGTGATGCCAAACATTTGAAACAGGTTTTGATTAACTTAATCAAGAATGGGATGGAATCCATGCCTTTAGGCGGCGAGGTTGCCATTCAAGCAGAAGTGCTCGATGCAGAGACGGTCAAGTTGACCATTAAGGATGGAGGACAGGGGATTTCTAAAGAAAATTTGGCGCATTTAGGGACTCCCTTCCACACAACCAAAGCGGATGGAACCGGACTTGGATTAATGGTCAGTTTTAAAATTATAGAAGAACACAATGGCGCGATCGATTATGAAAGTGAAGAAGGAAAGGGCACAGCCGTTTCGGTCAGTCTTCCGGTCAAGCAGCCAAAATATTGAATGTTTTCTCACAGGTTAGAAAATATGAAAAGCGGGTATACTCTCATCGGAGGGATTAACCGTGCAGCAAAGAAAACTTAGTTCAACAGAAGATTTTTATATAAAACAGCTATTACGAATAGGAATTTATAAAGTATCCGATAAACAACTCTATGAGTTGAGTAAAAACGAATTGCATGAAGAGTATCTTGCCCACTATGTGGAGAAGTCCATAACCAAGGTTCTCGGAGACAATGAAATGAATACTCAAAGATTTGTATAATAAAAATATATAAAAGAGCATCCTGCAGAAACGTCAGGATGCTTTTTTATGGCTTTTTTTCAAATGATTGTTGTTTCAAGGGCTACTGACAAGAGTGATATGGATAAAGGATTAAGAAACCCAATAGAATTAGCTCAGCAGGTGAGTCAGTGTAAATGACCACCTGCTGAGCTCTGTGTTACAAGAAGAAGAGCTTAATTTTTGTTAAAAGAGCAAATAATTCAAAACAATATTAAAGGTTTTAAATCTTTCATTAAGGTACATCATGTCCCATCGAGCTTTGAAGGATCTCGAACCATTGATCGTGATCCAGGTGAATTTCTTGAGAAGCAGCAGCGTTTGTTATTCTGTCTAATTTCCCCGATCCGATGATTGGCATAATGCGTGACGGGTGATTCAATAACCAGGCATAAATGATTTGATCGATGCCATCCGCATTTTTTTCAGCACGGATTTTTTCCAAAGTACCGCGAAGACGAAAAGCTTTGGCGTCATCACTCGAAAAAATCTTTCCGCCTGCCAGTGGAGACCAGGCCATAGGAGGGATCCGGTTTTGAAGGGCGTGATCGATTGTACCGTCTTCAAAGTTTTCGAGTACGTAAGGTGACAACTCGATCTGATTGGTGATCAGCGGGAAGTCAAGGTAAGACTGCAACATGCTGAATTGGTGGCTCTTGAAGTTGGAAACACCAAAGCAGCGAACTTTCCCTTCTTTATGCAGCTGAGCGAATGCTTCAGCCGTTTGTTCAGGGTCCATGAATGAATCCGGACGGTGGATGAGCAGCACGTCTATGTAATCCGTTTTCAGGCTTGACAGCGAGTTTTCAACAGACTTCAGGATATGTTTCTTGCTAGTATTATAATGGTGGGTTTTGTGTTCCGGCCTATTCCCAGAAGGAAGGACGATTCCGCACTTAGTGACGATTTCCATCTTCTCTCTTAATGATGGTTTCAGTGCCAGTGCCTCTCCGAATAAAGTCTCGCAGGTATAGCTGCCGTAAATATCGGCATGGTCAAAAGTGGTGATGCCTGTGTCCATTACCTGTTCGATCAGTTTTAAGGTTTCTTCCTTTGACTGGTTCCAATCAGATAAGCGCCATAGGCCATGGATGAACCTTGAGAATGTAAGGTCGTTTGTTAGCTGTACTCTTTCCATCTGAATCCTCCTTGTTGGTTCTCTTCCATTAATTATAGCCTGAATGAAGCAAACCTCAAAACGAGAGACCTTGGAGTTTTAGGGCTTTAAAGCGCTGAGAGGGACTGTACCTTACAGCACTTTAAAGTGTTAAAGAGATAGATGTTATTTCTTGAATTATGGGCAATAGTGTGTCAAAGTAGAGGGTGGAAATGAATTTAATATGCGAGAATAGTGGGGGGACCAGTGAAGCTGGTTGAGATTGTATCCTGATAGATACTGACCCTTGGAACCTGATCTGGCTGAGACCAGCGTAGGGAACATATTCTAAACGGTCATTCTGTTTTCAATATGCGTCCCGGGTCCATTCCGGGACGCTTTTTTATTCCATGAAACAGATTGCAATTTTAATATGACAGGTTCTATATATGACTCGTAATTTTTGACCAACAGGGAGGAACCTTAATGAAGAAGGCATTTGCAGTTCTATTCTCGGCTGTTTTGATTACCGGCTGCGGACAGAATAACAATGAAGGACAAAACGAAAGCGGCAGCGAATCTGAAACGCTGAAAGAAGTTTCGGTTGTATTGGATTGGACTCCGAACACAAATCACACCGGTTTATATGCAGCAAAGGAAAATGGATATTTTGAAGAAGAAGGCCTTGATGTGGAAATCATCATGCCTGGTGAAGCGGGTGCAGATTCCATCGTGGCTTCCGGCCAAGCTGATTTTGGTGTCGGTTACCAGGAAGGGGTTACCCAGGCACGAGTGCAGGATGTACCGCTTGTATCGATCGCAGCGGTTATTCAGCATAATACCTCCGGCTTTGCTTCCCCGGCAGATAAGAATATTGAATCGCCGAAGGATTTTGAAGGCAAGACCTATGGCGGCTGGGGATCACCGGTTGAAGAGGCGGTAATGGCTTCTATCATGGGGCAGGAGAATGCCGACGTTTCGGAAGTGGATATCGTCAATATGGGAGACAGTGATTTCTTTACTGCTGTTCAAAGGGACATCGATTTTGCCTGGATTTATTATGGCTGGACAGGGATCGAGGCTGAGCTTAGAAATGAAGATATCAACATGATCTATTTAACAGACTACTCGGAAAAGCTGGATTACTATACCCCGGTCCTTACGACGAATGAAGACCTGATTGAAGAAGACCCGGAAATGGTGAAAGCATTTTTAGCTGCTGCTTCAAAAGGATATAATTTTAGTATCGACAATCCAGAAGAGGCTGCACAGATCCTCTTAGATGCCGCCCCGGATCTTGATGAAGAATTAGTAAAGAAAAGCCAGGAATGGCTCGCTTCCAGATATCAGGATGATGCTCCGAGATGGGGTGAGCAAAAACTGGAAGTTTGGGAAAACTATGCTGATTGGATGTTCGAAAATGAACTTCTGGAATCAGAACTTGACGCAGAACAAGCGTTTACCAATGAATTCTTGCCGGAATAAGAGGTGATCATGATATGGAAAATAGTTTAGTCAGTATTCAAATAATACCTAAAACAAAAACGGGGAAGATGTCATCCCCTATGTGGATGCCGCCATTTCAGTCATCGAAGAATCAGGAGTGAAGTACGAAGTGCATCCTTTGGAGACAACAATGGAGGGAAACTTGGCTGATTTGATGAAGGTGATTGAAAATATGAATAAAAAATGATCGAGATGGGCAGCAGGAATGTCATCTCCCAAGTGAAGATCCTTTATCAGCCAAGCGGGATTTCCATGGATCAATTAACGGTGAAATATAGATGATGAATAAATTCCTTCAGAGGGGATGGCGGCCTGCCGTGGCCATCATCCTCTTGTTCATTATATGGGAGGTAACTGTCAGAATTGCTGATATCCCTGCATGGCTGCTTCCTTCTCCAACCCGTGTAGGAAGTGAAGCCATCGCTGTATGGCCGACTTTCCAGGAACATCTTACATCTACCGTCTACTTGACGCTTCTGGGATTTTCAATAGGTTGTGGAATTGGTTTGCTTGTGGCTGTGGGTCTTCACTTAATTCCGGTCTTGAGGGAATCGGTGTATCCGCTGCTGATTCTTTCACAGAATATCCCGATCATCGTCCTTGCACCGCTCCTGGTCGTATGGTTCGGCTTTGGATTGCTGCCTAAGATGATTGTCATCACACTTGTCTGTTTTTTTCCTGTGGCAGTAGCGGCATTGGACGGGTTCAGACAGACAGGCAATGAGCTGAAACATTATATGCAGATGGCGGGCGCAACCAAGATGCAGATTTTTCGGAAGCTTGAATGGCCGCATTCACTTCCATCGATTTTTTCAGGGTTGAAAATCTCGGCAACCTACAGTGTGATGGGGGCAGTCATTTCTGAATGGCTGGGAGCTAAACAGGGTGTAGGTGTTTTCATGACCCTTGCTTCATCTTCCTTCAGGACGGACAGAGTATTTGTTGCGATATTTGCAATTATGCTTTTAAGCCTGATCTTCTTTGCCCTCATCATTGCATTGGAAAAATGGCTGATCAAATGGCGGCCGAAAGGAGAAGAGAAGAGTGGAAAAGTTGAAAATCGATAATTTGGATAAATCCTTTGATAACCAGCTCATCCTGGATAATCTCTCCCTTTCAGTTGGAGAGGGGGAATTTTTATCCGTACTTGGTCCTTCCGGCAGTGGAAAGAGTACCTTGTTTCATTTGATAGGCGGCTTGTACTCGCCTGAAAAGGGAAGCATCAAAATTGATGGGGAGAATATTAATGGCCGTAGAGGCTTTATAAGCTATATGCCGCAAGCGCCCGCCCTCTTACCGTGGCGAAACGTGGTGGATAACGTGCTGCTCGGTCAGGAATTGTCCGGTGAAAAGGACAGGGAAGGTGCCCTCAGAATGATAGAGAGGGCTGGCCTGGCTGGATATGAAAAAGCATATCCGCATGAGTTATCCGGCGGAATGAAACAAAGGGTTGCATTCATACGTGCATTGCTCAGTCCCCAGCCTATCATATGCCTTGATGAACCATTTTCAGCACTGGATGAATTTACTCGTCTGGATATGCAAAAGTGGCTTTTATCCATCTGGGAGGAAAATAAGAAAAGCATCATTTTCGTAACTCATAACATTGAAGAGGCACTGTTCCTTTCGGATAGACTGATTGTCCTTTCTCAAAGGCCAGCTTCCATAAAGAAAGAATTCCAGGTTCCTTTTGCAAGGCCCCGTGATGAAAGTCTTGTGCTCAGTGAGGAATTCCTTCAATGTAAGAAGACGATTTATAAAGAGCTGGCGGTTCATGAGTAAGAGGATGAAAGGGAGTCAGATCATTGATTCGCATATCCATTTAGATTTATATGAACCCTTCCAGCAGGAGGCGGTTTTATCTGACCTCCACCTTGAAAACATAATAGCCCTCATTTCAGTGTCCTTCCACCTGAAGTCATGTCAGGAAAATCTGCGGCTGTCCCGTCTAGATGAAAGAATCAAGCCTGCTTTTGGGTATCATCCCGAACAGCCGGTTCCTTCAGATAAAGAGCTTCAGGGTATCCTTCAGTTCATGCAGGAACATAGAGATACAATGATTGCTGTAGGGGAAGTCGGCCTTCCTTATTATCTAAGGCAGGAGCACCCTAATATGGAGCTTGGGTCATACTTGGAGTTGCTGAAGGTGTTTATCAGCCAGGCGAGAGCTTTGGAAAAACCAATCATCCTCCATGCTGTTTATGATGATGGAGACCGCGTGATTCCGCTGCTTGAGCAATCGTCCATCCAAAAGGCTCATTTTCACTGGTTCAAGGGAACTGCCAAGACGCTTAAGAGGATGAAGGAAAATGGCTATTATCTTTCGGTGACACCCGATCTTCTATATGAAGAAGAAATTGTTCGGATGGTACGATCTTATCCTCTTGAACTTATGCTCGCAGAGACGGATGGTCCGTGGAAATTTGAAGGCCCCTTCAGAGGACACATGACGCATCCCCGTATGATTCACAGGACAATTGAAGCCATTGCAGAGATCAAGCATGAAGCAGTGGAAGACGTATATTCTATTCTTATGGATAACGCAAAAAAACTTTATTCTATATAGGAAGCTTTCTCAGAGGAGGAGGCTTTCTTTATTTTGCCTCTTTTTCTAAGACAGTTTTTGAATAAAATATTGCTTTCGGAAAAATCACAAGCGCCTGATCTTTCCCCGACACTAATACTTCCGATCTAAACGTGGTGAACACCTTTTTTTCTTGCTTGCAAGGATAATTCCGGTGAACTATTGCATTATCCAAAGATTAAAGGGTCATTTTCGCATACATTGTTGCTTTCGGAAAAATCCCAAGAACCGCATTTTTCCCCGGGTACTAAGGGTTTTCACTTTAATCGGAGGGGTCAGCTCTTTTCTTTTCATGTTAACTAAGGTATCCCGGAGAATTAAGGTAGTTTTTCTCTGGAATAAGTATTAAATAGCATCCTAAAGCATGACATACTTACTGAAAATCTTTATTTATTGTTGTATCATTGGGAAACCATCCACTTAAATTGATGGTTCTATTTTAAAGTAAGTCTTCAACAGCGGAAAGTAAACTTCTTCCCAACGTTGATTGGAGTGGAAGGTACGCGATCTCCTGCGGGACTAGCGGGACAGGTGAGACCCCGCAGGCGAAGCCGAGGAGGCTCAACGCCCGCCACGCGGAGTCGCGTGCCTGGAACGGAAATCACACTTTTTCGTTAAAGTTGAAGAGAAAAAGGCAGAATCGCTCTTTGTGGTGAACGATTCTGCCTTTTTATTTATTGTTGGAATTTTTCAGCGCCCTCATTATAATGAGAGGCCTTTTCTAAAGATTGTACTTTGAAACAGCCGCAGCCTGAAGCAAAGAGAGCACTATAAAAGAATATAAAACCTAACCCAATAAAACCCACCTATAAAAAACAGCCCCTTTAGGAAAAATGAGTACATACTGTTTATTCGAAAGGATGTTTTTTATATGGAGTTAAATAATGAGTTGTCTGCTTATCAAGCTGGTGATGTAGTCTATGTGATGTATCGCAATCCACATACTCAGAGCGTTGCGAACATTCAGGAAGCAGCGGTAGTCCATGATCCTGAAAATCCAGCTCAGCTTGCTTTATTTTTATATGAAACCTACTATCCGCTGAATGACGAGATAGCTATTTATAAGACGGCTGATCAAGCTGAACAAGCCTATAATAGCTATTTCGGGGATATATAGGGGGGAATGATATGATCAAACCATTCATGCCTCAATTAGTATATATTGAGCCGGGAGCTCTCGAATATCCTCTTGGAAAACAGTTGAAAGAGAAATTCGAGAAGCTGGATATTGAAATCCGCGAAACGACTTCACATAACCAGGTCCGGAATCTTCCTGGAGATAATCACTTCCAGAAATATCGTGTGGCAAAATCGACCTTGGTCGTGGGTGTACGGAAGACCCTGAAATTTGACACATCCAAGCCTTCAGCGGAATATGCCATTCCTTTTGCAACCGGGTGTATGGGGCATTGCCATTATTGTTATCTGCAAACTACGATGGGGAGTAAGCCGTACATTCGAACCTATGTTAACGTGGATGAGATTCTGGATGCGGCGGATAATTATATGAAAGAAAGAGCCCCCGAATTTACAAGGTTTGAGGCAGCCTGTACATCCGATATTGTCGGAATCGACCATCTGACTCACTCTTTAAAAAGGGCAATTGAACATTTTGGGGAATCCGAGTATGGAAAATTAAGGTTCGTTACAAAGTTCCATCATGTCGATCACTTGCTGGATGCCAAACATAACGGAAAAACAAGATTCCGCTTCAGTATCAATGCTGACTATGTTATTAAGAATTTTGAACCAGGAACCTCACCGCTCGCGAAGAGGATCGAAGCCGCGGGAAAGGTGGCGAGAGCAGGGTATCCCCTGGGTTTTATCGTTGCTCCCATCTATCTCCACGAAGGTTGGGAAGAGGGGTACCATCATATGTTTGAGCGTCTGGACGCAGAACTCCCCGATTATGCCAAGAAGGATTTGACTTTTGAATTTATTCAGCACCGTTTCACCAAGCCTGCCAAACGCGTCATTGAAAAGAACTATCCGATGACCAAGCTTGAGTTGGATGAAAATCAAAGAAGATACAAGTGGGGTAAGTATGGGATTGGCAAGTATATCTATCAGAAGGACGAAGAACAGGATATCAAGGACAACCTATATGGATATATGCAAAAATTCTTCCCGGATGCAAAGCTTGAGTACTTTACTTGATTCTATCACTGAAAGGACATCTGCTGATGGCTGACAAGTGTGTGCCTTGCGAATTTTCATAAGAAAAACCACCTGGTCAATAATGACAAAGGTGGTTTTATGTCATTGTATTTAATACGTCTTTCAGACTCTTCACTTTCAAAGCGAGTGAATCACATAATTCCTGATAAAAAACCCATTCTTCTATAGGTGTCTTCGCTCTCTTTTGAGGATTGGGCAAATTCCAATGGACTACTTTATTCCGGCAATGATAAGGAATTTTAAAATCGACATCCTCTTCAAAGTCATGGATAGCGATGATGACAGAAGCTTCTTCCAACTTTTTGGCATCTGCTCTTTTCTTTTGTTTTTCGGATATATCAATACAAAGCTCTTTCATTGCTTCGATGCTGAAAGGGCTTGTTTCAGTATCCGACCATCCACCGCTGTCGAACTTCCAGCCAGAAACATTCATTATCTGAGCCCAGCCTTCTGCCATGAGACTTCGTTGGTGACTAGGGGACAAGAAATATATTTCGTTTTGTGTCATTCTTATGAAGTCCTTTCTCATTAAGTTGAGTTAATAGTCAATACCCTCTATAGCCATAAATACTCATTTAAAGAAAGAAAATTATTGGAATATCCTGCCGGGTGCCTTACCATAAAAGAGAATCAAAATGGAACGGGGTTGCTAAAATGAGTTGGAAGTTACTTGAAGGCCAGGGGTACAGCACTTTGGAATGGGAAGGCAAAGCTAATGATGCAGGTGAAAAAGAATTAGAGAGATTGAAAGAGTACTTGGTGAAGGTACCTGAGGAGAAAAAAGTGACGGTGGCAGTGCCATCAGGATTTCATTATCTCAAGGAATTCAATAAGTTGGGGCTCAATAAAGTAAAGGATAGGGTGGTTTACTCTAAGGACCTGAAGAATATCAGCAGAGGATGGACGGATCCATACCTAACCTTTCTCGAAGAACAAGATGATGAGTCCGTAGTAAGATGTCTGTCGGCCATTGTTGGCTGCAGAAAGGAAGCAGTAAGTATGATCGAATCACTTTTTGCTGAAGTGGCACAAAGCAGGTTCCGGATTTACCTTGTAAAAATAAGAGGAAGAGATGCGGCTGTCTTCATTCCTCATATAGAACCACAAACTGAAGACGAAGGCAGGCTGTTCTTTTTTGGAATTACTCCTGAATTCCAAGGGGGTGGGCATGCTGCTGCTATCCATAGATTTGCTCTGACCTCATTAAAACAAGACCTTAAAGCAAGAATTTATGTAGGGGTAACAGATTCGGGCAATTTGCCGATGAAAAAGGTGTTCATAAGGAATGGGTGCTCCCAAATGGGTACCATTGAGATTTATCAACGTCAAAGGTTCAGGGCTGTCTTTTGAAGGAGCTTCTTCAAAAAGACCGGCCCTTCTACTCTGCAGGCAAAGTAATTATAAATGAGGTAGACTCCTCAGTGGAGCGACAAGTCAATTTACCGTCATGCTTCTCAACTATTTCATTGCAGATAAAGAGGCCAAGGCCAGTTCCATCCTTCTTTGAGGTGACAAATGGTTCAAAAATACTGGAGAGTATTTCATCAGGTATTTTTTCGCCATTGTTAGTGATTGTGAGGCTGAAATTGCTGTCCAGCTTACTGGTATCAATCCAAATCCGGGGATCGGCTGACCTGGTGCTTAATACATCAATTGCATTGAAGATGATATTGATCAAAACCTGCCGGAATTCCTCCTTCCAACCCATCAATTCAAAATCTTCTTCTAGATTTTTGATGACCGAGACATTGACTTCGAGAATCCTTGGATACAAGAAAGCAAGAGCTTCCGTTATTAAACTATTTAGGGAGAACGAGGTTTTTTCGGTCATGACAGCCGTTTTTTTGGACAACAGCAGAAATTGGGAGATTCTGAAGTTTAGCTGATCTAATTCGGACGAAATAATGTCTAAATAAGAGAGATCAGGATGATCGGCCTTTAATAGCTGGATGAATCCATTAATGGATGTGAGAGGATTCCTGAATTCATGGACAAAGCTGGACGTCATTTTGCCAAGCAGTGATAGTCTGTCTTCATGGTGAGTATCAATATACTGCTCTTTTTCCTTTATGATCTGATCCTTCAAATGGGAGTAGTGGGAAACTGTATAATATGTAAATTTATCGAAGAAATAATTTATTCTATTGACAATGCGTTGTAAATCAGCCCATTCACTGCTTAAGCCGCCAAGATGCTTAAGCACTTCTGACCTGCCGAGATTCAAATTATAAACGAATTCCCCAATCCCGCTTTCAGCCTCGAACCTCTTTTTGGCAATCCTAAACGCTTCTTCTTGGATATACGGATCCAGGTCGGTTTGAGGAAGATGGAAACATGCAATGAATTTCTCAAAGACTTGAAGACCATGTTCGATGATTTGCTCTTTTGTAAAATTTGTATCTGTTGGAGAAAGCTGATCGGTCCACCCTTTCAGGATCTCTGCTTTATGGTTAATGAAGAAATTGATCACTTCTTGTTTTACAGGAGACATTTTCTCACCTCTAATCATCAAAAGTATATTTAAATTAAAATGTAAGTGGATGACTTCCTATTTTTATATAATACTTTTATAAAACCTCTACTTCTAATATATCTTTAATCAAGGACTTTTTATAGAGGAAAATGGAAAAAACACGAAAATTCGTTGGAAATATCTATGAAATCTAAAATACATGGCTCAATTTACTAGATTACTTGAAACCTGAAATGGATAATAGTAAATAAATCATCTTACTTAATATAAGTTGATCATATTTCATTTAAAGGAATGCCTGAAAAATTCAGCAGATTACTATTTGATGAAAATGAATTGGTCATGCCTGATTTATTGTTGTAAAATTACACTAAAGAATGGCTGGAAAGTGGGTGTGTGATGACAAAAGAAGAATTGATTCTGCTGGTTTCTGAAAAATTAAAAGTAATCCGTGCAGAAGCCGGATATACTCAGGATCGGATGGCATCTGTCATTGGTGTATCCAAGAAAACCCTCGTGCAAATCGAAAAAGGCAGGCTGGTTGCCGGATGGACCACAATAGTTGCGGTTTGTGCGCTTTTTCGGAGCAGTGAGACTTTGATGAATTCTTTTGGAGGTGACCCTCTAGAAGTCATCGAGGTGGTTGCCAGGGAAGATATTGATTACCGAAAAGAAAAAACCCTGGGAGGTAAAATATGGTGGAAGGAAGTCAATAAAGACGGGGGCTACATCCTTCAGCAAAATATCATCAGCAACCATTATCGAATTTTGGATGAAGATTACTATCGTATTTACAGCACCTTTGATGGCAAATTGGCAAAGACCCGTATGAATGAACTGCTTGCCCAGAAGGATCATGACATGTAAAAAAGGCTGTCTCTAAAGAAGGGTAGTACCATAACTGCCCCGTAATGAAGAAATGTTCGACCCTTCATTACGGTAAGCGTTTTTGCAGTTATCCCCAGATGAGACAGCCTTTTCTTATTGAATTTAGTTATTTTACGATTAAGATACTGCTGGCGCAATTATGTGAAACTTTTTCACTGACGCTTCCAAGGAACCATTTTTTTATGCCGGTTTTGCTGCTGCTGCCTACAACAATGATATCCACCTCATGGTCATTTGCATAGCTGCAAATACTTTCAGCCTCAGAACCTGTCAGTAATTCATAATTAGCATGAATGCCTCTTGATTCGAGATTTTCCCTTACAGATTGAAACACATCCGCGTTTTTCGTCTTTTTGATAGGGTGGCGGTCTTCAAACTTATTATCATAACTATGCGGCAGGTTCTGTGCATCAAGAGAACCCAGGCCTGTGTGTGTGACATCCAGTGACTGGGTAAAATGTTCCGTCCCCTGTTCCTCTGTATAATCTCTTTTGTCCGTGACATGAACCACTGTGAGATTTGCCTCTTTATTATGGGCGAGCAATTCCACTGATTTTTCAAGTGCCTTCTTACTGCCGTCTGTATTGTCGTATGCAAGCAAAATATTTTTAAACATCCGCTTTCACCTCTATTGGAAAGTATAGTATTTATTTGCGGCCAAGCATACCTTGACTAAAAAACCTTGCACCACCATAGAATCCAAAAAGGAATGATGGCCTACATTCATAGCTGCTCCATCATTCCCTGAGAAAAAATTTAGATTAATGCAAGAATCGCACCGATTACTACAATAGCTCCGATGATCATAAGAATTGTACGGATCATGAAAAACTCACCTCGACTTTAGTTAAATAAGATAATAAAGTAATTTTTATATTTGCATTTAATTTAGTAGTACCCCCCACAGATTTTCCTTAAACATTGTAAATCCCTGTAAACCAGCAGTCCTTTAGTGCTTCACCGCGCCATAAGGAACTGTCCCTTTCACTGCTTTAAAGCGTCAAATTATGAGAAAGAAGGGATTGTTCGTTAGATGAAAGAATATAGTTAAGGTTGTATGGAGGGGGTAGAGCATGAAACTGATTCTGGTAGAAGGAATTCCGGGAGCGGGGAAGACCACCGCTTGCGGATACATAGGAAAGAAGCTAAAGGAAGGAGGCAGCCAAGCAAGAGTATATTTGGAGGGAGACCTTGATCATCCGGCTGATTACGAAGGGACGGCCTTTGTCTCTTCTGAGCAGCTGGGAGTGCTTTTAATAAAATTTCCTGAACTGAAAGAGAAGCATGCTTTTCAACAACATACAGGAATTTACGAAGGCGTACTGATCCCTTATTATAAATTGTCGCAAACAGGGCAGCTGTCTAGGGAGGCTGCAGAGGAACTTTCTAAATATGATGTCTATGAAATGCCGCCAGAGGTCTACAAAGAATTAATTTTGGAGAAATGGAAGGCATTTGCAGAGAAAGTACTTTCAGAAAGATGCACAGTAGTGGCGGATTGCTGCTTTTTGCAAAATCCTTTAACTATGCTGATGGTGAAATATAACGAATCCTATCATTCCATCAAGGATTTCATAACAGAGATTGAGAAGATCATTCTTAGTTTGAACCCCATATTGATTTATCTGGAGCCGCTTTCTGTACAGGAAGTGATAGAAGATGTAAAAAAGAAGAGGTCCCCGGAATGGTTCACCCATATCACTCAATATTATACAGAGCAGGAATACGGAAAGGCCCATTCGCTGCCGGGGGGAATGGAGGGAGTGCTGCTGCTTCTTGAAGAGAGGGTCAGGCTGGAGAAACAAATGATATCCCTTCTTGAAATGAAGCGTGCAGTCATCCCTGTTTCTGTGAAAAACAGAAGAATCGAAGAAATGCTGGCTGAAAACTTATAGCAGCCGGAGGCCTTGCCATAGTGTTAGACCAAGCTTTCAGATTACCACGATGGCAGAATAGTAAAATCGGAGGCGTAAATCCACTCAGCCTCCAGACGGAGAAAGAAACCATCACAAGTCTCTGAACAATATCCCTCCGTTTTCTTACAATTATGGTAAGTCAAATAGTTGGATGGGAGAATTCAAGAATGAAAAAATTCAAGGAAATATTTCAGAATCCTATATTCACCAAATTGTTTTTCGCCAATTTCACTTCCCACATGGGAAGCATAATTGGACTAACAGCTTTTATGTTTTATCTTCTGGACCGTTTTTCAGATCAGCCGGTTTATGCTTCTATAACAGAAATGATGTATTCCATCCCGACCTTAGCCGTGTTTTTCCTGGTTGGAGTTCTGGCTGACAGGATGGACAGGAAGAAGATCGCCTATTACTGCGATACCGTCAGCGTGTTCTTGTCTTTGGTCCTTTTAGGAGCAATCTTCATTGGCTGGATGCCTTTTATCTTCTTTATTCTGTTCTTAAGAAGCGCGGTACAGAAATTCTTTTTCCCTGCTGAACAGGGGATCTTGCAGGGAATCCTCTCGAAGGATGATTATTCAACCGCAGCCGGGCTCAATCAGATGGTCATGAGCCTGTTCATGCTTCTCGGAAATGGCATCGCCATCTTGATTTACTGGCTCGCTGGAATTTATGGAGCTGTAGTAGTGGATGCCATCAGTTTCCTCATAAGCGCCATCTTAATAAAAAAATGCCAAGTGCCAGTCGAAGCAAGGTTACCAAATGGTCCCCATAAGATTAAGGACCTCAGCTGGTCTTTCATCATGAAGGACTTTAAGCTGGGAATGGTTTATATTTTTAATCACAAGCTTTTAATGAGTCTCATCGGCGGTTTCTTTGTTTTCGGTGTTGTAAATGGGGGATTCTCTGTCATGCCGATCTTTATCTTGAAGTATAAACTTGCGCCGGAAACCTACGAAGAATATTCCATCCTCCTTGGAATTGCTTTTGGTGCAGGAATTCTCATAGGAAGTGTTATTGCCTCCATGATGACTCAAAAGTTCAAGTTTCACCATTTAATTGTCGCTGGTCTTACAATCTCGGGAAGTTTCATCATTCTTTCTTCTTTTGCCACTTCCACTTGGGTGTTCTTATCCGTCATTTTCTTGGCTGCCCTGGGGCTTCCGCTCGTGAATATCGCGATCGGCGGCTGGATGCCCAGCATAATCGAACCGAAGATGATGGGCCGTGTACAAGGATGGATCAGCCCGATTATGATGCTGTCCCAAACCATAACACTGGGCTTCATTGCTTTCAGTTTCCCTGCCATACTAAGCATCGAAATGCTGTATTGGATAGTGGGCGGATCATTGATGCTGGTTGGAGTATTTTACACAATCATCCTTCCAAAATTCATGAAGGAATCTGATGAAATTGAGCCTGCGGCAGTCTCATGATATCTAGTATGGAAAAGGACTTCTCTCAGAGGAGTCCTTTTGTGCTGCTTTACATAAATAACTTTGGTATAGAAACGAATTCTGAATTTGTATTGCGGACGAAATGCCTCATAGCAGCAGCGTTTGGTGACATAGTGACATACTTTTCAGCAAGTCACGGTAAAATAGAAAGTGAACTTGGAGGACCTGGTATTATGGAAAACAGTAAAAACTTGTATAAGTTTCTCTGAGGAGAGGGTTAAAGAAAAATAGTAGAGAAGAAAGTGAGTCAGGTGTATCTTTGAGAATACCTAAAATAAAGAAGCAAGAGAACATCCCCTCAATATTAATAAAAACACCACGTCTAAAAAAATCCATAAAAAAATGAACGGAATCCAAAGTAATTCGTCTTATAGATGAATCAGCCCAAAGCTGACCAAAAAGTGAGGAATTTTAAGGATGGAAGAGAAAGAGTTGATAAGAAAAGCAAAAAAAGGAGATCATCAAGCTTTTGCAGTCCTTTTCAAAGACAATTATCCTTTCCTTGTAAAATATTTAGTGAAGGTTACAATGAATCGCGATCTTGCCGAGGAACTTGCTCAGGATACCATGGCAAAATGTGTGGAAAAAATTCATCTTTATAACAATAAATCGAAATTTTCTTCCTGGCTGATAACCATTGCCACGAATCGGTTCATCGATTTACAAAGAAAATGGAAAAAAGAAAGAGACTGGCAGCAGGAAGAAATCAATCTTCGAAAAATGAAGTGGGAGATTCAATCGAGGAATGAAGAGTGGAATGATTTATTGGAGGCCTTATCAAAGCTTTCAGAGGACCTCAGGCTTCCGATTGTGCTGAGGCATTACTATGGATTTTCCTATGAAGAAATTTCAGCAATGGTGTCACTGCCGGAAGGAACGGTAAAGTCCCGGATTCATAATGGGATAAGAAGTCTGCGAAAGGAGTTAAAAATGGATGAAACAAGAAAAAACGAAACAGCCAAATGATTGGGAAGACCTTCATGCCCTTTTTGAAGAAAGCTTTCACGAAATAGACAAAGACATAGAAGAAAATACTCCTTCCGGCCAGTGGTTCGAGCAATTCACCTTAAACCATCAGGAAGCCCTGAAGCGTAAGTATCGAAAAGAATTGACTGTTTTTCTTGTATTGGCTGTCCTGATTATAAGTGTAATTCTGTTTGCCCTATTTGAAAGCCTGCTCCTCTTTGCTGTTATTCAGGGAATCGCCTTTCTTGCAGCTGCTGGCTATGGCGGTGCAGCTTACTACAAGCAGGTGAAGAGAATATGACACAAGAAGAACTTCTGACACTTCTCCTTGTCGCACCGCTTCTCCTGCTGCAAAGTCTGTTCTTGTTTACAGATGCAAGGAAAAGAGGGCATAAGTATTGGTTTTGGGGATTATGGGGGTTGATTCAATGTCCAGTTCCCTTAATATTCTATTTCATCTTCGCAAGAAAAGTCATAAGTAAAAAGAAGAATATAAAGGAGGAGCCAAAATGATCATTGTGACAACAGAAACGGTACCAGGGAAAGAGATCGTAGAGCTGAAGGGATTTGTTAAAGGAAGTACAGTACAGGCTAAGCATATCGGAAAGGATATTATCGCCGGATTGAAGACGATCGTGGGCGGGGAGATAAGTGAATATAGTGAGCTGATGGAGCAGGCAAGGCAGCAGGCGATCGATCGGATGGTCAGTGAAGCCGGACAAAAAGGAGCCAATGCAATTGTAACGGTCCGCTTTGAAACATCTGCGGTGATGCAGAACGCATCTGAAATAATTGCATATGGAACAGCCGTTGTAGTGGCATAACCGGAGAATTTCTGAATATGATTTGTAATGTGCCCGCACCAATAGAAAAGTGAAAGAATAACATGAATAATCCGAAAATGGAATTGACACTAGCTTATACGCGTGGTAATGTTATCAAGTGTTAGAAAATTATTGAAAAAGGAGGGTTTCGTGATGATTATCATTTTGAATTGCACTAAATTCCAATTTAACCAATATAACCACGTAACCTGTCTGGAGACTCATCCAGCCTTTTAAAATGCCTTTCTCTTTTAACCAAAGTTGATACAAGGCACTGGTTACGTCTGTAATCGGTGCCTTTTTATGTCCAAAGACATACTGCATGGCGCGGTATGTCTTTTTTTGTTGTTTAAGAAAGGCTCTTTGCGTAAACATTGTTGCTATTTGATACTAGTTCCTAAAAAGTAACCATATTAAGAGGGGGAAATCTGGGAACACCAAAAAGAAAAGAGCTACTCTTCCCCGATAAGAGATAAAACGCTTAGTATCCGGGGATATCCGAAAGCAACAATATTTGCGAAAACAGCCTTAAGAAATGAAAATAATCGCAAGGCAGCTTTTTTTCTACTTATGGAAATTTGCCTGTCGGAGCTGAGACTGCCGAGGAAGTTATTTCTGTTAAAACGGCCACATTCTTTGTGAAAACAGTCTTGTGAAAACAGTCTTGTGAAAAAAGCGTAAAAGAAAATCCATTAACTCGATGTTAACAGGATTTCCTGTTCACATATATAAAATTTCTGGGAGGAATGAACCAATGTTAAAAGTGAGAATCGAAATGATGATGCCGATTGTGGAGACAGAAGGCGGATAGTGAAGCGAAGGATAAGGAGGACTGATCAAAGATGTTCAGTATTTTAGGGAAATTAAGTTGGTTTTTTAAAGAAAATTGGAAACGGTATACCGTCGCGATTGGCTTATTGACCATCGTCGGGATTCTGGATGTACTGCCTCCTAAACTAGTGGGGATGGCGATAGATGACATCCATATCGGCAAGATGACAATGGATAATCTGAGCAGCTATTTAATCTGGATGGCAGTTATCCTGGTCGTCTCTTACGGTCTCACTTATATTTGGATGTATCAATTATTCGGAGGGGCGTTTCTCGTTGAGAGAAAGCTTCGTTCAAGATTTATGGGGCACTTACTGAAAATGACACCGACATTCTTTGAAAAGAATCGAACGGGAGATTTAATGGCGAGAGCGACGAATGACCTGAAGGCGATTTCCATCACGGCTGGGTTTGGAATCCTTACGTTGATTGATTCCAGTGTATTTATGGTGACCATCCTTTTTACAATGGCCTTTTTTGTCAGTTGGAAACTGACGCTAGCGGCTGTATTGCCGCTGCCGCTTATGGCATGGCTCATGAAGGTTTATGGAGCAAGGATTCACAAGCGGTTTACAGAAGCGCAGGATGCGTTCGGGGATTTGAATGATAAAGTACTCGAATCAGTAGCAGGGGTTCGGGTCATCAGGGCCTATGTTCAGGAGAGGGCGGATGAAGGAAAGTTCGCCGAAATGACAGAGGATGTTTACAACAAAAATATCGAAGTTGCGAAGATTGACTCACTTTTTGAACCGACAATCAAGGTACTGGTCGGCCTGAGTTATTTAATCGGGCTGGGATATGGCGCCTACCTGGTATTTCATCAAACCATTACGCTTGGCCAGCTGGTTTCATTTAATGTATATCTCGGAATGTTGATTTGGCCGATGTTCGCAGTCGGCGAACTGATCAATGTCATGCAAAGGGGTAATGCCTCGCTGGACCGCGTCCAGGAGACATTGAATTATGAGGAAGATGTTAAGAGTCCTGCCCATCCCAAAACGGCAGGGAAACCTGAAACCATCAGCTTTGATGAAGTGAATTTTCAATATCCTTCATCAAAGGTAAAGAATCTAAGCGGGATTACATTGAATCTTCGAAAGGGGCAGACTCTCGGGATCGTCGGAAAAACCGGCAGCGGGAAAACAACCATCATCAAGCAGCTTCTTCGCGAGTACCCGCATGGAGAAGGAAGGCTTGCCATTAATGATATTCCGATTGAAGAGCAGGAGCTGCAGAATGTCCGTGATTGGATTGGTTATGTTCCGCAAGATCATGTCTTATTTTCTAGAACTGTAAAAGAGAACATCTTGTTTGGGCAGCCAGGTGCTTCCGAAGCTCAATTAGAAAAAGCGATTGAACTGGCCGACTTCAAAAAAGATCTCGAAATGCTGCCTGACCGGCTGGCCACTCTTGTCGGAGAAAAAGGGGTTGCACTGTCGGGCGGGCAGAAACAGCGTATATCAATTGCCCGTGCGCTGATTAAAAATCCGGAAATTCTCATTCTGGATGATTCTCTGTCAGCAGTAGATGCCAAAACAGAGGCGAAAATTATCGAGAACATCCGTAAAGAGAGAAGCGGAAAAACCACAATCATTACGACACACAGATTATCGGCTGTAGAACATGCAGACTGGATCGTCGTCCTTGATAATGGTGTCGTAACAGAAGAGGGCAGCCATGAAACACTGCTGTTTAACGATGGCTGGTATAAGGAGCAATACGATCGTCAGCAAATTGAAGAGTCCTCGCTCCAGGAGGTAAAACTATGAGTGTCGGAAAACGATTATCACAATATGCATTAATTTATAAAAAGACCATATTGGCTGCCCTGCTGATGCTGACTGTTTCAGTAGCGGCCGACTTGGCAGGGCCGTTCATCGCCAAGAAGCTTATAGATGAACATATCCTTGGGATTGAAACAACTTGGTACCAAGCTGAAGAAGGCAAAGATGCGGTTGGCTATCAGGGCAGCTGGTATAAGCGGGAAAAATATTTTGCTGAAGATGAGAAGAAAGGAAAGGAGGTCCGGGTCCTTTCTGCTGGCAGGGACTTCTATTTTATTGATGAACCAGTCCTAGAAGAGGGAGAACGGCAATTTGAGGATGGCAAACTCGTCATCACCAGAGGAGAATCGTCGGCTTCCTATGATGCCGAAAAAATCTCGACTTCGCAATTGATCGAATTTTACAGCCCTGAAGTACCGAGGATCATTACCTTGCTTGCCATCTATTTCGGACTTCTTGTTGCGGCTTCCTTTTTTCAATACGGACAGGGGTTTTATCTAAAAAAGGCGGCTAACCGTGTCATCCAAAAAATGAGGTCAGATGTTTTCGGACAGATTCAAAGACTGCCGATTCGTTACTTTGATAATTTACCTGCCGGGAAAGTGGTTGCGCGTATCACCAATGATACAGAGGCCATCAGGGAATTGTATGTGACAGTATTGTCCACGTTCTTTACAAGTGCCATTTATATCACTGGGATTTATATTGCGTTATTCATCCTGGATGTAAAACTTGCAGCTCTATGTCTGTTGCTTCTGCCGATCATAGCAGTGTGGACGATTCTCTACAGAAAATACGCGTCCCACTACAATCATGTCATTCGGGCTAAAGTCAGTGACATAAACGCAATGATCAATGAGTCCATTCAGGGGATGAATATCATTCAAGCGTTCCGCCGTGAACAAAAATCACAGGATGAATTCGAAGAACTGAATGAAACGCACTACAAATACCAAAATAAAATGCTCAGCCTCAATTCGATGACTTCACACAATCTTGTGGGGGTCCTGAGGAACATCACTTTTGTGGTGTTCATTTGGTATTTCGGAGGAAGCGCCATTGGAGCCTCTTCTGTTGTATCACTTGGGGTGCTTTACGCATTTGTGGATTATATCAACAGACTATTCCAGCCAATCACCGGCATTGTGAACCAGCTTGCCAATCTAGAGCAGGCACTTGTGGCAGGTGAGAGGGTCTTTGAACTGCTTGATGAAGAAGGCACTTCCGTGGAGGACAAAAGAATTCAGCGGTATACAGGAAACGTCCTTTTTCATAGTGTTTACTTCGGCTATAAAGAAAATGAGTACGTGCTGAAGGATATCTCTTTTGGAGCAAAGCAGGGAGAGACTGTGGCGCTTGTCGGCCATACCGGTTCAGGGAAGAGTTCCATCATGAATCTGCTCTTCCGCTTCTATGATTGTGATAAAGGTGAGATTTTGATAGATGGGAAAAATATCAAGGAGATTCCTTATCAAACCATTCGGGAACATATGGGAATCGTACTTCAGGATCCGTATCTGTTTACCGGGACGATTGCTTCAAATGTAAGTCTGGATGACCCGAAGATATCAAGGGAAAAGGTAGAGGAGGCGCTGAATGCCGTCGGTGCCCCGAAAGTTTTTCCTAACCTGGAAAACGGTTATGATGAACCTGTCATTGAAAAAGGCAGCACCCTTTCTTCCGGGCAGAGGCAGTTGATTTCTTTTGCGAGGGCATTGGCATTCGATCCGGCGATTCTGATTCTCGATGAAGCCACATCCAGCATTGATACCGAAACCGAAGCGGTGATCCAGGAAGCGATGGAGGTACTGAAAGAAGGGCGAACCACTTTCATTATTGCCCACCGCCTTTCGACGATTAAAAATGCAGATCAAATCATTGTATTGGATAAAGGCACCATCGCAGAAAAAGGCTCGCATGATGAACTGATGGAGCTGAAAGGGCGTTACTATCAAATGTATGAATTGCAGCAAGGAAAGCAGATGGGGCATGCAGGTTAGGGCATAAATTGTTCCGGGGATTAGAATAAAATTGAACGCATTTTAAATGATAGCAGGCAGTTTCTATAAGTTTAAGAAGCCGTAAAAAGAGTGTGTCATTTTTGACATGCTCTTTTCTTTGGCAGGTTCTTTGGTTTAATGATTTTTACCCTCCTTCCCTTTTGCGATGGAGTTGAGCGTAATTTTACATTTTTTAGAAACGAAATTTTTGGGGAAAAGAACGTTATAGATATTGAATTCTGGATAAGAAGATCTAGCGAGGATGGAAGTACAGAATTTTTAATCGAAGTGTTGATTGAAGTTGCAGCAGAAAGCATCACTTTTTTAAAAGGAGATATGTTTAAATAATAAGAAACCCGCAGTAAAGCAGGAGGAACATGGATGGCTTACACACTAGAAACAAGCTCACTTGAAACAAAAGAATTTGTTTTAAAAATAAAAGATAAGATTTCTGAAATAATTAAAGAAAGCTTGATAGGAATCTATCTTCATGGCTCTTTGGCAATGGGAGGTTTCAATCCAAACAGCAGCGATGTGGATGTATTGGTCGTAACAAAGAAATCATTATCTGTTGTAACTAAAAGGAATTTAGCAGAACTGTTTTTGCATTACTCTGCTTCACCATTTCCAATTGAGATCAGTTTCCTTAACGAAGCACAGTTGAAAGACTGGCATCATCCCTGTCCATTTGATTTTCATTATAGTGAGTTCTGGAGAGAGCGGTATGAAAATGATTTGGCGCACGGCACCTTTCAATTTTTAAACAATGAGATAAAGACAGATGCCGATTTAGCAGCGCATATCACGATTCTTAATAATAGAGGAATTTGTTTGTACGGCAAGCCAGTCAATGTTGTTTTTCCGTTAATATCCCAAGCAGACTATCTATCTTCAATCATGGATGACTTTGAAGATTGTATGGAAAACATCGAACGGGACCCCGTCTACTGTACCCTGAACCTCCTCAGAGTTTATTGGTATCTTAAGGAAGGAGTCATTTCATCAAAACAAGAAGGAGGTGAATGGGGACTGTCGATATTCACTGAAGAGATGGCAGGAACGATAAAAAAAGCGGTGGATTGTTATAGCAGAAATAAAAACTCGCATGACTTTGAGAGGCATGAACTTGACTTGTTAAAGAACTATATATCAGACCAGGTTATACGTTTAATGGACGCTCGAGGGACCTCCTGAAAAAGGGGTCCCAATGCCTGTTTTATTCTGAGTACATGTACATACTAGCCCCTAGGTATTAATGATATTGCGATATACTGTCATAAAGGCAGGACCAATGGTGGATTTTGTCGTTTTTTATCCCCGCTCCAGTCTATAACAAGGTATAATCTAGTTTGTATTATAGATTGAAAGTAAGGGAGGAACCTATGATGGGATGGACTTTAGCCATTTTGTTTGGTTCAGCAGTTGTACTGCTAAGTTTGTCGTTTATCAAAGCGGCGCAATCCAAATCATCTCTTGAACAGCAAATTGAACATTCTTCAATTTCATTGATGAATGAGGTTCATGAGCTTCAGAAGCAGATACGGAATATAGAATTAGATGCTGAAATCACAGCAAAGCAATCAGGCGCAATGGAGGCTTCAGCGAAGGAACGGCTCCTGCTGCGTGACATTCTTGATATGCATAAACGAGGATATTCAATTGAAAGCATCTCTTCAAAAGCCGGAATTAAATCTCACGAGGTTGAAATGATGCTTGCTCCATACACGGCAAGGAAGATGGAAAGGAGCATGGCGGCTCAATGATGACTAATACTTTGCGCAGTTTTTCCGCAGGGCTTTTAATTGCTACCTCTACCATAGGGGCAGTTTATCTGTTTGGCCCTTCTACCGCTGAAAGCACGGAAAAAACAGCCGGGACAGTGGAAAAAAAGGTCTTGAGTGAGGATGAAATGATTGAAAAGCTGGTTTCTGGCGGCTTTGTCGTACATACAGAAGAAGAATGGAACAAGCAGTTAGCGGAAGCTTCCAATAATAAGGTTGCTGAGGAAAAGCAAGTTGATAAAGAGAATCAGACAACTGAAGAAAAGGTAGTCTACAGGGCTATCCTGTCTGTATCCATGGGAATGACGAGTATAGATGTCGGAAATGCCCTGGAAAAAGCAAAGATTATTGACGATGGTCTGGAATTCTATAAAGAAGTAGAAAAAAGAGGGCTTGAAAACGAATTAAAACCAGGCACCTTTGAATTCGAAAGCGGAATGTCAATGGAAGAGATCATCTCAACTATCTTTAAATAGGCAAATCTGAGGCTGGGACAAAAGTAGAAAACTAATTGATGCAAGTAGAAATCATCGAAAATAAAACCGCATGAGATCAAGGTTACATACTTGATCTCATGCGGTTCATTTTTGTTATCAGGCTCTTACCTTAAAGATGTTACTTTTTAGATTAGGTTATCCGCCAGTTCCTGATCGCATGCGGATTGGAGCGGAAATCCTTTCTTTATACTCAGACACATTCTTTTGAAAAGAGCTTTTTATAAGGTTTTGTCCCAGCCTCTTTTAATTGGTCATGAGGGAGGGCAGTCTTTACTGCACTACCGCGCTAAGAGGGACTGCCCCTTTTAGCGCGATAGTGTGTTAAAGTGGATTGTCTCGTTTATACATGCAGCGGAGCTATCAATAACTGATTCCGATTCTTGACCTGTAACTATCTTTCTTATGAATCAAGCTATAAGCAAAGTCGGCAGTGTCATAAATGGAAATGCTTTTGCCGTCTTCGGGCAGCATTTCGCTTTCAGTACGAAAAACGCCTGTTCTTTCACCATCAGGAAGATAAGTAGGGCATACGATTGTCCAATTTACTTCAGAGCTTTTTAGCATAAGGTAAGCTCTCAAATGATCCTCAGCCGCGCTTGTGCTCCTTCTTTTTGATTCATTGGTCTGAAACCTGTAGAGAGAAGGAGTTCCTTTGGCCTGAAGAATCCCGGCTGTTCCGATTGTAATGATCCTCGATATTTTATTATTTCTCATCGAATTCAAAATGCCCGGCATGCTTCTGGAAAGGATATCCGTCTTGTCCGTGCCCAGCCCGCTGATTACAACATCACTTTGTGAAAAACAAGAGTCCAGCTCCTTTTCATTCAGAACATTTCCTTCAACGAAAGAGAGGTTAGGGTGTTGGCTTTGCATTTTCTCAGTATTCCTCAACAGTGCATGCACAATATGGCCATCTTTCAATGCATTTTCCATAATGATTGATCCGACTCTGCCGGATGCCCCTAGTAAAGCGATTTTCAAGTATAAAAACCTCCAATAGATTTTAAGTTGCTGTAAAGGATTGCTCTCTTAATGTAATCATGTTTTGTAAGAGAATTATTTCGATTTCTGCTTCAGAACTATCGAGTTCCATGGTGGCTTTCTTGGATTCAGACCGCAATACTGGTTTTCAAAGAGATTCACTTAATGGCTGATCGATTCAATCCGTGCAATCAAAAAGTTTTTCAAAGCTTTTTATTTATTGGGAGCTGCAGCTTAATTATACCGGGCATTAATCTTTTTAGCACTTTTAGTGAAAACTAAAGGATAGAAACATTTATATTGACAGAAAAGGTATTACAATTTATGATAACAATCGTGACTAATAAATCCGATAAGAATAGTGAGGTTTTAAAATGAAAAAATTATCCATGAGTTTATTGTTCTTTTTAGGAGCGGTATTCATGCTTGCAGCTTGCGGTAATAATACAGAAAATGAAGAATCTTCAGGTGCAGGTGATGAAAAGCAGGAACAATCATTATATAAAAAAATCCAGGAAGATGGGGAGTTTCTGATCGGGACAGAAGGTACATACCCGCCATTCACTTTCCATGATGAATCTGGAGAACTGACTGGATTTGATGTAGAGATCGCAAGGGAAGTTGCGAACCGTCTTGGAGTGGAACCGGTATTTCAAGAAACGCAATGGGATGCCATGTTCGAAGGGTTGAATTCAAATCGTTTTGATATGATTGCAAACCAGGTGGGAATCAGGGAAGACCGTCAGGAGAAATATGATTTTTCAATTCCATATATCGAATCTTCAGCAGTCCTGGTTGCCAGCAAAGACAATGAAGAAGTTACGTCATTCGAGGATATCGAAGGATTGACTTCAGCACAATCTCTTACTAGTAATTATAGAGACATTGCCGAAAGTTATGGAGCTGAAATTCAGGGTGTAGACGGTCTTGCACAGGCGATTCAACTGCTTGAACAAGGAAGAGTCGATGTTACCGTCAATGACAAGTTATCGATTCTTGATTACCTTCAAAAACAAAAAAATGCAGGCGTTGAAATTGTCGCAACAGAAGAAGAAGCTGCTCAGAGCGGATTAATGTTCCGCCAAGGGAATGAAGAGCTGGTGGAAGAAGTGAATAAAGCGTTAGAGGAAATGATGGAAGACGGTACGTACGCCGAAATCTCTGATAAATGGTTTGGCGAAGATGTTTCTCCTAGGTAGTATTTTTCAAGACCCTGAACGCATGATGGATATTCTGCAAAGCTCCCTGCTTCCTATGGTGAAGGGAGCTTTGTATTATTCCATTCCTCTAACACTAATATCCTTCGCATGCGGGATGGTCTTAGCTATTGTCACTGCTTTATCAAGGCTGTCGGGCAGCAAGATCCTCAGGGGAATAGCCCGGATCTACGTATCGGCCATAAGAGGGACGCCATTGCTGGTGCAATTATTCATCATTTTTTACGGCTTAGGGAATCTCGGTATTGAAGCTTTGAAATTCGATCCATTCCCATCAGCCGTTATCGCCTTTTCATTAAACGTGGGTGCTTATGCATCTGAAATTGTCAGGGCTGCCATTCAGTCGATTCCAAAAGGACAGTGGGAGGCAGGCTACTCTATAGGAATGACTTACAGCCAGAACCTGAAACGGGTGGTTCTTCCTCAGGCGGCAAGGGTATCCATACCTCCGCTTTCGAATTCTTTCATCAGCCTGGTGAAGGACACCTCATTGGCATCCCTGATTCTGGTTACGGAGTTATTCAGGAAGGCTCAGGAAATCGCGGCGACTACTTATGAATTTCTTCTATTGTATATGGAGGCGGCATTCCTGTATTGGGTCATGTGCTTCATGCTGACACTGGTTCAAGACCGGGTGGAATCCAGACTCGACAGGTATATTGCCAAATAGAGAGAGGGGGAGAATGAATGATCAGCATTAAAGGATTGAAGAAGCGCTTCGGGGAGCTTGAAGTTTTAAAAGGATTTGATGTTGAAGTCGACAAAGGTCAGGTCATCGTATTGATCGGTCCTTCAGGATCTGGAAAAACAACCTTCCTTCGCTGTTTGAACCTTCTCGAAGTACCTGATGAAGGCAAACTTGATATAAGCGGAACAAAAATGGACTTTGGCAAGAAGCTTTCCAAAAAGGAACTACTGGAAATGCGCAGGAAAACGGGTATGGTCTTTCAGAATTATAATCTATTTCCGCACCGGACAGCACTGGAGAATGTCATGGAAGGCCCGGTGGTCGTCCAAGGAAAACCTAAAGAAGAAGTTAAAAAAAAGGCGGTTTCCCTTCTGGAGAAGGTTGGACTGGGGGATAAGATTGATTACTATCCTTACCAGCTTTCCGGGGGACAGCAGCAGCGTGTCGGAATCGCACGTGCACTAGCAATAGAACCTGAGGTTATGTTGTTTGATGAACCAACCTCTGCCCTGGATCCTGAATTAATCGGGGAAGTGCTCAAGGTTATGAAGGACCTTGCTGAAGAGGGAATGACGATGATTGTTGTCACTCACGAAATGAAATTTGCCAAGGAAGTGGCGGATGAAGCCATTTTCATGGACGGCGGATATATAGTTGAGCGTGGCAACCCAAAAGAAATTTTTGAAAATCCTAAAGAAGAACGAACACGCCAGTTCTTGAACTTGATACAGTAACTTATAAAAGCTCAGCCGTTTTCGGTTGGGCTTTCTTTTTTTATTGATGCTGTTTGAGGGGGGCTGTCGGGAAACCTGGTTGTCTAAAGTGAGAGAACAGTTAGAGGTGCTTGTGATTCATGGACGGCAGGCATATCGACTTTAGTTTGAGTTTTATTAAAAGGTATAAACACCTATATAAACAGGTGCTTTAAGAGACAACTTGAGGGATGAAGGTGGGTGATAGGTATACCACCTTGAATAAACATCCCATGGCGTGCTGGGAAGAATATATTCCCGAGCTAGTCTCATGGGTACATGATGGAGGTCGGAAGGTGAAGAAGATGTATCCAAGTCAGCCCCTTGGGTACATGATGTTGGTTGGAAGGAGAAGAAGATGTATCCAAGCAAGCGTCTAGGGTACATGATGGAGGTCGGAAGGTGAAGAAGATGTATCCAAGCAAGCATCTTGGGTACATGATGGAGGTCGGAAGGAGAAGAAGATGTATCCAAGCAAGCGTCTAGGGTACATGATGGAGGTCGGAAGATGAAGAAGGTGTATCCAAGCCAGCCCCTTGGGTACACGATGTAGGTTAGAAGGAGAAGAAGATGTATCCAAGCAAGCCCCTTGGGTACAAGATGGAGGTTGAAGGGGAAGAAGATGTATCCAAGCTAGCACCTTGGGGTACAAGATGGAGGTTGGAAGGTGAAGAAGATCTATCCAAGCCAGCGTCTTGGGTACATGATTGTGGTCGGAAGGTGGAGAAGATGTATCCAAGCCAGCGTCTTGGGTACATGATTGGGGTCGGAAGGTGAAGAAGATGTATCCAAGCAAGCCCCTTGGGTACATGATGGAGGTCGGAAGGAGAAGAAGGTGTATCCAAGCTAGCACCTTGGGTACACGATTGTAGTGGCAAGGAGAAGAAGATGTATCCAAGCCAGCCCCTTGGGTACATGATAGTAGTGGGAAGGAGAAGAAGATGTATCCAAGCTAGCACCTTGGGTACACGATTGTAGTGGCAAGGAGAAGAAGATGTATCCAAGCAAGCCCCTTGGGTACATGATTGTAGTGGGAAGGAGAAGAAGATGTATCCAAGCAAGCGTCTAGGGTACATGATGGTAGGTCGGAAGGGAAGAAGATGTATCCAAGCCAGCGCCTTGGGTACACGATTGTAGTGGCAAGGAGAAGAAGATGTATCCAAGCCAGCGCCTTGGGTACATGATGGTGGTGGCAAGGAGAAGAAGAT
>NZ_NIJF01000017.1 GCF_003316765.1 Bacillus sp. P14.5 | reverse complement strand
GAAGATGATGGCATGATTAGCCAGGAAACGTACCATTAACTCCTGAGACTAGAAGATGATGGCATGATTAGCCAGAAACGTACCATTAACTTATGGAGCCCAGAAGATAATGGCATGATTAGTCAGAGTACGTACCATTAACTTATGGAGACCAGAAGATGATGGCATGATTAGCCAGGAAATGCACCATTAACTTATGGAGCCTAGGAGATGATGGCATGATTAGCCAGGAAACATACCATTAACTTATGGAGCCCAGAAGATAATGGCATGATTAGTCAGAAAACGTACCATTAACTCCTGAAGTTAAGAAGATGATGGCATGATTAGCCAGGAAATGCACCATTAATTCCTGAAACTAAGAAGATGATGGCATGATTAGTCAGAAAACGTACCATTAACTTATGGAGACCAGAAGATGATGGCATGATTAGCCAGGAAATGCACCATTAATTCCTGGAGTCAAAAAGTTAATGGTACGAAAATTTTAGAAACAACCACAATCTCTACGAAGAGAGCCAAAAAAAGGAATGGCACCGGCGGCCACTCCTTTCCTTTATCATATAATTTCCTATCTCCTGCTCCAATCAGCCTGCTTGTCCATGTGGACAAATGGGATATCGGTATCCACTTCTCCTGTTATTCGATCTGCATCTAAATCTTCACCCTCAAGCCATTTGGCAAAATCGAACTTCACAGGTTGACGGTCACCTCCGAGCGCGAACCACGCTTTCAGCTCCTTGGGAAAATATGCAGATGTATGAATTGTTCCAGCCCAGCTGCCATACAGATCCGAGAAAACTCCTTTATCACTGTCATTGAGAAGCCTGAATGCGGCGGAAGCGTCACGGATGCTGCCCTTATTTTGCTGCAGGATGTCCAGACGCCGCTTCGAATCTATGAGATGATTGCGGTTTTCCTCCAGCATGATCTCAAAGTGATTCGTACAGGCATTGTTCTGGCGGACCTGTACACCGCGCGGAGAGGTCTCCACTATGAAGGTTTCATTGCTTGAATCATGAACAATGTAACTGAAAGAGTGACGGTGTGGAATTTCCCGCAGCATGGCCACTGCTTCTTCAACATCCCCGCAGGCTTCCAATATCAAGCGGCCGATCATACAGCAAATGAATCCCTCACCAGGATTCTTGCGGTGCATGAAATTGTAGCCGATGGACAACCCTTTCTCGTTCATTCCATCCATTCTGCCCGTCACACGCTGGCTAGGACCGATGATGGCATAACCTTGACCATCCGTCGGCTGATACAATGTATACCTGCCTTCATAGGTCTTGGGATGGTAGTCATAGTTGCGGATCAGATAGTTATCCCCGGTCAAGATGGAGCAGCCTGACTTCACATAGTCCAGCCGATAACCTCCAAACTCCTTCAAAACCCGCTCCATTGGCCATTTCAGTGCTTCCTGCAGTCCGAGCAGTTCCTCCCAGACACCAGGGGCAAACCTCGTGACAGCCTGCTTCACTTCCTCGGTCTTTATCGAAAAACGGGGTTTACGGACTTTCCACTGATTTTCACGATTGATGACAGTGTGAGAATCTTTGATCCGCTCTCCCTGCATATAGCCAAAATCAAAATGACTTCCCCGGAATTGAATAATATCACTGTATATTTCTTTCATTTTGCAGCCCTCTTTTACTTGAACTACCCACCACTTACCGCCCTTACAGGTCGCTTGAAGTGGGGGATTCCTAAGAACACAAACCTATCGATTCGTTTTTAATTAGGCTATCTCCGCAGTCCCTGCGGTTAATCGCAATGCTTCATTGCGAAGATTTATACTTGCGTTAAGATCCCTTTGATGGTTGCTTTTACAGTTTGGGCAGGTCCATTCACGCAACACACGATCTTTAACGGCTTTATACTTATGATAACATACAGAACATAGCTGGCTGGAAGGGAAATTTTTCGCTGCGGCTATCACCTGTTTGCCGTACCATAATGATTTGTATTCCAACATAGACCTGAATTGGGCCCAGCTTACTTCGCTGATTCGTTTTGAAAGATCTTTGTTTTTTAACATTTTTTCGACGGACAAATCTTCAATGCCGATAATGTCGTGGTTTTTGACTATTTCGGTAGAGATTTTGTCCAACATATCTTTTCTTGCATTAGCGATTTTTTCGTGCAGCCGGGCAACTTTCTTTTTTGTTTAGTCCAATTCGAAGAACCCAATTGCCTCCTTGAAAGAATGCGTTGGGCATTAATTATTTTCTTTTCTAGTGTACGGAAAAAGCGGGGGTTTTTGTGGGTTGTGCCATCTGAAAGAGTAGCGAAATCCTTCAATCCTACGTCGATTCCGACAGAGGTGCCGGTTTTCTTATAGTGTTGAACTTCTGATTCAGCCATAATCGAAACGAAGAACTTACCTGAAGGGTTTCGTCTAATGGTGGCGTTCATTATTCGGCCTTCCACCTCTCGACTCTTGGCAAAGCGAACCAGGCCGAGTTTTGGCAATTTGATGTGTTTATCTTTCACTTGTATATTCCCGTTCACAAACTTTGTGGTATAGGATTGAACGGGGTTCTTCTTCGATTTGAAGCGAGGTAAACGATTTTGTTTCTTGTAATACCGTGAGTAGGAATCATGAACGATTTCAACTGATTTCTGAAGGGCAATACTATCGACTTCTTTCAAGAATGAATAGGTCTTCTTGAGCTCTCGAACAGCTTTGATGGATTGGTTCTTGTTGAAAAATTCACCTTTCCAATTGTTCTGTGAAAGCTGCCCATTCTGTACCATTTCATTTACGATAGACCAATAAGCGTCTTTCTTCTTTTGTTTCCCAACAAAATAGTTGTAGATGAACCGGCAACAACCGAACGTTTTATTGATTAATTCAATCTGTTCGTGATTTGGATAGATCCTGAATTTAAAGGTTTTTTAACATTCAAATGGTTTCACCTCCTGGTAGTAATTATACCAAGAAAGGTGGTACCTTGGGAACATATGTTTCTTTCGAAGTTTTTTTAGTAGAGACCAAAAGGCAGGCGATTCATCTCCCCCTTACCGTTGGGCTATGCCCTTCACACGCTTGAAGAGGGAGTTTTCTCGCCATTTTTTAGATAAAGAAATCGGACTGACTAGGACAGCAATCCGTAAAAGACCAATCGATTTCCAAACGGGTCGGTCACCTTGACTTCTCTAGTATTCCAAGGTGTTTCCTCCAACCCTGGTTTCATGTATTTATAATTTTTATCTATTAACCGGCCGTGCCATTCTTCTATATCTTCCACCGGGATCCTGACTGCCGCACCCGGGCAGGCATCCCCATGGTGTTCTGAAAGGTGGAGAATACAGCTCCCTTTTGAGATTTGCATATAGGCTGGAAGCTCTTCGCCGCCATACGCCCAGTCGGTTTCATACTGAAGAAAATCGAGATAGAATTCCTTCGCTTTCACTTCATCAAAAATTCTTAAAACAGGTACAGGCGCTCCAAATACTATATCCTTCATTAACAAAACCTCCATGGAAAATATCTATATACGATTCTTGTTTTCCTGCATTATAATTATCTGGTAATGTCCTTATTTTCACAAGAGTGGAGGAAAAATAGTGATCTCCAAGAAACAATATATTTTCATCATTATCCTGGCCATTTCCTTGGGAGTGCTGACCGCAATATGGCAGATCTCATTCTGGGTGACAGCCCTCATGATCTCCCTGAGTGTGACACTTATCGTGTATGCTCCTTTTGTATGGTATATGTACTTTTCAAAAGACGCCGGAAAGATAGGCTATTATATAGAACAGCGAACGAAGCAGCCTATCCTTCAATTCTATAGCAGTCTGGCAAACTCGGATGAAGAGCAGGCGTCAGAAGCTCTGCACCTGTTGAAAAAGAAATATAAGTCCCCGAATATGACAGCCATTTTCACAGTCGCTTATGCTGCCCATCAAAACAGGCTGTCGGCTGTAAAGGAAGATATCCTGCTGATTAAGGACCCTTCTGCCAGACAATATTACGAAGTCTTGTTAAAGGTTGAGGAAGGAAACTTGGAAGAAGCAGAGACCATGAGATCCTCGTTGACGAAGCAGTGGATGGAAGAGTCAGTAAAAGCAGAGCTGCTTCACAAAAAGGGAATGTCCGATCAGGCTGAAGTTCATGAAACAAGGGCGGTTGCACTTACGAATGGAATGCAGAGATATCTTTTGGTTAAAAAATATAATACACTTTCATGAACCTTAATTCTCGGGTGTGATCAGTGTGACCATCAAAAAAAAGCTTTCTCTGAAGATTCACTCCTTTGAGAAAGCTATTTTGGTTATTTCTTCTTTATTGGAATCCAAACTTCACAGCGGTATTCCTCGCTATTCACATCGCCTGGCGGGTATAATTCAAACTCAGGCCCACCCGCATGTTCGTACCCTGTTGAAGGGAACCATTCAGAAAAAACGCGCTCCCATACGTTTTGGATTGCATGAGGCATGGCCCCCACTGATTCAAACACAGCATATGTGGCAGCCGGTATTCTTTTCGCCTCAAACTTGTCTTGTTCCTTGACCGTCCCGGCACCGATGAAATAAGTAAATTCCTCCTTTGCATGATCAAATTCCATGCAAAAGCCGAGGATTTCCTTCGCGTCTGCTGCCTCAACAATTTCATTGGCCTTGCCATTACGATTTACTTCATCCCAGAATTTTGGGATCTCCTTATGGTTTTCACCATTGGCCGTCGACATTCTCTTGCCGACACCCGTAACATTAAAGCTATCTTTCTCAACGATTCGGTAGTTCATTTCTTTCTCTCCTTTTAATTGGATTTGGAAAGAAATGCGAGGAAATGCCTTTAAGGAAACTCCCTGATTTCGTACATTTGAAGGAGACACACCATGTGCCTTCCTAAACGCTTTAGAAAAAGACTCCGGTGTTTCGTAGCCATAACGGAGCGCGACATCAATCACTTTTGCCCCCGAATTGGACAGCTCCTGTGCAGCCAATGTCAATCTGCGTTTCCTGATATATTCCGCTACAGTAAAGCCGGTCAGCATGCTGAACATCCTTTGAAAATGGAACTTGCTGCTGTAGGTAATCCTCGCCAGCTCTTCCATCTCGATAATGTCATGCAGATGTTTTTCAATATAATCGATACACTGGTTCATCCTTTGCAGCATTTCCATCACAGTTCCCCCTTGCTTCTATAATTTATCACCCTGCTGATGCAGGAGCCGGTCGCCGATTGCTCTCCTTTGACAGGTCTGGTTACCTTATTGTTCGGCAGAAAGGCTGGATCCCTTCCGTAATTTCTTATAAAAGGAAGCGAAAAAGTCAGAAGAGCAGCAGCCATTTCGAGAATTCCCCCATATATGAAAACATTCTGCGGAGTCGTCCACTCCATCACCCAGCCTGCTGCAGCCTGCGCAATCGGCACAGAACCTGACATGACCAGTATCATGACACTGATGACCCTCCCAAAAATTCTTGGTGGAATGATTGTATGATTCACACTCGGTGCAATGACATTCACGGCCGTTTCTTGCAGCCCCATCAGGCCGATCAGGATGAGGATGAGCCAAAGGTTTCCTGTAAAGCCGACCAGCATAATGAAGATCCCCTGCAAAAAACAAGTCAGAAGGGTCATATATGGTTTTGGATTTTTAATCGAAAAAATCGAGAACAAAACCGCACCGGCGACACTTCCCACTCCGATCGCCGTATTCATCAACCCGAATCCCTCCACGCCAAAATTCAATTCGTCCGCGAGAAAAGGAATGCTCACGAAGGTTGCCCCCACTGCAGCGTTGGCAAAAAAGGCGAAGACTGCCATAGTCAAAATGACAGGTGTCGTCAGGAAGTAATGAAATCCGGCTTTTACACTCTGCCACATTGGCTCCTGTTTAATCTCTTCCTCTTTATTCACTTCTTTGACCAATACCAGCAGAACTGATGATAGTAAAAATGTGCAGGCGTTGACCAAAATGGCAAAGCTCGTGCTCCCAACCGCTACCAGACCCGCTCCAATCATCGGGCCAATAACCGCTGACACGTTTCCAGCCGTCATCAATAGACCCATGGATTGAGTATAGAACTCCTTCCCGATAATTCTCGTCCTGAAAGAAATTCCTGCAGGCTCCGCGATTGAATCCACCATCCCGAATACAGCGCCGATAAGATAGAAAATCCATATGGCATCATTCTGTACAAACAAGGCAATGAGCGCGAGGATGATCACTCCAGCTCTCAACAGATTAGAGTATATGAGAAGCTTTTTGGGATCAACACGATCCACAATCACTCCGCCTATTAACACAAATATGATTTTAGATGCTCCCAGTATGAATAAGTAAGTCCCGACCACTGATGGTGACTGAGTTTCCTCCACAAGAAGCCATGTCAGCGCTATTACGAATATAGAGTCACCAAGCGAAGAAATCCATGTACTGATCCAGTAATACAAGAAGCTTTTATTTTTAAATATTGTGAGATTCATATTCACGAGCATTTACCTCCTGGCCGCCTCACCATCATAAGCAGCACTATCCGGATTTTTATATGAAAAAGAACACCCATCCGGCGAAGGGTGTCCGGCGCCTTTGCTCCACACCGCAAAAAGGCAGACAGAAAACATTATAACAAACCTGCCCTGTGTGTAATCAGTGACAGTCACAACCCGGATTATGTCACAAAGTGTCGAACTTTCACTCCACTTCCATGTTCTGCGGAGGAAGATATTTAGTGAAATAAGCTCCAGCGATAATGAGAACTATTGTGATCACCCAGCTGATAAGCCCTATGAAATCAAACCAAAAGGCCAGCAGGTTCACTATCGCAATAAGATAAAAGCATATGGACGTCATTGCTGTCTTGATCCCAGTAATACCCGCTGCCTTCCTTTTCCTGAACACATAGATGCCGGAAATCACCAAAGCTGAAATCAATACAACGCTCCAGACAACCTGATTCATTTCTTGTTTCCTCCTTTACCGCATTCGACATATATCGGGGTGTGACTGTCACGCCCCGGTTACTCCCTTTTCCTCCAGCAGCCCCTTAATTTTCCCTAACTGCTCGTCATTCTCGATGATGACATAATTCGGCTGGATCACTTTGTTCCTGATTTTAAAACTTAATTTATATCCATTATCCGCTCTTTCATCCAGTCCGTACAATTCATGCCAGCGTTTGATCTTTTCGATTTCATAATGCTTTACTTCCGATACTGGATAGTACCTGGCGTTCAGGATAATGCCCTTCGGCAGTATAAAAAAGTTTCCTCGATGCTTGATAGCGCTGATGATAATAAAAAAGAAATAAACCGTAAAAAAGAACGAGAGTCCAGCCAGTCGGTTGCCAGCACCGCTCCGAGCAGCAGGATAAGCAGAATCATAGAAGCATAGGTTCCCCATTTAACAACTTTATATGATTTCGAATCCTTGGTGAGCGGCTCCATTTCAAGCCATTCTCCAGGAAGCAGAATGCTGGAGAACTCTTCCTTGCTTTTCGGATAAAGTGCATCCTTAGATGTCTCTGCCGCTTTCTTTAAATTAAAACGATATCGTAATATGTAATAGATCCCGATTATGAAAATCAATAATAAGAAAACATCAACCACCTTAACGCCCCCTTTTCCACCCCTGACTCCTGCCATTATCTCATAAACAATATTGGAAATTAACCCCTGATTTTCTAATGAATTAAGGACTTGCAACGGCTGACTGCCAGGGAGAAAAGGTGAATCAAAGCCGCTCGGCCATTTTTCTGAAAAAGGGAACTGCCTTGTCATCCGGAAGAGACTTCTCAATCCAGCTTAATTCCCTTGAGTATAAATCGATGATCAATGCTCCTGCTTTTTGATGATTTTCTGGATTTAAATATTTATAAATGGTGTTCACTTCTTCCAGCTTATCTGCGGGCAGCAAGCCTCCCAACGCTTTCATCCCAAGCTGGGCCCGGCCGGGGTGGTATCTGTGGAGTAGAACCTTTGCCATCTTGAACATGCAGTGCTGCAAGACTTCAACACCCCACAGATCATTTCCCCTGTTAAACGCTTTACGGTATTGAAACAGAAACCACGGAACATCAATCGCCAGCTCATAAAACTCTTCTGGAGACAATAACAGGTTTTGCGTGGATTCATACTTTTCCAAGAGATTATCAGGGTCATAAACCACTCTGAAATAATCCTTCTCCTTGAAGCTTTTCTGTGTCACTGTGAACAAATCTACATGAAGCATATCATCGAACACTGCGATGATCTGCGGAGCGATAATAAAGATATCATCATAGAATAATAAGTTCCGATAGGCACCCAAATGGTTCACTCGCCTCTTCAGAAATTCTTCTTCATCCTCTTCTTTCACCAGCACATAAAGGTCCACGTCCGAATGCTCGTCCTCTTCTCCTCTGCCCATTGAGCCTTTCAAATAGACAGCCTGGACAAGCTCATCCTTCTGTAAACTCTCTGAAATTCTTTGCACTGCTCTTTCTTGCCTCAAGATGCTCCCCCCTTAAAAATAAATATTACGCCATTATATTCCAAATGCACAGTCATTTCAAGGAGCAAATGAACAAGTAATTTTCTGCTGCCTGGCATTTCCTACATATACCGAGAATTAGCAGGCATAAAAAACACCCTGAAAAAATTCAGGGTGTCCGTCTTCAGCATTAAATTTGTTGAAAGTTTCTTATATTATTGGCTTCTTTATCCGTTATATATCCTTTCTCTATAAACTTATTGAGATGGGTATCGGTGAATGTGTAGGTTCCATCTGCCTTCTTCTCTTCATAAAATGACTTAATAATATTGAACATTGTTTCTTCCTCCTATTGTTTAAATCTATTGGGTTAAATTTAAATTGTTTTTTAGATATAGATGTATTCCCCTTTTTCACAGGAAGTAAACATAAACGAATTTCTTAATCAGGGTCTTTTCGCAAATCATTGCTGCTATTAACTATAATTTCGAAACCAAGGCCCTAATTCACCTGGACATTCTAATTGAAGAAGGAAAAAAGCTGCCATCCCCAATAGGAGAGAAAAAACCGGCTCTGTGTAACGGCTGTTTTGAGTACAAAACTAACAATAACACATCAATTGAAGTGCCAAATCGCATTGATTTTGACACTCCTTTATTGTTGATTTAACGGTATTGTTACTGGTAAATCTGTTCAACTGATAATACAAAATGTACCCTAAATAGCAAATGACAGAACTTTTTGACCTCAAGGTTTGTGGCAATTCCCTAAATATTTTCAATCCCAATATTAATATGAAAGAGAGTTGTTAATTATTAACAATCTAGCAATGATTTGATTGGAACGGAAGGTGCGTGACCTCCTGCGGGACTAGCGTGACAGGTGAGACCCCACAGGCAAAGCCGAGGGGCTCACCGCACGCCCCGCGGAGTCACGCACCTGGAGTGGAAATCAATAGACATTGTTTTTGAGTGTGATCACCCAACCATTTCTTTGGCTAATGGGATTTTTTCGAGAACATTAATCCTTATATAAATACAGCCATATAAAAACACACCACAGAAGAATCCGCGGTGTGTCTCCAGTTCATCGTTTATTCAACATAGGCCCATTTGTAGGAGTTTCCTGCCGCAAAGTTATGGCGGAGGATTCCATGGACATGAGATTTTTCAAGATAAGCCGATCCATCCTGGAACATTGGGCTGATCGCCTGGTCTTCAAGCAGGATTTGTTCAGCTTCAAGCAAGGCTTCCCATCTTCCAGGCAGATTTTCAAGAAGCAATGATTTGCTGTCAGCTATCAATTTATCAAACTCTTTGTTAGAGTAACCCATTTGATTGTGCGGGCCATCTGTCACAAACATATCAAGGAATGTCATTGGATCTGGATAATCCGGTGACCAGCCTGCATAGGAGAAGTCATAATTCCCTGCTGCTTCCAGATCGAGTTTTTGTGCAAATGGCTGCTGTTTGATGCTTACAGACAGACCCTTTAGGTTCGTTTCCAGCTGCTCTTTAATATATTCCCCAACTTTTTTAGCATTGTCGCCATCATAATTCAACAATTCAAGTTTTACAGTATCTTTTCCTGTTTCCTCCAGTGCCTTTTCCCATAGCTCTGCAGCTTCTTCTGCATTGTAATCTCCGATATTTCCATTTTGTTCGCGATAATCCTGGCCGTCAGGACTTGTTACGAATGTGCCTGGAACCAGATAATAGGCAGGGATAGAACCATCGTTCAACAGGATTTCCACCATCCCTTGCTTATCCCATGCCTTATCAATGGCTTTACGGGCATTGATGTTGGCCAGTACTTCATTCTTCTGGTTCAAGCGCAGAAAAAAAACGCCTGTCTGCAGCTTAGTGTTAAAGTTATCATCCTTTTCATATTGATCAACGAATTCTGCCGTCAGCGGTGTGATGTCCGCTTTATCTGTTTCATAGAGATTAACCCTGGTAGCCTGTTCTTTTACTATATTAAAATTGATTTCTTCCAGTTTTACAGTATCTGCATCCCAGTAGTCGGGGTTCTTCTTGAATTGAAAGCTCTGCTCATGCTTCCAATCTGATAAAACGAATGGACCATTATAGATGGCTGTATCTGTTTCCAGAGCGTATTCCTTCCCTGCTTTTTTAACAAAAGCTTCATTCTGAGGATAGAAGGTTGCAAAAGTCAACAGGCCTTTAAAGTATGGGACGATGGTTTCCAGCTGTACTTCTAATGTTTTATCATCCAGTGCCTTTACACCTAATTCATCAAGGGGCAGTTCCCCCGCATTCACTTTCGCTGCATTTTTAAGATCAAACATGATATAGGCGTATTCAGCAGCCGTATCAGGGCTCAATGCTTTCTTCCAAGCGTATTCGAAGTCATGGGCTGTCACTGGATCACCGTTGGACCACTTTGCATCCCGGATCTTGAACGTATAGGTTTTACCGTCTTCTGAAACAGCAGGCTCCTCAGCCGCCATCCCTAAAACCGGCTCGTCACCTTCACCCAATCGGTATAAGCCTTCAAATACATTATTCATCACATCGAACGAAACTGTATCTGTTGCAAGTGTTGAATCAATAGATGGAATCTCTGAACCGGCCAGCAGGTTAAGCACTTGATCTCTTGCCTCTTCACCTGTTTCCTGATCAGTCAATCCTTCATTTTCATTTCCCTTAGAATTTCCGGCTCCATTGCTGGTGCAGCCAGCCAGGAACATGCTAAAAACCAGAAACGAAGCCAGTAAGGATAAACACCCTTTTTTCATACAGACACCCCTTTTTCTTTTTAGGTGATACTTTGGATAATCCGTTTCTTTGTAACAATAAAGAAATAAACATTACTTATTTGTTACACGCTTTTAATATATTAACACTTATGTAATAAATGTTACTTAAAATGAAAAATCGGCTAGAATTTTGTTCGACATAAATCGGGGCGTGACTGTCACGCCCCGATTGGATGGATGTGTATATCACATTAAACTTATCCATCGAGAAGGTTTTTAAATAATTTTCTAACAGCAAAAAAGCACCCCAAATTGGAGTGCTTTTCCGTATAGTGACCTTCTGGAGCAAAAACCTGCAGGATAAAGCAAAGCCCCTGCAGCAGCCGGCCGCCATCCTTGCATATCTTTTATACCTTAGTATGGATCCGCTTCATGCCCTTTCTTGGATGCCTCATCTGCTGCTTTATTTGCATTCAATGAGCCTTGGCCGTATCTGGTTTTACCCGATTCGCGTCCAGGAACTTTATCCAGTTCCACGTCTTTCATTTCTTTCATTTCCTTCATCTTCATTTCAATGCCTTCCTTCACGCGGCGGCCGTAATCTTCATCCGCTTGAGTGAAGTGATCAATCATGGCGTCTTGAATTTTTTATCACAGATCGCAAGGGCATCGGAAAGGTTTTTGATTAGTTCGTCGCGCTCCCAATCCTCAAAGCTCCGGTATGTGTCGCCTGCTTGGCCGTAGTTATTGGGACGGTCAATCGGCGCAGTCATAGCTGCTGCGTTATAGGTCGGGCGGTGAGGTTTGCGTCCTTCCGGGTCCGCTTCTTTAAACCCGCCGAGCATGGATGGTTCGTAGTTGATATGCGGATTTTCCCCGGATTCTTTCGGGTCGCGCACATCCATCTGTCCGCGCTGCTGGTTTGTGTGAACAGGCGCTTTCGGTGCGTTTACAGGCAGTTTCAGGTAGTTTGCCCCTACACGGTAGCGCTGTGTGTCTGAGTAAGAAAATGTACGTCCCTGAAGCATCTTATCATCTGAAAAGTCCATTCCATCGACAAGGACTCCAGTACCGAAGGAAGCTTGCTCGATCTCTGCATGGAAGTCCTTTGGATTGCGGTCGAGGACCATACGCCCGACAGGAAGCCAAGGGAATTTATCCTCGGGCCATAGCTTTGTATCATCAAGAGGATCAAAGTCAAGTTCAGGATGGTAATCATCTTCCATGATCTGAACAAACAGCTCCCATTCCGGATACTCACCTCGCTCTATTGATTCGTACAAATCCTGCGTCGCATGAGCTACGTTCTTTGCTTGAATGGAATCGGCTTCTTCTTGTGTTAAGTTACGGATGCCCTGTTTCGGCTCCCAATGATATTTCACAAGGACCGCCTCACCCTTTTCATTGACCCATTTATAGGTGTTTACTCCTGAACCCTGCATATGACGGTATGTAGCTGGGATTCCCCATGGTGAAAACAGAAACGTAATCATATGTGTCGCCTCTGGTGTACGCGAAACAAAATCAAACATTCTTTCAGGATTCGGTACATTTGAAGCTGGATCGGCTTTAAAGGCGTGAATCATATCCGGAAACTTCATTGCATCACGGATAAAGAAAATCTTAAGATTGTTTCCGACAAGATCCCAGTTTCCTTCTTCCGTATACATCTTCACGGCAAAACCGCGTGGATCCCTTGCTGTTTCAGGTGAATCCTTCGCTCCTGCGACTGTAGAAAAACGAACCATTAAAGGTGTTTTCTTTCCAGCCCCGGAAAATACTTTCGCACGGGTATATTTTTCTACCGGTTCATCACCGGCTTTTCCATATGTTTCAAAATATCCGAATGCCCCTGATCCGCGGGCGTGAACCACACGTTCTGGTACTTCTTCCCGGTCAAAGTGGGATATCTTTTCAATAAAGTGATAATTCTCAAGAGTAGCCGGACCGCGGTCTCCAATCGTACGGGTATTTTGGTTGTCGTAAACAGGATGTCCCTGACGTGTTGTCAGACTCTCTTTTTTCTCCCTGTCCTTTCCGCCTGATTGGTTCATATCTTTTTCATCTGCCAAAAAAATTACCTCCTTTAAAATCACTTTTAATGTTATACCCTCATTTAAGTGGTATATTCATGAAATTCATGATTAAAATGGAAGTTTTTTGAATGCTCTTCAACTATCGTATTTGGAGATGATTCTTCGACAAAAACCGGGGCGTGACTGTCACTAGGCTGCATTCACTTCTTTTTTCTTTTGTTTTTTCAGTTTATGTCCCTGCAGTAAATAGTAAAGCAGAAGCCCTGCCAGAACATAGACAGTGCTGTATGTGTACAAATCACCAAGACTGATCTTTGCTGCCGCCAGACCGACCAGGAAAGAACCCAGCCCGATGCCTATATCGAAAATTGATAAGAAGGTTGCGGTCGCCATGGCTGCGCGTTTAGGAGGAGACGATTGGATCGCAATCGTTTGAAAGGTTGGAAACAATGTACCCCATCCCAATCCTGCAAAAGCAGCAGCTGCCAGGAAGAACATAGCTGAATCAGCGGTACCCAGAATAACCATTCCAGCCGAGAATAAAACAATCGCAGGATAGACAATGAAATTCGGTCCGTGCAAATCATACCATCTGCCGGTAAACGGCCTCGAAAGCAGCAGTACAACTGCATATACCACAAAGAAATAACTGCTCACATGGCTTAGCCCGATTTCTCCCGCATAGACGGACACAAAGGAGAGTATCGATGAGTAAACGATGGCAAAAAATGCACCGGCTAAAGCAACCGGGACTGCTTTTGTTTCAAAGATCGCATCCCTCCAGTTCATTGGAAGAAGCTTACGATCCTCCTTTTTATCCTCTTTAATGTTAATTAGCAGTCCAGACAAAAGCCCCAAAAATGCTGCTGCACCCGCAATCAGAAGCATGGTGGTTATTCACCAACTATGAAGGGCAGTCAACCCTAGGAACGGGCCGATCACCATGGCAAAGTTGGAGGACAGTATGAAATAGCCCATCCCTTCCCCTCTTCTGGAGTCCGGTATGGTAGTGGCCGCTATGGAACCAGCGGCTGTAGTTGCCATCCCGAAACCAACTCCATGAATGAACCTCACCAAAAATAACACCTCAACGCTATCCGCTAAAAAATACAGCAGGCTTGCTGCAAAGAAGATAATTAACGAACAGAGCAGAATCAACCTGCTGCCATACTTTTCAATCCACCTTCCCGAAAAGGGACGAACGAGGATCGCGGATATAAGGAAGATGGTGATCATCAATCCTGCCTGTGATTTTTCACCATCTAAATGGTCTACGACGTAAATGGGAATTGTGACGAGCAGGAAGTAGAAAGTCATGAATAAAAAGAAATTACTGATACTGATACCAATAAAATTCCGTGTCCATAATGGCGGCTTTTTTTCTGTCATGCTGCATTACCTCTTTCTAGATCTTTTTGAGCCATTCGTTCAAAATGCTTTGCAAGTTTTCTTGTGAGGAAAAAGAAAGCTCCTTAATTAATTCTTCATTCTTCTCAAGAACTGCTTTTTCCCATACCGGGAACTCTGCTTCTGCTTCTTGAGATAACATGATATATTTCTTCCTCTTATCTTCGTCGCTGGATTTCTGCTGAATGAACCCCTGTTTTAAAAGCCTTTGGATCGTCCGGGTCATTGGCGGTGCTTCCACCGATAGATATTCACTTAACTCCTTCTGTGTCAGAGTCCCTCTTTCCCTCAATACATATAGGACCGACCACTGCGCACTATAAAGTCCATAAGGTTCCAATGCTTCATTCAAATGTTTGGTCAACCTTCTCGAAAGTTGATTGACTGAATGAAATAGCATATGTGTATTTTCCATAAACAACACCTCAACTAATTAGTTACCTGGGTAATTAATTCCCGGCTTAGTATACCATATTTTATTTACCTGGGTAACTACTTAAATACAGCAAAGTAATTTTTGTTCGGTCACACTATTGTAAGGAAAGCACTCCTACCATTCGGACGGTTAACCGCTAATTATCCTGAGCTGCTTCCAGATTGTATTTTAAGCATGGTGATTCCGCCTATTCACCTTGCTTTGCTCATCGGTTTCTCCTTTTAGCAGGGTATTTTCTCCTTAATCACCATGCTTTACTTGACGATTGCTCCTTTTAGCAGGGGGTTTTCTCCTTAATCACCATGCTTCGCTCACCGATTTCGCTTTTTAGCAGGGTGTTTTTTCGCTTAATCATCTTGCTTCACTTACCGATTTCGCTTTTTAGCATGGTGTTTTTTCGCTTAATCACCTTGCTTCACTTACCGATTTCGCTTTTTAGCATGGGGTTTTCCGCCTAATCACCTTGCTTCACTCAACGTTTGCTCTCTATAACAGGGTGTTTTCCGCCACGTCTAACCACCCTTCTTCACTATTGATTTCTTTTAATTTACATTACTTGGTCAAGTATGAAGAATAATCCTTAAGGCAAGAGTGATACTATATGAAAAACAGGATGATTGTATGATTTTGATGTGTAGCACTATTATCGGAGCATTGATATTGGTTTGGAAGATCCCGAAGAAGCTGTCACGGTTAGAAATGTATGCTTGTTCCCTCTTTTCTATTTATTTGGCTTTGTTTGCCGATTCCATTCTTGGCGGTATGTATCATCTTTATGCCTACTTTAAACCGGGAGTTGAGGTGATTGATTATGCTGCTGCAATCGGCATTTATCCGGCAATCGCGATCCTTTTCCTGAACTTTTTTCCTTTTGGGAGGCATTTAAAATGGAAGCTTGCTTATATTACGGCATGGACTGTATTTTCTTTATTTTACGAGTGGTCTGCCGCAAACTTTTCGTCACTGTTTCTGTACACCGGCTGGAAAATAGGATATTCCGTTCCAATTTATCCCCTTTTATTTGTTATTCAGCTTCTCAATTATCAACTAGTCAAAAAGCTGATATCTCATAGGTAACGAGGTATATAGATGATCATTATGATTTCCGTTGCAGTTTGTTTTCTGATTATTTTTTCTATATGGATAGGCATTTGAAACCGATAGAGATTTACTGTGTGGTCTTTAGTGCGCTTTACTCAGCCCTGGCCTTTGATGCTCTTTTTAAAGGACGATATAAACTGTACTATTATGGCAATGATCCTGGCGTCCATTATATCGACTTTCTGTTCCGTCTCTGTTTGTACCCTTTAACCTGCCTGGTTTTCCTGAATATGTTTCCACGTAAAAATTCAAGGATGATTAAGGTTCTTTATTTTATAGGGTGGGTGCTTCTGATGACACTCATGGAATGGGGACTCCTTCAGTTATCTGTCATCAAATATGATGGGTGGAGGCTCTATTACACTCCGCTGAAATTCGGCTTGATTTTCTACCTTGCATTGCTTAGTTGGATGGTGACTAAAAAATTCGCTAAGCAATCCAATGCATAAACGGGGACCATCTTGGAATAATATACCTATTCTACTTAACGGAGGCTGCCTATGCGTACCGAAAATCATTTCGTTGTCTTGATCTTCTTCTCTTTGCTAAGCCTGGCTGCGACCATCGTTTTCAGCGGAACTCTTCTCTCCAGGACAAACGAATTGCTCTCTAAATTCGAGGAGCCTGAAAAGTAACTTTGGCGTATAATAGCACTAAAAGGGACTGTCACTTTCATTGCGTTAATGTACAAAAGCATAAGAATGCAAGAAACCTCCTTGTCCAATGACAGGAGGTTTCTTGTGGATTTATTCGACAAATTCCGGGTTGTGACTGTCACAACCCGATTTTGGCTGTTTTTTCTTGGAAGTTCACATCAGAATAATAGGTATCTTTGACGAGTACATTGGGCCCGAGGCATTTGACTGCCGGGCAATGGCAGCTGAGTGATTGGGCTGTTTTCGTCTGGTTCCAGCGGTCGTACGCTTCTGCGAGCGAGGTATCCTGGATGTTTCCTAATCCTGGTTCGTCCCCGAAATCCGTTACGATGATATCACCTGAAAATATATTGACATTCAAGCGGGAGCGGCCGTCCGGATCATTTCGGACCGTCACATTTTTTTCTCTAAATAGACGCTGATACAGTTCAAGTTCTTCAGAGGATGAACTGCAAGGATAGAACGGAAGCGTTCCAAACAACATCCAAATGTCTTCGTTGCGATGGTCCAGAAGCCTCTTGATTGCCTGGCGGATTTCATCCAGGTTAAGAGTCTCCAGGTCTTTGGCGAAATCGACAGGATACATCGGATGCACTTCATGGCGCGTGCACCCCATCTCGATAATATGGTCATGAATTTTTTCTAAATAAGGAAAAGTTCTTCCATTCAGCATCGTTTCCGCTGATACCATGACCCCTTCACTCGACAGGCGCTTAGAGTTTTCAACCATGCGGTCAAAGTAGCCTGCTCTCTGCTTCTCGGAAGGTTTTCTGTCCATCCTGGCAAACCCTGTCTCCGCAAACTCTTCTACCGTTCCCCAGTTATGGGAAATGTGAAGCACATCCAAATAAGGAACTATAGGTTCATACCTCTCATACGGAAGAGTCAGATTCGAGTTGATCTGTGTTTTCACACCTCGTGAATGAGCATATCTTAACAATGGAAGAACATGATTTTCCACAGATTTTTTTGACATCATTGGCTCACCGCCCGTAATACTGATAGTCCTTAGAGAAGGAATTTCATCAAGCCTTTGAAAAATAAGCTCCATCGGAAGTGCATCTGGGTCCTTGTTCTGCAACGTATACCCCACAGCACAGTGGTTGCAGCGCATATTACAAAGAGTCGTCGTCGTGAACTCGACGCTGGACAAAGTCATCTTCCCGTATTCTTCTACGTCCATATAGGCTTCCCACGGATCATTCACCGGGGATAGCGGCATATTATTTTTTGTTTTTACAAGCATCTATGTAACTTCCTTTCATATTACTCCTATTAATTCATTCTTAATACCATATGAAATCTTACGGGATTCTATCACTTTTTACAATGCTCTTCTGATTATAGTATAGATTCTGGGAGGCTGGGCAGGTTAATTTTAGAGCATCTCAAGATAAAAACATGGGCACCCCTGAAAGGAATGAAGTCACGATGGATCTCCGGCTGTTCTGGGCAATAAATTCTCTTTCCAAACGAACCGACTCCCTAAACCGCATTATGATCCTGGCTTCTACTAAGATGCGGTATATCTATTTGTTGGCTCTACTGGTCCTTTGGTTCAGGAATAAGTCCCTTACAAGGATTGCACTCCTATCAGGAGCAGGTTCCCTTTTTCTCGGCAGTATGATCAGGATGTTTTATTTCCGGCCGCGTCCCTTTGTCAACAAGAGGGTAGGTATCCTAATTCCTTCAAAACGAAATTCCAGCTTTCCCAGTAAACATACCCTGCTGGCCTTTACCGTTTCTACTACCATCTTATTTTATGATCGAACGCTCGGCGTGATATTCACCTGTTTGTCTGCACTGACAGGGTTGTCCCGCGTATGGACTGGGCATCATTACCCTTCCGACATTATCGGCAGTGCCTTGATTGCATCCTTTACTAGCCGGATGACTCTCTTTTTTTCTTTAAAAAAAGAACAGCCCGCTGATTAACCTGGCTTCTGAATAGATACTAAACTTTGACTAAAACAAGTATGGGTGATGCTATGCATATTGTATTGACAATCATGTTATTGATTTTCGGTTTTTTCAAGGGAAATTGGAGAGAATGGGAAAAATATCACCTGACTATTTTTTATGTAATCATCTGTAATCTCCTTTATAACCATATTGCCCATGATAAAATGTTGTGGAAATATTACCCTGACTTTTATCCCAAGTCACACATACTGGTCGACCTCCTTTATTCTTTTATCAACCTGCCAGTGATTACCTTGCTTTTTCTTACCTTTTATCCATTCACCGCCTCCCTTTTATTAAAAGTGAGGTACATAGCTATGTGGTCCGCGGTATCCTTTGTCATTGAATACCCATTTTATAAGTTTGGAAGGCTGCTGCTGCTAAATGGATATGAATATTGGATGGACATCCTCTTTTATATTGTTATGTACAGTATGATCCGCCTGCATTATACAAGACCCTTTCTTACTTATTTCTTATCAGCATTAATTACAATCATGATGATATGGTTGTTTGACATTCCATTTGGCTCGCAATCATAAAAAGCACCCCCTTCTGCTCGGAAGGGGGTGCTTCTTCAATAATCTTCACAAAGATTTTTCGACCTATTTCGGGGAGTGACTGTCACTATGGTTTCAGTACGACCTTGATGCAGTCGTCTTCATGATCATTAAATATCTTGTAGGCATCCGCTGCCTGGTCCATAGGCATAATATGAGAGATGATCTCGGTAGGGTTCAGCTCGGCAGAAGTGATTTTCTCAAAGAGCTCCGGCATGTAGTGAACGACCGGCGCTTGTCCCATCTTCAAGGTAACGTTTCTTTCGAAGAAGTTGCCGAGCGGGAACATGTTGTACATCATGCCATACACACCTGTCAGCTGGACGGTACCAAACTTCCTGACAGCATCCTTTGCAATATTAATCGCACTCAAAGTTCCGCCTTGGAGCTTCAGCTTCTGCTCTACTTTTTCCACTGCGCTCTTTTCACCATCCATACCTACACAGTCAATGACGATGTCGGCACCGCCCCCGGTGACTTCCTTCAAATGCTGTCCCATTTCCTTGAATTCGTCAAAGTTGAAAATTTCTACATTATTATTCTGCTTTGCTTTTTGCAGACGATACGGCAGATTATCAACGGCGATGACCCTGCCGGCGCCTTTCATCCAGGCAAATTTCTGTGCCATCAATCCAATAGGGCCGCAGCCAAGGACAATGACCGTGTCTCCAGGTTTCATCCCGGAATGTTCGATACTCCAGTAAGCTGTCGGAAGCACATCGGACATGAATAACAGTGCTTCATCAGCTAAATCACAGGATTCGGGCACCTTGAAGGGCATTGCGTTCCCAAACGGAACCCGTAAGTATTCAGCCTGCCCGCCTGGATGGTTACCATATTGCTCGGTATATCCGAAGTAACCTCCAGTATCTTTATGCGGATTTGAATTATCACATTGGCTTTCCATATCATGCTGGCAATAAAAGCAGTGCCCGCAGGACACATTAAACGGCAGGACGACTCTGTCACCTTTTTTTACCCTGGTGACATCAGGTCCGGTTTCTTCAACGATACCCATCGGCTCATGTCCAATAATATATCCCGGCCTCAACGGCAGGTTTCCCTGATACAAGTGAAGATCGGAACCGCAAATCGCCGTCGATGTGATCTTGACGATTATGTCATCCGGCTTCTGGATCTTCGGGTCTTCAACCTCTTTGACTTGGATATCCTTTGAACCCTGATACGTTACAGCTTTCATTATTAGCCTCCTAATAGTGGAATATAAAACTTATACCCGGCTGGCAAAAAAGTATTCTATAACACGAGGATATTTCCTATTTATGTATTTCTTTTTTCGATTGTTTCCTGAGGATGATAAAAGGGGGTTCTTATCGACGAAAATGTGGATCCTACAATGAAGCAGCTTGTGCTGCCCACGAAAAGACGCGGCCTATCAACGAAAATGATTGTGCTATCGACGAAAACCTATTCTCTATCAACGAGTTTGCCTGTCCTATCAACGATTTTAGAACCTCTATCGACGAACCAGCCCTTCCCGTGAACGCGCGGTACAATCAAATCCAAAAATATCGATTTTAATGTACCTCGCTGCGTCAGCGCGGTACATCAAATCCAAAAAAACCGATTATAATGTACCTCGGACCATCAGCGCGGTACATCAAATTCATAAAACTCCATTATAAAGTACCTCGCAGCATCAGCGCGGTACATCAAATTCATAAAACTTCATTATAATGTACCTCGCAGCATCAGCGCAGTACATCAAATTCAATAAAACCGATTATAATGTACCTCGCAGCGGAAGCATGTGCATCAATCAAAGAAGCGGTATCGCTCCCCTCCGCAAACCTCTATGGCTCAATTCAACGCAACTAATAGATCCCTATAGCCCCCTCTCCAATACAGCCTTCTGAATAAGCTCCCCTCCAGATAAGACGCCAAAAACAAATGTGAAAGATCTGTGAAAGCCGTTGCCAAACCGGGTCATCGGGAGTATATTATAAGTGTAGAGAGTAAGTGAAAATATTCACAAACTCACTCCCTGCTCTCTAAGCAACTCTAAAGCTGGCCGGCTTTATCTCAATTCTTTTACACCTATATGTGAAATTATTCACAAAATAATAAGGAGATGTTTATTATGAGATGGTGGAAAACTCCTCAAGCTGCAATGGTCTGGACTGTATTAAGAATATGGCTCGGCATTCAGTGGCTTGAAGCCGGCTGGCACAAAGTAGCGGACGGTTTTGATACAACTGGGTTCCTGCAAGGAGCAATTGCAAAGGCGACTGGTGAGCACCCTGCCGTACAAGGCTGGTATGCAGGCTTCCTGGAAAATGTTGCTCTTCCTAATACACAACTCTTCAATATCCTGATTCCTTGGGGTGAAGTACTTGTTGGGCTGGGACTTATAACGGGTGCTGCAACGATCCCGGCTTTACTAGCTGCAGCATTCATGAATTTGAACTTCCTGCTGGCTGGCACAGTAAGCACAAACCCTGTCCTGTACACTGCAGCCATCGTCCTTCTCTTCACTGGAGGCGGAGCTTACTTCTGGGGAATTGATCGATTTGCCCTTCCTTATATCACAAAGCGATTAAAAGACCGCAGGAACAATAAAGTCGACCGAAAACATGCTGTCCTTCACTGATGGTGACCAGCTCCATTGCGTTTCCTTAAATACCATAACCGCGAATCTCCTAAAAGGGAAGATTCGCGGTTATTTATTTACTTCTAAAATCCTTTTCCAACTGACAATGCTGCCTCCTCTCACTTCCTCCTTGTCCGGCATTCCCTTGTCCGTCGGCCTTGCAGACGGATACCATTTTATGACCAATTCCCACCTGATCAGCAGCTTTCTCAGGTTTAATGTCACAATTTTCCCATAAAACTAATTTTTATTTTTATGAGGTTTTTCTTTAAGAAGACCTGGGTATATAAAGCTTGGTTTTATTAGAATTTTTTTACAGAAAAGGTGAATATAATGTCTGCTGGCGAATTGCTAATTATTGGCGGGAACGAAGAAAAGTATGAAGGCTTGTCTATTTTGCAAACATTTGCGGACCTTGCAATGAAAAGGGGCGGTAAGGTAGGGATCCTGCCTGCGGCTTCTCGGGTTCCTGATGAAATCAGCAGTATCTATAAAGATACTTTCACCAAACTGGGCATTCATGATTCTATTACTCTTTCAATCTCTTCCAGGGAGAAAGCCGACAGCCTGGAATTGAATGATTCCTTGGAAAAAATATCTGCTCTTTTCATCACGGGAGGCAATCAATCTCTATTGGCCGAGCGGATTGCAGGCACAACCTTTCACGACTCTCTCCTGAGAAGATGGAAAGAAGGAATGATCCTGGCTGGAACAAGTGCCGGGGCTTCGATCATGGGAAAGGAAATGATCGTTTCCTCAAAATTAAAGCTGCATGATGACACCCTGAAGGTCTATATGGGGAAAGGATTTGGATTTCTGGAAGACCTTATTATCGATCAGCACTTTTCTCAGAGGGGAAGATTCGGCAGGCTTATCGGCGCGATGGCTGAGATGCCGGGAATGATAGGGATCGGGATTGATGAAAACACCGCAATATTGTTAAAGGACAATGAATTCGAGGTTATTGGAGAGCATCAAGTGTTTATTGTTGACGGCCAAGAAGGAGAAGTGTTCAGGCCGGATGTTCCTGAAGAAAGCAGTGAACTTACAGCTACCAATTTCAAGCTTCATACACTAAAAGCCGGTTTCAGGTTCAACCTTATTAATAAATCTGTCATACATTCTAAGTAGAAGAGAGGAAACAAGAATGAAGATCAATCGTGTCAGATATCTGCAAGGCCCTAATTATTTCAGCTATAAGCCCACAATGTGGATAGAACTGGACCTGGAAGATCTGGAATATCTGCCTTCCAATGAAATACCCGGATTCCCTGAAGCCTTGGAGGAACTAATTCCCTCCCTTAACACCCATACTTGTTCACGCGGATATGAAGGCGCATTCATCGAGCGTCTGAATGAAGGCACCTGGATGGGCCATATTATGGAACATATGGCACTTGAACTCCAGCATCTCGCCGGCATCAAGGTGAAGCATGGCAAGACCTTGACCAGCAAAAAGAAAGGCATTTACTTTGTTACCTTTGATTATAAAGAGAAAACATCAGGATTGTACTCTTTCAAAGCAGCCATGGAAATCGTTCAGCGGATCCTCGATGGTGAAACACCTTTTTCCGTACAACCTTATATTGACAGAGTTTCCGCTTTGTACTATGAAAATAAACTTGGACCCAGTACGGAAGCGATCTATTCTGCTGCGCAGGAAAAGAAAATCCCGGTGGAGCGAATAGGCAGCCAAAGCCTGCTCCGCCTTGGTACAGGCTCCAAACAAAAACATGTCCAGGCCACAATTACCAGCCAGACCTCCCATCTTGCGGTAGAAAATGCCTGCGATAAACAGGCAGCCAAACAAATTCTACAAGCAGCCGGCCTTCCTGTGCCAAAAGGCGAAACCGCCGCCTCAAGGGAAGAAGTTTTTGCGGCAGCCGACCGTATCGGCTACCCGCTGGTTCTGAAGCCGCTCCATGGCAGACAGGGTAAGGGTGTCATTACCAATATTAAGAACAAAGAAGAATTATTCAATGCCCTTTACTGTCTTGAACCGCTGAAGGAAGATCTTATCATAGAGCGTTTTTATGATGGAAGTGACTACCGCCTTCTCGTCATTGATAACAAATTGACAGCTGCCAGCCTGCGTACCGCTCCCTTTTTAATCGGCAACGGAAAAGATACCATTGAAAAACTGATAGAAGCAGAGAACCAAAATCCTCTCAGGGGATCCGGTCATGAAAAGCCAATCACAAAGATTCCAATGAATCAGACAGTCAAATGCTTTCTGGAAAGTCAGGACCTTTCATTCCAGTCCGTCTTGGAAAAAGGGCAGATCATCCAGGCTGTCGGCAGTGCCAATCTTTCTACAGGAGGACAGGCCATTGATGTAACCGACGAAGTCCACCCTTCAATCAAGGAAATCGCTGAAAATGCAGCGGAAGCTATCGGGTTGGATGTAGCAGGTGTCGATTTGATATGCCGGGATATCACTAAGCCGTTCAGCCCGGAAACAACAGCAATTCTCGAGATTAATGCGGCGCCGGGTATCAGGATGCATCTCCATCCCAGCAAAGGAAAGAGACGGGAAGCAGGCAAGGATATTGTTCAATACCTTTTCAAAGATCGAAAAGAAGCCTCCATCCCTATCATTTCAGTTACTGGAACCAATGGAAAGACCACCACTACAAGACTTGTTAAGCATCTCTTGGAAGGCAGCGGTTCTGTCGTCGGCATGACCAATTCAGACGGGGTATATATCGGCGATAAACAAATTGATTCGGGAGATTGCAGCGGACCAATCAGTGCAAGGAAGGTTTTGGGCAGCCCTAAGACTGACTTTGCCGTCCTTGAAACCGCGCGTGGAGGAATCTTGCGGGAAGGTCTGGCTTTTCGATATTGCGATGTGGGAATTGTGACAAATGTCAGCGAAGACCATTTAGGACTTGATGGAATTGAAACCTTTCAACAGCTGGTCAAGTTAAAAAGGCTGATACCTGAAGTGGTAGCGGAAGACGGATATTGCGTGCTGAATGCCGATGATGATGAAACGGTCAAAATGGCTTCTCACACTGCTGGTACGGTGATTTTTACTTCTTTGGATGAAAGTAATCCGGTCATCCGGAAAGCCATCGAGAATGATGGAACAGCCTGGTATGTAAATCGCGAAGGAATGATCATTTTTCATGATAAAGGGACTCATCATCCATTTTTACCTGTTTGTGATGTCCCCATCACTATTGAGGGAACAGCCAGGCATAACGTTTCCAACCTGCTGCAGGCTCTTGCCGCTTCACATTCCCAAGGCGTTACCATTGAAGACTTAAAGGAAAGAGTGCTCACTTTCAAACCTGACGCCGCCCACTCCCGCGGACGATTCAATCGCACTAGTATCCAAGGGAGGGAAATCATCGTCGACTATGCACATAACCAGGCTGGCCTGAAGGCAATTTTTGATGCGGTTGAACATATCAGCCGGAATCGGACGATCACAGTCATTTCCTCTGCCGGCGACAGACAGGACAGTGCCATAATTGAGATGAGCAGGATTGCAGCTTCAAACTCTGATTCTCTTATCATCAAGGAAGATAAAGATTTGAGAGGCAGGGTAACCGGAGAAGTTCCGGCAATTATGCTCAATGAAGCTCAAGCTCATTACGGTGATCCTTCCTGTTCACCCGTTATCTTAGACGAGACTGAAGCCTACCAATTTGCCTGGGACCATTCCAAGGAAGGCGACTTGCTGCTATTTCTTTATGAATCTTTTCAAGCAGCGGAAGATTTCATTAAGGGGATCCAAGACTCTAAGCTTTATAGTGATGCGGCAGAGTAAGTACTAATAAATCTGTACAGCTGCAAAAAGTGCTGCTGTGTAAACCCCTAATGGACTTCTTTTGAATAGAAGCTGTTTGCTCTTTGGTCTCAGCAGCACTACAGCTGTACTTTTTAGCCTAATTGGCACATAGAGAGCTTCTAATGAACACTTCAGCTCAAAGTTCTCAGCCCAACTGGCGCTTAGCCAGTGAAAAGGACCAAACCTGAAGTTACTTCAAAAAACCCACTCCCTCATTCCAGCTATGGAAAAGGCGGTGGGTTTTCATTTATTTCATGAACCGCATTTAGATTACTTCCACTACACTTTGTTGAAGACAATCCGTTCCGCCGCCTTACGCGCTCCTGAAATATTTCGGGAGACCGGTCCGATCTCAAGCTCTGCAAGAGGCCCGGAGACATAGAGATGCGGACACCATTCAAGAGTAGGCTTCACAATTGGATAACCGCAATGCGCACATTGTAGATTGTGCTGCAGGATCAATTTCTTCAGCCATTCCTGTTCAGGCATTGCCGGCTGGAAGCCTGTGGCCAATAGTACCGACCGGAATTCAACCTGACTGCCGCCTTTTAATTTTAATATAACAGCAGAGGTTTCCATATCGACCGAAGTAACTTCTCCATCAACAACCTTCAAGGCTCCAACACGAGTCAGCCTGGAAAGTTTGGCATTCAGCTCGCTGGTTAAAGATCCCCGGTGCCTTGCCCTTTGAATAGCCTCTCTCCTCTTTTGATAATCGTCCAGCTTTAAAAAGCCTTCCATGTATTTCGGTCCCAGCCAGCCCGGGTTGCTGTCAAAATCATGAACGCGAAAAGGATGCCTTTTCAGAAGAGTTACCTTTCCCGGAAAAAGCCGGCTGAGTTTGATGCAGGTATGCGCCGCTGTAATTCCTCCGCCAATCACTGCGATGGGCGGCTTCAGTTTTTCAAAATCAGGCAGGGAAGGACTAAAAATATGATGGATGAAACGGGAGTTAGGGTGCTGCAGTTCTGCTGCCCATTGAGGGATTACAGGCTGATCATTGAGGCTTATCGCAATGACAATGTTCCGCCCTTCTGCCATGTCCCCTTCCTCTGTGAACACTCTCCAGCTTTCCGACTCCCGTGTTACATCCATAACCCTCCCCTGCATCCACGCCTCATCCAGGCCGGTCTGTTTAAGCACCTCATCACTATGCTCATTAAAAAAGGAGAGTAAGGGCCGTTTATAATATCCATAGAAAGCTCTGGAGTCTTGGGGACTTGCAGCTTTTTTCAAGCTGAATGGATTGAGGTCAATATGATGAACCGCAGGAGACCTCAAGTATTCCATTCCAATCCGTTCCGTGTTTCTCTTCCAGTTAGAGAGGGGCTTATCATTCGGGTCAATGATCAGGATATCCCCTGCACTTGCCCTTCCGCTCTTAAGAAGAAAGGCAGCAATGGTACAGCCGTGTATACCTCCGCCAATAATGATCCAATTGTGCATATCAATCTTCCTTTTCCTTTTTACCAGCTGGACTTCTTCACACCAGGAACCTGTCCTTTGTGGGCCAGTTCCCTGAAAGCAATACGGGACATTTTGAATTTGCGTAGGTATCCGCGCGGACGGCCTGTGACTTCACAGCGATTCTTCAATCGTGTGGAAGAAGAGTCACGGGGCAGTTTTTTCAAAGCTTCATAATCTCCTTTTTCTTTAAGCTCTCTCCTTAGCTCTGCATATCGTTCAACTATCTCCTGTCGCTTTTTCTCTTTAACCACTTTTGATTTTTTGGCCATTGCTTATCTTCCTTTCTGTCTTTATTAGTAATGATTACGATTTATTTGTCAAAAAAATTTATATCATGAACATGAATTGTAAGCTTCTATTGGTCGAAGCTCCGCTATTTCCCTTGAAATTATCACTGTAATCAATCCATTTTATCTTGGCTTCCTTTTCCTTCAGCTTTTCATCAATTTCGCTTTCAATTTCCCTCATAAGGACTATCAACTTTCCGTACGTCATATTGAACCGGGCAGCCGCCTGCTTATGAGGAGAGTGTTTTACAAGCAGGGACATGAACTGGTCGGAGGTTTCGGATTGCGAAGCGAGTTCATCTTCTGCCCCGACCACATATTCATAGACTTCTCTTTTATAAGGAGGGAGTCCGGCGACAATATCCCTCGCCAGAATCTCCATTAAATGTTCGTTCATATCGTTTCCTCCGCAGGTTTATTTCGGTCGTTCCATATTATATTTTTTCAAGAAACGGTCCGCACGGCCTCCGCGGTCGGCAAATTTCTGTACTCCAGTATAAAACGGGTGCGTGTCAGAGCTGACTTCCACTTTAATCAAAGGATACGTGCTGCCATCTTCCCACTCAATCGTTTCCGATGAACCCATCGTCGAGCTTGTTAAAAATTTATATCCGCTGTTTGTATCCATGAATACTACTTTTTGGTAATCAGGGTGAATTCCTTGTTTCATTTCAGAAAACCTCCAGTATTTTTTTAAATCGTAATTATTACGATTAAGTTCTATCCACTATTAAAACAGAAAAAAACTTTCATTGCAACCCCTGAAACTCGGCAATAAAAAGGCTGTTTTCGCAAAGATTGTGTCAGTTTAATAGTAACGGATTTCCGCTCCAGGCGCGCGACTCCGCGGGGCGGGCGCCCGGCCTCCTCGGCTTCATAAAAAGCGGAAGCGGCCGTTCAGCGACGTACAGATTGTAGGGCTCTCGCATGAGATAAAGGAATCACGAAGAGTGAAGCGATTCGATGATGACTTATCGCAAGGAGAGAGACCGAAATCTGCTAGTCGCTGGCCGCTGGAGCTGGCTTCGCCTGCGGGGTTACGTTCCAGTGGGTACGTAACCTTGGTCTCACCTGTCCCGCTACTCCCGCAGGAGGTCGGACGCCTTCCGCTCCAATCCTTCTAGGTAATAGGGGAAGGAGGATGAAAAATGTATTTAAAAGCAACAACCTCTTAGAAAAGAGGCAATAAAAAAACGGCAATAACCTTGGTGGTTAATGCCGCAGTATTCTTTCTGAAGCCGCCATTTTTTCTAGATTGAAAAATAATTCATCAATTTTTTCAGTTCGCGGCTGGATTCATTGAGCTGCTCGGCTGTATGAGTGACAGAAGAGAATGCCTTGACTTGTTCTTCTGTTGAGGCACCCGCCTCTTGGCATGCAGCCGCAGACTGCTTGGTCATGTTTGTTATTCCTGAGATGGATTCTACAACTATATTTTTGCTTGAGTTGATTTGCTGTACTTCCTTACTGATTGTGATGATTGAATCGGATACCTTTTCAAAAACGGATGCAATCGTTTCAAACGAAGTTAAGGTTTCAGCCACCGACTTGCTTTGCACTGTTTGAGAATCCTTTGTCTTGTTCATTTCCTCAACTGCCTTCTTTGACTGCGACTGGATAGAAATTATCGTCCCTTTCACCCTGTCTGTCGCCAGAGCCGATTGTTCAGCCAGCTTCCTAACTTCCTCGGCGACCACTGCAAATCCCTTTCCTTGTTCACCCGCTCTGGCTGCTTCTATACTTGCATTAAGAGCCAGCAGGTTCGTCTGCTCTGAAATCGCATTGATGGAGAGAATAACCTGTTCAATGTCTCTGATCTTGCTGTCAAGATCCATTACCACATCGCGAACGGATGAAAGTGAAATAGATGATGCTTCAAAAGAATCATTAAGATGGCGCATCTTTTCAAGGCCGGTCTCGCTCGCCTTATTCGCTTCGGAAGAAAAGCTGCTGATGTTTTCTGCCTGGCTATGTACTTGTGCCAGCTGGTCAGATAAAGAGCCGATGAGGCGGCTTGCTTCATCCGCTTCCTGTGCAGAATGAGCAGACCCTGCAGCTATCCCCTGAACAGCTTGCGAAACACCTTCGCTTGCTGCTGCCGTTTCTTCTGATACCGCTGTCAGACTTTCTGCGGAAACGGCCAGTTCAGTGGAAGCCGAATCAATCTTCTGAATCATCTCTTTGATGTTTGCCGTCATTTTGTTCAGACTTCTGGCCATATCACCCAGCTCATTCTTTTGCGTGATATCCAAGCGCGTGTTCAGGTCGCCCTCTGCAATCTTTTCCATAGCGCCCTTGGTAAGGCGGAGCGGTCTTGCAATCGACTTTATGACAAAATAGTTCTGAATGCAGGCATAAACCAGCATAATACCCAGAATGGTAAATATGGTTCTTACTTCCCCGGAAGATAAATAGTTAAAAGAATAGTACCCGAATGTGAAAATGGGAATCAGAAAGTTGATTGACAGGATAATCAGCAGTTTCATTTTGATAGACATAAAAAACCTCGCTATTAAATTATTTTTATGTCTTTTATATCGGATCAAAAATTTGATTTTCCTTCTGTTTTTGTGAAGAATACCTTTTGTTTCTATTAACTAAGCTCTTTTCGGATGTGTTGCTTTTAAACTCGTCCTAATTCACTCGAAAGCAGCATGCTATTCTCAAAAAGACTTTAACTAAGGCTCTTTTCGTAAACTTTGTGGCTGTTTGATATTAATTGCGAAAGATAGCGCCATAATTAACCCGGAAAATCCTGTTAAACAAGAGAGAAAAGAGCTTCTCTCTTCGTCTAGAGCGAAAAAGCCTAGTATCCAGGGGGAAAATCCGGCTTTAGGGATTTTCCGAAAGCAACAATGTATGCGAAAATAGCCTTAACTAAAATGCTCTTCTGGTTCTCTTCATAAATTCCTTTACTGTCCTTGAGGGTACCTTTCCCTCTTTCCGGACAAGAGTAAAATAAACTCTTTCATCTCTTGGTCCCTTGATAGGAACAGAAACAATATCCCCTGTTTGAAAAGGCTGGTGGCTGTTGAAGGAATAATCCAGCCCGACAGTGACAGCCATTCCCTTTTGCACAGCTCGTTTAATGGCATCGAGATTATTACTGGTAAACATAATATCGATTTTCCCATATCCGGAAAGGATATCTTCTGTAAAACTCTTAATGTAATCATCATTATATAAGACCAATGTATTGGCAATCAGGTCGCTTGGTGAAATCGTCTCCATCTTCGCAAGAGGAGAGTTTTTATTTACAGCCGCAACCATCCTTCCTTCCAAAAGCGGTTCACATCGCAAAGTATGGTCCTCTTCCAATAATGTTTGTGAAGTAAGGATCAATCCAATATCAAGACGATGATGATGAATGTCCTCCAGGATTTCCATCGGTCCCTTTTCATAGATTTCGATTTTCACATTTGGATAATCGGATTTGAATGTTGAAACAATATCTATCAAAAAGTTGGTCGGACTAGGAATGATCCCGATTTTCAATTCACCCGCAAGGCTGTCGGAGTATTTGTTGGCTTCTTCTTTTAATTCATTCACTTTCACCAGGGTTTCAACGGCTTTTTCAATGATACCTTTCCCTTCAAAAGTAGGCACTGCACCGTTTCGGTTTCTGATGAACAATTGAATTCCCAGTTCTTTTTCGAGCTTGCTGATTGATTGGCTGATCGCCGAAAGACTGACATGCAGATTCTCCGCTGCCTTTGTCAGTGAGCCTGTATTGGCGACCTCTATTACATGTTCCAATTGATCTATATTCATGATAATTCCCCTTTTATTTATGCTTCTGTGTGAAATTTTTAATTAAGTTTCACTTAAGCTTCCCTTACTATTATTAAATTTTATGAAAGCCATTTCAATGGTAAAATTTAAATTGACTAAATATCTACTACTATCAGGAGGGTCTATTATTATGACTAAAAGAGTTGCGGTTATTACAGGAGGAGCAAGCGGAATCGGAAAGGAAACTTCCTTTAAATTTGCCAAAAAAGGTGATCGGGTTGTCGTTGCCGATTTTAATGAATTGGCAGGAAATGAAACAGTTGAAAGCATCAACGCACAAGGCGGCGAAGCCATCTTTATTAAAACAGATGTTTCAAGCCATGAAGATGTTCAAGCCTTGATCGACAGAACGGTTGAGGAATTCGGGCGGATTGATGTAATGTTCAACAACGCTGGAATCGGAAGCCCGACACCGGTGATGGATATGAATCTTGAAATTTACCACAAAATCATTGATATCAACCAGCATGGAGTTGCCTATGGGATCATCGCTGCCGGGAAAAAGATGAAAGAACTGGGTATTAAAGGGGTTATTATCAATACAACTTCCGTATTTGGAATCCTCGCATCACCTGGCACCTTTGCTTACCACGCTACAAAGGGAGCTGTGAACATGATGACGAAATCAGCAGCCTTGGAAATGGCTCCTTATGGAATCCGTGTCGTTGGGGTTGCACCTGGAGTGGTGGATACTCCGATTATCCAGGGTTATAAAGATAAAGGCATCATTGACTCCATGAAATCCAAAGTTATGGGCAACAAATTGACTCAGCCTGAACAACTGGCTGACACAGTCTACCTTCTTTCCCTTGAAGAAGCGAGCGCCATCAATGGCAGTGTTGTCATGGCTGATGAAGGATATGCTTCTTTCAAATAATTGTCTCCTATACATCAAACAGCGGATTCCAATTGAATGGAATCCGCTTTTTTTATTAAAAATAATGTTACTTATCCTTCGGCCGCTCCATATTGTACTTTTTAAGGAAACGATCTGCACGGCCGCCGCGGTCTGCGAACTTCTGGACGCCTGTGTAGAAAGGATGGGTATCTGAACTGACTTCTACTTTGATCAGCGGATAGGTGCTCCCATCTTCCTCAATCAATGGTTTCTGAAGATGATAGTGTGGAACTGGTCAAAAATTTATACCCGCTGTTCGTATCCATAAAGACGACTTTTTGAGAGTTTGGATGAATTCCTTCTTTCAATGAGAAAACCTCCTCTTTATTTCTTGCTGGAAAGAAATGAGTTTCTGCCAACCGGCTTTATTGAAGGGTTTCATTTTTTCCTTTTGGCTCTTTTCGTTAAGATTGTGACGTTGAAAAGTAATGGATTTCCGCTCCAGACGTTCGACTCCGCGGGGCGGGCGGTGAAGCACAAGTGCAAGCGGCCGTTCAGCGACGTACAGATTTTAGGGCTCTCGTATGAGATAAAGGAATCACGAAGAGCGACAGTGATTCGATGATGACTTATCGTAAGGAGAGAGACCGAAATCTGCTAGTCGCTGGCCGCTGTAGCTGGATGAGCCTCCCTCTAGAAATGTTGGAGTATCAACGTTTAAAGCAGTTTTTAATGTCTCTAAATTTTTTCTGTGTGGCAAATAATCAAGATTTTCTAATTCTATAAGAATTTGTAAAATCCACCTAACGCTTCGCTAGAGCTAATTGGAAATTATTAACTCTCAGTACCTATGTGATGCACCTTGGATCTCTGCTTTTCTTATGGTGACGTACCCTCCCATGTCTCTTGGCGTCTAGCGCGTACATTCCTTCGTTCGGTCTATTCATAAGGCAGAGGCTGGCGATGCTCCTCGAGGGACTCTTGGTCTAATGGCTCATTCGGTGCCGGCTTCTCCGTGTCATCTTATTGTTTAGATATCAAACTACTAAGAAAGTGCTCAAGCCGCCTCTTGGAGGCAATGAAGGTCTGCGATAATAAGGTTTTCATTAAAGTGAACACGTTTGGTACACAAGGCGTGTAGGATTTTCAGTAACTTGCCACATAATACAACCATAGCTTCTTTCTTCTTCAGTGGATTGACAGTACGAGTTGTGTAGTAGTGATATAAAGCCTTAAAGGCAGCGTTGTGTTGAATCAAAGGAAGTATGACCCTAAATAATATGGCCCTTAATTTCCTACGCCCCCTTTTCGAGATTTTCTTTTGGCCTTTATGTTGGCCAGAAGAGTTTTCTCTAAGTGTGAGTCCCCCTAGTTTAATTAATTGGCGTGGATGCTCATATCGGCTTAGAGAGCCTATCTCAGAGAGTAAATCAACAGCTGTATTTTCACCCAACCCATCCATTGAAAGGATATACTCGTAGTCGGGCATTTGTTCAGCCAGCTCAGTTAATCTGGCTGATAAGATCTCCAGTTGGTTGGAGAGAGATTTAAATTGAGTAATTAACGTATTCATCTCAAAACGTGCCATTTCCAGCCCTTCCTTTAACCCAATGGTCTGAGGGGCTGCGGCTTTTACCTTTTTGATACTAGAAACAGAAAGACATTTTAGTCCCTCCACACTTTTGTAAAGCTCAATAAGGGCTTCATCACTTTTCCCATCAAAATCAATAGGTAAAGGTGTCTTCTCAAGTACGGCACAAGCGTTTTTTCCAAAGCTCTTAAATACATGATGAAACTCGGGAAAATAAAGATCTATCCATCGGATCATACGGTTTTTGAGAGCTGTAAGGTCTTCTTGTATCTTAGAACGTAGACTAGATCCATTACGAAGTTCGGCTTCTACCCCTTCTAAGGTTCGTGAATAGTTGAAACGGCCGTCACGTATTAAGCTGGCGATCACACGTGCGTCTTTCTGGTCGTTCTTGGTTTGAAGATTATCATCTAACTCTTTTGTTCTATTCACATGCATAGGGTTCACCATGACAAACTGAATGTGCTGGTCGACCAAATACGCAGCTAAGTTCATCCAGTAGTGTCCGGTGGGTTCAAAGCCCACTATAACCTTTGATTTTTCGTGTAAAGCTTGTAGAGATTGAATTCTTTTGTCCAGCTGTTCAAATCCAGCTTGTGATTGAAAAAATGGAAAAGATTTTTGTAAGACACGACCACGGTCATCCATCGCACATGCGAAGTGTTTCTTTTTGGCAATGTCGATTCCAATGACCAGGGTGTCTTCGGAGACTTGATTAATTTTGTGATTCATATTACGATTCATTATGGTCCTCCTGTATGGTAGTGAGTTTCGATTTGGTCGTTGACACTCATGCATCATACAAGAGGACTTTTTCTTTTTCAAGACCTCTAAAAGTTTATAAACAGGAATGCTCCTCGGCTGCGCCTGTGGGGCTCACCTGTCCCGCTAGTCCGACAGGAGATCGTCCGCCTTCCGCTCCAATCCGCCTACGCAAAGGGATAAAGGGAAAATATCAGTCTTAAGCAGCAGTTTATTAAAAAAGCCGGTAAAAAAGACTTTTTTCATATATATTAACTTTTGTAAAAATCCAAGATCAGCATTATCTCCCGGATGCTAAGGTTTCTCCCTAGAACTGATAAGCAGGTCTATTCTTCTTTTTCACCAAATTGTGGCGTTATCTAATGAATGAATATAATTTTGCAACAATCTTTTAGAAAAAAAGCTTTTTTTCAGAAAACCCTTCATACAGTATTTATTCACGTTATGCCTTCGATTCAAACCATTCCAGCTTCTCATGCTTAACTCAAGGGCGGAAGCAGTCTGTCTAAGAGAAGAGTTCATTCACTGGATGTTATTTACGGTTCTCATGCTGCAAAAACCACACCATATGAAGAACGAAATCGCTATCGTGATGGCCCAAAACCTTTCTTCCAACTAAAAAACAAATGAAAAAGTATCTTCTTTTGTGGAATTGTTTAATTGTAAAACCAAACAATCCTGAGAAAGAAGATACTTTTTCATATTGCTTATGATCTCATCGAATTCTTATATACCCCTTTTTATTCATACTGGAAATATACTACCTCCAACGGGGAGTTTCGTACCGGAGGTCTGGCCCCAATATTTTTTCAAGGCTGCTTTCAGATTGATTGTTGCTTTTTCGGAAAAATCCCAAGAGCCGGATTTTCCCCCGGATCCTAAAGATTTCTCATTAAATGAAGAGAGTAGCTCTTTTCTTAACTGCTTAGTATTTAATTATAAAGATATTTTTCAAAGTTAATATCCAATAGCAACATAGTTTACGACAAGCGCCTTTTACAAAAACAAAAATGCAATTGGTGTTACTATTATTAGTGTTAAAATTGTACGCTGAATCCATACGACTAACAGCTTTGGTATGCTTACTGGGATATCTGTAGAAAGGATACATGGAATTGTAGCAGAGAAAAATAAGATAGCAGAAACAGAAACAACTGCTGTTATAAATTTGGTGATCAGCGGTGCTTCAACCACTAATAAAGCCGGCAGGAACATTTCAGCGATTTCAATTCCAGCTGCCTTTGCTGCCAGCATCGGTTCAGGAATCTGCAGGGCCCATGTAAACGGGTAGAAGATATATCCAATGATATCAAAGACTGGAGTGTATTCCGCTAAAACCAATCCTAATAACCCAACAGACATGATTGACGGAAGTATGCTCATTGTCATTACAAACCCGTCTTTAAGATTTTCCCAGATGTTTTTCCCTATACCAGGTGCCTCATCTGCAGCTTTCATTGCATTTGACCAGGCAGTTTGGAAGACTCGTGTTCTAATAACTTCTTCTGGATGGCCTTCTTCGGTATAATAATCATCACTAATTTTGTTCAGCGGCCAAATTCTTACTGTAATGGCTGTTACTAAAAAAGTAACTATCAATGCTGTCCAAAAGTAAAGGTTCCAGATTTCCATTAGTCCTAATGTGTTTGCGATTACAATCATAAACGTTACTGAAACAGTCGAGAAGCCAGTTGCAATAATGGTAGCCTCTTTGACACTATACTTTCCTTCTTTAAATACTCGATTGGTGATTAAAAGCCCGATAGAATAACTTCCCACAAAGGAGGCTACTGCATCGATAGCCGATCGTCCAGGTGTTTTCCAGACAGGCCTCATAATTCGCTGAACAAGGACACCGACCAATTCTAATAAACCGTAACCAACCAGCATTGCTAAAAACACCGATCCTATGGGAACCAACAATCCAACGGGGATGACTAATTTTTCAAAAAGGAATGTTCCCATGTTTGGCGCAAGTAACCAGGTCGGACCGACCCCAAATACAATCATGGAGGCTGCGACGAAACCAAGAACCTTAAAAATTGAGAACACGATATCTACTGCACTTTTGTTCCATGTTTTTTTGGCGAACGGATAAATGGCTCCTAGCAAAATAACAAGTACTGCATAATATGGGACGGCTGACGGGACTGTGTCTCTAACCCATGTAACCAGATGGTCCAAAGGAATGGAAGACTTGCCAGCTACAGTAATTGGAATGAAAAACATAAATATACCGATTAAACTAAAGACAAAAAATTTGATTAGACCTGCTGAAGAATGAATCTTTGGTGTCTGCTCAATTTGCGGTGTATTGATATTTGGATTCGCCAAACTCTTTTCCCCCTGTTTTAAAAAATTTAATATTCTGAAATTTAATTAGAGACAAAGGAAGATATTCCCTTCGTCTTAATACCTTAAGTCCCGCTGTTTATATCCTGTTAAGAAAGAAAGCATTACATGCACGCCGGATTTTACAGTCGCATCAGCTACATCTTTAATGGGATCCAAGCATACAATATCCATCCCTTTCACCTTGGATGAAGTGCCTGCAAGACGGACCGCTTCAAAGAGTTCATCTGTTCTCATTCCTCCAGGAGTAGAGGCAGGTGCTCCAGGGGCAATTCCAATATCCAGAACATCCATGTCGACGGTCAAATAAATCGTATCCACTTTGCTTTCCAATTCTTCCAGGGATTTCTTCACGACAGATTCGATTCCAGCTTTCCTGGCTGCTCTAAGTGTGGTATAGTTCACACCTGTTTCCACTGCATATTCCTTTAACGATTTCGCGTTAAAGAAACCATGAAGACCGATATTATAAACGTCTTCTCCCCTGATCGTTTTGCTTTCAATTAAATTCCGGATCGGGGTTCCATTGCTTGGACCGTCACTGGATAAGTCCCTCAGGTCAAAGTGAGTATCGAACTGAAGAATACCAACTCTCTCTTCAGGATGAGCTTGTTTCCAGCCTTTTAAGAGCATAGCTGTGATGGAATGGTCCCCTCCCATCACAATCGGAAATGATTTGGGGTGGGCCTTTCTCATGCTTATCATGGCATCAGTGATATTTTGGTGGCAGACAGCAATGTCCGTTACATGCTGCCTGACATCCCCTAGATCTATGACACTCAACTCGGAAAGATCAACATCATAATCCAAGTTATAAGTTGCAAAAGACTTCCAGGCCCTTCTCATGGCATCCGGGTTTTCACTTGCAGAAGAAGCACTGATTGACGAACGGGAAAGTGGGACTCCCAGTATGGTTACATCAACAACTTCCCAACTGACTTGCCCATCCCCTGGTATCGTCTTGATCCATTCATGTACCTTTGGCTCTGTCACCTCTTCACTTGCATGCCAGGAAAAGGATGGCCGTTTTAATTGAGGATAGGGGTATCTTTCCATGTTCTTACCCCCTTACTGACTTCAACTTTTCCTTTTTAAGTACGGTGTCAATGTGGTTTTCTCCGTACATATATTGCAGATGCATATAGGTTGGCACTTTAAAAATGTTTAAGTCTGCTTTCTTTCCGACTTCAAGACTTCCGACTTCATGTCCCCGTTTGATCGCATGGGCTGCATTAATCGTAACCGCTGTTAACACTTCAGCAGGGGTCATCCCCATTTTCAGGCAGCCTAAATTCATGATGAGCGGAAGGGAGACGGTTGGAGAAGACCCGGGATTACTATCTGTTGATAATGCCACTGGAACTCCTGCATCGATCATCTTTCGCCCATTGGCCATTTCAGCCATAAGGAAAAAAGCGGTTCCCGGCAGCAAGACTGCGATCACCCCGGTCTCAGCCATTTTCTTAATGCCTTCATCAGAGGCTTTAAGGAGGTGGTCTGCTGAAACCGCACCCACCTCAGCCGCTAATTCAGCGCCTTTATATGGTTCGATTTCATCCGCATGAATTTTAGGCAATAATCCATATTCAAGACCAGCTTCAAGTATCCGCTTAGACTGTTCAGGGGTAAAAACCCCGCGCTCGCAAAACACATCATTAAACTCCGCAAGCCCCATCTTTGCCACTTTTGGAATCATGTCTTTGATGACATGGTTTACAAAGCGGTCAGGATCATCTTTAAAATCAGCTGGAACTGCATGCGCTCCCATAAAAGTACTCACTATATCGATTGGGTGTTTTTCATTAAGCGCTTTAGCAACTTCAAGTTGCTTTAACTCATCTTCTGTCGTTAAACCGTATCCACTTTTCGCTTCTACCGTTGTCACCCCTTGAAGCATAAAACGGTTCAACCGCTCATAGCTCTCACTAAACAGCTGTTCATGAGTAGCTCTCCTGGTAGCCGATGTAGTCGCATGAATTCCGCCGCCTGCGTTCATGATTTCCATATAGGACGCACCCTTGAGTCTCATATCAAACTCATTATCCCGCGTTCCTGCATGAACAAGGTGAGTATGCGGATCAACAAACCCCGGTGTAACCAGCTTTCCGGATGCGTCTATAGTTTCCGCAGTTTCAATTTGCCCTTTATATCTTTCTGCTAATTCTGCATCACTCCCCACAGAAACAATCTTGCCATCTTCAATCCAAACGCTTCCATTTTCAATAATTCCCAGTTGTTCCATTTCACCGCCAACCCTCGGAGCATCTTCTCCTTTTAACGTGACCAATTGACTGGCGTTACGTACAAAGACTGTCTTTTTGCTCATCGAATCCTCCTCAGTTACTTAGTCGATCATCGGCATTTTGATGCCCTTTTCTTTTGCTGTTTTTATCGCAAGATCATACCCCGCATCAGCATGCCGGACTACACCCATTCCAGGGTCCGTCGTTAGCACTCTTTCAAGCCGCTTTTCGGCTTCTTTCGTGCCATCTGCCACAATAACCATACCGGCATGAAGGGAATATCCCATCCCTACTCCCCCGCCATGGTGAACTGAAACCCAGCTTGCTCCACCAACTGCATTGATGAGCGCATTCAGGATTGGCCAATCGGCAACAGCATCACTCCCATCCTTCATTCCTTCTGTTTCACGGTTAGGAGATGAAACTGATCCCGAATCAAGATGGTCTCGCCCTATAACAATAGGAGCTTTCAATTCCCCCCGGGCTACCATATCATTGATGATTTTGCCAAATTTCGCTCTCTCTCCATAACCCAGCCAGCAAATTCGTGATGGAAGGCCCTGGAATTGTATCTTTTCCTGTGCCATTTTAATCCAGTTGCAAAGGTGTTGGTTGTCGCTAAATTCACGCAAGATAACTTCATCCGTTTTGTAAATATCCTCAGGATCCCCTGATAATGCTACCCAGCGGAAAGGCCCTTTTCCTTCACAGAACTGTGGACGAATATAAGCAGGAACAAACCCAGGGAAGTCGAATGCATTCTCTTCGCCTTCATTTTTTGCAACCTGGCGGATATTGTTACCATAGTCAAACGTAATAGCTCCCTGCTTCTGCATCTCCAGCATTGCTTTAACATGTACAGCAATACTTTTTTGTGCTCTTGCTTCACACTCTTTCGGATCCTGTTTGCGTAATTCTGCTGCCTCTTCCAGTGTCAAATTGAGAGGAAGATAACCGTTCAAAGGATCATGAGCGGACGTTTGGTCTGTCAACACGTCTGGTATGAATCCCCTTGAAATCATTCTCGGCAGAAGCTCTGCGGCATTTCCTAAAAGGCCGATTGACAGGGCTTTTCCCTCCCGTTTAGCTTCCATCGCTGTATTGATCGCTTCATCTAAAGTGCCTGCATAAGTATCCAAATACTTTGTATCCAATCTCTTTTGAATCCGGGTGCGATCGACTTCAATACAAATGCTGACACCACCGTTCAACGTAACTGCCAACGGCTGCGCGCCCCCCATACCGCCAAGTCCTGCAGTCACAGTGATTGTTCCTTTTAAGCTCCCATTAAAGTGCTGACGTGCAAGCTCCCCGAAAGTTTCATAAGTTCCTTGTACAATGCCCTGGCTTCCGATATAAATCCAGCTTCCAGCTGTCATCTGGCCATACATCATCAGACCTTTTTTGTCCAGTTCATTAAAATGATCCCAGTTTGCCCAAGCAGGTACCAGGTTAGAGTTCGCGATTAGTATCCGGGGTGCATCTTCATGGCTTTTGAATACCCCTACCGGCTTTCCTGATTGAACAAGCAGGGTTTCATCTGATTCTAAGTTATGAAGTGTCTTGACGATCGCATCATAAGACTCCCAGTTTCGGGCTGCCTTTCCAATCCCTCCATAAACAACCAAATCTTCCGGCCGTTCTGCCACTTCTTCGTCAAGATTATTCATCAGCATTCTTAAGGCGGCTTCCTGAACCCATCCTTTAGCATGTAAATCAGTGCCTGTATAATTTTTGATTGTGCGCTTGTTATTTTCTTTAATTGTCACGGTTTTCACCTCATTTAAATTTTCTGACAGTTCAAGTATACCGAAGCAGCACATGTAAAAATAGGACACATGTTTTGGAAAAGAAGGAGTATTTTTATGTTTTATCCTCTCTGTAATAAAGCGCTTACATAAAAACGGATAATTATTTTAGATTCTTATAAATTCTTACTGTTTTTATAAGATCTTGGTGATATTCCTACCATTTCCTTAAAGATTCGACTAAAATAATTCGCATTCCGATATCCGGTTTTGTGGGCTATTTCCTGAATTGATAAATCACTTGACAAAAGGTATCCTTCAGCAGCCTTAATACGTATCTCGGTTAGTATCTGCCTGAATGAACTTCCCTTTTTAGTGGTGAATAACGAGCTTAAATAAGCCGGACTTCGATCAACATAGGCTGCTACCTTATTAAGGGACAGATCTTTGTCAGCAAAATTATTTTCCATGAAAAGGACTGCCCTCTCTGTAACATCGAAAATCTTATTATTCTGATGTTCTTTGGAGCCTTTAATTACTTCATTAATAAAAAGTATAAAATCCTGTACTATCCGATACAAAACGGGAGTATATAGAATCGTTTCAAAAATACGATGATAATGGTCCTCCAGTTTTTCATACTGCAAATAGTGAGACTTCATGAATCTGCGGACTTGAGCCAGTATGCTGGATAACCTTGTTCTAAGAAGTCCCGGATCAGGGTATGGCATCTCAAACGACAGAAATTCATTATACATCCATTCCTTAATGCGTTCGTAGCTGCCCTCATTTAGCATTTCAATCCAATCCTTCTGTTCATCTGAAGTTAAAAAAGGGTCAATCATTTGCCAGCTTATTTCTTCCCGTATCAATGTAAGCTGTCGATAGCCTTTAAAGAAGTGGATCTGCAGCAACTGTTTGGCATACACATAACTTTCATGCGGGGTTTGGTTACTTTTGGGTATGTACAGGACACCAGCAATCGGTTCATGAGATTGATTCTCCCACTGCTTCAGCAACCTTTGTCTCACTTGAATGACATACTCCTTTTTCCTCACATCATTCTGAACATCAAAAACACAGGCAACCATGTCACTTAGAGGAAATATAGTTGGATTGTGCTGAAAGGGATATACTTCAATAAAGTTCTGCAGCCTGACCAGATCATTCACATTTTCTGTTTGGATCAAAAGGACAGCATACGGCCCGCCGGCTGTTTCTTCATTAATAAATAAAGACTGGTAGGTAAGACCTGACTGAACCGGCACATTAGGAGCAGAATTTTTCTCCTGACCTTTAACGATTTGTCGATGGCAATGTTGGAGCGTTCTTTTGATTTCATCTGGTGAAAGAGGCTTTACCCACAGGTCAAATGCATTCAATTCAATTGCCTGCATCGCCCTTTCAAAGGTAGCTTCTGCAGTGGCTACAATCACTTCCCCAGAGTAAAGTTGAATTGCCTTTTTCACCCTCTCCCACTGTTCTAAAGGAATCATATCAATTTCAATGCATACAGCATCAGGAAGCTCCTGCTCAGCCAAATGGATTGTTTCTTCAACAGATTCCGCTAGAAGCACTTTTTTATATGGCAAGGAATAAGAAGAAATAAGCCAGTTAATCCCATTTCGCTCATTCTGATCCCGATCCGCAATCAATAATTTAACCATTGCCTTTACTCCTTTTATTAAGATATTAAGAGAAACCCATGGAAATGTTTCCGGATTGTATAGATTACTCTTTTATTTTACAGTACCAAAGGGATGAGATTTCACATGATGTTATTTTGTATTTTAAGAGATGGATTGTTTTCTGAGGCATAATCAATTTGGTTAGCTATCTTCTATTATTATATCATTAGACGTTTCCCCTACAGGATATACTCCTAAGCAAAGGGAACACAGGACAAGTCATTCTTTGATGGATATTAACCAGAAAACGAACATGGGCCTCAATCAAATGTTTGATTATGGCCTATGTTCGTTTTCTAAATAGCAACTATGTTATTTGAACGTGCCAAGGGTCTGGCACCGTTTTTTCTATCTTCACTTTTGGACATACTCATAACACCCCGGGTGTCCGGCCAATCCCCCAAACCTTCGATAAATTTCGGGACGTCACTGTGACCTTACCATTTATTTCTTGCCTGAAAGGGATGAGTTTCTGCGAACCGGCTTTTTTGAAGGGTTTCACCTTTTGCTTTTTTACAGAAAACCCTTCATACAGTATTTATTCACGTTTTACCTTCGATTCAAACCATTCCCGCATCTCCTGCTTGCATCAAGGGAATTTACCAATCTATTTCCTATTAAAAGGGAACTTCTCTAGCATTGAACCGTATATAAACTACTAAGAATTTATAAGGAAGTGTTATGTATGAGTGATGCGATGAGGAAGATTGACAGATATAAAGACATCTATTCAAAGTTAAAAAGCAATTTACGCTGGAAGGTATCCGACAATAGAACACTCATGATGGCTGCTTCATTATATGTAACAAGCCAGCGTGAGTTCAATATTGACCGATTTCAAAGGCTGGGTGATTTCATAAAAAATGAGGTCGGTATATTCTCAACATTGAAATCTCAGCTTCGCTTTACCATTGCCGCTATGCTGGATACCCGCTTTGACAATCCCGAATCTGCATTTGCCGATTTCAGTGAGAGCTATGAAATCCTCATAAAAGAAGGATTCACAAGGGGTGTTTACAGTTATATCGCAGCCGTCGTCTTATGTGTACATGAAAGCAAGGAAGAAGCTGCTTCGCTGGCTATGGATATTTATAGAAAAATGCGTGAAGAACATTTTTTCCTGACAGGACAGAGCGATTATCCTTTGGCAATGCTTCTGGCTGAACGAAATCAGGAAATCGATTCACTCATTGTTAGGATTGAGGATTTCTACAATACACTTGATCAGGCAGGATTTCGAAAAGGCAACGATCTTCAAAGCATGAGCCATATTCTGTCTCTTCACGAAAATCCCGATCAAAAGCAATTGATTGCCCGCTGTACGCACCTTTTTGACGGCATGCGGCAATTGGACATTAGGCCAAAGGCCAGCTTGTACCCGCAGCTGGCAGTGCTTTCTTTCTTATCAGACAGCGAAAATCACCTTATGGCCGTAAAAGAAATCTGGGAAACATTAAATGCTGAAAAACTGTTCAAATGGCATAAGGATATCAATTTCATGATGGCCGTCAGCTTTTATATTGCGGATAAAATTGAACACTCATCCATGGTTGAAACCAGCTTGTATACGACCATGGAGACCCTTATCCAAGCACAACAGGCAGCTTCGGTCGCTGCTATATCCGGTGCTGCAGCTGCTGCTGGCGCTGCAGGCGGAGGCTCCGATTGAATCCTGCCGCCATCATGGCCGTCTTTTTCCCTGCAGCCATCATCGTGCTTGTATCCATTGGTTTCTATAAAGTTTTTTTAAAGAAAAAAAGTCTCTCCCTTTTCTACACACCGTTTGACCAGGTAACCGGGCAGACCGAAGTTGAATTTCATGAAGAACAAGAGATGCCAGCCGAGGATGAAGATCAGGGGGATGGACGCACACAAGCGTAAGCGGCCTGCTTAGCCCCGACAGGCAAATGTTCCTAAGAGAAAAAAAGGCGCTCTTTCTTTTTATTCTCTGAGGGTTATTTGATCCCGAGGGACTTTGTCCGTTCCGGTGGGTACGGACCCTTGGCCGCTGAAGCTGGACGGCGACAAAAGCACAAGCGGCCTGGTCAGCCCCGACAGGCGACTGTTCCTCAGAGAAAAAAATGCACTCTTTCTTTTATTCTCTGAGGGTTATTTGACCCCGAGGGGCTTTGTCCGTTCCGGTGGGTACGGACCCTTGGCCGCTGAAGCTGGACGGCAACAAAAGCGTAAGCGGTCTGGTATTATTAAAGGATGTATGAGCAAAAAACCCTCACCAAACCTTTTTAGAATCAAGGTTTGGTGAGGGTTTTAAATGTTATGGAGTGGATTGCAGCGGCAGTATGATATATTTGCCGGATTAGCGGGCAAGTGAGCCCCTTTAAGTTTGATAAATCTTTTTAAGCAGGGTGATTACTCCATAAACACTATGTTAGATCCGGAACAAACCTTCTGAAACAGGGTGATTACTCCATAAACACCATGCTAGATCCGCAAAAAGCCCTCTGAAGCAGGGTGATTACTCCATAAACACCATGCTAGATCCCGTTAAATTCCTCTGAAGCAGGGTAATTAGCCGATAAACACCATGCTAAATCCGGAAAAATCCCCTGAAGCAGGGTGATCACTCGATAAACACTATGCTAAATCCGGAAAAAACCATCTGAAGCAGGGTGATTACTTCATAAACACTATGCTAGATCCGCAAAAAGCCTTCTGAAGCAGGGTGATTACTTCATAAACACCATGCTAAATCCGGAAAATTCTTCTGAAGCAGGGTGATTAGCCGATAAACACCATGCTAGATCCGCAAAAACCCCCCTAAAGCAGGGTGATTACTCCATAAACACTATGCTAAATCCGCAAAAAGCCCCTGAAGCAGGGGGATTAGCCAGCAAACCCCTTCAGGCAAAGCCGAAGCCCCATATATAAACAGGAATATTCAAGACAACCGTAACAAAAGCCAGGTACCACCCAAAACCATTTTGCTGGCTCTGTTCATTGGTAGTACCTGGCACCCGAATTACTCCAGCCCCTCTATCTCCATTTCCCGAACAGGCAGGAAGCTTTCCCCTGTGTCAAGATAAGTGACGATTACGTTGTCGTTTTCTTTCAGGTAGATGCTCATCGGGTTGTTTTCCGAGGAAACGGTGTAGCTGTTTCCGCTATCCAGCAGGAAGAAAACCGTTGTGTAGTCTCCTGTTTTTTCTTTATATACCCGTGAGACAGTTCCGCTGACCTGTTTTTCTTCTGCCTCTCCGCTTCCGTTGACGCTTCCGCCTCCCCGCTGCAGGGCTGTTTTATACAGCTTAAGAGCCTGGTTCGGCGTGTTGGCATAGACGGAGATTTCCGGATTAGCGGCTGAAACGATAAAGTAATTCTGGAGGAAGCCATTGGCGTCCAGCACCGGTGTCAGCCAGCTCGCTTCACCATAGAAATTATACAGGATCGGCATTTCCCCGCCCCATTTCTTTTCAATGAATTTCTTCTCGATAATCTGGAGATTCCCTTGTGAGTCCATGTACGATTTTTCCAGATTGCCTGTGTAGAAGGTTGCCTCCCCCGTCCTCGAGTTCGTTAAGGAATAGCCAAGCATGCTGTCTACGCCTTCTTTTGGTGAGGTGAAATCTGTAAAGTAAAACATTTCTCCGTTTTCATCGAAAATCGGGCTGACGTTTGCCTCTGTTCCTTCATCTGATGGAAGCTTTACATCGGATTTTCCGAACAGACTGTTCCAGAAGCCTTTGACATAGTTTCCGTAATAACTGTTCTGCAGACTGACGGCTTCAGGCGATACAGCGCCATCGATGAACTCAGGTGCATCGTCCAGTTTATACGATTTCACATTTCCATTTTGCGGATCGACAATGACGATGCCATCCGCCTCGAAGCCGTTCCTGGCAGAGATGAATTTCCCATAAGTGCGGACATAATACGGCTTGCCGTTTTCATCCACTTCCAGCTGCACATCGCCGTTAAATATCTGCTTCGGATAGTTCATCCGGATATGGCGCTCGATGTTCTTATGAAAGTAGGAAGACCGTGTATAGACCATCTTTTCCTTCACAAACTTTGGATTTGCTGATGAATCTGTTGCGCTGATGGTGAAATAACCAGGTGTTTCGTCTCCCTTGAACCATTTGAAAAACCCTGAAAATTCCACTGGGGCGATGTAGACATATTCGCCGTTCACTTTTTGAATCTGCAGGTTTCCGAGCTCATAATAGCTTGTGTTTGGCACCTGTCCAAAGGCCTTCTTCATTTTATTGCGGGCGAATTTCGGCGGCACGCTGGCCGGTGTCTTTTGCTCATCGAATGCTTCGATTTCCGTTTTCACATCCATTTTGGCTGACTCGAATTTTTCATCCGCATTGAAAAGGAATGCAGTCAGCAGGTAGGCGCCTGCCAGCAGGGTTACTAAAAACACAGAGCTCTTAATCAACCGCTCCTTCCCTGCAGCCAAAAAGGCTCCTGCACCTGAAGCAATAATCAGAAAAATCCACATAGATGAAAAGTTACGATCCAGATTGCTTAGGTAATAAAATACGAATGTTGCTGCAACCGTGATGAGAAGTACCGCTGCCATTCCTGCGGCATTAAAACGGCTTTTCTCCTTCTTCCCGGCCCTTCCGCCCTGAAGCGGCACCAGCAGCACCGTTATGATCACACCCACTATAATTGAAAATAAAAAAATGCTTCCCATATGTTATATGTTTCTCCTTCCAGGAGTTAAGTTATTTTGCTTATTATATATACGGTTGAAGCAGAGTTTTAGTTTCATTTATTTTGATGGCCTCAATTTTGAGCTTGGCTATGGCTGAAGTACTCTCCTTCTGAAGCCTGATGAAAAACCATCCTGGCGAATGTTAATTTCAAGCGTGTTTCTGGCTACACTAGTGGTAGAAAGGAGAGATGAAGCATGAAACGAAAGATGAAGAATTTTTTTAAGAAGACAGAAGATATCGAAGTAAAACGAATCATGGATACAATCACCGACAGGCGAGCCAGTTTATATAATCGGATGTTTTAATAGAAAATCATTGTAATCAAGTAACCCAAAAGCAATATGGATACTGAAAAAACGAGTGCAAAACCATAGGGTTCACACTCGCAAATTCGACATATATCGGTGCGTGACTGTCACACATTACTCCTCCGCAGGGGTCGTTTTCCTCAAAAAGAATGACAGGATGATGCCTATTCCTGCCACGGCTCCGGCAGCGATGAAGGAAACGTTGACACCGTGTACCAGCCCCTCCATTCCGTATTCTGAAGGGTTGAGAGCACTGTTTGTCATGATGGTGACCAGCAGGGCTGTCCCTACAGAACCTGAAATCTGCCTCATGGTGTTATTCATAGCAGTACCATGCGGAATCAGGCTCGGCGGCAGTTGATTAAGACCGGCTGTGGTGACAGGCATCATCACCAGAGCAACACCGAACATCCTTACTGCGTTGACAACTGCCATGTATGTAAAGGACGTTTCAGTCGTCAAGTTGGTAAAGAAAAAGGTTGAAACTGTCACAATGGTCAGTCCGACGATGGCGAGCATTTTGGCACCGAATTTATCAAAAATCCTGCCGCTGACAGGATTCATGATCCCCATGATCAACGCTCCCGGCAGGAGCATAAGTCCTGATTCAAAAGCGGAAAACTCTTGCATGTTCTGCATATAAATCGGCAGGATGGTCGCCCCTCCAATCATCGCGATAAACATGATCATGCCGATGATGGTTGCCAGAGTGAAAATCCCGAACTTGAACACCCTGAATTCAAGGATGGGCTGCTCCAGCTTGAATTGTCTTTTGATAAAAACATATAGAATGACACTTCCAAGCAGCAAGGAGAGGAGCACCTGGCCACTTCCCCAGCCCGTGGTACCAGCCGTACTGAAGCCATACAGAATCCCTCCAAATCCCAGCGTGGAAAGGATGATGGATAGTACATCCAGCTTTGGATTCGTTAGTTTCGTTACATTTTTCAATACAAAAAAAGCAATGATAAAATCAATGATAGCTATTGGCAGTACAACATAAAAGAGAACCCGCCAAGGATATTGATCGACAAGGTAACCGGACAATGTCGGTCCAATTGCCGGAGCGAAAGAAATGACCAATCCGAACAACCCCATCGCGGATCCACGCTTCTCAACTGGAAAGATGACAAAAAACACCGTCTGCATCAATGGAATCATAATTCCGGCACCCGACGCCTGCACAATTCGACCAATCATAAGAAAGAAAAAGGTGGGGGCGATTGCGCAAATGAATGTCCCTGCCGCAAATAACCCCATCGCAGTCAAAAACAACCGCCGTGTAGTATACCGGCCGATGAGAAAAGCTGTAATGGGGATCATCACTCCGTTCACTAGCATAAATACAGTCGTCAGCCATTGTGCTGTATTAGCGCTTAAATCAAGATCCCTCATGATGTGGGGCAGTGCCGTAGCCAAAAGAGTTTGATTTAAGATCGCTGCAAATGCACCTGAAATCAAAATGGCGACAATCGGCACAATTTTAAATTCCTGTTCCTCTCTAGTTTCGGGTTTCTCCATCGTCCTCCCCCTTTTGCTTACCTTCCGCAGTTAAACGTATATATAATTCCCCCAGCGTTATAAAAGAAAACGCTGTAAAGTTATTTCGAATGCCGTAATAATTTTAGCGTTTTTGAGTCCCGCTCGACAACCAATGTGCTTACCATTTTCGTATTCTGCCTGAGCTGATTTCCTGAATGGATATCACCCTCTGTGTTATTTTATTAAAGATTAATGACAAAAGGAGATGACAAAATGCAAAACAATGAGGAAAAGAAACAGCAGATTCTTGATGCCTTTCATTTCAGGCATGCGACAAAGCAATTTGACCCTGACAAGAAAATTTCTGAGGATGACTTCCGTTTCATCTTGGAAACCGGACGCCTTTCTCCCAGTTCATTTGGATTCGAGCCGTGGCGTTTTCTGGTCATACAGGATCCCGGCCTTCGTGAAAAAATTAAAAATGTTGCCTGGGGTGCCTACACCAAGCTTCCCGAAGCCAGCCACTTTGTCATCATCCTGGCAAGAACCAAAGAGGATACAAGATACGATTCTGACTATTTGAAAGACCAGCTGAAAAATGTTTCTAAGATTCCGGAAGAGTTTCTGGATAAATTCTTAGGCAGAATCGAGGAATTCCAAAGAGAAGACTTTAACCTTCTAGAGGGAGACAGCCCCCTTTACGATTGGGCCTCGAAACAAACCTATATCGCCCTGGCAAATATGATGACAGCTGCCGCCCAGATCGGGATTGATTCCTGTCCTATCGAGGGCTTTAATATCAAGAAAATGAATACCCTATTAGCTGAAGAAGGTCTTCTTGAGAGCGGACACTTCAGCATTTCCGTTATGGCGGCATTCGGTTACCGCACTGAAGACCCCCATCCTAAAACCAGAAGATCCTTTGATGATATTGTCAAATGGGTGTAACGAACAGGCCCGGCGCAGTAAACTAGTGCCGGGGTATTTCCGAAAACTAATTACCAATTAATCCCACCTTGTTTAAAGAGAAGAAGAGGGGGAAAAAAGAAGCAAAGGCAGAATTCAATCCCATGAATGCCTTTTGTAAATGCTGGTGTAATCGTCTTAGATGGAAAAAACTATTTTTAAAATTTAAGGAGGAGTTACAATGGCTACAAACAACAACAATAACAACCATGGCAAAATGTCAGTGGAACAAGCAGGCCGCAAAGGCGGAGAAGCTACTTCAAATAACCATGACAAGGAATTCTATCAGGAAATCGGCCAAAAGGGCGGAGAAGCTACTTCCCAGAATCACGACAAAGAATTCTACCAGGAAATCGGTGAAAAAGGCGGAGAAGCCAGAAGCCGTCAAAACAACAATAATAACAACAATAGCAGCAACAACAACAGCAGCCGCTAATACATGGAACAAAAAGAAGCCTGCACGAATTGTGCAGGCTTCTATAATGGAAAAAAACTATTAAAATTGTGTATAGCATTTTTGGCACTGCTGGCCGTGTCTCTGCCTTTTATTTTTTGTTTTGCACGCAGGGCATATGACAAACCCGGTATTTTTATCCAGCCCTTTATTTTGGTGAAAATAGTTATGCAGAGCTTTTGCAGCAAGCACCAGTGTAAAGGTAATGCATCCTCCCAAAAGAAGCAACATAGAAATCATCAAGATTCCGTTCACATTAAACCTCTCTTTTTCTGCCTTCTTTAAAGCACGACTGGCATATAAATTTCCCTTCGTTTTTCAGGTAGGCTTTGATCTCTGTCATGCCTTTTCGTTTCGGCCAGCGCATCTTGACATATACTTCTTCCTCTCCCTCGATCTCCCTTTCGCATACCGAACATTTAGCCTTTTCACCAAACATCTATCTCTCTCCTGTCTTAATAGGGGGTAACAATCGTATTCAGTATGACGGTATACCGATATTCACCAGTCGGTATGACTTCCTGTACCGTAACATCATGTGAACCTATTTCTTCCCTTTTATTTTCTACGATTTGCTGCAGAACCTCCGCCAAAGAATGATTCTCCTGCAAGGCAATATCCACAAACTGCTGATCCTTCATGAGTGCACTCCTTCTTTCCTATAAATTTTTAAAAAATTGTTGGTTTATTTATCTACCTTATATACGGCGGGCATCCCGATTGGTTTCAGGATTTTAGCTTTTCATCTCAATCACTTGAGAATTTCAGCTAAATGAACGATTATATAGAAGTGTATTTATAGATTTGGAGGAACTGTTATGGAAAAAAAGATAAATTCCAAGGCGATACTCGTCACGTTCATGATAGGTGCTTTCTTTGCCATCTTGAATGAAACCCTGCTGAATATCGCTCTTACAGAGTTAATGACCGTCTTCAGTGTGGATGCGCCGACGGTCCAATGGCTGGCTACAGGCTTTATGCTTGTCATGGGTGTGCTGATGCCGATATCCGCGCTTCTGATTCAGTGGTTCACGACACGACAGATGTTCATAGGGGTCATGTCGATATTCCTGCTCGGAACCATCATTGCCGCTTCGGCATTGAATTTTCCCATGTTGTTGACGGGCCGGATGATCCAAGCTGTCGGAACCGGACTACTGATTCCGGTCATCTTCAATGCCCTGCTTCTGCTGTATCGGCCTGAAGTCCGCGGAAAAATCATGGGTACGTTCGGGCTTGTCATTATGTTCGCACCGGCAATCGGCCCTACCTTATCTGGAGTGATTGTTGACTTACTCGGATGGCGCTGGTTGTTCATTACAGTGATTCCATTTGCCGTCTTCTCCATTTTGTTTGCGATTAAATATTTAGAGAATGTCGGGGAGGTCACAAGACCAAGTGTAGATATACTGTCGATCATCCTGTCTTCCATCGGAATCGGGGGCATTGTGTATGGATTCAGCAGTGCCGGTGAAGAGGGTGCCGGCTTTACATCTGTCAGGATCATCACCATTCTTTCTGTCAGTATCATCAGCATCATTGTGTTTACGTTAAGACAACTGAAACTTGATCAGCCCTTGCTCGATGTCCGGGTCTTCAAGTATAAAAGCTACGCACGCGGAATCATCATATTTGTCATTGTCGTCATGGCTATGTTTGCTTCAGAAATCGTGATGCCGATGTATCTGCAAGGACCGCTTGGATACTCCGCGAAATTGGCCGGCCTGCTATTGCTCCCCGGAGCATTGCTGAACGGCTTGATGTCGCCTGTCATGGGATCGCTTTTTGATAAGTATGGTCCAAGGAAACTGATCATCCCTGGTACCTTGACACTTTTGGGAGTCATGATTTTCTTCAGCAATATAAACCCTTCAGTTCCGATCTGGTCGTTCGTTCTGGCTTATATGCTGTTGATGCTTGCCATATCAGCCATTATGATGCCTGCCCAGACTAATGCGCTGAATGAATTGCCGAAAAACTTGTATCCGCATGGCACGGCGATTGCCAATACGCTGCAGCCGATCGGCGGGGCGCTGGGTGTTTCCATCTTTGTCAGCATCATGACACAGGGTGAGGCCAGCTACCTTGAAGGGAAAACAAATGTCACCGAGGAAGTAGCTAACCAGGCCATGACCTATGGTGTCCACCATGCTTATTGGTTCGCATTGGGGCTTGCTGCCCTTGCCTTTATCACTGCACTCTTTATCAGGAAGGCCGTAGCACCGGATTTTGATGATGAGAAGAGCCCGTCTGAAACAGGTGCTTGATTCTATTTGGCTAAGATAATGCAAAACGCCTCCATTCTTGAGTGGAGGCGTTTTGTTATTTAAATTTATAAATGCGGAATCAACTTTTCCTCTGCCAATTTGATCTGCTCCCTAACCTGTGAAGGCGAGGTGCCGCCATAGCTTTTTCTTGCGCCCACCACATGTTCCGGAGAGAGTACCGTATAAATATCCTCTGAGAACAACGGGCTGAACTGCTTGAATTCTTCCATATTCAGATTCAGGAGAAACTTATTCTCGTTAAGCGCATAAAGGACAATCTTTCCGATGATTTCATGGGCATCACGGAAGGCAACCCCTTTGGTGACGAGATAATCGGCTATATCGGTTGCGTTTGAAAAATCCTGGCTGACCGCTTCCCGCATAGCTTCCTTGTTAACCACCATTGTTTCAATCATCGGGCCAAGTAATCCCAGCGACCCTTCTAATGTATCAACAGTGTCGAACATTCCTTCTTTGTCTTCCTGCATGTCTTTGTTATAGGAGAGCGGCAGACCCTTCAAGACAGTCAGCAGGCTGATCAGGTTTCCATAAACTCTGCCGGTTTTGGCACGAAGAAGTTCAGGAACATCTGGGTTTTTCTTTTGCGGCATGATACTCGATCCCGTACAGAACGAATCATCCAGCTCTATGAATTGAAATTCCTGGCTCGACCAAATCACCATTTCCTCAGACAACCGGGAAATATGTGTCATGATCAACGAACCGATTGATAGGAATTCGACAATGAAGTCTCTGTCACTGACCGCATCCATGCTGTTGGGATATACATAATCAAACCCTAGAAGTTCAGCTGAACGCTCACGGTTAATTGGAAATGTGGTTCCTGCCATAGCCCCCGCTCCAAGGGGCGACCAATTAACCCGCTTCTGGCTGTCCCGCAATCGCTCCTTATCCCGCTGGAACATCCAGAAATAGGCCAACAGATGATGAGCGAATGAAACGGGCTGCGCTCTTTGTAAATGAGTATAGCCGGGAATGATGGTTTCAACATTGTCCTGTGCCTGAATGAGCAGTGCCTCCTGGACAGCATTGACGAGTTCGATTATATGCTTTGTTTTCCGGTTAAGATAAAGATGCATATCTGTTGCAACCTGATCGTTCCGGCTTCTGCCAGTATGAAGCTTTCCCCCTGCAGGACCGATTAAATCGATTAACTGTTTCTCAATATTCATGTGGATATCTTCATGTTCCACAGAATATTCCATAGTTCCGGTCTCTATTTTTTCTTTATCTGTATGAGCCCCTCACTAATCGACTTGACGTCATCAAGAGGAATGACTCCGCATTCACCCAGCATTTTGGCATGAGCGAGACTTCCTTCAATATCTTCAAGTGCGAGCTTTTGATCGAACGAAATGGATGCGGTGAATTCCTCCACCAATTTGTTAGTCTCCTTCGTAAATCGTCCGCCCCATAGTTTTGTCATTTTTTCATCTACCTCCTGATTCGAAAGCTGCTCTCCTATGACCCAGTGGAACTGTGTAAGACTGCACTGCCTATATCGGTTTCTTTATTTACCTGAGAGTAAACTTTTGTCGTTAATCCCCATAGTTTTATAAAGCCAACTGCCGCATTATGATCAAAGGCATCTCCTTTGGAATAGGTGGCAAGCTCTTCGTTATATAAGCTGTGTGCGGATTGGCGCCCTGTCACAAAGTGTGTCCCCTTATGAAGCTTGATGCGGATCTTCCCAGTGACGACTGATTGTGTTTCGTCAATAAATCCTTGAAGTGCTTTATTCAATGGTGAGTACCATAAGCCTTCATAAATCAGCTTTGCCATCTGTGCGTCAACCGTTGTTTTAAAAGCAGTGATCTCACGGGGCAGGGTCAGAAACTCCAGCTCTTTATGGGCATTTATCAGAATTAAAGCCGCAGGGTTCTCATAAACTTCACGCGATTTGATTCCCACGAGGCGGTTTTCAATGTGGTCAATCCTTCCGATTCCATGTTTGCCGCCAAGTTCATTCAAGGTTTCAATGAGCGGTACAAGCTCCATTTTTTCACCATTTAACGCTGTAGGAACTCCTTCCACAAAATCGATTTCAATATTTTCTGCCTGATCAGGTGTCAGCTCAATTGGATTCGTCCAGTCAAATGCTCCCTCAGGTGCTTCCGCCCATGGATCTTCAAGCACACCTGCCTCACATGCGCGGCCCCATATATTTGCGTCGATGGAGTATGGATTATCCAAGTTGACTGGAATCGGAATCCCTTTTTGCTGTGCATAATGAATCTCCTCATCCCGGGTCATCCCCCACTCCCTTACAGGAGCAATGACTTTCATTTCGGGCGCAAGAGCATTGATGGAAACTTCAAACCGCACCTGGTCATTTCCCTTTCCCGTACACCCATGGGCGACCGCTGCTGCTCCTTCCTGCTTCGCTACATCAACAAGCAATTTAGCAATCAGGGGACGTGACAAGGCTGAAGACAAAGGATATTTGCCTTCGTATAAACAGTTAGCTTTCAGTGCCGGCAGGATATATTCCTTAGCGAGCATTTCCTTTGCATCGACCATATACGCTTTCTCAGCTCCAACTTGAAGTGCCTTATCTTTTATAAAATCAAGGTTCTTCCCTTCACCGACATCAAGCCCCAAAGCGATGACATCATACCCATACTTTTCTTGTATCCATTTAATTGAAACCGAAGTATCCAGTCCTCCGGAATAAGCCAGTACAATCTTTTCCTTCTTCACGAACAGAACTCCCCTTCCACCAGTTATAATGAATTAAAATTAATTATACTGAATTTTTATACATAATCAACCGTTTTTTAAAGGATAGATAAAAAGTATCACAAAATTGGATATGCATTTTTTTGTATAATTATATCTTTATGGTTTTGTATATGCCGGCAAATGCCTAATGTACATACCTTAAAGAGCCCGAACTCCCTCATCACTTTAAGTCCTATTTCTGATCAGATCAGGTGGAATTTTTGTGTTCAATTGTTCTAAGTAATTCAATATACTTAGTTTTCCTTAACCGCTGTGTTATCTAGTCCAAATAGCCTTGTTGTCCTCTGCAAATCTTCCTATTATCTTTTTCAAAACCTGTTCGGTATCTTGTTTGTGACAAGGGTTGTTTTTTGAAAGGTTGTTGCTTTCGAATGGTATTTTATCCTCCTACTAATTTTAGGTAGAAGGATTGGAGCGGAAGGTGTACGATTTCCTGCGGGACTAGCGGGACAGGTGAGACCCCGCAGGCGAAGCCGAGGAGGCCAGGCGCCCGCCCCGCGGAGTCGTGCGCCTGGAGCGGAAATCCATTACTTTTATAACAACCACAACCTTTGAGCAAACAGCCATTTAAAAAAAGCACTGAAAACAGCTGAAAAAAGTGGAGAAATTCCTTTATTTTCTTCCATGATGGAAGATTTTTAATACCACGTTTTAGTCTCTTTTGAACCCCGGCATACCAATGGTTTTCAAGACCCTTAAAAAAAGAAGCAGAACCCCAAATGGATTCTGCTTCTTTTCTGCAACTATATTTTTTTCATCAGCAAATACATAAAATATGGTGCGCCAATCAAGGCTGTCATGATGCCTGCGGGGATGCCGTCAGGGTCGGTAAGATTGCGGCCGATGGTGTCGGCAAACATCAGCAGCCAGCCGCCGGAAAGAATGGCTACAGGAAGATACAATTGATGCCTCGGCCCTACCAAAGCTTTTGCGATATGAGGAGCCATGAGGCCGACAAATGCGATTCCTCCCGTTACGGAGACCGCTGCGGCCGCAAGCGCTACAGCTGCCAATAGAAGAATGAATCTTTCTTTTTCAAGAGACACTCCCACTCCCACTGCAACAGGCTCATTCAATCCCAGCAAGTTCAGCTTGTTCGCTTTATAAAGGGTGAAAGGGATCAGGATGACCAGCCAAGGCAGGATGGCCAATATAAACGGCCAATCCCCTCCCCAAATATTGCCGGCCAGCCATCTTGCGATAAAGTCGACTTTCTCGCGTTCCGCAGAAGATATCAGGACAATCATCGTTCCTGAGAGGGCCATTGAGAAGCCGACCCCGGTCAATACCAGGCGTATAGGCTGAAGGCCGGTCGTTCTCTTGTACGAAAACAAGTATATAAGGCCTGCGGTTAAAAAAGCCCCCGCGAAAGCGATCAATGGAATGGCATAGACAAATTTCCCAACTTCTATCGGAAAGAATAAAAAGAAGACAGCAATGGCAGCTCCGGCTCCGGAGTTAATCCCGATAATGCCGGGGTCAGCCAGATCGTTTCTTGTGATACTCTGCAGGATTGCCCCCGAGACTGCCAAAGCCATCCCTGCCAGCAGGGTAATGACGATACGCGGCAGCCTTACAGAAAACAGGACAAACTCTTCCTTGAACGTCCCCTGCCCAAGAAATGTGGGAAGCAGACGGCCATATGACAGAGTGGAGAAGCCCATCCCCATTCCAATGATAGCTGTGAAGATTATAAGAAGCACTAAGAACACCATAACACGGCGCTGTTTCTTGATTACAGAAGGATGAATCATGAGAATGCTCTGCCTCCTTTATTGACTATAAATATGAAAAAAGGCAGACCAAGAATGGAAATGATGGCTGCAACCGGCGTTTCATACGGCATATTGATTGTCCGTCCGAGAGTGTCAGCCCACAACATGAACGAAGCTCCGATCAGTGCTGACATCGGCAGAATGAAGCGATAGTCCGTCCCGATAAAAGCGCGGACGATATGCGGAATCATCAGTCCAATGAAAGCAAGGTTCCCTACAAGCGCCACGGATGCGCCAGCCAGGAGAGTCGTGACCACAAACAGAATCCCTTTCACGCGTGCAACGTTTTGTCCCAGCCCGACTGCCAATTCATCATTCAAGCTGAGAATTGTCAGCTGTTTAGATAAAGCAAAGGCAATCAGCGTGCCCAAAGCAATAAACGGAACAATAATATTCAGCTGGGACCAGGTTGTCCCTATCAGACCCCCTGCCGTCCACATCGTCACATCTTTAGAAATTTTAAAATAAAGTCCGATTCCTTCTGCCACAGCATATAAGAACGCAGACACCGCAGCTCCTGCCAGCACAATCCGCAGGTGAGAAAAGCCGCCCTTTTTGGCAGCGCTCAAGCCAAAGACCAGAACAGCTCCCAGTGAGGCGCCAATGAAGCAGGCAATCATAATAATAAAATAGTTCGCATATGGAAGGAAGGCCAATGTAAAAGCAAGGGCTGCATTTGCCCCCGCAGTCAACCCAAGCAGTCCAGGGTCAGCAAGAGGATTACGGGTCAGCCCCTGCATGACTGCTCCTGAAACTCCAAGGGCAGCCCCCACCGCCACGGCGGCCACTTCCCTTGGAAGACGGATTTCGCGTATGATCGAGTTGGACTCATTCGTTTCCACAGCAAAGATTGCTGACCATACCTCTTTGATTCCTATATCAGCAGCTCCCAGCGCCATCGCCGCCGTAAAAGAAACCAGCAGTATGGCCGCTCCAATGATGAATTTGTATGTAAGTTTAATGGATTGAGATACATTTTTCATGGCTATCATCTCTTTTTATGTATTTGGATTGGTTTAATTTTTCAATAGTTTAAAGGCTTTATAGCTTTATTGTTTTTTACTTTTTACAGCGGAAGTCTGACTATTTCCTGCCCGGCCCGGGAAGTCGTCCGCCCGGAGCGGAAATCCATTTCGTCTAAAATCAAAAGAGGAATCCTTCCTGAGAAGAATTCCTCTTTCGTTTAGCAATTAAAATACCTCTTTGAACGTCTCCAATTGATATTCTAGTGTCAGAGGATCATTAAAGTAGAATTCCATCATATTCACTTCATAAACCTGATTGTTTTTAACAGCAGGAATGTTTTTATACGTATCGGTTTCCATGAATGAATTGTCCTGTTTCGGGTCTTTGCTCAGGATGACATAGTCGCCTGCATACTCAGGCAGGACTTCCAGGGATACTGCATAATAGCCAGGCTCCAGAGCGGATTCGATTACTTTTTCAGGCATTTTCAATTCCATTTCCTGATAAAGGATCTCTGTTCCGCGTCCCCAGTTATTACCGTAAACGTAAATTTGTTTACTGAAGTTTTCCAGAACCGAGACCGTTGCATCTTCGCCGATTTTGGCTTTGATTTCTTCTCCGGCTTCTTTCGCTCTTACTTTGAAATCATCAACCCACTTTTGTGCTTCTTCTTCTTTATTTAACAGTTTGCCGATTTCCACATGCTGAGTCAGATAGTCCACTTTTCCATATGTAAAAGTGACAGTCGGGGCAATTTCATTCAGCTTATCGATATTCTTGATGTTGGAAAGCCCGATGATCAGGTCCGGATCAAGCTCGATGATTTTCTCAAGGCTCTCATCAGTGACTTCCTCCACACCTTTTAACTTTTCATCAAAGCGCGGATTTAACTTCGACCAGGAATCAACCCCGACAAGGTCAACGTCTAGTGCCATGACATTACCGGCAAAAGAAGATAATACGATGACACGCTGAGGATCTGCCGGTACTTCAACAGGACCGTTCTCTGATTCATAAGTGATGGTTTCAGGTTCTTTTGTTTCTTTATCTTTAGTGTCTGCACTTGCATCATTTCCAGTATTATTTCCGCAAGCACTAAGAAGTAGCGCTAGCAAGAGCAGGAATGGCATAATTAACTTTTTCATAATGATCTTCTCCCTTTAATAAATGATAAGTCATGCACATCGGTTTGTTTGTACGCGGATCTCGTCCTATGACAGCATCAATTTGAAAAACCTGCTGCAGGACTTTATTCGTGACCACTTCTTCGCAGCTGCCTGCTTTAATGATATTTCCTTCTTTCAAAGCGATGATATGGTCGGCGAACCTTGCTGCCTGGTTGATATCATGCAGGACCATCACAATCGTCCGTCCCTGTTCCTCATTGAGCTTTTGCAGCAGTTCGAGGATTTCCAGCTGATGAGCCATGTCCAGATAGGTAGTCGGTTCATCCAGGAAGATCATTTCGGTTTCCTGGGCGATGGCCATCGCGATCCAAACCCTTTGGCGCTGGCCTCCTGACAAGGAATCCACCGGCAGATATTTATAATCCAGAGTTCCTGTCGTTTCTAATGCCCAATCAATCACTTCTATATCTCTTTTGGATAATCTCCCGAATCCGCTTTGATAAGGAAACCTTCCATATGAAACAAGCTCACCGACTGTCAAGCCGCCGGCACTTTCAGGATTCTGCGGAAGGATGGCCATTTTTCTCGCCAGGTTCTTCGTATCCTCCTTGGTAATGCTTTTGCCGTCCAGCACAATAGAGCCGCTTTGAAAACGGATGATTCTCGTTAACGCTTTCAAAAGGGTCGACTTTCCGCAGCCATTCGATCCGATAATCGTTGTGATTTTTTTATCCGGTATCTCAATCGACATATCTTTCACAATAAGCTTTTCACCGTAGCCTATATGTAATTGGTCAGTATGAAGGCGAACCATGTTAACCCTCCTGTAGTTTTAAAATTTCTCATTGATAATGATTATCAGTTTCGGTACAATGTAACTATAAATCTTTTAAAACTTTCTGTCAATCTCTTTTTGAGAAGGATTCTCACTTTTATAGAAATCACAGAATGAGGAGCGGTCGTCATGAAGGAAAATGAATGCTTTGACGTAACTATTATCGGCGGAGGGCCCGCCGGACTCTACTCGGCGTTTTACAGCGGCCTTAGAGGGATGAAGGCAAAAATTATTGAATTCCAGCCTCAACTCGGAGGCAAGATCCACGTATATCCTGAAAAAATGATATGGGATGTCGGCGGGCTGACGCCTACTCCTGGAGCAAAATTGATCGACCAGCTCGTCGAACAGGGCCTGACTTTCAACCCGGAAGTAGCACTTAATGAGAAAATCGTCTCCATTGCGCGTGACGAGGATGGACTCTTTCTATTAAAAGCTGCGTCGGGCAATGTCCATTATTCCAAGACGGTTATTGTCGCCGTTGGGAGCGGGATCCTCCAGCCGCAGAAATTGAATATTGAAGGCGCGGACCGATTTGAAATTTCTAATCTGCATTATACAGTGAAATCCCTGAAATATTTCAAAGACCGCACAGTGATCATTTCCGGAGGAGGCAATTCTGCAATCGATTGGGCTAATGAACTTACCCCGATTGCAAAGCAGGTTTACCTCACTTGCCGAAAAGGACAGTTGAGCGGACATGAAGCCCAAGTGGAACAACTGATGAACAGCTCTGCTCAGACCTTCTTGAATACTTCCATAACAAAGCTTCTTGCTAAACATGGGGAAGATGTCATTGACCGGGTTGAACTTCTCAATAATGTCACCCAGGCAACCTCCTCTCTCTCAATAGATGATGTCATTATCAATCATGGGTTTGACCAAGACGCCTCACTTCTGACTGACAGTGAACTTAACATCAAAATGATGGATAACTTTTATATAGAGGGAAGCACGATGTGTGAGTCCTCCATTCCCGGCATTTTTGCCGCTGGAGACATCATTAAGCATGAAGGAAAACTAAATCTGATCGCAGGGGCGTTCCAGGACGCGGCCAATGCTGTCAATAAAGCGAAGCAGTTCATTGAACCGGATGCTGGAGCCTTTGCGATGGTATCGTCGCATAATGAAGTGTTTAAAGACCGGAATAAGGAGCTTGTGCGGCAGCTGGTTAAATAAAATTAAAAGGCGTGTCCCTCTTTTGGGATACGCCTTTTTGTTTTGTGGTTGAGAGCCTGGCTCAGATCTACCTTTTTGAGCCTGGCTCAATTCCACCTTTTTGAGCCTGGCTCAGATTCACACTTTTGAGCCTGGCTCAGATTCACACTTTTGATCAAGGCTCAACTAATGACCCTAAGAAGCTTAAAGCTCATCAAATCCATTAGCATCGGACGTTTTGGTATATTGCCTGGATTTCTGCTCAAAGAAATCCGTTTTTCCCATGTCCACTTCCTGATAGGCGACGATCCATCTTATCGGATTGGTACGGTGTCCATCAAACGGCGCTTGAAACCCAAGTTGCTGAGATCTTTTGTTGGCCATGAACTTGATATAGGCTTCAATATCAGTCATGAGGAGCCCCTCTATTTTGTCGCCGATTATCTGTCTGCCCCATTCAATTTCCAGCTCTGCCGCCTGTCTAAAGGCTTTCATGCCAAATGTTTGGAGCTCTTTTGTGTCATGGTCAGGATTTTCATGGAGAAGCTCTTTGAAGATTTTTTCAAAAAGCCCTACATGCAGCTGTTCGTCTCTGTTAATGTAATTGATCATCGTGGAGGTTGCCACCATCTTCTGGTTACGCGCGAGATTATAGAAGAAGGCGAACCCTGAATAGAAAAACAGTCCCTCTAAAATAACGTCGTATACAATGGATTGGAGCAGGTTTTCGATATTTGGATTCTCCACAAATCCTTGGTAGCCGTTGGTGATGAAATCGTTTCTTTTCCGCAGTGTCGGTTCTGTTCTCCAGTAATCGAACACCTCGTCCTGTTTCTTTTTGGAAACGATGCTTGACAGCACATAGCTGTAAGAGTGATTATGGACAACCTCCTGCTGAGCCAGAATGATCATCAATGCATTGAGGCTGGAGTCGGTTAAGTAGTCGGCAACCTTTCCTGCGTAATCGGTTTGGATGCTGTCGAGCAGCGCAAGCAGACCGATCACCTTTAAGAATGTTTCCTGTTCCTGCTCAGTCAGATTCGGGAATTGCTTAATGTCTTTGGACATATTGATTTCAAAAGGCGTCCAAAAGTTTCCGAGCATTCTTTTATATTTTGGGTAAGCCCATGGATACCTGACATCGTCCCAATTCAATATATTTGAACTTCTTCCATTGATGAGACCCGTGGAAGCGTTCGGAGCCTCAGAATCTATCAGTATCCGCTTCTTTAATTTTACCATTCCATCCATCCTCTCTGTAATTTCTCAGCTATGGCAGCTTTCACAATCATCGATTTCTGCATTTGATGTTGAACGCACGTAATAAGTGGTTTTCAAACCTGATTTCCAGGCATCAAGATGGATATCAAGCAATGCTTTTGCTTTGATGTCATTCCTCACATAAAGGTTGAATGAGATTGATTGGTCTACGTGGCGCTGACGCTTCTCGTTCTGCTTAATGCTCCAATGCTGGTCAATGTTATAAGCCGTTTTGTAATACCAGGTTGTGTGAGGCGATAAATCCGGTGCGGTGACCGGTATCTTGTAATCTTTCTTTTCCTCTGAATATTCCAGCCGGAATATCGGGTCGATGCTGGCAGAAGAGCCGGCAATCAGTGAAGTGGATGAATTCGGTGCCACCGCCATGAGGTAGCCATTTCTGATGCCATGCTGCTTTACCTTCTCCTTAAGCTCCACCCATCTGGAAGAGTTGTATCCCCTTTTTTCAAAGTAACTGCCCGTTGACCATTCTGAACCAGAAAAATAAGGATATGCCCATTTCTCTTCTGCCAGTGAGCTGCTTGCTTTTATTGTAAAATAGGCAATGTCTTCATAGAGAGAATCACAATATTGGACCGCTTCCTCACTTTCCCACTTGATCCCTTCCTGAGCGAGAAGGTGATGCCATCCGTACGTTCCCAGTCCGATTCCCCGGTACCTTTCGTTGGTGAGTTCAGCCTGAAGGACCGGAATGTTATTGATATCGATGACATTATCGAGCATTCTCACCGCGATGGTGACCACTTTTTCAAGGACCCCATCCTTTACTGCCTTGGCCAGGGAAACCGATGATAGGTTACAGACGACATAGTCTCCTGGGTTTTTGTACGTAATAATCTTTCCATCCTCTACCCGTTCTTCTTCCATGACCGTCGGGCTCATATTCTGCGTGATTTCCGTGCAAAGGTTGCTGCAGTAAATCATTCCTTTGTGCTGATTCGCATTCATCCTGTTGACTGTATCTCTGTAAAACATGTATGGAGTTCCCGTTTCAAGCTGCGATATCATGATGGATTTGAAGAGGTCGATGGCAGGTACGGTTTCATGGGACAATTCAGGATGAAAGACGCATGCCCAATACTTTTCCCTGAAAGACCCTTCCCCTTGCTGTTCATCGTAAAAATCTTCAAGCGAAAAGCCCATGACTTTTCTTACTTCGTGGGGATCGAACAGGTACCATTCTCCCCTGTTTTCCACCTGCTCCATAAAAAGGTCAGGAAGGCAAACGCCCGTAAACAGATCATGGGTGCGCTGCCTTTCATCCCCATTGTTCAGCTTTGCGTCAAGAAATGGAAAGATATCTTTATGCCAGACATCCAGATAGACGGCAATCGCTCCCTGCCTCTGTCCCAGCTGATCTACGGATACCGCGGTATTATTAAGCTGCTTCATCCAGGGAATCACTCCTGAACTGACGCCCTTAAAGCCTTTTATGTCACTTCCCCGGCTTCTGATTTTACCCATGTAGATGCCGATTCCCCCGCCGTTCTTGCTCAAGGTTGATACATCGGTATTCGAATCATAAATGCTTCTCAGATCATCTTCCACGGTGTCGATGAAACAGCTTGAAAGCTGCCCGTAGCTTTTTCCGGCATTTGCCAAAGTAGGTGTGGCCACGGTCATATATAGATTGGAAAGCGCCCAATAGGCTTCCTTAACCAGGTCAAGACGCTTCTCTTTTGGTTCTTCCGCCAACAGAGTCATCGCGATGATCATAAACCGTTCCTGCGGCAGCTCGATAAAACGGCCATTGTGGGACTTGGCCAAATATCTTTCGGCCAGGGTGACAATTCCTATGTAAGTAAACAGCCTGTCCTTTTCAGGATCTATCACTCTCTCAAGAACACCAATCTCTTCCACAGAGTAGGTTTCGCGAAGTCGCTTACCATAGATTCCGAGGCTCTCCAGCCTCTCAATCAGGTTATAAAAAGAGCCATAGCCCTTATGGGGATCCGTCCCTCTTTCCTCTGAACTCTTCCGGTATAAGCTTCTTATATAGATATCTGCTGCAGCATAGGTCCAGTCCGGTTCACTGCTGCTGATTCGCTCAACCGCTACGAGAGTAAGCATATGTTCAAGTTGCTCGACCGTTAAATCAGGCTTCGCTTCAATGGTTTGAAGCACTTTTTCCTCAAATTGGCCGAAAGAGAGCGACTGGTGTCTGCTCTTTAACTCTTCCAAAAGCTTCTGTGCGTTAACTTTATGCTGATCTGCCATTATTTCCATCTGGTATTCCTCCCAATCATTCTATTGATTTCTGGTTTCAAGACGATGTTGTTTACGCTGCTGTGCGGTCTTGAGCAGCCGTTTCTCTTCTGCTGTTTGAGGTATCACTCCAGGAACAGGCGTCGGCCTGCCTTCTTTATCCTTTGCCACCATTGTGAGAATCGAAGTGGTCGTAAGAGTCTTTCTTCCTGACTCAAGATCCTCACTTTCCACTTTTACAAACACTTCCATTGAAGTTCTCCCAGTGGAAACAACACATGCTTCCAAAGTGAGAATATCTCCAACAACGGCTGAGGAGAGAAAATTCACAGTATCAATCGAGGCCGTCACCACGACTTTCCTGCTGTGCTTCATGGCAGAAATCGCGGCAATTTCATCGATATAAGACAGGACTGTGCCTCCAAAGATGGTGCCCATATGATTGGTGTCCGGAGGAAGCACCAGCCTGGTAACGATGGTTCTGGATACATGTGAAGATAAAGTTTCCATTTTTCTTGGCTCCTTTTTCTGAAATTCTTCCAAAAAGAATGGGAAATGAAAAAAACCCATCGCAAAGGATGGGTTTTAAAACGTTGATATATTAATAGAAAGTACAGTCGAATCTACCAATGTATCCTCGTTATACCTTCCCAATTCCCGAAGAAGATAAGACGCTATAAAAATGGCAGGTCTCCTGACTTGTGCTTCACTCTACTTTAAGTCCTTCCCGTCTTTTTTGAAGACAGTGGTCGTCACTTATTTCGTCAGCACTTACAGTTGCGGGGACAGTTCCGGATTTTCACCAGATTCCCTATTAAGTCTATATAGACACCATTTTTACCGGCATTACACAATATGTAGTTGTTATTTCCAAGTCGAGGCACATAATATTGTGCTCTCCTTCTAGATGATAAAGGAATCGGAGACAGAATACAATAGATTTGCATGATAAATTTTAGAAGGTTATAACGAGTTGGTTTCCATTCTTTTGCATGCGGCGTTTTTTCAAGAACACGCCCGTCTTTGAAACACTTACATTTTGGTTATACTGGAATGAGTATTTTCATTATGGAGGAGGTCTATTAATTGAAGCCGAAACTGCCTGCCTATCTTCCATCCATCGGTTCGTTATCCCTGCCCTTGAAGAAAGAAACCCTGTTGACCAGGGAGTTTCTCATAGAGAAATCCGGAAATATCGAAATGTATTATGCACCGCATAATGAATACATAAATAGAGAAGCGAAAATCGTGCTGGCTGGAATTACCCCCGGCTGGAAGCAAATGTTATCGGCTTACGAAGAAGTTCTTAAAGGGATTGAAATGGGGAAAGCTACAGAAATCATCCTGCAGAATACAAAAAAAGCAGCCGGATTCTCAGGGCCCATCAGAAAAAACCTGACTGAAATGCTAGATCAATGCGGTCTGCCGGAAGCCCTTGGCATCGAAAATTCCCTGACACTTTTTCAAGAGAACCGCCACCTTTTACACACCACTTCTATTATTAAATATCCTGTGTTTATCTCAGGAAAGAATTATACGGGGCATCATCCTGCAATCGATCAATCCTCCCTCCTCTCCCGGTATGCTTATCAAGAGTTTGCAGAAGAACTGAAGCATATCGAGACTCAAGCTTTGGTCATTCCACTGGGAGTAACAGTAGAAAGGGTTTGCCGGAAGCTTCTTGAGAAGGAGGCTGCTCCAGTCCATTCTTTCTTGTTCGGATTTCCGCATCCTTCGGGAGCAAACGGCCACAGGTTAAAGCAGTTTCATCAAAATAAAGAGGAGATGAGGAACCTCATCGAGGACTGGCGAGGAAGAAAGTCTAAAGGCACCTGCAACTAGTAAGCGGCCGGTAGTGAAAATCTAAAATAAAGAGGCTGGGACAAAAGTAGAAAACTAATTGATGCAAGTAGAAATCATCGAAAATAAAACCGCATGAGATTAAGGTAATATACTTGATTTCATGCGATTCATTTTTGTTATTAGGCTCTTACCTTAAAGATGTTATTTTTTAGATTAGGTTATCCGCCAGTTCCTGATCGCAGGCGGATTGGAGCGGAAGGTGTGCGACCTCCTGCGGGACTAGCGGGACAGGTGAGACCCCGCAGGCAAAGCCGAGGAGGCTCAGCGCCCGCCCCGCGGAGTCGTGCACCTGGAGCGGAAATCCTTTCTTTATACTCAGACACATTTTTTTGAAAAGAGCTTTTTATAAGGTTTTGTCCCAGCCTCTTTCACAGGATCAGTACCGCTTTGATAAGAATACAAATGATAAAAACACTGTTGAAATGGTCAATGTCGCCAGCAGGCTGACCGTCTGATAGCCGGTTAAATCAATCACATTCAATTGAAGGAGCGGCATCAGGATGATCATATAGCTTAAGATAAAAAAGTAGCTATAAAACATTCCCCTTTCCCTGATTCTCTTCGTACGTTCATCATTCTCTTTAAATTGCGGATATAAATAAGAAAGACAGAAGCACATAACCGTCGTGCTTACAATAACCAGTTCGTGGCCGACAAAGAACGCTCCTGTTGAGATACTCGCATAACCCATCAACAAACCGAAAAGCAAAAAGAGAATGCCATTAAAAAAGAAAAACCTTCTGCCTGTTTTACTGCTCATCTGCATATTAATCTCTCACTCCCATTATTAAAAACCTACTTTTTTCTTCCTCCACCAAAAAACTTCTTCTACAATTGTGTTAAAACATCGGGCTATTTGAATCGCCAGGGGCAGTGAAGGATTGTAACGCCCCTTCTCAATCGAGATAATCGTCTGCCTGGACACGCCGAGTTTCCCAGCCATTTGCTCCTGAGATATTTTGTTTTCCTGCCTTAATTCCTTCATGCGATTTTTCATAATTGCTGACATCCCTCTCTCTCCCCCATCTTAACGTAAAGGACCCTTTACTGTAAAGTGTCCTTTACAGTAGTGTTCTGCTTGTTTATTTACAGGATGACCTAATCACTCAGTAAGAAATAAATCATCCCTCCTGATTAACATTTTCCTGAAGAGGATAAGTCACCGCAGCCTAATAGCGAAGGAAGGTTACCCTTGACTTGAATCCCAATGGAGAAAACAAAGAAGGCGAGTTGAAAGTGTATGTATAATGTGTCTAAAATCAGAATCCAAAAACCGGCAAGTGAAATTTTCGAAGCTTTTGTTAACCCTGTTTTAATCGGGAATTTCTGGTTTTCATCAAGTTCTGAAAGATGGAAAGGTTATCACTTTAAGATATGAAGAATGACGCCCAGGGAGATATAGAGGTACTTGATTATCTTTGTTTGGGCTGAAAACCATATAGTAACAATCAGTTTTATGAAGGAAGAGAGTGGCGGCACAATCGTGGAAGTCAATGAAGAAGGATTTAATTAAAATAACGAAAACCTTATCAGCCAATTACTGGACAATAAGGAGGTATGGGTATATATGCTTACATGCTTGAAGGGATACATGGAGTTTGGCGTCAACCTTACAGCTTCATTAGTTAAGTGAGACTCAAAATTACAAGCGGACTATAATATCCATTGTCATTTCCCTTGTTTCTCCAGCAGTCCTCCTTCGCAGTTGCAAGCTATTCCAGTTCTGTGGAGGAGGTCGCCACGCCAATGATCTGATCGTCATCATTCCTCAGCGGCTGTGCGAAGACATCATAGGACAGGGATCCATTTGATAACGGAAAATCTATCTTCCTGCGCACAGAAGCCTTCAGGTCCAGTACATCCTGCTTTAACTTTTCCAAAGACCGTGTGCCTTCATTATCATCGATTTCTGTATCTGTTTTTCCTATGACCTTCTCAGGTTCAAAATCAGGGTGAGGATTATAAATCCAGGTATATTTGAGTGAGGTATCGCAGTGAGCCAGAATCATGGGTGAATTATTTAAGGAGAAGTAAAAAGGATTTTCATCCATTGAAAAGGCAGAATAATGAAATTCCAGGATATTTGCTATTTTCTTGGCGACATCTTCACCAGGCTTTCGCTCCCCATTTTCAATTTGTGCATAATAAGAGCGGTCAATAAAAGCCTGTTCAGCGACCTGTTTTTGAGTATAATTTCTCTCTTTTCTCAATGTAATCAACCAAGATCTTTTGGGCATATAGCAAACAACCTTTCCATTCATTCAATAATGTGGCTATTAAGCCACACTTTAGATTATGTATTTATACTAATTTATAGTCACGTGGCATTTTTGCCACAATCAACCGGCATTCCCATCTCTTCCATACATGGTAAAATATAGTCGGAGGGGATTTAATGAGCAAGCTCTTCGATTTTTCCCTAGTTAACGATAAAAGTACAGATGCAAAAGTTATACTGAACTCCGGAAGTATAGTATATGCAAACCGGGCTTTCATGCGCCTTCTTGGACTTCAAGAAGAAGTAATCGGTGAAAACATTCTTACGTTTTTTCATCACCCGTTCAGAGAGCTGGGACTATCTCATTTGTTTAAGATAAAGAATGGCGAGATGTCATCTTTCACCCAGCATAAAATGGCTCGTTTTGACAACCAATTAGTCGACGTCGAAGTCATAACTGCTCCTTTCATCCATGACGGTGATATTTTGGTCCAGGCAGTCATCCGGGACTTATCTTCTGTTAAAAAGAATGAAGAACTACTTCGGCAGTCCGAAAAGCTTTCTCTTGTAGGAGAACTGGCTTCCGGAATTGTCCATGAAATCCGCAATCCGCTTACTGCAATGAAAGGCTTCCTTCAATTGATGAGAAGCTACCCCCAAACCGAATACATCGAAATAGTCCTGGAGGAACTGAAGCAGATAGAAGAGATAACCAATGAATTATTATACTTTTCCAGACCCCAAGAAGCTCATTTCAGCCAATTAAATATAGTGGATATCGTCAGAGAAGCCGTCAATTTTTCAAGTGCACAAGCGTTCAAGAGGAACATTAACATCGAGTTAGAAACGCTTGAAACTTACATCGGGATAACTGGAAGCAAGACACAGCTAAAGCAGGTCCTCCTTAATATACTAATAAACGGGACTGAAGCTATTAAGAACAATGGCAGAATCAGCATACTTATAAAAAAAGACAGTCGAAATGTATACATCTACATAAGAGATAACGGCAGCGGTATATCAAAAGATCATTTAAGCAAAATCGGACAGCCATTTTTCACCAGCAAAGAAAAGGGAAATGGTCTTGGATTGATGGTCTCCTTCAATATCATCAAGAAACATAATGGCGCTATTCATATTGATAGTGAAGAAGGCCAAGGAACCACTTTTATGATCACACTGCCCCTGGCCTCTGAAAAAGCCCTCCCTCATACACCTTAAGGGAGGGTGATTTCTTTAATCCAGCGGCCATTAATTCCACTTCTTCAATTCCGGATGATTATATATACGGCATATGCCAAGTAAGCAATAACAAGGAAAGACCCTTCCCCTTTTCCGACTTTAAAGCTTGTTCTTGAGAAGATGAGCAGAACTCCTGTTAGGATGATCATCAGTACTACATCGATGAATATTTTGCTGTCGACTGCTAAAGGAGAAATGACCGATGCAGCACCCAAGACAAATAAGATATTAAAAATATTGCTGCCCACAATGTTACCAATCGCTATATCAGCTTGCTTTTTGATAGCTGCTGTTATGGAGGTTATCAGTTCAGGCAGGGAAGTCCCTACAGCGACAATCGTCAACCCCACCAGTGTCTCACTCATACCGAACGACAGCGCGATGTCTGTCGCGTTATTGACTACGATATCTCCCCCAAAAATGATTGCAGCAAGACCGGCAATAGTCAGCAGAGTATTCTTCCCCCATGAAACCGGTTCTGAAGCCGTCTCTGTCTCCTTAATCCCGTCTCTACTTTTCCTTGCAACCTCAAAAATATAGTAGAGAAAAATCGAAAAGAATAACAGCAGGATGAACCCGTCTCCTCTGCTGATGAAATTTTCATTCAGAAATTGCAGGCTGATATCACTAATGACAACCAGCAAAGTGATACTCGCGACAAGGGTGAAAGGAATCTCTTTCCGAATTGTTTCATTTTCTACTTTCAACGGGTTGATCAATGCCGTCAATCCCACAACTAGCGTTATATTGAAAATGTTGCTCCCGACGACATTCCCCAAAGCCACTCCAGCACTTCCATCCAGAGCAGCAGCTATACTGACGGTGGCTTCAGGAGAACTTGTTCCAAACGCCACGATGGTCAACCCGATTAATAATGGCGACACTTTAAGTGCCTGGGCAATCTTTGAGGAACCCTCGACAAAGAAATCCGCTCCTTTGATTAATAAAGCGAAACCGATGATTAGAAAAATATACGTCATTACCTTTCTCCTTTCAGAATAATCATTTACTATCAGTTTACCCCTGCTCCATAAAATATCACATTTACTTTCAATAGGAAGAGCCTGCCCTGTAAAGGCAGGCTCTTCCTATTGAATTATATTCCAATGAAAATGCCGGTAATCATTTTTCTGACCTGACATAATATACATTTTGTCCGGAATCAATAATGTGGTCCGGTTTTGGCTTTCCTGCGTTCGCTTTGTGGCCAGCGATATGCTCCGGACTCTTCTCCCAGTTTTTCCACGCCTCTTCTGACTCCCACTGCACCAGGACCAGGACTTCTTCATCTCCGCGGCGGACTTTCTTCTCAAGTACTTTGAAGTCAATGAATCCAGGCTGTTTTTCAATGAGGCCTTCACCAGAGAAACGTTCTATGACCTTAGAAGCCGCACCTTCTTTTACAACAATCCTCTTAACTTGATAAAACATTACAGTCCAGCCTCTACGTCTTCAACCATTTGCTTCACAGATTGAAGTCCGCCGCCGGAAAGGTACCAGTGGCCGCCGTTCAAATAATTGATTTTTCCATTTTTATAAGCGTCTGTTTTTTGAACAAGTTCATTCTCGAAAGAATCTTTCACACTTGCATTTGGATCAAATGCAGCATCACGATCGATCACGAATAGTGTGGCAGGGTTCTTTTCCACAATGTATTCAAAAGTTACGTTTTGTCCATGTGTTGATTTTTCGATGCCTTCAACAGCTGCTTTGAAGCCGAATACATCGTGAATGATACCAAAACGTGATTCCGGTCCATAAGCACTTACTTCACCTTCATTGCCCATGACGATCAATGCTTTATCTTCTGTTGCTTCCGCTTTTTCTTTAATAGAATCGATTTTCGCCTGAACTTCTTCAAGTTCTGTTTTTACTTCTTCTTCTTTATCAAAGATCTGCCCAATCGTCTCCATGTTTTTAGTGAATGATTCCATGTAGTTAGAGTAATCAAGGCCCATGTAAACGGTTGGAGCGATTTCAGCATATTCATCATACATTTCTGATTGACGTGCTGAAATGAAGATGACGTCCGGCTTCATCGCATGGATGGCTTCAAAATCCGCTTCTTTCAAACTTCCTACGTTTGTATACTCTTCGCCCGCATACTTCTCAAGGTATGGCGGGATTGTAGCTTGAGGAACACCCGCTACTTCAACACCTAGCTCATCCAATGTATCCAGAACACCAAAATCGAAAACAACTACTTTTTCAGGATTTTTCTCAAGTACTGCTTCACCCAGTTCATGTTTGATCGTCAGTTCAGAAGAAGCTTCTTCTCCCTCACCATTTGCACTTTTGACATTTGATGCAGTCTCTTCTTTTGAACCGCAGGCAGCAAGCACCAGCAGTACTGAAAGCATGATTGTTAACAATGACCATTTTTTCATAATATCCATCTCCTTAGGTTTGATTAAATTTTTTAGTAAGTGTTAATAAACGGTGTTGTGTTTAAACGGGTATTTGATTTTCGTTCCAGACGCACGACTCCGCGGGGCGGACGCTGATCCTCCTCGTCTAATAGAAATCAGCAGCTATTTATACTGCAACATCATTTAAAATAAACACAAATCCTGCAGTCGTTCATTTCCTGTATCGGGATATCCATTCCGTAAATTTCTTTCAGGGCTTCGGTCTGGATGATCGATTCGGTCGGCCCTTCTTTGACAACCTTTCCATCCTTCATGGCTACAATTCTGTCGGAATAGATGGAGGCAAAATTGATATCGTGCAGGACGACGACAACTGTTTTCCCCAGTTCATCCACGAGCTTCCGCAGCATCTTCATGATTTGGACAGAGTGCTTCATATCCAGATTATTCAGCGGTTCATCCAGCAGGATGTAGTCGGTATCCTGTGCAATGACCATGGCGATGAATGCCCTTTGCCTTTGCCCTCCCGACAACTCATCCATGAACCGATTCTCTAATTCACGAAGATTCATGTAGTCAATTGCCTGATCTACAAATTTTTCATCCTCTTGTGTCAGACGCCCTTTAGAGTATGGAAACCTGCCGAACGAGACAAGCTCCTTCACTGTGAGCCTCACATTCATGAAATTGGACTGTTTGAGGATCGAAACCCTTTTGGCCAGATCGTTGGACTTCATTTTGTTCACGTTGTCATTATCAACTAGAACTTCACCGCTGTCACTGTCCATCAGGCGGCTGACCATCGATAACAGGGTAGACTTTCCTGCACCATTTGGACCGATAAAAGAAGTAATATTACCCCGTTTGATGATGACGTTGACATCTTCAACGACTTTTTTCTTCCCATATGATTTCGAAAGACCTTTTATGCTTATCATGACGATCTGCTCTCCTTCAGTAATAAGTAGATAAAGTAAATTCCGCCTATAAAGTTCACAATGACACTTAGTGTCGTAGAGAAGGTAAAGATCCTTTCCACAACCCACTGCCCCCCCACCAGGGCAATGATGCTGATGAGAATTGCACCCGTTACCAGGGAAGTGTGTTTGTAGGTGTTAAAGAACTGGTAGGATAAATTCGCGACAATCAAGCCAAAAAAGGTGATCGGACCCACGAGTGCAGTCGAGATCGCAATGAGCACTGCTGAGATGACGAGCATCCTTTTAACCAGCTTGTCATAAGGAACTCCCAGATTCACTGCAGTTTCCCTTCCAAGGGAGACAACATCCAACTCGCTCATTGACCGCCACCCTATTGCAGTGGTGATTCCAACCAGCAGCAGGGACAGCCAAACCAGTTCCTCACTTACATTATTGAAACTGGCAAACATTTTATCTTGTATACTGAAGAATTCGTTGGGATCGATCAACACTTGCATAAAGGTGGAGATCGATCCAAAGAAAGTCCCCAGGATGATTCCTACCAGCAGCAGAAAGTAGATCGGCTGTTTCCTTTTATGGAAGAACAGTTGATATAACAGCAGGGCAAAAAGGATCATGACCGCTGTCGAGATGAAAAAGTTCACCTGTTTATTGATGACCATGACACTTCCCGAGCCCAGGAAGAAAATGATGACCGTCTGAATCAGCATGTAAAGTGAATCAAGTCCCATAATGCTCGGAGTCAGGATCCGGTTATGGGTAATCGTTTGGAACACAACCGTTGAATAAGCAATTGCGGCGGCAGTCAGTACCATGGCAAGCAGCTTGATCCCCCGCCTCGGCAGGGCATAATCATAGCTGCCATTCAACTCATAAAACAGATAGAGTCCGCAAAGTGACAGGGCCACAACAATCAATATAGTAAACTTCCAGAAATGATTACGCATATGCCTTCCTCCTAAATAACAAGAACAGGAAGATGGCGCTTCCAATCACCCCGACCATTAAACTGATCGTGATTTCATATGGAAAGATGATGATACGGCCCAATATGTCGCAGACGAGCAGGAAGACCGCTCCCAGCATGGCTGTATGCGGCAATGTCCTCTGTAAGTGGTCTCCCTTATAGATGGAGACGATATTCGGTATGATCAATCCGACGAACGGAATCATCCCTACCGTAAGAACCACGGATACTGTGATGAGAGCCACCAGGACAAGACCCGAATTCACGACACTTCGGTAGCCCACACCCAGATTCTTTGAAAAATCCTCTCCCATACCCGCGACGGTAAACCGGTTAGCATAGAAATAAGCAATGATCATAATGGGGATACTTATGTATAGCAGTTCATACCGGCCCTTCATTATCAGCGAGAAATCTCCTTGAAGCCATGCTGCCATGTTCTGAATCACATTGGATTTGTAAGCAAAGAATGTCGTTATGGAGGAAAGGATATTCCCAAACATCAGCCCTACAAGCGGAATAAAAACGGCATCCTTGAATTTGATCCGGTCAAGTATTTGCATAAATAAAAATGTGCCGGCAAGCGCAAATACAAAAGCGACGATCATCTTCTCAATCATGGAAGCATTCACGAACAAGATCATTGAAACCAGAATACCTAGTCGTGTGGCATCCAGCGTCCCGGCCGTTGTCGGTGAAACAAATTTATTCCTGCTCAAGCTTTGCATGATCAATCCAGCAATACTCATCCCGGCTCCCGCAAGAATGATTGCAGCCAATCTTGGCAGCCTGCTGATGAGGAATATTTGTGTTTCTTCAGAATGGATATCCAGCAAATCCATTGGCGTTATGCTGCTCACTCCTATAAATAATGACAGAAGCGACAGCAAGATGAGTGCAGTCAGAAGGTATCTCTGTTTCATGGTAAATCCCCGAAACTTTCATTGAATTTGGGATACCTGATACTGATATTGAAAATCATTATCATTTAACCCAAACCTATAATACTTCTAATTGATAATCATTGTCAATGTCTAATTGAAAATAATTATCACTATTTTTACAAATAGTTCCTTGGTTGGATAATCCAACTTTCTTCTTAACATAGATTCCCTTTCTCCCCTAACCTCATAATTAACGGAGCCGTCCAGGTTATCTCACAGACCGAATCGGATTCAGTTCAAGCACCACGTCAACAATTTCAAAACTTGATCAGACCTGTAAGTCCCTATTCCCCTTGTGTGCCAATAGAATTTCACACCATGTCAGTCGATAATATCTTTATTGCCCAATTATTCTCAGACAGGTTACAATACATCCAAAGTTTTCGGTCCTTCCCAATCCAGTAAAGCTTGTGGCTTAAATGGAATCTTCCTCCTTATATAGAGGTCCCTGGTAAATAAGTGTTAATCATAATCTCAGCCTGCTCTAAGCGGCTGGCCAATCGGGGGAAGGCTAAAAATTTCACCATCTAATCACATAGCCATGAAACACCATTAGATATTATGTGATATATTTGTTATAATAAAGTGTTGTTACAATTATTAAGGGGGAACTTTTTTTGGCAATCGAAATAGGCAGCAAGGTTAAAGGTAAAGTAACTGGTATCACTAATTTTGGGGCATTCGTGGAATTACCCGAAGGCTCAACCGGTCTCGTGCATATCAGTGAGGTGGCGGACAGCTATGTTAAAGATGTTAACGATCATCTTAAAGTAGGCGATGAAGTTGAGGTTAAGGTAATTAGTGAGAATGCGGGCAAAATTGCCTTGTCAATCAAAAAAGCGGTGGATAAACCAGAAGGATCAACTTTCACTAAACGACCTCCGCGCCAAGGAAGAGACGGCAGACCAAATAAAGATTTCCGCTCAAAAGGAAACTTCAAGCCTAAAGAATCTTTCGAAGATAAAATGGCTAAATTCCTCAAATCCAGCGAAGAAAATCTTACGTCACTGAAGCGCAATACGGAAACGAAACGCGGCGGCAGAGGCGGAAGACGCGGTTAATCTTCATTTGATGCACCACAGAATAGACAGAGGCAAGCATAATCGGCTTGCCTTCTTTATTTCTCCTCTTATCGATTTTCAACAGTAAACTTGCCAATGGCTATCAATACCAATAAACACGAAAGGATGAGATCATGGGTAAATGTCTATTCAACGTAGGGGATGAAGTCAACATTAAATCATCTAATGAATCTGTCACCATCATCAAATCACAATATGTTAAAAACATGAAAAGATACTCATACATCGTAAAAGAGTATCCCACTACTTTCTTCTTTGAAGAAGAATTGGTTAAACAATAAGAGACAAACATCCCCGCTGCTGCTGCATCGGGGTTTTTTTCTCTTTTCTTCATGTTTAGATTTTTATAGCAGCTTCTTTTCGCAAAGCTGTTTCCGCAAAAAAATGTTGCTGTCTTAAAAGTAATGGATTTCCGCTCCTTCTACGAAAATGGTGGATGAGGATAAAATAGCCTTTCGCAAAGATTGTTGCTGGGTATTAAGATTCAGTAAGGTGACTCCACATTTCATCCGAAATATTCATGCAATCAAGAAAGAAAAGAGCTTCCTCAATTAAAAGGGAAATGCTTAAGAAGCGGGATAATATTACACGGGCCACGAAGGAAACCTAACTATGAAAAACAGACTTTTCGGGTCACTCAAACCGCGCTCGAAGGACACCTAACATCGTAAAACGGACTCCTGGACGCCTGCAGCTAAGATCCCCCTGCCCCCCTCCCCCCTTTAACTCAATCCCAACACAAAAAAGCTTGTACTTAGAGTTCAGCTAATGATCTCTGAGTACAAGCTTTATATGCAGGGGTTCCAGGAAAACGTCAGGCACACTTCCTATTCAGATGTAATATCCATGGAAACGGTAACCACCCCGTTAATTTCTTCTCTTCCATTATGTAATGGTTCACCGAATACAACATAGGTCCTTTCACCGTTCGGCTGCTCGAAAACGATGGTTCTCTTCAGGGGACGGCCTTCCTTGATGATGAGCCTCTTTAACTCGATAAGCTCTTCAATGCCCTTTGCCAAGCCAAGTTCTTCATCTGTTTTGCCTATAGCTACTTCTGATGAGAAAGCAGCATGAGGATGATGAAACCACGTATACCTGAGGTTCAGGTCACAGTGAGCTATGATGACCGGTGCGTTTCTCAAAGCCAGTCCAAACGGTTCGCTTCCTTTTGCGATGAAAAAACGGGAGGGGTCAATATCGAACGTTTCGGCTATTTTGGCAGCCACTTCAAAGCTTGGGTTGCGTACCCCATTCTCTATTTGAGAATAATAAGCTCTGTTGATGTATGATTCAGAGGCCACTTTTTCCTGGGTCAGCCCCTTCGCTTCTCTTAATTGTTTGAGCCATTCTCTCATTTTGCTCACCCCACTAAAACTTTCTCCAAAAAAGACACATTTAGAAAGTGGCTAGTTTGCTACATAGGTTTAATGGAAGATTCCTTATGTTAACCTTAGTTTAATATACTGTTCGTGCTCACACAATACGACTCTTTTCACCAAAAAATAGTAGTTTATCCCTTTTTACACTGTGGTTTCCAAAAGCTCATTGACTCAATCATTTGATTTATACTTAGGAGGGATAAAATGGAAGCGTTGGCAACGATAGTTATCATGGATGTAAAAGATATTGCGGCAGCCAGAAATTTTGCGCGGAGCTTTGCAAAAGAATTTGGTTTCAGCACAGTTGATCAGACAAGGATTATCACGGTTGTCAGCGAATTGGCCAGAAACCTCTATTTATATGCCAACCAGGGGCAGATCATCCTCTATAAGCATCAAAATTGTACGCGAACCGGAATCAGGATCTATGCTGCTGATTCAGGGCCAGGAATCATTGATATTCAAAAAGTGATGGAAATCGGATACTCCACTTCCGGCGGCTTGGGTGCAGGTCTTCCTGGTGTAAGGAGAATCATGGACGAGTTCACTATAAGTTCTTCTTCAGAAGAAGGTACAAAAATCGATACAGTTAAATGGCTTCGTTAAACCCCTTACCACACTCCCTTTTATAATCCCTGAGGCAAGATCGACCGCCTCTGCTTTTCTTCGTCTAACGTAATAACAGAGTATTAATAAAATATATATTCCTTATGAGTTCATATGCTAGAATTGAAGAAGATCACAATTACTTTCGACAGACATCCAGCTCTAAAGCGGGTGTTCTGTTTATTCATTCAAGGGGGTTAGAAAAATGGACTCAAGGATACATACTCTCGCAAAAACAGTTGTCCGGTACTCCCTTAATGTCCAAGAGGGGCAGAAAGTACTGATTGAGGCTCTGGATGTCAGCGAGTACGATTTTATTGCTCCTTTCATGGATGAAATTTTCAAAGCAGGCGGACAGGTTTTTTTCGAACAAACTGATTATAGAATCAACCGCAAGATGATGCTCTCCGGAACCAAGGAACAATTTGAGGCGGATGCTGAACTTAAGCTGGGGCAGATGAAAGAAATGGATGCTGTCATCCTTATTTTAGGGGAAAATAATATCTCTGAGTTCGCTGATATCCCTTCTGAAAAAAAGAATATTTACCGCCAGGCCTATAAGCCTGTCAGCGATGAACAATTAAAAAAGAAGTGGGTGCTGTTCAATATCCCCACTAAAGCATACGCCCAGCTGGCAGAGATGAGTACGGAAGCCTACACCGATTTTCTTTACGAAACCTGCACAATGGATTACAGTAAAATGTCCACTGCAATGGATCCGCTAGTCAAGCTGATGAACGATACAGAAAAAGTAAGGATTTTAGCACCCGGCACAGACCTTTCCTTTTCCATAAAGGATATACCAGCCATCAAATGTGACGGCAAGATTAATCTTCCAGACGGGGAAGTCTTTACAGCCCCTGTCAAGGATTCTGTAAATGGCCAAATAACATTCAATACTAAATCCAACTATGCTGGACAAACATTTTCTAATATCAGGCTAACCTTCGAGAACGGCAAAATCACTGACTGCGAGAGTGATAATAACAAGAAACTGATCGAACTTCTCGATTCAGATGAGGGAGCCAGGTTCATCGGGGAATTCGCACTGGGGATCAATCCCCATATCAACCAGATCATGAATGACATCGGTTTTGATGAAAAAATCAACGGAAGCCTCCACCTTGCTCTTGGTGAAGCATATGATGCAGCCGATAATGGAAATAAGTCCTCCATCCATTGGGATATCGTCTTAATGATGAAGCCGGAATTTGGCGGCGGGGAAATCTTTTTTGACGATGTGCTCATCAGCAAAGACGGCCGGTTTGTCATCGACTCACTGGCTGGATTGAATGCCGAGGAATTGCTGTAAAACAGAAGTTCATTGGCATTTTTAAAATTTCTGCCCCGCGCAGACATTAAACTCTCAGAAATCTTAAAGAGGCTGGGACAAAACCTTATAAAAAGCTCTTTTCAAAAGAATGTGTCTGAGTATAAAGAAAGGATTTCCGCTCCAGGTGCACGACTCCGCCTACTATCAGGAACTGGCGGATAGACTATGTTATTTTTAAAAAGTATCCCGAACTATTGGAAACAGAATGGGCTTTTTGAAATATACTACATAAGAGCAGAAAGAGGAGTGTATGCTGATGAAGACTTTAGCTTTGTTGGGGAGCACCAGGAAGAACGGCAATTCGGAGTACCTGGCAAACAAGATTCTGGAGGGAACCGATCATACAATCGTATCTTTAGCAGATAAAAATATACAGCCGATCACCGATATGAGACATACAGAAGAAGGCTTCTCTCCGGTAAAGGATGATTATGAAGAATTGGTTCATTTGATGTTGGAGCATGACGTCCTGCTGTTTGCCACTCCCCTTTATTGGTATGGAATGAGCGGTCCGATGAAGAACTTTTTTGATAGGTGGTCCCAGTACCTTCGCGATGAGCGTTTTAATCTTAAGGAAGAGCTGGCAAAGAAAAAAGCATATGTTGTCATAACTGGCGGAAGCAGCGCAAATATTAAAGGACTGCCTTTGGTACAGCAGTTCAATTATATTTTTGAATTTGTTCATATGGAATTTACGGATTACCTGATTGGTGCCGGAGTAAGGCCGGGCGACATATTGAACGACCTTCCTTCCTTGAAAAAAGCAGAACGATGGAATAAGCAGTTCAGGGACGCAGAGTTTCTTTAGGATGGCTTTCCTGATGCCACCAGATTTTAAAAAATTAATAAGATAGCAAACAAATAGACGCAAGTCTCCATGGAGGGATTTGCGTCTATTTTTGGGCTTTTCTCCACATAGACATTCAATCAAAAAGCCTCAATTTTATAGTCCAAGCAATTTCAATTTTCATGGAAAAGCTTAGCCCCCAAACCAACTCTGGGCTTTTGCCCGTTCCTCTTCCTGGATCACATTTTCCTTATCGTCAAACGTCTTCCTCGGCCGCAATAAATTAGCGATGATTGAAAAGAACAATATCAATCCAAATGTCCACCATAACATGGGTCAGTCCTCCTTTTAGGTTTCCTACGGATGAACTTCTGTTTCAGTTGATGTAATTGTGTTTATTTTACCATAAATAAGGTAATTATTCTGTAAATTATAACATTTAGGGTGATGCCAGCCTTTAAATTCCTTTTATGTTGGACAAACTGTAAAAAGATAACTTTTGGAGGGAGTATTTATGAAACGGACTAATTTATCTCGAAACCTGATATCGGGGATCTTCTTTGGCTTGGGGCTGGCTGCGTTTGTGGATGAGACGGTATTTCACCAGCTTCTTCACTGGCACCACTTTTACGATAAATCGACTACCGCCATGGGGCTTGTTTCTGATGGATTGTTTCATGCCTTCAGCTGGTTCGCGACAATAGCTGGATTATTCATGTTGGCCGACCTTCGCCGCAAAGGTACATTCTGGTTAAAGAGATGGTGGGGCGGGATGCTCCTGGGAAGCGGCGGCTTTCAATTATACGATGGAACCATCCACCATAAAGTTTTGAGAATCCATCAAATCCGCTATGTGGATAACGTGTGGATATATGACTGGGTATGGAACATCATCGCCGCTGTCCTGTTATTGGCGGGAATTATAATCACAGCCAAGACACAGAAGGAAAACAAAGAGAAGAAAGGAGAACTGGCAAATGGCCAATGAACATATCCATCATGGGGGCATGGGCGCTGGAAGCTTAGCTGCTTTGATGGCAATTACTGCAGTGATGCTAGTTTACGTGTTTGCGGTTAAACGGTCCAACATGAAGTACAGCCGCTGGCCGGTTCATCGGATGTTTTTTTGGATTGCCGGATTGAGCTGCGCTGCTGCCTCTGTCATTGGGCCGATCGCTGAACGCGCACATTCCAGCTTTACTTATCATATGGCGGCCCACTTGCTGCTGGGTATGCTAGCTCCTCTTCTCATTGTTATCTCGGCTCCGCTTACTCTGGTTATGAGAACACTGAATGTCAGAATGGCAAGGCGTCTTTCATCTATATTAAAAAGCACTCCCGCAAGGCTTCTGACAGATCCTGTTACGGCTTCTCTGCTCAATATGGGCGGGTTATGGATTTTATATACGACCGGCCTGTACCAGGCAATGCATCATAATGGGTTTTTGCTTGTTCTCATCCATATTCATATTTTTCTCGCGGGATACCTTTTTACAGTTTCCATGGTTACTTTTGATCCCGCGCCTCACAAGGCTTCTTTTTATTATCGTTCTGTAGTCCTGGTCCTGGCCCTTGCGAGTCATGGAATTCTAGCTAAGTTTCTTTATGGAAATCCTCCTCCCGGGATAACGGCGGGAGACTCGGAGACCGGTGCCTTGTTGATGTATTACGGCGGAGATGCGATCGATATGGTCATCATTTTTCTTTTATGCTTGGAGTGGTACAAGAACCAAGCGCCACATAGGTTTGGGAAATCTAGCCCCGCCAGAAGTATATAACTTTTTTAAAATATGCATAGTTTTTCATTTTCCTGCAAAATCTATCCTTGAACAATATTAGATTTGGAGGGAAAATCATGAAACGTTTTAAAGGGTTAACAGTGGTTTTGGCCGGTTTGTTCCTGATGGCAGGCTGCGGCATGGCGAATGGAGGAAACGAGGCAGGCGAAGATAATAACAATCTCCAGCCTGAGAATGTCGGCTACAATAATGGAAATAACGCCAATGATATGAATGGCCCCTATAACAAAGATAATGGAATGTCCGGCGACAACATGAATAACGGCGAAGGAAGAATGGAGTCGTCTGAAAAGGCAGCTAAAAAAGTGAATGAGCTTAAAGAAGTCAAACAGGCGAATGTCATCATGACAGAGAACAATGCTTTTGTTGCCGTCATGCTTGAAGATAACTCTGAAGGTGAAGTAACAAAAGACGTCGAGAAGAAGGTTGCTAAAGCTGTAAGAGATACAGAGCAGAACATTGAGAACGTGTACGTTTCTTCCAACCCTGATTTTGTTGAAAGAATGAGGGGCTATGGAGACGACCTTCAAAACGGGAAACCTGTTGAAGGTTTGTTTGAGGAATTCGGTGAAATGACTAGAAGGATTTTTCCTAACGCACGATAAATCATAGAAAACCCTGTTTGAAATCGCTTTCGGCTATTAACAGGAGACGAAACACCGCAAGCCTGGTGACAGTCACGCCCCGGAATGTGTCGAATAATCTTGTTAAGGAAGCACCTTACCGTTGTATACGGCAGGTGCTTCTTTAATTGAGAGCGTGAAAAGGAACTGTCCCTCTTCGTCCTTTATAGCAATAAAGTGCCGCTAAACAAGAAAACTCTCTATCTGCCAGGATAGAGAGTTTCCAAGTTTCTAATGCTGATGGGCATGCAGTTTTGCGAATATCCCATCGTGATGGGACAGCAGTTCGGCATGTGAGCCGTCTTCTGCAATGCCATCTTCGGTGATGACCATGATACGGTCGGCCTTTTTGATCGTTGCCAAACGGTGGGCGATGATCAGCGTAGTTCTGTCTTTTGAAAGGTCATTCAATGCTTCCTGGATGATGGCTTCCGTTTCAGTATCAAGTGCGGAGGTTGCTTCGTCCAGAATGAGAATGGATGGATCTTTCAGGAACATCCGCGCAATCGCCAGCCTTTGTTTCTGCCCTCCGGAAAGCTTCAGTCCTCTTTCACCGATCTGGGTATCGTAGCCATCAGGAAGTGAAGCAACCAGTTCAGTCAGATGGGCTTTGCGGACAGCTTCTTCGATGTCTTTTTGTGAAGCGCCAAGTCTTCCATACGCAATATTCTCTCTCAGGGTTCCCGTAAACAAGAAAACGTCCTGCTGCACGATTCCTATATTCGCGCGAAGAGACTCCTTCGTCATATCACGGATATCAATGCCATCTACCGTAATCGCGCCTCCCTCGACATCATAAAAACGGGGAATCAATGAGCATATCGTCGTTTTCCCGGCACCTGAAGGACCGACGAATGCCACGGTTGTTCCCGCTTGAATGGAGAAGGACATATCATTGAGAATGGTGCGGTTATTTTCATAGCCAAAGTTGACATTCTTAAAGCGGATGTCTCCTTTTAGAGCAGGGACCTCCACTGCATCGGGCCTGTTTTCAATATCTGGCTCGGCATCCATCAGCTCGGCAAACCTCTTGAAGCCCGCCATCCCCTTCGGATACAATTCCAGCAGGGCACTGATTTTATCAATCGGTTTGAAAAGCACATTAAGGTAAAGAATGAACGCGACAAGCTCCCCATACGAAAGCTGATCAGAAAAACTTAGCCAGGCTCCATAAACCAAGATGACAAGCGTCATGACTCTCGTCGTTATATAAATGCCGGAAAGATTCCAGCTCATCACCTTGTACGCCTGCAGCTTCGACTTTCGAAAGAACAGATTATTTGTATTGAATCGCTCTTTTTCATATTCTTCATTGGTGAAAGATTGAACAACACGCGCTCCCGAAACACTGTCCTCCACACGGGCATTCACATCGGCAATATTGCCGTACATTTTCGTCCAGGCCGCATTCATTTTTATGTTGGAATAAGATATCAGCCAGACCAGGAAAGGAACAATAATGATTGCCACCAGCGCCAGCTTCACATTGATGGTGATCATGATCCAGAACGCCCCGATAAACGTCATGATGGCAATGAAGAAATCCTCCGGCCCATGGTGGGCAAGCTCCCCGATATCCATCAAGTCATTGGTGATCCGGCTCATGATATGTCCCGTTTTGGTATTATCAAAAAAGCGGAACGACTGTCTCTGAACATGGTTGAACAGTTCACGGCGCATATCCGTTTCAATATTGATCCCAAGCTTATGGCCCCAGTAGTTCACCACAAACTGCATACCGGAACTCATCACATACAGAGTCAATAGCCCCGCACTTACTGCCGTAATGGTAGCCCAGTTTCCATCCGGGAGGAGCTCATCAATAAAATAGGAAACGGCCAGCGGAAATCCAAGCTCGAGAAGCCCGACCAGCATCGCACAGAAAAAGTCTATGTAAAACAGCTTTTTATGAGGACGATAATAGCTGAAGAAACGCTTAATCACAGATGAACACCTCATTTTTATATTTTCAAAAATTCATACATTATGATTATACTTAATTTCGGGTGTCTAAGGAATTGTTTTTTCGGTAAAGTGGATGTCAGCTCTTTTGTTACTACGGAATAGCATCGCATGAGCATAACAGAAAGTTTATTCTTTTAAAAAGGCATCCGCCATTAAGCAGATGCTTCTCTTCACACACATAATAGTACTTCCCGCTGAAAATTTCCTTTAGTGACGACACAGCGGTCTGCTATTTTAAAGCCTGCTTGGGCAAGCACTTCGTCCACGTTTTCAATCGTGACCACCACTAACCGTTTGGTGAACCGGCGGGCACTTTGGAACATTTCCAGCTGGTCCTCTACTGTGATGACTGAACAAAGGTTATAGGGAAGATCGATAATCGCGGCATCATACTGGCCATCGACGTCTCTAATATCCCGTCTCTCCACTTCTCCCTGCAGTCCAAAGTACTCCATATTCTCCTTTACTCCCGGAATCACAAGGTGGTTGATATCACTGCCAGAAATGTCGATGCCCATTGAGAGCGCCTCGATCAGTACGGTTCCGATGCCGCAGCAAGGATCGATGACTTTCTTTCCAGCAGGATCAGGTACTGCTATATTGACGACCGACCTGGCGACCCGGGTGCCAAGTGCGGTGGAATAACTGTGGGGCTTCCACTGATGCTGCAGCCAAACGGCTTCATTTTTTACATATTCACCAAAAATCCAGCCTTCTTTATCTTCCATGACTCCGAAGACAAGCTGGGGATTGATCAAATCAGCTTCTCCCTTAAGTTCCAACCCAACTTTGCGTTCAATCTTTCGGCGCTCTTTAAAGCCAGTTTTTTCATTAATGAGAGAATCTGGTTCCTGGATAAAAACCACCTTGAAGGAGGTTTTTATCTCAGGCAATTCTTTTAGTCTGACAATTAGATCCTCAAGACTTTCCCCTTTGCAAAGCACACTTATTCTTTCTCTGATAAACGGGCTTCTGCTGGGATCAATTTTCACTGAACTTACCACAGGGCCGTACCCTGAATCAGCTTCCGGACCAAAGAATGCGCGCTTCTCCATTAAACACAGGTGTTCTTCATTTTTTTCCCAGGCATAATTGTATAGATACTTCATGGATTCCTCCTTATGTTCAATGATGCAGGTAGTAGCTTTAAGAGATATTAAAAGTTTTATATCGATTTTTCCCATAAACTATTTTCTATCGACCGGTTTTGGCATTCTATCGAACAGTTTGACTCTTTTATCAACCAACCTGCTCATTCTATCAAACGCTTATTCAAACTTATCAGCCACAATTGTCATTCTATAGACTGCCAGGCATTTTTTGACCATCTTACTCGGTGCAGCAGCCACTCCCCCGACCTAAGCCACTCGATTGACTTTGCAGGGAGATTTTAGGCAGATTTATGTTTATGGACATAAAAAAAGGACCCTCAAGAGAGTCCTTTCAGCAATTATGCTTTGTTAACGTTTGTAGCTTGAAGTCCGCGTTGACCTTGCTCTGTTTCGAAAGTTACTTTTTGACCTTCGTCAAGAGTTTTGAAACCGTCGCCTTGGATAGCTGAGAAATGTACGAATACATCTTCTCCGCCTTCGATTTCGATGAAGCCGAATCCTTTTTCTGCGTTAAACCATTTTACTGTACCTTGTTGCATGTGTATTTCCTCCTGTGTGGATATTGATCCACGATTTATTACTATTGTTGCTCAATTCATCAAGAGCGAGAAGTTCAAAACTTTCTAACTTAGCCTGACCGAACAAGAATAATTAACCTTATCATACCTTATAATTTCTCAAAAAGCAAACTTTATTTTTCCCATTCATAAAAAAAGCTCAAACACCTCCTTCAGCCCCGACCACCCGAGAAAAAAGGCGGTCTCTCCTTTTTTCTCAGGAGGTTATTTGGCCCCGAGGGGCTGGATTCAAAAACGCCACCCCAAAACTGTCCCTTTTAACGCTTTAAAGTGCGAAAGCTTCTCAAACTGCCTCTTGATGTCTAACCCATGTTCTTGTGTCATATAAATAATTGTTAAAGTTTTTATAAGGCTCTTTTCGTAAACTTTGTGGCTATTTAATACTAATTCTCCGGTATAACCTATTTAACATGAAAAGAAAAGAGCTGATTCTCCGATTAGAGTTAAACCCTTAGTACCCGGGGAAAAATCCGGCTTTTGGGATTTTTCAAAAGCAACAATGTTTGCGAATATAACCTTTTATAAAGGAGCGATGACAGCATGGATGAACAGCAAATTGCTTTTGTGAGCAATTATGATCCTTATGTTTATGAGACTTTGTCCGGGATTACCGGGAGTATGGTTGCCGTCCAGACGATCCGAGGTACCGTTTCCGGAAAGCTTTCTAATGTAATGCCGGATCATATTGTAGTCGAGTCGGGCGGATCTTCTTTCTATATCCGGACTCAGCAAATCGTTTGGGTCATTCCAAAAGGATAAGGAGGGGTTATATGTTCAAGCGCGAAAATAAGTTGTTGATCGACCTCCCCGTTCCGGAACATGGAGATCCAAATGCGGCTGCGGCTGTACAGGAGCTTTTAGGCGGAAAATTCGGGGAAATGTCGACACTGAATAATTATATGTACCAGTCGTTCAATTTCAGGAGAAAAGACAAATTAAAGCCTTTTTATGATCTGGTAGCCAGCATCACTGCCGAGGAATTCGGACATGTGGAGCTAGTATCGAATGCCATCAACCTGCTATCAAGGGGAAACACTTTTTACACCGGTGACCCCGATGTCACACCTTTGCGTGAAGGAAAGGACAGCCGGAATACCCTTCAATTCATTGCGTCCGCCCAAACGGCTTTAGCCGGCGATTCAATGGGCCGCCCCTGGACAGGTGACAATGTTTTCACCAGCGGCAATTTGGTGCTCGACCTTCTTCATAATTTCTTTTTGGAGGTCGGTGCACGCACACATAAAATGAGGGTTTACGAGATGACCGAAAATGAAACAGCCCGGGAGATGATTGGATACTTACTGGTGCGCGGCGGCACACATGTCCTTGCCTATGCGAAAGCGCTGGAGATTGTGACAGGTGTTGATGTTAAAAAGATGGTTCCGATCCCCAACCTTTCTAATCGAAAGTTCGACCATGCGCGGAAATTTGAAGACCAGGGAATCGGCAATATCCTTTACACGTGGAATGATGTCGGTGACTATGCGGATATCCGCCAGATTTGGAAAGGGAACAATCCCGAAAGCGGACAAAGGCTTGAGGTCAAAGAAGGATCGCCTAAAGGTGCACCGATTCCGAACCTTGAGGATCTGCCGGAAGAGTTTGCGCCCGGCATAGACCGTGATGATTATGAAAGGATTGCTAAACGGTTAATGGAAAACCTTTGAGGCTAACTGCAACAAAGGCAAAAAGAATGATAACGGTTTTAGTTTTTAATGCAAAAAAAGCTAATCGCCGATGCAATCAACTATGAAATAATATACATGTACGATGTAGATGTTCATAGGCGCCGAAAATTAAGTTAGATAGATAAGGGGAAAATCTCCCCTTATTTAGGAAAAAACACGAATATCAGCTTAAATAAAGGGAAAAATTCCCGCTATTAACTTGAAAAATGGGAGAAAAATAAATTTTTCTATGTTTAAGGGGAAAAATTCCCTTTAATATATCCAAAATCGTGTTGGATTTTGCATTTAAGGGGAAAATCTCCCCTTATTTTTTAATTGGTTGATTTATCAAATTAGGATAAGACTTCTAACCGATTGGACTTACTAGGTAAATGAAAGGGATTAAAATTAGCCAACATACTGTTAAAACAGTAAAACGCACTCTGAATTCATTGGGGAATTCAGAGTGCGTTTTCATATGTGGCTTAGACGTTTGCTCCTCCATGGTAAAGCCCTTACGGCAACGAAGCGGGTGCCATGCTTTAAAGCACTAAAAGCGACTCTCCCTTTTCATGCGCTGCTGCGTTAATCTGATGAAGGAAGCTGCTGCCGGGTTTTGATGTAGGCTTCGAGTTCAGCTGCTGGCAGCGGCTTGCTGTAGTAATAGCCCTGTCCGATATGGCAGGCGTTTTCCAGAAGGAAATCCACCTGTTTTGCCTCTTCCACCCCTTCGGCGATAATGGTAAAATCCATATTTTGTCCTAAATCAATGATTGTTTTTACAATCGATCCATTTTTAGAATGTTTTGAGTGGTCGATAATATCGTCCACAAAGGATTTGTCAATTTTAATATGATCGATCGGAAGAAACCGTAAGTTATTCAAGGAAGAGTAACCGGTTCCAAAATCATCGATGCTGATGGCCACTCCTAGTTCCTTCAAGCTGTGCAGTATATCGGATGAACGTTTAAAGTCCTGCATGATGCTTTCTGTGATCTCCAGCTCAAGGAGGCAGGGGTCCAGTTCGGTTTCGTTTAGGGCATTCTGTACAAAATCCACGAAGCCATCATCCAGGATCTGCCTCACTGAAATGTTGACTGCTACCGGAATGGAGCCGGCTCCTCTTATTTCCCATTCTTTGCTTTGTCTGCAGGCTTCTAAGAGAACCCATTTTCCAATCGGAACAATCAAGCCCGTCTCTTCAGCGAGAGGGATGAATTCTCCCGGTGAAACTATTCCCAGGTTAGGATGTTCCCAGCGAATCAGGGCTTCCACTCCAAGAATCATCCCGGTTTCAAGGTTCACCTTTGGCTGATAATGGAGGATGAACTGAGAGAGTTCCAGCGACTTCCTTAGCTCTTGTTCAAGCTCCATTTTTCTGAATGTATTTTGATTCAGACTTTCGTTGTAGAATTGAAAGTTATTTTTTCCCCGCTCTTTTGCCAAATACATCGCCGTATCCGCATGCTTGATCAAGGTCTCCTGGTCATTGCCGTCACCCGGGTACATGCTGATGCCGATGCTTGGTGTCACAAAGAATTCCTGTCGGGACACCTCGATAGGCTTTGCGAAACTTTGTAAAATAGACTGAGAGAGACGAGAAGCTTTTTCCCTGCTGGTGTTACTTAAAAGGATGATGAATTCATCCCCGCCCTGTCTGTACACCTCTCCTTCTTGGCCAATGACGGTTTTCAGACGTTTAGCTACTTCGACTAGCAGAAGGTCACCCGTTGAATGTCCTTTTGTATCATTGATTACTTTAAAGCGGTCAAGATCGAGAAACAGGACGGCAAAAGATGATGACACCTGGTTTTCAATCGAGTTATTCAGGCTCTGTTTGAACATATTGCGATTGGGCAGGCCTGTCAATGTGTCGTAATAAGCCATTTCCCGGATGATTTCTTCTGATTTCTTTCTCTGGGTAATATCCCTTCCCACCAATTGGATTGCTGACTTCCCTCCATATAAAATGGGCATCATTGACACTTCAACATCAATAACATCACCATCCATGCGGGCTGCTTTTATTTCAAATATCAGATTTTCCGATTCAGCAGGATCCCTGTACTGATTTGCAGATTCCCTTATCAATTGAATATCCTGCTCACCCGCAAAATCAGAAACATCCTTATTGATCAATTGAGCAGGATCTTCCATGCCCAGCACCCTGCTCCCCGCGGCATTCATATAGATGAATTTGCCATTGCGGATGACTGAGATGATATCCGGAGACATTTCAACGAGGCTGCGGTATTGGTCCTCACTTTCCTTTCTGTCCGTGATATCGAACAATACACTGGAAAAATAAATGAGATTTCCTTTATCGTCCAAGGTGGGGATTCCCCTGTCTTGGATCCAGCGCACATTTCCATCCGGCTTGATGATCCGGTAGGTACTGGTGCATGAACGACCCGCCTGAATCATTTCCTGTCTCGTCTCCTGGATGGACACATCATCAGGATGAATGACCTTTTTCCACAACAAATTATCTTTATAAAATTCCTCTTGCTTTCTTCCATATAATTTTTCAATCCCCGGAGTGATCAGCAGTTTGTCAGATTTCAAATCGTGCGACCAGATGGCGACATCAAGGGATTCAAAGATGTGGTTCAGCTTCTGATTGCTCTCCCTCACTTCTTTCGTCGCCTTGAAAATCCCTTTGAACATAAAATAGACCAATCCTAAGGTAGTAATGGTTAGTGCCACCTGCATGATCAAGTTCGGAAAACTTTCCACTGGAAAATACAATCCCAGGATCAATTGCAGGACCTGAATAAATATAACGATGATGACAATATTCTTAAATGAAGTGTTCGTTTGATAACCCACTATGTTGACTCCCATATGTAAAGTATTATGATGATAACCAATGCTTATCAATAATATCGACTAAAATCGAAAATTAATAAGGTGAAATCATGATAACATATTTCTTGCTGTTCACGGTTCTTACTTTATATACCGCTTTTTCCCATCACTTCTGCCTCCAAAGCCTCAAGGAATTCAAATGGTGAGTAACTTAACGAAGCTTGGGAGCGTGTTCTTCCTTATCACCTGGAAGATTTGTGAAGAACAGTTGACTAGAATGCGTACGAGGGATCTCCCGAATGTAAAGAAAACGCCTTTCCCGGCTTTGGGAAAGGCATTATTAGCAAATATTGGATTTTCTATTCCGATTGATTAATGGGTGTGAAATATTTTTTTACTGCATCAGCTCTCCTATTTTTAAAAGTGATGCTGTTTAAACGCTGTCTAACTTTTTCAGAGAGTATGTTAAAAATGCAGATTATCTTCCGTCAAAATGAAGTCTGTTAAAACTAAGATTCTGCTAAACGGCAGTCACTAGGAGCGTGCACATTTAGTGAGGAACCCATTCAGTTATTAATCCTCATTTCCGAAACTTCCTCACACATCCTTGAATACATCTTCTCCACTCCCTCTTCTGATGCATCAAAATCATAGGCATTCTCCGCAAGGATCCCAATGTTCTCTGCTTCCTTTGCAACATCGATATTGGCCCCCATGAAGATGAACTCCCAATTGTATATCTCCCGCTGATGACGGATCATTTCGTTTATTTTTTCATAGCTGAATTCCCGGCTTGCATTTTCCTGGCCGTCCGTTGTGATCGCAAATATAACTTTGCCGGGCCGTTCGCCTGCCGGTGTTTTTAATAGGCGGTGACCGACTTCGGCAATCGTTTTCCCAATGGCGTCAAGCATTGCCGTGCACCCTCTGACGTAATACTCCTTCTCCGTGAGCTTCACCGTTTCCGCCGGTTTCCCCTGCCAAAGCACTTCATATTCATCGTCAAAGAGAACTGTGGTGATAATTGCTTTTCCCTCCATGACCGCCTGCCTTTTAACGAATCCATTAAAGCCGCCTATTGTATCAATTTCTAGCCCAGCCATTGATCCGCTTCGATCCAGCAAAAATACCACTTCAGTTAAATTTTTGTTCATTTTATCCATCTCCTTCAGCTTCTTGATGATATAATCATACCTAATCAAATCCATATTTTGGTCGCCTGCAAAGCGACTTTTTAGGAGGGTGAGTTCATGCTTGATCCCCATTTTTTAAAAGAGCTGAAGGAATACATTCATTTTTATCAAGAGGGTCCGCCTCAGATTGATGTCTGTGAATCTGCCTATGAACTGGAATATAAGCTTGGTGCTCCCATTCCATATAGTGAATTAGAAGAATTCATCAGCACCAATGAGCAGCCTTCTTTCAGGCAGGAACTTTTAGAATTGATAGATGAAAAGGGATTTACTGACCCGGAGGTTTATAAAAAAGCCGGCATTGATCGAAAACACTTTTCAAAAATCAGGTCAAAGCCGGATTACCGTGTCGGCAGGAATACGGCGATTGCGCTGGCTTTGGCGTTAGAACTGGGGACTGATGAAGCCGAGGATTTGCTGTCAGCAGCTGGATACTCCCTTTCTTTCAGCGATACCTATGATCTGGTAATCCGTTTCTGCCTGGAGAAGGAGATCCATGACCTCGACTATGTGAACCAGGCACTCCATTCTCTCAGCCTGAAACCGCTGACTGGTTAAGGATTTAATGGATTAAAGCACTAAGAGAGACTGTCCCTCTTTGCGCGGTGACGCTTTTCAGTGCGAAAAGGGACTGTCCCTTTCCACACTCTAAAGCACTGCAGTGAATCTGCGCACAAAAATGCCTTTCCCAGCTTCTTGCGGGAAAGGCATTTTTTTAAATCGTGACCTTTTCATTTTGTTCAAGCTTCTGCAATTCCTGCGCCAGGAATACGGCTAGCTCCAGCATCCCGAATTTCTCGGCTTTTGCTTCGGCATCGGAATTGTAGTTGGTGTTGGTATTGATGTCATAGGTGTAGACATTGCCGTCTTTATCAAAGATGAATTCAATCCCGGCGATCTGTATATCGTTTGCCTCGAGAACCTTTTCATATTTTTCAAGTACAGGATGATGGAAATCGTCTAAAATTTGAAATTTCGGTTTCTCTTGCGGCGCCTCTTCGCCCACAGGACAGAATAAGTCTCCTATAGAGCACGCATCCGCCGGGCAGAGCTCGAACCCTTCCGACGTATCGACCCTGACGGCATAGAGGAACTTGCCTCCGATAAATTCACAGCGCGTAATGAAGCTTTCAGGCGCGGAAATGTACTCCTGGATCAAGGTGATTCCATCAACCGGCTCTTCAAAACCCGGGCCTTCCACATAATTTTTCAAAGACGCGATATTATGGAACAACTGCACACCCAGTCCTTTTCCGGCACGGTTGTGTTTGGTGATGAAGGGCTTTCCTTCAAAAGATTGAGCAGCTTTTAATATCTGCTCTTTCCCCACTGCCGCAATCGTCTTCGGCACTGCCAATCCTTGCTTGCTCAATTCCAGATACTGTTTTACCTTGCTGACTTCGAGTTGGAGTGCACGGCTGCCATTGAATACCTTCCTGCCATGTGCTTCAAGCCACGCCAGTACCTGCGCAGTATATTCTGGGGCATAACGGTTTCCCCGTGTATGGGAAGAGGCACTCATTCTGCTGTAAAAAATGCCTTCAGGGGGCTCTTGCGAAAGATCGAGAGTCCCTTCGCCCAAATGCCACTCTTCGTATGGAAGGTCCAGTTCTTCCAATCGTTTTGTCAGATGAACCGTCCACTCAGTGTTTTCATGAATCACATATATTTTACTCAACGGTAAGCACTCCCTCTGCTGATTTTCGTTTTTCCTCCACCAATGGCATGACCTGTTTAGCAAAACGTTCCATCTCTTCAAGCTGCGGTGAGAATTGAAGAAGCAGCAAATCCAGTCCGGCTTCCTCATATTTCAGGATCCTGTCGGCGATTTGTTCCGGCGTGCCGACAAGATTCGGGCGGAGGCCCCTGTTGGATACGGAGTAGTCCTGAAGCTGAATCTGCTGTTCAAGCTGGGACTTGCTTGTGAAATCCTTGAAGCCTGAATAAGCGTCGGATTCTTTTACTTCCGTAATTCTTTCGAGCTCATTCCTAGCTTCTTCTTCAGTATCACGGCAAATGACATAAGCCGCCATTCCAAACGAACTCAGCTCCGGGTTGTCCGTCTGTTCTCTCCTGGATTTCATATCCGCTACCTTCGCCTGAATTTCTTCAACCGTTCCGCCATGCATTACGTAGGCATCGCACTTTTCCACAATGGTGGACTTTCCTTTCTCACTTTCGCCCCCGGCATAGAGAATCGGATTCGGTCTCTGGACAGGCTTTGGAAAAAGCTTGGTTTCCTCCAGTTGATAAAAGTCGCCTTTATAGGAGAAGGAATCTTCGGTCCAAAGTCCTTTTAAGACATCAATGAATTCTCTTGTACGGTCATATCGTTCATCATGTTCCGTGAACACACCGCCGTATTGCCGCGCTTCTTCTGCCCACCATGCGGATACGATGTTCAAGGTGAAGCGTCCTCTGCTCAAATTGTCGATGTTCGCCGCCATTTTTGCTGCAACCGCAGGATTATGGAAGCCTGGACGGATCGCTGTCATGATTTCCAGTTTATCTGTCGAGGCAGCCAAGGCAGCTGTTGTGGTCCACGCTTCTAAGGAATCATGTTTCTGTCCTTTTATATCATTCAAATAAAGCTCCGCAATCAGCGTCGTGGAGTAACCCCACTCTTCCGCTGACTTAGCAACTTTCTCGGCATATTCATAAGTGGCCGGCATGCTTTCATCATCAACATTCCTCAGCCATCCACCAAAAATCGGAAGCCAAAACCCAAATTTCATAATACTTCTCTCCTTCACTCACCTAAACTCTACTATTCCAACCAATTATGTCGGCTTTAATGATGATAATATTGTAAATTGAAGGAATTGTCAATTAGTTTACCTGTATTTGGGTAAAAGTCATTCGAGAAGGCTCTTTTCGTAAACTTTGTTGCTATTTAATATATTTTTCGTAAGCTAATACCATAACTCACCGAAACCAACAATATATGCGAAAACAGCCTTCGACAAAAAACGGGTTGTGACTGTCACTAGAAGGAAAATCCCCTTGTTTGGGAGAATTTAATAAAGAAGTAAAGTATATAAATAATAGTTAAAGAGTGCTGAATGGAGGATGAAGAGTGTTTATAAGAAAAAGAAAGGAACGCAGAATAAGGAAGAAGTCAGAAGGTTCCTATACATTCTGGGATGCGGTTGGAGATGTACTTATCTGGATTCCCGAATTGATCGTACTGCCTTTCCGCATTCTATGGTACCTGATCAGGGGGATTGGGAGCATTTTTGACTGGACATGAAACGAAGCCCATTCTAAAAGGCGTGCAGCTCATTTATCTTGAGCAGCACGCCTTTTGCAGCAAATTTCCCTTTAATACTTTAAAGCACTAAGAGGGACTGTACCTTTTAGTACTTTAAAGCGTAAAAGAGCACCCTTATTTTTTATAGTTCTTTAATAGACTCTATATGCTACGAGAATTTCCTCTTAAAGAAGAAAACCAGAAATGCAATCCCCAGCACAGCTATGACAGCGTAAGCAATGTTCGAATAGATATCCATGTAATGAACAATCTGTTCCCACGATGCCCCTACCTTGGCACCCAAATTGACGAGAACAATATTCCAGATGAAAGTTCCGGCTGTAGTAAAAATCAAGAAAGGAACAAACTTCATATTCGACATCCCGGCAGGAATCGATATTAAGCTGCGAATCAGCGGCACAAAACGGCAGAGAAAAACAGACCAATATCCATACTTATCAAACCAGGCATCGGCCCTGTGGATATCCTTTTTCGTCAGCCGGAGGATATGCCCCCACTTGTCTACAATTTTCTCCATCCGTTCGACATCAAGCTGCAGCCCCAGCCCGTATAAAACAACCGCTCCGATGACAGAGCCGAGCGTTGAGGCAATGACGACACCCGTTATGGTTAGATCAGATGTTGTCGTTACAAATCCGCCAAAGGTTAAGATGACTTCAGAAGGCACCGGCGGAAATATATTTTCCAAAGCGATTAGAAGGAATATCCCACCGTACCCAAAATTGTTGATTATCTCAATCAGCCAGTTCTCCATGTGAATCTCCTTTAAATCAAATTCATATTTTCACAAACTATTAATCCATACTTCAAAACCTTGAAGATTTTTTTCTTTTCTCTCCCCTTACACGCAGAGTTTAAAACCACTTTATCTACTCGTCTATTGTTACCCAGGTCTGTGAAAAGAGCAATATACTTTTTGACGGAAATTCAGAGGTGCTTTACCGCTTTAAAGCCCTAATAGAAACAGTCCCTTTCATTACTGCAACGCATTAAAGCGCTAAGAGGGACTGTCCCTCTTAGCGCTTCAGTGTGGTAAAGGCTGCCTGCTCGATCGGCAGCCGGTTCAGCATCACCAGATATCAAGGTCTGCGGCTTGTGTGATCATCCTGTACATTTCCTTCGTCGGCTCCATCGGCTCGACTCCCAGCTCGGCAGTCAGCACTTTTTTACATTTGCCGTACCACTTGATCGCCTGCGGTCTGTTGTTCTTTTGATAGTAACAGTACATCAGCAGCCGGTATGCTTCTTCCCATGTATCTTCCTCCATCAGGATCCTTTCGCACCAATGGATGCACGTTTCGAAGTCCGACAGCCGGACCGACACCTGAGCGAGCATTTCAGCAGCCCGCAGGAACAGGACCTGCAGGCGCTCCCTCTCTGTCAGGCACCAATCGGCAAATCGGTGGTCCGGCAGATAATCTCCCTCATACAGCTTCAAACCCCTCTCCAGCAGCTCCTTTGCCTGAAAAGGGTCTTTCTCTGTCAATCCTTCTGTCACCCACTCTTCAAACAGAATCGTATCTAATTGAAAAACAGCATCAGGATTGATTCCATAGAAAGATCCATTTCTTCTGATAAAATAGGATTCTTCTCTTGCCTTGCGATGCGGCTCAATAGTCTTCAAGAGGGAATTCAAAGAAACTTTGAAACTGCGGTTGGCCGCATCCTCATCCTGCCCAGGCCAGATTTCCCGGAAGATTTCCTCGCGGTCAATCAACTTATTTTTATTTGTTATAAAAAACTCGAATAACTCTTTCGCCTTTCCCCTCTGCCAGTCACTCTCCCCGATGATTCGGCTGCCCAAATGGATCCTGAATTTCCCCAAGGTATCCACCCTCAATGTATATCCTGGATGATTGTCCATGCTGCCTATCCCAAGTTCAGAAATGAACGGACTGTGGATATTATTCTTTTGAGCTTTCACCAGCATGGGGACAAAGTTCTGGATATCGGCCGGTCCAAATGTTGTCCGCCTCTTCAAGAAATACTGATATTCCCCTGCCAGCATCTCATTCAGGAACTGCCTCATTTCACGGGAGAAGACCTCTTCTTTTCCTGTTTCATAGGCAGCATAAGCTTTCCAAAAGGAAGTGAGCATCATGCCGTAGCGGTCTCCGCACCCTTCAAACTGATTCCTTACTTCAACCAGTACATCATAGGCAGTTTCATATTTTTCACAATAGATCCCGGCAATCCCCATACAAAGCTGGATCAGTGTGGATAACCAGACATCTTTCACTTTCTCCGTTTCATACAAACCTTTCTGGCCTGCTTCTATCGCTTTTTCATAAAGCCCCTGATTGCCAAATAGAATGCACAACCCCATATATGGTTCAGCCTTCCCTCTTGGCACATCAATGGTATCCATAATATCAAGGGCCGTGTTATAGCATTTCTCCGCCAGAATTGCTTCATAGCGCTCGATCAGCTGGACGGCATGCCCCATTCTCATCCAGCCGCACGCTTCCACAAATGGAGACTGGATATCCATTCCAATCTTCATTCCTTGCTCGGCGTATTTTTTGCTCTCTTCTGCCCGTCCCCTGAAAGCCTCAATAATCGACAACAGGATTTCCGTTTCTCTATGAGACTGTGACAAGTGAACGATTCCGGTCTCATTTGTGCTGTTCTTTCTTTTTAAAAGAAGATCTCTTGCCTTATTGAGCCTTCCGGTCCGCAAGTAAATCCGCGCCTTCAAATTTCCTTCTTCCAATGGCAGGTTCAAGGCTTCGGCTCTTTCATACCACTTCTCCGCCTTCACGGCTTTTCCGGAATTGAGGAGGTTTTCTGAAAGAAGATGGTACAGTTCCGCCATTTCTTCCTTGCTCTCATTTGAATTTTCCCGTAAGCTTATCGCCCTCTGCAGGACCCGTTCTGCTTTATCCGGCTGGATTGTATCAAGGTATATCCTGGCAATTCCTTCCAATGAAATACTCATCAAATAATGATCCTTTATCTCTTCTCCAATTTCGATTGCCTTTTTGTAGCAGGATTCCGCCCACTCGTAGGAAGAGCGCAGCCTGCTGATTTCTCCTTGATAAAACCAAAGAACCGGATATTCATTTTTTAGATTTTCAGGAATCGGTTTCAGATAATCTAACAGGGTTTGCAGCTTTCCTTTTTGCAGCAGGTCCTTTCCGCTTTGGCTGATAACGTGGGCAGCCCTCTCGTATTCACTCACTTCCAGGTAATGATAGACCGCATTCTCGATATTTTCTTTTTCAAAAAAACGGGCAGCGTCCCGGTTCAGCCTTGCATGCTCCTCGGCATTCTTCCTTTTCAGCTGATTTTGCAAAAACTCCTTGAAAAGGGCATGGTAACGATACTTCCTTGCATCGATCTCTTGAATGAATACATTCTGCTGAGACAGCTTCACCAATATGGAATCCGAATCTGCAATGCCCAGCACGGCATCGCAAACCATTGGAGTGAGTTCATCAAGGATGCTTGTTTTCAGTAGAAAATCCTGATGTCCAAAAGGCTGTTTCGATAATACTTCCAACGCTAAAAAGTCAAAGAGGTCCTGCAAGGTTTCCGAACGATTTTCAAGGAAACTTCCAGAAAAATCTCCATTCCGAAAACTTCCGGCGAGCATGTGCACGGCAATGGCCCAGCCTTCCGTCAGGTGATGAACCCGCTCCAGGTCCCGGCTGTCTATGGTAATTTCATAACTGTCTTCAAGAAGATGTTCAATTTCAGCCGAGCTGAGCATAAGGTCTGCCTGGGTGATTTCAAGCAGCTCACCCTTTACCTTCAGCGATGTCAATATGCCCCAAACAGGCTTGGTGCGGCTGGAGATCACCACATGCAGATTAGAAGGGATGTACTCCAGGAAATGCTTCATCCACTTCTCGATAGTCAAAGATTTCTGAACATGATGGTAATCATCCAGTATGATAACGACCGGGGATTGTAAACCAAGCGTTTCATTCACAACCATCGAAATCAGCGACCACAATTGTTCATCGCTGATATGGTTGTGAATCATTTGAAGTTCAGCCAGGATTGCGGCCCCGAAACCTGGATACTTGGCTTTAACAGCATGGACGAACTTGGTTAGGAACGGAATGATGTCATCATCGTTTGGGGAAATGGAATACCAGCAGGAGTTAATCTTGATGTCATGAGCGAAAAGTGTAAGAGCGGTACTTTTTCCATAGCCTGCCCTTGCATGAAGAATGGTCAGGGGATATTGAGGAATGGAGGCGAGTTTCTTATGTAGGTTGGCACGCCTAATGAAGCTTTCTTTCACAGGCGGCGGCATCAGCTGGCTGTGGATTACGGGTATGACTCCCATCTCTTTTCCTCCTTTCTTATTAATATTTCAGACTTCTGTAAAATTGCAGACCTGTACCTTCTTTTAAAATGGCTCTTTTCGTAAACTTTGTGGCTATTTGATATTAATTGCGAAAGATAGAGCCATAATTAACCCGGAAAATCCTGTTAAACAAAAGAGAATAGAGCTTCTCTCTTCGTTTAGATCGAAAAAGCCTAGTATCCAGGGGGGAAATCCGGCTTTTGGGATTTTTCTGAAAGCAACAATGTATAAGAAAATAGCCTTTAAAATATATGCGCAACTTCGCAGGCCTGTACCGAAAGTTTACTTTCTTGAGTAATTCGATAAAACCCGTTTAAATTCCTTTATAGAGCTATTTGATATTAGTTTTAAAAATATCGCTCTATTCACAGAAACCTTATAAAAAGAATGGGGAGAGGAGAATTTAGATATCGGTATATTTGCAAGTAGATATGAACGTACCATTAAGTCATGGAGCCGCGAAGTTAATGGCATGATTAGCCAGGAAACGTACCATTAAGTCATGGAGCCGCAAAGTTGATGGTATGATTTGCTGGGAAAGTACCATCAAGTCATGGAGCCTCGAAGTTAATGGCATGATTAGCCGGGAAACGTACCATCAAGTCATGGAGCCGCGAAGTTAATGGCATGATTTGCTGGGAAACGTACCATTAAGTCGTTCGAGCCATGAAGATAATGGCATGATTAGCCAGGAAACATACCATTAAGTCATGGAGCCGCGAAGTTAATGGCATGATTTGCTGGGAAACGTACCATTAAGTCATGGAGCCTCGAAGTTAATGGCATGATTTGCTGGGAAACGTACCATTAAGTCATGGAGCCTCGAAGTTAATGGTATGATTTGCTGGGAAACATACCATTAAGTCATGGAGCTCCGAAGATAATGGCATAATTTGCTGGGAAGCATACCATTAGTCACAAATAGAGCTTTTGTAAAATAGAGCGGCTTATTTAGACGCCCCAACTATGGTCGTCTCCGCTATTGCTTCACCAGAAAAAGAACTTACTAACTTTGAACGTCATTGCCATCGACTTTCCTGACTCTCCCTCTCACACAAAAAGCACCCGCCCACATTCTAGTGTGGCGGGATGCTCCGTTACGTCACCTTATCCAGTCTCTTCCTCAACTCATTTTTATCGATTTTGCCCACATGGGTTTTCGGGAGCTCTTCAATGAAATAGAAATTTTTAGGTATTTTGTATTTTGCCAGTTTTTTTCTGCAGTAATTCGCAAGCTCTTCTTCCGTAAGACCGGTGCTGCTGCCAGCCGTAATGAAGGCGACTACTTTCTCTCCCCATTTATCGTCGGGTACGCCAAGGACAGCGACTTCTTCCACAGAATCATAGGATTCGAGCCAGTTTTCAATTTCCAAGGGATAGACATTTTCTCCTCCCGTGATGATCATATCTTTTTTCCTGCCGACGATATAGTAGTAACCCGCTTTATCCATCATAGCCAGGTCCCCTGTCTGAAACCAGCCGTCCCTCCATACTTCCTTCGTCTCTTCTTCTTTGTTCCAATAGTATTCAAAGAGGTGGCTTCCGCGCAGATACAGCTCGCCCACTTCATCAGGTCCCGCTTCATCTCCGGTTTCTTTCACAACCTTCACGGCATTGAACAGCATCGGCTTCCCTACTGATCCTCTCCGCTGAAGGGCTTCCCTCGGGTCGATGTAAAAGTTATTCGGTCCCGCTTCAGTCAACCCATAGCCTTCTTTGAATGCCAATCCCTTGCTGCTGAAAATATCATAGATGCCCATGGGACAAGGGGCACCTCCAGACAAAAAGACCTTCATATCCGGAAACTTAGCGTTCTTGAATTCCTTTGTCCTGGTCAGCATGTGATACATGGTCGGAACAAACAGGACGATGGAGCACTTGTATTTAATAAGATCCTTCACTGCCTGCTCTGGTTCGAAGCCTGGGGATAAAACAACCGTGCCGCCGGCAATTAGAACGGGGATCGACAAAGCATTCAGTCCTCCGGTATGAAACATCGGGATGCATGTCATCGTGGTGTCCCTATCTGTGAGATTCCAGCTGACGATGGTGTTAACGGCATTCCACATGATCGAACGATGAGAGAGTACCGCGCCTTTTGGGTGTCCTGTAGTGCCGCCGGTATAGATCATGGCAAGTGGATCGGACTCCTGCAGAAGCGGTCCGCCCAGCCTATCAGCAGCTGGAAATTGATCCAGGTAGTGATTCGAGTCCACTTCTATTAAATAAAAATCCTCCTGAAGCCCGCTTGCCTGTTTGATGAAACAGGACTGCACCCCCATGATCACTGGTGCTGCGTCAGACACCACAAACTGAAGTTCCTCGGTGGAAAGCCTCCAATTCAACGGCACAAAAACCGCTCCTATCTTTAAACAGGCAAACAGAAAATCGAAATAACTGATATGATTTTCAGCAAATAGTGCAATACGGTCCCCTTTTCCGACCCCCTGTGCCAGAAACAGGCCGGCAAGCCGGGATGCGCGTTCATCCAGTTCTTTATAGGTCCAGGAATCCTGTGTAACGGAATCAATGACGGCGCGTTTTTCTGGAAATAAATCAGACCTGCTCTTCACCCAATCGATTTCATAGCTCACTCCAATCTCTCCTCTTCTACATCATGATTCCTCCATCGACATGAAGAACATGGCCATTCACATAATCCGATTCGCCGCTTGCCAGGAACAGATAGGCATTGGCGATATCCTCGGGTTTCCCGAGGCGTCCCATCGGAACCTGGGCTTTCATTTTTTCAATCACTTTTTCCGGCACTTCGGCCACCATGGCTGTTTCAGTAAAACCAGGCGCCACGGCATTGACATTGATGCCTTTTCTGGCAAGCTCCTTTGCCCATGTTTTCGTCATACCGATCACTCCGGCCTTGGCTGCGGCATAGTTTGTCTGTCCGACATTGCCATAGGTACCCGTTACAGATGAAGTGTTGATGATTTTGCCGCTGCCCTGATTGACCATGTAAGGCAATACGGCCTGCGTGCAATGAAATACTCCCGTCAAGTTCACATTGATGACTTGCTGAAACTGCTCGGCTGTCATTTTTGAGAGCATTGAATCTCTTGTGATGCCCGCATTATTGATGAGAATATCGATGGTTCCGAATCGGTCGGTGACCGTTTTGACAAGGCTGTCAACACTTTCCCTGTCCGAAACATCCACCCTGACAAAACGACTCCTGGATTCGCTTCCTCCGCTTTCTTGCCTGCCTCTTCGTTAAAATCGGCGATCACAACGTTTGCTCCTTCCCGCTTGAACGTTCGGGCCGCTTCAAGTCCGATGCCGTTAGCCGCCCCGGTGATCACAGCTGTTTTGCTTCTCAGTCTGCTCATGCTTTCTGTTCCTCCCTCTCCAAAAATTGCTCCATATGCCGCAAGAGCCCATCCAAATCATCAATCAGCGGTGAATGCCCGCAGTCCTTCATTTCTATGAACTTCACCCTGCCTTCAAAATCCTCAACCAATTCCTTGGTCATTCTCTCTGTGACCACAAGATCCCGGTCTCCCCTTAAAGCAAGAACTGGGATGTCAATGGTGTCGACTTCATGGTTCCCCTTCGTTAATCCGTTATCATGCCTGCTGATATTGAAGATATTCAAAGCCTGATAGACATCGGCTAAATTTCGCTGTGTGCACATATCATCGAGATATTTTTCGTATCTTTCCGGTTCTGGTTTTTCACTGGTATAGATGAGTGCATCCCATATCGCTCTCAGCAGTTGGTGGTTCTTCTGGTCATATGCACCTTGAACAGGGATTGTCTTCCCGCGATCGCACTTCACTTCATCCAGCGTTTTCAACCTTTTTTCAGGATCAGGAAGCCCCTGGTCATTGCTTCCGAAAAACGGGTAGCCCCGTGTAGATGCAGAGGCGACAAGCACAAGCTTGCTGCAGAAGCCTGGATAATCAATACAGAACTGCTGGCAGACGGCTCCTCCCAGCGACCACCCAACCAGGGCAAAGCCGCTCAGGCCCAGAGCATCAGAAAACCCTTTTAGATCATCGGAAAAATCTTTGATGGAATGGATCGGCCTGTGGTAAGAGGAGGCGCCGAAGCCTCTCAGATCAATCGCATATACTTTATATCTTTCATCCATATTCTCAAGTACAAGGTCCCAGTGAGCAGACGAGGTCATGTTGCCGTGAACAAGCACAACCGTTTGACTGCCTCCTTCACGCTCCCTGTATCCAATCGTTTCCCCATTCTGTAATTGCACTTCCTTCAACGTGATTTCCGCCATAATTACCCCTTCCTTTCATCCCCAGCGAATGACGTTTGCTCCCCATGCATAACCGATGCCCGCGCTGACCAGGACAATGATATCCCCCTTTTTCAGCATCCCTCTCTCTTCTGCAAGCTGAAGGGAAATGATCTGGTCCATCTGTCCGATATGCCCATAGTCTTCAAGATAGATAGATTGATCAGGGTGCACCCCCAGTTCATTCAGCACAAAATGATGGGCGGATCTTTTCATGTGCAGAATCGCGACGTAGCCAATGTCATCCTGAGTGCATCCGCTCTTTTCAAGCGCTGTTCTAATCACTTTCAGGAAATTCTCCATCGACTTCTTTTCCAGGCGCGCCTTCATGCCTTCCGGATCCAGCACATCCAATTGGTAGAGCCCTGCTTCCAAGCTCTCTGCAGTCAAAGGGCTTTTCGTGCCGCCAACCGGAACGACCACATCTTCTGAAAAGGATCCATCGGTTATGATATGGCTGCCGAGAATGATGTTTTGATTAGTATCCCTTTCGATAATCATCGCCGCTCCACCTGCTCCGAGATTATACATGAATCTTGTCCTTGGATTCTCGTAATCTATGAAATCCACATTCCTGTAGCCCCCGGCAAGCAGTACCGTTTTAATAGCGGGATCAGCCATCATCATATCCTTGGCCATCTTCACCGCCAGGATCGTCGTCCCGCAGCGAAGCGCCATATCAAAGGCAAACGCGTTGACGGCACCAATCTCCTCCTGAAGCTTTATGGCTGCGGTCCAGAGAGGATACTCTTTGTACTCCTCGCCGATATAGATCACCATATCGATTAAAGCTGGATCCACACCTGTTTTTGCGATGGCATCCCGAGCAGCCTCGATTCCCATCTGGCAGGTATGGTCATCCGGTCCCGGCAGCGGCTTTTCTTTGATTCCCAGTTTCTCTATGACAATGTTCTCCGGCATCCCTGCTTTTTCCGCAAGGTCCGCCGCCGTCATTTTCCGCTGGGGAATGTACACACCCAACCCTTTGATTCCGGCATTCATTTCCGGTCCTCCTCTGATGTGATTTTCAATCCTTCGACTGTTTGTTTCATATGGTTCATCGCATCCTCAAAAGAATCAAAGGATATTTCGTTTTCTCCTTGAACATGCGTCAACTTGATCCTGTAATCCCGCTGGTGAGAGTCAATCACGTGGCAGCGGACTATGAACGATGTGATAAGCTGGTTCATCATATCCCCCTCTAACCGGCTATATTCTTTTCAGATTTCACTGGTTTTTCACGCTTTCTTACCGTTCTTTTTTGAATAACCCTTGCAATGTGCCGGCGATTCCTTTTGGAAAAAAGATCACCGCCAAAATATACACGGTTCCAAATAGAATGATCCATCTTTCAAAAATCCAGTGAACTCCTGAGAGATCCGACAGCCAGTGATGGGCGAACTCGACCAGTGCCGCACCGATGATCGGACCAATCAATGTACCGACTCCCCCGATGATGGTCATCAGCAAGGCATCCAGTGTGACATCTGTGGCAAATACACTTGTATCAACGAATCGGAGTGACAGCATATATAACACCCCGGCAATGCTTGCGACGACTCCTGAAACGACACTGACAATTACTTTGTAATGAAGCACTTTGTAGCCGAGTGACTCTGTCCGTCCCTCATTCTCCCGGATGGCAAGAAGCACCCTCCCGAGCGGTGATTCAGTAAATCGTTTAAGACCGAAAAAGATAAGAACCATCACAACGAGGCAGGTCAGGTAAAGAGTCGTCCGTTCCTTGAATATATCGGGAATTGAAAACGTAAACCCATCTGCTCCCCCAGTTACACTCCGCCACTTTTCGGCGGCTACCAGGAACAGCCCGGCAAGCGCTAATGTGAGCATCGCATAAAAGTGGCTTTTCAAGCGAAGCGTCAGGACACCCACGATGAAGCTGACAATGGCTGCCACCACGACCGCGATGACAATCCCAAGCAGCAGTGTCAACAGTGTCGGTTCCTGCTTATTAAACATGACCGCTGTGGAGTAGGCTCCGATGCCAAAGAACATTGTGTGTCCGAACGAAACAATTCCTGTATAACCGAGCAGCAAATCATAGCTCATTGCGAAAATGCCGAGAATGAAGATTTGCATGATCAGGAACAAGAGGCTTCTTCCCGTCACCATAAAGGGCAGGATCGCTAACAGAAGGGCAATGACAAGATAGATCCATGTACTGTGGTTCATGCGCAATGACTGCATTGTTTCACCCCTTCACCATAAATAGTCCCTGCGGCCTGAAAATCAAGACGACGGTCATAAGAAGCATGTTGACAGCCAGCGACAGCGCCGGTACATAGTAAGCCATGTAGGCTTGAGCAAGACCGACAAGAATCGCTGCCAGAAGTGATCCAGGGAAGCTTCCCATCCCGCCAATTACAACTACAATGAAAGCGAGAATCCCGAACTCCAGCCCCATTTCAGCGTAGATGACACCTGAATACGGAGCCATCAGCATTCCGCCAAGTGCGGCCATGGCTGCCCCTGCCATAAAAACAATTGTGAAGACCACCCGGATGTTGATGCCCAGCGTTTGAACCATTTCCTTGTTCATGACGCCAGCCCTGACAATCAAGCCGATCCTTGTTCTTTTTAAAATAAAGTAAGTAATGGCAAACACGATCAGTCCCACGAGGATGATGAACAATCGGTATTTAATCAAGATGACATCCCCGATCATAAAGCTTCCTGCAAGAAATTCAGGAGGTGCTGCCGCTTTCTGGTCCGGCCCGAATACTACTTTTATCAGTTCAGAAAGGACCAGCATCAGTCCAAGGGTGATCAAAATCTGCTGGGTGTGATTACCGTATACCGGACGGATGATCAGATACTCAGTTACAGCTCCAAGAATGAGACCGGTAATGATCGCCGCAATGATTCCGACCCAGAAGGATTCTGTCAGGTTATAGGCCCAGACACCGCTGAACGCCCCCCAGACGAACAATCCTCCATGAGCAAAGTTCAGGACATCCATCAATCCGAAAATGAGGGTAAGCCCGGCAGCGAGCAGAAAGATGAGCATGCCGGTTGCCAACCCATTGATGGTTAAGCTGAAAAGTAAATCCATGTCTCCACCTCCTAAGCGATTCCAAGGTATTTTTTCATTAAAACTTTATCCTGCTTGAGCTCACTCATCATGCCGTTATGGACCGTCTGCCCATCATCAATGATGTGGAAGCTGTCACCGATTCTGCTGGCCATGATAAAGTTTTGCTCCACAAGGACAATAGTCGTTTTTTCCTTCATCTGCTGAATCGTTTCCATCACTTTTTCCACCACGATCGGTGCCAGCCCCTTACTCGGCTCATCAATCAATAGTAGTTCATTGTCATTGACATAAGCTCGGGCGATGGCGAGCATCTGCTTCTGCCCGCCGCTCAACTGGCCGCCCGGCTTTTTCCAGAATTTCTTGAGATCCGGGAAAAGATCCAGGACCCATTCCAGAAGCTTTGCTGTCGTCTCATCCTCTTTTTGCATGGCCACACGGAGGTTCTCCCCGACAGTTAAATCCGCGAAGACTCCTTGATCTTCCGGGACATAGCCGATCCCCTTCTTTGCGACCATATACGGCTTCCACTTTTTAATTTCTTCTCCTTTGAACTGGATGCTTCCGGCAGTAGCCGGATTCAATCCCATAATCGTCCTCAGGGTCGTTGTCTTTCCCGCTCCGTTCCGGCCCAGCAGCACGGTTACCTCCCCTTTAGGAACTTCAAAAGAAATATCATGTAAAATGTGAAACTGGCCGATATGTGTTTGGACATTATTCAACTCAAGCAAGGTGTTCATCATACAACCCTCCCAAATAAGCAGACTGCACCGTTTCATTCTCCATGATTTCTTCAGGGCTGCCTTGGGCGAGCAGCTCTCCGTGAAACAAGACGAGCACCTCATCCGATAAATCGAGGATCATATCCATCTTGTGCTCGATCAGGACGATCGTCCGCTCTCCCTGCTCCTTGATTTTTCTGATCACTTCCAGAATGGCAGGCACTTCTTCGATGGACATGCCTGCCGTCGGCTCATCAAGCAGCAGGACATCGGTTTCGAGCGCGAGCAGCATCGCGATTTCCAGCTTTCTTTTTTCTCCATGAGCCAGATTGACGGCAATCGTATCTGCTTTTTCTTTTAACAGAACTACTTCCAGCAGATCCAATGCTTTTTCCTTCATTGCTTTATAGTGTGTGTAGTGCGCAAAAATCTGATAGCGGACCTTCTTCTGTGATTGGACAGCCAGCCGCACATTTTCAAGAACGGTCAGGTTTGGGAATACATTGGTGATCTGGAAGGATCGGCCGATTCCCCTCCTGGCCCGTTCGGTCGGGGATAAGGATGTGATGTCCTCTCCTTTATAAATGATATTCCCTTCGGTCGGAGTCAGCTGCCCGCTTAACAGGTTGAACAGGGTTGTCTTTCCGGCACCGTTTGGACCGATAACGGATGTGAATTTCTTTTCCTTGATAGATACAGTGATCCCATTAACAGCACGATGGCCGCCAAAATCGATTGACAGGTTTTCTGATTTCAGAATGTCTTGCATGGAGTTCACCTCGTTTCTTTAGTAAAGGCTGTTATTGTAAGGATTTTTTGAAAAAATGGTTACTTTTTAATGCTGTTAAATTCCTCCGCCTTTTACCTAGCGGGGGTTGGAGTGAAAGACGTGCGGCATCCTGCGGCAATAACTTGCATCTAGTTCAAGCGCCTAGCCCCTCGGAGTCAAATAACTCATAAAATAAAAGGAAAAACTGACTTTTGGTCGTTTCAGAACAATTACCTGTCGGGGCTGAGAAAGGCGCATACATTTTTTATGCAGACCAAGCTGAGGAGGCCGTGCCCCGCACCGCAGAGTCATGGGATTGGAATGGAAATCCATTGCTTTCAACTGCCGCAATCTTTGTGAAAGACTCTAAGAATCGCTACTTCAGAATGCTATTTTTCTTCTCCCCATTTTCACATAGGAGGATTGGAGTGGAAGGCGTGCGACCTCCTGCGGGACTAGCGGGACAGGTGAGACCCCGCAGGCGAAGCCGAGGAGGCTCAACGCCCGCCCCGCGGAGTCGCGCGCCTGGAGCGGAAATCCATTACAGATTATACTGTTTGATAGACAGCATAATTGATATTTTTTATGTCTATTTCTTCTAGAATTATAAAAACCAGCATGCATTTTGGGTGTCTTTACTTTCCCTTTTCCTTTGAGAATGCATACCCTCGCCAAATAATTGGCAAGGGTATCTTTTTAAAGGATTATTGATTTAAGATTGGCGGTTCTGTTTCTTCAGGTGTCAGAACCCGCTTCAGGACTGGTACCGGATAATCGAAACCATCCTTTTCCTCCAAGGTGATGGCGTACAGGGACTGCATAGCCTGATGGTCTTCGGCGCGGAAGGTCATCGTTCCTTTAGGACTCTCAAAGCTCATCCCTTCCATTGTCTCGATTAATTTTGCCGAATCTGTATCACCTTCCGATTGCTTCAGTGCCTCCACAATCGAGATGGCAGCACTCATTCCCCCTGGAGTGAAAAGGTCTGGAACCTCTCCGTCAAAACGTTTCTTATGTTCTTCAACAAGCCAGTCATTGACTTCGTTATCAGGAAGGTCATGATAATAAACGGTGAAACCTTCCATGCCCACAAGCGGTTTCATTGTGGCAAGTGCGGCAATATCAGGTGCACCTGTGGAAATTTTGATGCCCTGTTCCTGTACTTTCATGTCAGCAATCTGGTTCCAAGGGGAGTTGGCTCCTGCCCAGATGACAAACAAGTAATCCGGTTTTGAGTTGATGATTTTCTGGATGTTTGCCGTAAAATCTGTAGCGGCAGGATCTGCATATTCTTCATGCACAATGTCCGCCCCCAAGTCTTTAGCGGCTGTCGCGAAGGCAGCTACACCGTCACGTCCAAATGAGTTATCTGGAGCAAGCGTGACAATCTTGACACCTTCCTTGGCGATGGCCGCGGCACCTGCCACTGCATCCTGGGAAGAGTTGCGTCCTGTCCGGAAAATATATTCGTTGAATTCAGATCCCGTAATACTGTCCGCGACCGCCGGTTCAACCACCATAATTTTCTCGTACTCCTCCGCCAGCGGCGTTACGGCCAATGTATCCCCGGAACTTGAAGAACCGACCAGGAAGTCGACTTTATCTTCTTCCAGCAATTTAAGGGCTTTTTGTCTCGCTACCTTAGGATCTGTCTCCGTGTCCTCATAGATGATTTCAATTTTCTTTCCTGCTACTTCACCGGTTCCGTCTGTGGCAAAATCAATTCCAAGTTCAAAGCCTTTCTTCGTCTGATCTCCGTAGGCTTCAAGAGCTCCTGTCAATGAAGCAAGTACTCCGACTTTCACCGTTTCCTGCGCTTCGTCTCCTCCGCTCCCGCTGTCTGTTTCAGTTCCGGAAGCCTCTTCATTATTTCCGCAACCAACCATGAACACTGCGACAAGCAAAGCCATCAATAATGCAACACCATACCGCTTCCAAGCCATACATGTTTCCCCCTCTTTCAAGATAAGATCAACCGCTGTCCTCATCATAAATAATGGCAGTTACAATTCAGTTACAAATAGGGTGGTCGTGGTCGCTTTAAAAAGTTAAAACAGAAAAAGACTTCCCGGTTAAAGGAAGTCTTTTGCAAATAACTATTGTTAAGCAGGGCAGGATGCAGCACCGGCAATTACCGGACGGGCATCTTTGCGTCCTCTTATTTTTTTAAAATCCCAAACGGCTTTCCGATTGGCAGGAAAACCCGTCCGAAATGAGTATTCAACACGATTGCGGCAGAACCGTAGAATGACAGCAAGGCGATGCACATTTCCGCAACAGCCGCCAGCATATGAGTTGCATCATGGAAGATTCCGAACGAACTCAGGGAAAGCCCGATAAATAAGAAATCGATAAAAACAAAAATGAAGAACAGTACTTTATGTGTCTCCAAAGCTCCAATTGTCATAAAGACACTGAATATCAAATATCCGATGAACGCAAATCCTAATTGCCGGGGATCAGCGTTGGCAGCCAAAGTTTCACCAAAGGCTCCTAATTGGATCAGCCAGGACATGCCTACACCGAACCAGAACAGTCCGAATGCTCCAAAGGCTGTTGTTCCAAAGATATTATTATGTTTAGCATCCAGCAATGCCGCGATTAACTGTGCCAGTCCGCCCAAGAAAAAGGCCCATGGCAGTATGAGAGAAAGTCCTTCTGTTAACCCCAGCTTTTGGGACGATGCCACGAATGTCACCATTGCAAGCCCGAACAGTCCCAGGGCAGATGGATCTGCTGTTGTGATCTTTACATGTGTTTGATTCTGAGTATCCATATTTTCCTCCTAAAAAAAGCAATACTTATGTAATCTACTGGATTTGCTTATAGGAGTCAATGGAATAATTCTGCCAGTCTTGATCTGCTGCTTGGTTTTTTATATTGCGAGAGGCAGTTTTAAATACAGCACTTTTTCACGCTATTCGTACCATTACAGCTGAATCTCTTTGAGATACTGGTACGTTTCCAGGCTATTCGTACCATTACAGCTGAATTTCTTTGAGATACTGGTACGTTTCCAGGCTATTCGTACCATTAAAGCTGAATTCCTTTTAGATATTGGTATGTTTTTCAGCTAATCGTACCATTAAAACTATATTCCTTTTAGATAATGGTACGTTTTCCGGCTATTCGTACCATCAAATCCGAATTCCTTTTAGTTATTGGTATGTTTTTCAGCTAATCGTACCATTAAAACTATATTCCTTTTAGATAATGGTACGTTTTCCGGCTATTCGCGTCATCAATGCTCTAATCCTATTAGATAATGGTACGTTTTCCCGGCTAACAACTTTAAAGTGTTAAAGCCGGCGCTCCGCAAGCCTGTTATATTGTTAATCAAACGTTTGATTAACTTCCATGAAAGCTGATTCCTCCAATAAAAGCCCGCCTGAACCAGATGATGGCGGTTCAGGCGGGCTGCTGATTATTCTTTTTAGATATCCATTTCCCAGCGCTCTTTCTGGGTTTTCTTCAGCTGCTCTTCTGTCTCTTTTGGATGTACTGTACGGAATTTATGGTGATCCGCCGGGATGATTTCGATCATTTTTTCGATCATATCTTCAGGGTCGAACTGGTCTTCGAGAGCTTTTAGCTGTTCCTTGATGTCTTCAATCGGGGTCAGGTATTTATCTTCATCGAACCATTTGAAAATTTCCTCAGCACTTCGTTTGTTGAAGCCTGTTTCAAAGGCACCTGGATTGATGGTTGCGACCTGCACATCGAAATTTTTCAGTTCATTTCTCAGTGTCTTGGCAATACCTTCGACGGCATGCTTTGTGGCGGAGTAGGGGCCGACATACGGTGTTGCTGAAATTCCAGCCATGGAACTCATAAAAATGATTTTTCCGCTTTTCTTCTTCATGAATTTCTGAGCGGCTATCTGAACTGTTTCGAGAGTGGCAAAAACGTTGACTTCAAATAATGCACGGAACCTGTCCATCGGCACCTCTGCCAAAGGTCCGCCTTCGTTGATGGCCGCGTTTGCCACGAACACGTCAAAGTCATATTCCTCGATTTGGGCGCGGTCCCTTGGATTTGTGATGTCCAGCTTGAATACTTCCATATCCAACCCCAAATCTTCTGCTTCTCTCATGAGGTCCGTTTTCTGTGGTGTTATCTCAGTCGTTGCAATGATGCGGTGGCCTTTCTTTGCAAGCCCAATTGCTGTGCCGCGTGCCAGCCCGCTTCCTGCTCCGGTAATGAATATAGTTTTGCTCATTTAAGAATTCCTCCTATTTGAGTGTCCTTTTTCATCTTCCCGGAATCATAGTTGGTGAAACTTTTTGAAGCGCACGGAGTTTAAACGATGGTCATTACAGGGAATATGTTAGAAATTATCTTCAGGAGGAAGACTTATGGAGCTGCATAATGGAAGTCTATATTGGCCGACTACCTTTAGTCATACTGAAAGAAAAGAGGAAAACCCACCTGCTGATGAGAGGTATGATGCAGTGGTCATAGGCGCGGGAATGTCCGGTGTCTTGTGTGCCTATACCTTAGTTGAAGCAGGTTTGAAAGTCGCATTAGTTGATAAGCGAGAGGCAGGCGCCGGAAGTTCTTCTGCCAATACAGGCCTTTTGCAATATTCGAATGATATCATGCTGCATGAATTGATCGATCAGATTGGAGAGAATCGTGCAGTCCATTTTTACAAACTTTGTTTGGAAGCCCTTGATGATTTGGAAGAAGCAGCTGATTCAATACCTTTCAATGTATATTTTAAAAGAAGAAACAGCATCTACTTTGCAAGTAAGGAAGAGGATGCCAGTAAGCTTCTTGATGAATATGAAGCTCTGAAAAAGCATGGTTTTCCTGTGAATTTTTGGACAACCGAGGCACTTACGGAGCATATGACGTTCTCAAAACCGGCAGCACTCGTGACACAGCGGGATGCGGAAGTAAATCCTTACCGGTTTGTTATGGGACTCTTGAAGAACTTGAAGGATCAGGGTGCCCGCCTTTTTGAACATACAGAAGTAACAAGCTGCGTTGAAGAAGAGGATTGTATTATACTCGAGAGCTCCCGTGGAAGCCTGACAGCAAAACATGCAGTATACTGCACAGGATATGAAGCCTCTGGTGCCGGTGAATATGTCAGCGCCAAAATCAACCGCTCATTTGCCATTGCCACTGAGCCCATTGATGACCTTTCTTCGTGGTGGGAACGTGCATTAATTTGGGAAACAGCCAGACCCTATTTTTATATGCGGACGACTGACGACAACAGAATTATTGCAGGCGGTCTTGATGAGGAAATTCCTCAGGCGCCTGAGAGCCGTGAAATTATTGAGAAGTACGGCAAAAAGATTTCTTCTGAAATCAAGAAGCTGTTTCCTGGTCTCGAAATCTCCATCTCTCATGCATGGGGAGCAAGCTTCGCCGAATCGATGGATAACCTTCCATATATCGGCAGGGTCCCTGGGAAAGAAAAAACCTATTGCCTCCTGGGGTACGGTGGAAATGGGACAGTGTATAGTATGCTCGGAGCGAAGATAATAGCAGATTTAATTCAGGGAAATGTCACTGAAGGTGCAGACATCGTTAAGCTGGAGCGATAGAAAATCTACATACAGAAGAAGTATTATCCTTATTCCTATAACACGTTAAAGCACGAAGAGGGACTGTCCCTTTTAATGCTTCAAAGTAGAAAAGAGATGGATCGCTGACAGGCGGTCCACCTCTTTTCTTAGTGTTCGGTATATAAATTAAACGCTTATTTTACAAGATACACCCGAGCTTCGTACGGGCGGAGTTCCACTTTGCTGATGTCTTCTTCACCATCAACGTCATAGTTGCTGATGAACAGCTCTTTAATGCCGCTTTTCAGTTCTGCAGGCAGTTCGAACACTGGGGAATCCTCTGAGAAGTTCAGCATGACGATCATTTTCATACCCTCATACTCTCTTACATACGCATAGATCTTGTCATGGTCCGGCATGATGAGGTCATATGAACCGTATACCATGATTGGGTTTTCTTTGCGCAGTTCAATCAACTTTTTATAGTAATGGAAAACTGAATTTGGGTCCTCCACAGCCTGCTTTGCGTTGATTTCCTTATAGTTCGGGTTTACCTGCAGCCAAGGCGTTCCTGTCGTGAAACCGCCATGCTCACTGTCATCCCATTGCACCGGGGTTCTTGCATTATCCCGGCCTTTTACATGGATGGTCTCCATGACTTTCTCATGATCTTCCCCATTTTCAATGACCTTTTCACGATACATATTCTGGATCTCGATATCCTCGTAATCATTAATAGAATTAAACTTAACGTTCGTCATCCCAAGCTCCTCGCCTTGGTAAATGTAAGGAGTTCCTTTTAGAGTATGAAGGAATGTCGCCAGCATTTTCGCTGATTCCAGGCGGTACTCTTTATCATTTCCAAAGCGCGACACCATGCGCGGCTGATCATGATTGTTAAGGTATAGACTGTTCCAGCCTTCATGCTCCAGTCCTTTTTGCCACTTAGTGAAGCTGTCGCGGAGATCGCTTAATTTCAGGGGACGAAGATCCCATTTACCGCCAGGGCCTGAGTCAAGGTCAACGTGTTCAAATTGAAAGACCATGTTCACTTCTTTTCTGTCTTCGGCTGTATACAGGTTCGCTTCTTCCACGTTTGCGCCCGGCATTTCACCGACTGTCATGACATCATAACCGGAAAGGGCCTTTTCATTCATTTCCTGCAGATAGTCATGAATCTTCGGGCCGTTCATATAATATTCGCCGCCTGGAGCATATTTCCGCCCTTGGGGTAACGCGGCATCCGGCAGGCCGTCCACTTTTGAAATAAAATTGATGACATCCATGCGGAAGCCGTCGATTCCTTTATCCAGCCAGAATTTCATCATGTCATAGATTTCTTCTCTCAGTTTGGGATTTTCCCAGTTTAAATCGGGCTGCTTCTTACTAAATAGGTGAAGGAAATATTCTTCTGTCTGTTCATCATACTGCCAAGCAGATCCGCTGAAGCAGGATTCCCAGTTGTTCGGTTCTTTTCCGTCTTTTCCTTCTCTCCAGATGTAGTAATCACGGTAAGGATTGTCCTTCGATTTTCTTGATTCCACGAACCATGCATGTTCATCAGAGCTGTGGTTCACGACAAGATCCATGATCAATTTAAGCCCGCGCTTATGCATTTCTTTCAACATCCGGTCCCAATCGTCCATCGTGCCGAATTCGTCCATGATTCCGCGGTAATCGCTGATGTCATAGCCATTATCATCATTCGGAGAGTCGTACACAGGTGATAACCAGATGACGTCAATTCCCAGATCTTTCAAATAATCCAGTTTTGAAATGATTCCGTTAATATCGCCTACACCGTCACCATTCGAATCCATGAAGCTGCGAGGATAAATTTGATAAACGACCGCTTCTTTCCACCATTGTTTGCTCATATATTGTGTCTCTCCTTTTCTAGTAAATAATGAATTTATTATATCATGCAAACGGTTGCATTAACAGGCAGGGCACCCTCAAGTGCATCGGAATTCACCTGGGGTGCCGTCCAAACTTTTATCTTTGAGATTGTTACGCAGAGGTTGCGGCCGTTAAAAAATGGATTTCCGCTCCAGCCGCACGACTCCGCGGGGTCTCACCTGTCCCGCTAATCCCGCAGGAGAACGTACGTCTTCCGCTCCAATCTCTCTACATAAAAGGAAGAAGGTAAAACGGCACTTATAAGCTACAACCAAGTAGAGAAATTCCCATGAAGGTACCACCGTCACTATCTATTATAAAAAAGCTATTGTTATCCTCCCCAAAATATTAATAGAAGTTAAGAATTTAAAGAAGATAATCTATGTCTAGACCATTTTTTATACAAAGAGCCTTCTTATAAAGACATTATCAAACCTGATAAATCCGCGCCTCATAAGGAGAGAGCTCCTGTCTCTCGGAATCATCATAGTTTCCTATCAGCAGCTCAGCGTCTTTCAAAGAAAAGAAGGGACTCCAGTCTCTTTCCGCGGTTTCTTCTGAGATGTTCAAGAGAACCAGCCACTTCGTCCCTTCATACTCCCGGAAATAGGCATACACTTGTTCATCGTCTTCCAGGATCGGCTTATAGCTTCCATAGGTCATGACTTCATTGTTTTTCTTAGGTCAATCAGTTTTTTGTAAAAATAATAGATAGAGTTCGAGTCTTGGAGAGCGTTCTCAACATTAATTTCTTTATAGTTTGGATTGATATTGATCCATGGTTTTCCGTCTGTAAAACCGGCATTATCGCGATCATTCCACTGCATTGGCGTCCTCGAGTTATCGCGTGCCAGTGGGAGCAGCTCCTCGAATACCGCCTGAGGATCTCTTCCTTTTCCGACTTCTTCTTTGTATTTGTTTTTCATGGCAATGTCATTGTAGTCTTCAATGGATTCAAATCGCACTCCTGTCATGCCAATTTCTTCGCCTTGGTAAATGTAAGGCGTCCCCGGCAACGTGTGAAGCATCGCGGCAAAACACTTCGCAGATTCTTCACGGTGATTCGTGTCATTTCCAAAACGGGTCACCAGGCGTGTATGATCATGATTATTTAAAAATTGCGAGTTCCAGCCTCTGCCCCACAGTGACTCGTACCATCTTTTCTGAATGGATTTGAATTTCAGCATGTCCCAGTTTTCCATGTAATCACATACTTCAAAATGAAACAGGGTATGAAGTTCCTTGCGGTTTTCTTCCACATACAACGGACCTTCCTCGGCTTTGACAAATGCCAGCTCGCCGACTGTCAGCAGGTCATAATGCTGAAGCACCTTTTCATTCATTTCCTTCAAGTATTCATGGATACCAGGATTGTTGCCAAGATAGGATATATCATAAGGATTTTCTGCATCAGGGAAGCCCTCCTGCTTGGCCAGGATCGCAATCGCATCCATCCTGAATCCGTCGATTCCCCTATCAAGCCAGAATTTCATCACATCATAGATTGCTTCCCTTACCTCTGGATTCTTCCAGTTCAAATCAGGCTGTTCTACCGCGAAAGAGTGGAAATAGTACTGTTCGGTCCTCTCATCATACTCCCAAGTGGAGGGGCTGAAATAGGAACGCCAATTGTTCGGCTCGTCGTGCCAGATGTACCAGTCCCGCTTAGGGTTATCCTTGGAGGCGCGTGACTCCAGGAACCAAGGATGCTGATCGGATGTATGATTGACGACCAAATCCATGATCATTTTCATCCCGCGGGCATGAATCTCATCAATCAGCTTTTGAAAAATTTCCATCGTACCTGCTTTTGACATGACCTCGCAATAATCGGAAATGTCATAGCCATTATCAACGTCCGGTGACTCAAAGCAAGGATTCAGCCAAATGACATCCACTCCAAGATCCTTGATATAATCCAGCTTTTCTATGACACCTTCCAGATCACCATATCCGTCACCATTGCTATCTAAAAAGCTGCGCCAGTATACCTGGTACACAACCGCTTCTTTCCACCATGTCTTATTCATTTCTGACTTCTCTCCTTATCTATACCTTTTTCAATATCGCTAGTATACTATGGAAACGTTTGCGAGAGTAGAGAGAAATTATGGAGAGGTTAACTGCTTTACCATTTTAAACGGTTAAAAGGGACAGTCCCTCTCAATAGTTTAAAGCGGGAAAGCATCCAGCACACAAAAAAGACAGCCCGCGTTAAACCGGCTGTCTCTTCCTTTTCTATTAAGCTTCGGGTTCAAATGTCTGGCAGTCCGTTTCTTCACTTTTCCTCGGTTTGCTGCTGCTATGGCTGCTGACGAAAATCTGGTCAGCCGTGCACTTCCGGCCATCTCTGTTGTATACACAGTTATTGACTTCACATAAAACATCCTGTGCCATAACTGTACACCTCCTTATTTTTAGTAGAACGTATTCTCTAAGAAATAGTTGGAGAAGATTGTACCTTTAAGTGATATATACCCATCTTCAAGATTATTAACCTATTTAATGGGTTTTCAATTAAAAGGGACTTCCTATATGTCAGCTGGTTATTTCTCGATTTCCTCCAAATCTTCAATCAGCCGTTTCATCTCAGCTATTTCCTCACGCTGCGCCTTAATGATTTCCTTTGATAGTTCTTTTACGCGTGGATCATCTATGTCGGCACGCTCACTCGTCAAAATCGCGATGGAATGGTGTGGAATCATCGCTTCCATGTAATCCTGGTCATCGACGGTCGCCTGGCTTCGCAGAAGGGAAAGCGCGGCAATGAAAAGGACGATGCTTCCTGCCGCTATCCCGATGTTTGCCTTCTTATTCTTCAGCATATGAGTCATGAAGGCCAGCATGATGACAGCCATGGTTGCTCCCATTAATAACGCCATAAAGGCCCTTGTTTCACTGAAAAAAATATGGTCGATTTTATAAGTGCTTAAATAATTGAACAGGAACATGACAATGGTCGATGTCAGCACCATCGCTCCAAACCTTAAATAGGGTTTCATTTCTCTCACTCCTTTGAAATCTGGTCTTTTATACTGCTACCCGGATCTTTAAGGAGTATTCATCTGAGAGTTTAACACTTTAAAGGATTAAAAGGTACAGTCCCTCTCAGCCAATTAACGCATTAACGCGCCGCAAGGGACAGTCCCTTGCGGCGCGTTAATATACCTTAGTGAAGTCAAGTTCCATCTTCGCAATGCATAGCTTGTCTTTTACTTCAAGGGCCCTTCTTCACCAAGATGCCTCTTCACTTCTTCAAGCGTCGGCAGGGCACCCATCGCTCCTTTTGTTGAAGCGGCAAGCGCACCGGAAACCGCGGCGAACGAAGCCATTTCAGCGGCTTCTTCGACAGTCAAGGTTTCAATGTCCCCCTCATACCCATGAAGCTGAAAGAGCATGCCGGATACAAAAGCATCGCCTGCACCGGTAGTATCCACAGCCTGTACCTTCATGGCCGGAACATGTATGCGTCCATCTTTAGTAAAAACGTGACACCCTTCAGCTCCCATTGTAATAATCATCAATGGAATGTTGTAAGGCTTCATTTTTACAAGACCAGCTTCAATATCACTTTCACCCGTTATGAACTCCAATTCCTCTTCAGAAATTTTTAGAAAGTCCGCCTGAGCCAGCATACTTTCAATGGCTGCTCTTGCATTTTCCTGTGTATCCCATAACCCCAGCCTCAAGTTGGGGTCATAAGAAACCAACATTCCATTTTCCTTAGCCAGCTTCACTGCATGATGCGTTGCTTCTTTAGCCGGGCTGCTAATCATGGAAATTGAACCAAAGTGAAGGATTTTGTGTGAAATAAAGTCCTTTTCATCAATTTCTCCAGCTTCAAGAAAACGGTCAGCACTTGGATCTATATAAAAGTCGAAGCTTCTTTCTCCGTCTTCGGCATTGGTGACGAACACCACACCTGTCCTTGTGTCCGGGGTCAAGTACATCTGCTCCGTCCCCACACCGTATTCATCCAGAGTCTTTTGTAAAAATTCTCCCAGTACATCCTTTCCTACCTTGCCTAAAAATGATGACCTGGCACCCAGCCTCGCCAGTCCTACGGAAACATTGGCGGGTGCGCCCCCAGGACTCTTTTGATACGAAATATTATTTTTATCCAAAGGGATAAAATCAATGAGCGCTTCTCCAAGCGAGATGATTCCATTTTTCATAAACTCATTCCTCTCATTACTTTTTTATGTACAGGAAGGGACTTGCCCTGAAATGAGACCAACCCCGATTCTACTATTATTATGAATTATTTACATTATACTTTCCAGCCTAGGAAACCGTCCGTACGTTCAGAAACTTTAGCACTCTAACGCTTTATCATACGACCAGGAACAGTCCTCTTTGCGCACTAACGCAGTAAAGCACTGAAAGGGACAGTCCCTTTCAGTGCTTTACTAAAATACTATTGAACCGTATATCCGCCATCCAGCACGACGGCCTGCCCTGTGATTCCCCGGGCTCCTTCTCCGCACAGGAAAATCGTATAATCAGAGATTTCTTTTACAGACAGCAGACGTTTCTGCGGGACAAGCGGGTAGATGACATCTTCGAGCACTTTCTCAAGCTCCACGCCCCTTGTTCTTGCCAGATCACCAAGCTGTCCCCGTACGAGCGGGGTATCTACATATCCCGGACATACAGCATTTACGGTCACCCCGTGTTGGGCCGCTTCCAAGGCTGCCACCTTCGTCAGCCCGATCACGCCATGCTTTGCCGAGTTATAGGCCGCTTTTCCGGCAAATCCTATCAGCCCATTAATGGAGGACATGTTGATGATGCGCCCGAATCCCTGCTTCTTCATGACCGGCAAGGCATGCTTGATCGCGACAAAAGGAGCTGTCAGCATCACCTTTATCAGAAACTCGAATTTCTCTGTAGGAAAATCCTCTATGTTAGAGACATATTGCAGACCGGCATTGTTGATAAGTACATCCAGCCTGCCGAATTTTTCAACTGCCGCTTCTATTGCGCCTATAATATCTTCTTCAGAAGTCACATCGCATTTGACCCCGATGGACTCAAAACCAGCGGCGGCCAACTCCTCAGCAGACGCTTTCACTTTATCCTCCTGCAGATCAGTCAAAACTACCTTGCTGCCCTGCATCGCGAAATCCTTCGCAATCTCATATCCGATTCCCTGGGCAGCACCCGTAATTAACACCACTTTATCCTTCACCATACTGCTTCAACTCCTCCAAAAAGGGTTTTCGCTGAAAATTTCTCCTCAAGAGAAAACCACTCTTTCTAAAAAATTAAATGCCCACACCCAACGAGAATAAGAGAATCGCAATGGCCAGCCCGATGAGCGGGACAATGACCGTCACAGCCCCGACCGCACCATAGGCAGCCGCATGGGTTTCATTACAAATAGAGCGGATGGTTGTCACGACATATCCATTATGCGGAAGCGAATCCAGCGCACCGGAAGAAATCGCGACCGTCCGGTGAAGGGCTTCCGGATTGACACCCATATCCATATAATGCGGAGCAAGGATCGGAAGCGCGATCGCCTGGCCTCCGGATGCCGAGCCTGTCATACCCGCAATAACACTGACCGCGATCGCTCCCCCGATCAATGGAGAACCAGGAATGCTGGTCATCACATCAACGGCTGTATCAAAAGCAGGAACCGCTTTCGCAACGCCCCCGAAACCGACAACAGCCGCCGTGTTTCCAATGGCAATCAAAGCCCCGACGGTACCTTCTGAAACAGCACCCCAGAATCCTTTAAAATATTTGCGGTTTAAAAGATAAGCAGAGATGACCCCGCCCAGAAGCGCAATGATCAAAGCAGATTGTTTTAAAGAATCATGGAAAATAAAAGCGATGACGAGCACTACCAGCAACGGAACAAGTCCCATCAGCGGGTGAGGCAACTGTCTTTCTCCATCAATAACAGGATCTTCTTCCCGCGCCTCAAATTTTTCACCTTTTGAAACGGCCTTACTAATCATTCGTTTCAGCCACCAATACCCGAACGCCGCCATAAACACTGCAACAATGATACTGACTTCCAAGCCTGCATATGGACTGGTACCAAGATAGTCAATTGGAATCCAGTTCTGGATTTCCGGAGAGCCTGCGGAAGTCATGGTAAACGTAACCGAACCTAACGCCAGTGCGGCGGGAATGAAACGCCGCGGCAGGTCAGCTTGCTTAAACAGGCTGAGCGCCATAGGATAAACCGAGAAGGCAACGACGAATAAGCTGACTCCCCCGTAGGTTAAAACCGCACAAGCCAATACGATCGCAAATACAGCGAACTTCATCCCCATTTTATCCACCACAAAACGTGAAACACTGTCGGCAGCACCGCTGTCTTCCATTACTTTTCCAAACACTGCGCCAAGCAGGAACATCAAATACCAGGAAGCAATAAATCCGGTAAAGCCCGACATATAGTTGCCGACCAGATTCGCTTCCCCTTCTCCTACAAGCTGTGGAAACAGCGGCAATCCGCTGAGTACACCCACGAACAATGCCGAAATCGGCCCGACAATCAAGATATTCATACCCCTCATGGTTAAAGCAATTAATAATACAAGTCCCCCGATTAACCCAATCATGCTTAACATGAAAGTTCCCCCTTTGTTTGTAGAACACTAATGTTTTCTGAGAAAATCCATCACCATCTCTGCGTCTCTCAAAGAGCAGGACCAACCTGCCACCGACGCAGATGCTGCATAAAAAATTATGATTTCACTTTGCTAACGTCGAGCTCAGGTCCTGTGGTACTTATGATATCCTCCACAGTGAACCCTTCCATTACTTCCACCAGCTTCAGCCCGCTATCCGTCACATCGATGACTGCCCTTTCGGTGATAATGCGGTCAACCACTCTTTTGCCAGTCAAAGGCAGACTGCAATCGCTTACAATTTTAGGATCGCCGTTTTTGGAAACGTGCTCCATGATGACAATGATTTTCCTCGCCCCATGAACCAGATCCATGGCGCCGCCCATCCCTTTGATCATCTTCCCGGGAATCATCCAATTGGCAAGATCTCCATATTCAGAAACCTCCATTCCTCCTAGAATGGCAACATCCACATGTCCTCCCCGGATCATGGCAAACGATTCTGCAGAATCAAAATAAGAAGCACCCGGAATCGCCGTGACCGTTTCCTTTCCTGCATTGATCAGGTCCGGATCCACCTCATTTTCCCTTCGGAAAGGCCCTATTCCGAGCAGCCCGTTTTCCGATTGCAGCACCACTTGTTTTTGACCTGAGATATAATTGGCGACAAGGGTAGGCATGCCGATGCCCAAGTTGACATAGTCACCATCATTGATTTCTTTTTCAGCTCTCCTTGCAATCCTTTCTCTTACTGCCGCCTTATCCATTGCTTCGCCTCCTTACCTGCTCACCGTTCTTTTTTCTACCCTTTTTTCCTGGACAGACTCTATCATTCTCTGGATATAGATACCTGGTGTATGGACTTCATTGGGATCAATGCTCCCTATTTCAGCGAGTTCCTCCACCTCGGCGATCGTGACTTTCCCCGCTGCCGCCATCATGGGGTTGAAGTTTTGCGCTGTTTTATTGTAGATCAGGTTGCCCGCAGAATCTCCCTTGGCTGCCCGGACGAGGCTGAAGTCAGCCCTCAATGCCTCTTCTAGAACATATTCCTTTCCATTGAAGAATCTCTTGTCCTTCCCTTCGGCCACCACAGTTCCAACCCCTGCTGGAGTGAAAAATGCAGGTATGCCGGCACCGCCCGCACGGATCCGTTCTGCCAGCGTCCCCTGGGGCACCAACTCTACTTCCAGTTCCCCTGACAATACCTGTCTTTCAAATTCTTTGTTTTCACCGACATATGAGCCGATCATCTTTTTGATTTGTCTTTTTTGAAGAAGCAAACCCAGACCCCAGTCATCCACTCCGCAATTGTTCGAAATGACCGTCAGCTCTCTTACTTCTTTTTCTACCAGTGCGAGGATTAATTGTTCCGGAATGCCGACCAGCCCAAAGCCGCCGACCATCAAGGTCATCCCGTCACGAATGTCCTCGACGGCATCTACAGAACGGCTGTATATTTTTTTCACGGCTGCAACTCCCTTCTTGTATAAAAATAGTACTCATCCACTTTAATGCAAGAAGCGTGCCAACTCTCTCCTCCTTATAAAACCTCATGGAAGCTTGTCCTTCTGTCCGGAAATCTGGAAAAAAATCTATTTAAAGACTTGAAAAGTTTTCAAAATGTTCACATTTGTAAGAACAAAACAAAGATGTCCGGAATACTGGACACCTTTCCAGAATTCCGGACACCGCTATTCAATCCTGAATTTATTGATTTTTTCATATAAACTGGACTTGCTGATTCCCAAGGCTTTTGCTGCTGAGCGTCTATCGCTGTGGGATTTCAGTGTTTGTTCAATAACCTTTTTCTCTGTTTCCTCTAAAATTTCCTTTAAAGATTTTTCGTCAAATTTATACGTCTGATCTCCTTTAATATAGGCAGGCAGGGATTCTACCGTAATCATTTCCCCTGAGGTGAAATAGGTGGATGCCTCTATCACATTTTCCAGCTCCCGGATATTTCCCGGCCAGCTGTACTGGTTAAAAATCTGCAGTACTTCCGGCTGCAGCCCCTTCAAGCGTTTACCTGATTTCTCCGCCGACTTGTCCATGAACTTTTTTGCCAGAGCCGGGATGTCGTCCACTCTCTCCCTTAAAGAAGGAACGGTGAACGGAATCACGTTGATTCTGTAATAAAGATCTTCCCTGAACCGCTTTTCCTCCATCATTTTTTCAAGCGGGCGGTTCGTTGCCGCAATAATTCTCACATCCACCTGCTCCGTTCCGGTAGCTCCCACCGGTTCAACCTCCCCCTCCTGCAGGACACGAAGCAGTTTTGCCTGCATATTCAAGGGCATATCCCCTATCTCATCAAGAAACAAGGTTCCTTTGTCAGCCAGCTGGAATTTCCCTTTCTTTCCGCCTTTGCGTGCTCCTGTAAAAGCCCCTTCCTCGTATCCAAATAGTTCGGATTCAAGGAGCTGCTCTGGGATTGCGGCACAGTTCACTTTGATAAAAGGCTGCTGGCTTCTTTCACTTAACTGGTGAATGCTGTGTGCGAACAATTCCTTTCCTGTCCCGCTTTCCCCCCTGATAAGAATGGATATATCACTGGGTGCGACCGTCTGCACCTTTTGCTTCAATTCCAAAAGGCTCCAGCTGTCCCCGCTGATATCAGATAAGGTATATTTCGCGCCATTATTGATATCCTGGATGTAGCTTTGAATTTTGGACAGCAGATTTTTGACATGAGAACTCATCTGCTTCCATTCACTCGTATCACGGAAGAATACGGAACCAAACGCGCCAACGACCTTGCCATCAGCCTTTATGGGAATCCGGTTGGCAATCATGTAATTTCCTCGTATGTACTGAAGATCAGCAATTTCCTCTTTCCCTGTCCTCGCGACGAAATGCATCCTTGTGTTCTCAATGACTTCTGTCACATGCTTTCCGATGGCCTCGTCACGGTTCACTTCAAGAAATTCGCAGTAACTCCGGTTGATGAACAGAATCCTGCCGATGTCATCCACCACCACAAGCCATTCAAACGCATTCTCCAAAATCGTTTCAATCATATCTATAGATACATTTCCTAACAAGCTCTTCATAGGATACTCCTCTATTAAGAAAATTCCGTCATTTTTCTTCATTATCTTATCATATTGCATCCTTGGGAGGAATGCCGCTTTATCCCCCCACCGCATTGAAAGGGACTGTCCCTTTCAGTGATTTAACGCAATAACGCGCCAGGGATTTCCCCGGCGCGCCTGACATTACAGTATTTTACTCATGAAGCACCGGCACCGGACAATTCCCTTTCTTTTACCCAGTCTATAATTTCTTCAGCCGTTCTTGGCTGCGAAAAGTAATATCCTTGTATATGAGGGTTTTCAGCAATGGAGGTAATGTAATCTACCTGATCCACCGTTTCAATGCCTTCGATGACAACCTTTAAATTCAATGAATAACATAAGGTAATTATCGCCCTCAACACCGAAGAATCCTTTTGTGAGGACGGCACACCATCGACAAATGACTTATCAATTTTAATAGTGGTAATCGGTATCTGCCTAAGGTACGACAATGAGGAAAGACCGGTTCCGAAGTCATCCAGCGCAACAGACAGTCCCATTTCCCTAAACTTGTTAACAGCAATGATGGCATTCTCGATGTCGTGAATCACACTGGTTTCGGTTACTTCCAATTCCAGCAGGCTGCTCTCAACCCTATACTTGGAAATAGTCGCTTCAAGGACTAATAACAATTTAGGAGAGGTCACATAAGGACCAGGGATATTGATGGAAACCTGTTGATCAGGGCCCCCTTCTTCTCTCCATAGAGAAAGCTGCTTACAGACATTCTCAATCACCCAGTCTGTGACTTCAAAAATTTTGCCGTTATCCTCTAAAATCGGTATGAACACCCCCGGAGAAATCATTCCAAACTGGGGATGATCCCAGCGCAGCAGTGCCTCCAACCCGGATACTGACCAGTTTTCCGAGCAGACTTTAGGCTGATAGACCAGGAATAATTCATTCCCCAGAAGCGCCCGGTCGATATCCTGGACAAGCTGGCTTTCAAAGCTGTATGTATGGATTTCAGGGTCATACTCTATCACTTCATGTTTGTATCTTATCGATGGATGCTGAAGAACAGCCATGTTATTGGAAAACAACTCTTTGACCCTTTTAATGTGATCAGAATAAGAGACGGCACAGACCGCATCGACAATCACTGGACGGCTGTCCACCATCACCGGATTTCTCAGGAAAGATACGACCTTCTCCAATGCTTCTCGCAGCGTTTCATGCCTGATTTTTTCCGGCGGGAGGATGGCAAATCGATTTCCCTCGATCCGGTAGACCTTTGATTCTGCAGGTAAAATAGAGAGGAGCATATCTCTTATCGCTTCAATAATTTTATCTCCAAAAGCATATCCCTTTCCGTTCGTCCACCTCTCAAGGTTATGAATATGGAGGATTGCCAAACCTGCGGCAGGTTCTATTGAATCCAGGTCCCTTTCGAATTGCCTCTGGTTTGGAAACAGGGTCAATGAATCAAAATAGTTCAATCTATAATCCACATAACGGTCCAGCAAGCTGGCGAGACCCGTCAGGACCATCAGAATGGCAATGCCGATCGTGACAGACAGGATAAGCATAGACATATCCATGTGCATATGGTGGGCATTCCCTGCCAGAGGGGTTGTCGAATAGAATACCACCGCCCCCATACCCGTATAATGCATACTTGTAATGGCCAGTCCCATCAGGATGGATGTAGCCACTTTGATTAACAGCTTTGCCATATACTTCTGTAACGTGGAAAAAATGTAGAGTGCCACGTATGAAACCACTACGGCAATTACAATGGATGCTAAAAATATCCACGGCCTGTATATATACTGAGCTTCCATTTCCATCGCAGCCATGCCGACATAGTGCATAGCAGCTATCCCCAAGCCCATAAAGATCCCGGCAGCAAGATAAGACCAATGAGTAGTATTTCTTCTGTTGGCAAAATAAAAAGCTAAGTATGAGGCGAACACAGCCGGCAGCACCGACAGGATTGTCATGGGAATGTCAAAATGCATGGAAACCGGGAGACTGAAAGCACTCATTCCAATGAAGTGCATGGACCAGATGCCCAATCCCATTGCAATCGATGCCAGGGACAGCCAAAAAGTTCTCGGAAAAAAGCTTGTCTGCTGCATCCTTTGATTCATGGACAGAGCCGTAAAGGATGCACAGCATGCTATGACAATCGAAAGAATGACAATCAATAGAGAATATTCTCCATGAAGTAAATAGATCGTTTCAGAATCAGGCAAGGAGAACATATTTTCATACCTACTTTTCATTATAGTGAAATCAGATTACACCTATAATATCGGCACCATTTAAAAAAATTGTATATGCCGGCTCCTTATTTCACTCTATCCCCCTGAAAAAGGGAAATATCATTGTTCAGCACTCTTTTAACCCTAAATCAAAGAGGCTGGGACAAAACCTTATAAAAAGCTCTTTTCAAAAGAATGTGTCTGAGTATAAAGAAAGGATTTCCGCTCCAGGTGCACGACTCCGCGGGGCGGGGCTGAGCCTCCTCGGCTTCATAAAAAGCGGAAGCGGCCGTTCAGCACCGTACGGATTGTAGGGCTCCTGCATGAGATAAAGGAATCACGAAGAGCGAAAGTGATTCGATGATGACTTATCGCAAGGAAGGAGACCGAAATCCGCTAGGTGCTGGCCGCTGGAGCTAGATTCGCCTGCGGGGTTACGTTCCAGTGGGTACGTAACCTTGGTCTCACCTGTCATCAAAAGTGGAAGCGCCTTGGTCAGCCCCGACAGGCAAATGTTCCTCAGAGAAAAAAAGGCGGTCTTTCCTTTTATTCTCTGAGGGTTGTTTGACCCCGAGGGGCTAGGCGCTGGAACTAGACGACCGCTAGTCCCGCAGGAGGTCGCACACCTTCCGCTCCAATCCGCCTACGATCAGGAACTGGCGGATAACCTAATCTAAAAAATAACATCTTTAAGGTAAGAGCCTAATAACAAAAATGAACCGCATGAGATCAAGTATATAACCTTGATCTCATGCGGTTTTATTTTTGATGATTTCTACTTGCATCAATTAGTTTTCTACTTTTGTCCCAGCCTCTTTGCTCTGCGGATTGAAGCCTCCCTTACCGGCATCCGCCTAAAAGGCCCGCTGATTGATTTCATCATCAATCTACCCCAATGGAAAAACTCAATAAATAAGGGGAGAAATTCCGCTAATTTTAAAAAGATCACCAGAAACAGCTAAATTAAGCGGAGAAATTCCGCTTATTTTTTAAAAAGATGTGATAATGATCCATTTAGCCGTGCTTAAGCAGAAAAAATTCCGCTTATTTTAGATTGTTCATGTCCTTTACAGGGCATAACTCCCTCTATGATGGAATGAAGTGGTCGGGAAACCAACTTTATCCTATCATGAAGTGAGTTTTTTTATACCGCGCTATAAGCTCTCTGGAACCCCCGGCATAGCCAGTGGGTTTCAAGACAGCCCAAAAGGGAGGATGGCTGCAAAGAAGCCATCCTCCCTTTATATACCTATATAGAAATCAACCAGCCGGCAATTTCATTTTATCTTTGAAGGTCGTCAGATAACCACGGACAGTCTCAAGTGTTTTATTGTTCTGCTGGTCTGGGGAGACCGCGGCAATCTTCTCATCACTTGGAGAACCGCCTTGCCCTTCTTCCTCACCCATCCCGCTGTCATCGTTTTCCATGAGTGCCTGCGAAAAGGCACGGCCGCCTTCGATGATCACTCGAACAGAAGAAACAAACTCCTCGCTGGAACAGTCCTTGGGAAGGTAGCCTCTTATGTCCATTTTGACGATTTTTTCGAAATCACCAGCTTTGGCAAATGTCGTCAGGACCATGAGCTTGCATCCGTACTCATGTATTTTTTCGGCAGTATCGATCTCTAAATGAGTATCCAAATCCATAATACAGATATCCGGATGAAGCTCTTTCACAAGAGAAAGCACCTCTTCCCGATCGCTCGACTGGCCGACCACTTCCATATCCTCTTCAAGGCTGAGCAGGGATCCGATAATTCCCAGTAAGAATTCTTGATCCTCTGCAATCACTATTCGAATCATGTATGTCCTCTCCTCATCGGTCCTGCTATAGAAAGACTCTCCTCACTATTTGGAAGGAGAGCCTGGCGAAAGTGGGTGAAATTAAATTTCAGGTTTTGCTTCAGCTGTAGTAACCCTGCGGTTTTGGGCAATTGTTTTGATGCCTTTTTTAAAGCTTACAAAGTTTTTGCTGTCCTCATCCCATAAGCGGAAACGGAGGGACTGCAAACTTGTCGCAAGCGTGATGGTCGGTACATGCTGGAGTGCTGCCGTGTTGTAGTGAGCCTCTTCAAGTCTGTAATTAGGCACCCTAGGGCTTAAATGGTGAACGTGATGGAAACCGATGTTACCTGTCAGGAATTGCAGGACTTTAGGAAGTTTGTAAAATGAACTTCCTTCTACAGCCGCAAGAACGTACTCCCACTCACTGTTTTCTTCAAAGTAAGAATCTTCAAAGGTATGCTGAACATAAAACAGCCAGATTCCGATAGAACCGGAGATCATGAAGATCGATCCCTGCACCAGAAGGAACGACTGCCATCCGAGAACCGTACCAAGAAGTGCTATCAAAGCGACGATGATCACATTGACAAGGTACGTGTTATAACGCTCTTTTTTACGGGCATTCTTTCGGTTGAATCTATTTTTCAAAAGAAACACATAGATCGGGCCAAGCCCAAACATGACGATTGGATTTCGGTAAAAACGATAAGCAAAACGCAGTCTGAGCGGTGCTTCCGCATATTCCTTCACGGTAAGCGTCCAGATGTCTCCTGTTCCACGTTTATCCAGGTTGCCGCTTGTCGCATGGTGGACCGTATGCTCATGTCCCCATTGATCGAATGGAAATAATGTCAACACACCAACCATTGTTCCGACGATCCGGTTGACACGGCGGCTTTTGAAAAAGTTAAAGTGCGTGCAATCATGGAAGATGATGAAACTTCTGGTCAAAAATCCTGCTGCAAACACCATTGGAACCAGCGCAAGCCAGTAAGATACAGATAGGCTCTGGTAAGCCAGGAACCACAATAAGAAGAATGGTCCTAATGTATTGATGATCTGCCAAACACTTTCCTTTGTTGTTGCTTTTTCATAGGGAGCTATTTCTTTTTTCAAAGTTTTGAGGTTTGTCATTTAGTAGAATCCCCTTCGTTTCGAGATAACCATAGTATACCGGGATAGCCGGTTCCTCATAAGTACCAGGTGTCATATGCAGGGTATGACAAGTGTCATATAAGGCGTCTTAAGTCTTGATACGAAAGGGTTTATACTTTTAAAAAAATGTGTGCTTTTTTATAATTTAATGCTTTAGCGCGCGAAAAGGGACAGTTCCTCTTCGGGCGTTGAGCTTTGTGAGGTGGAAAGCGGGAAGTCTCAGACCCAATCAAAAGGGGAGAGGGGCGTTTATTACACCAGCCTTTTTCACAATACCTGTAAGTTGCGAGTTATTATTAGAGGCTGTTTTTAAAAGGCTCTTTTCGCAAACTTTGTTGCTATTTGATACTAAGTCCGAAAAAAATAACCATATTAAGAGGGGAAAAGCTGGGAATACCGAAAAGAAGAGAGCTACTCTCCCTCCATAAGAGATAAAACTTTTAGGGATATCCGAAAGCAACAATATATGCGAATACAGAAGGCTTTTAAAATTAAGGGGAAAAATTTCCCTTATTTATCAAACAGGGACCAAAAACGGCTTAAATAGAGGGAAAAATTCCCGCTATTTACTTAAAAAACGAGAAAAGAGGTGATTTTTCTTGGCTTAAGGGGAAAATTTCCCCTTATATCTACCGAATTCAATTGATTTTAAAATTTAACGGGAAAATCTCCCCTTATCTTTAGATGAATTAGTCGATTACTTCATTAACGATAGGATTCGTTCACTGATCAACCAGGGGACTACTACGTCAATTAATGCGATTAAATTTTGCCAAAATAAAAAACGCACTGAAAATTCACAGTGCGCTGTTTTGAACCCATGTTTTGCAGGTTTTCTAATAATCATCAAGTTCCACAGAACGTCTGGTAAGGCTCATCAGGATTCTCCGGCTGCTTCGCATATTCCTTCTGCTCAGCAGAGTGGGCATAAGGCTCCAGCAGTGCATCCAAGAGTCGCTCCATGACACTGTAGTCCCCTTCTTCCACCGCAGCTTCCAAAGCTTCCTCGACACGGAAATTCCGCGGGATGACAGCAGGGTTGCTGGTTTTCATAAGTTCATGAATCTGTTCCGGCGTCTCTTCCTGCCTGCCCTGTCTTTCCTTCCAGATTGCATACCAGCGGTCAAATTCGGGCTTTCCGTAGAGCTCCGTCTCCTCAGGCTTGTCGAAAGTCAGCGCGGCGAATGTATTGGTGTAGTCCGCTCCATGTTCATGCATCTTGCTCAGAAGAATTTCAATCAGTTCCTTATCTTGTTTCTCTGCATTGAACAGACCGAGCTTGGCCCTCATACCCGCAAGCCATTCAGCATGAAACAAATCTGGAAATTCAGAGATGGCTGCCTGGGCAAGTTCCAGGGACTGCTCCTGATCTTCATGTAACAAAGGCAGAAGTGTTTCAGCAAAACGTGAAAGATTCCACCCGGTTATCGGAGGCTGATTTCCGTATGCATAGCGTCCCTGCCTGTCGATGGAACTGAAAACAGTGGACGGGTCAAAGGCATCCATGAACGCGCAAGGGCCATAATCGATCGTCTCCCCGCTGATGGTCACGTTATCTGTATTCATGACTCCATGGATAAAACCGACCATCTGCCACTGGGAGACAAGCTTTGCCTGACGCTTGATAACTGCCTTCAACAGAGAAAGGTAGGGATTTTCATCCTCCTCAAGCTCAGGGTAATGCCGTTCGATCGCATAGTCAGCGAGAGCTTTCAGTTCATCCGGTTCGGCAAAGTTGGCCGCGTACTGGAAGGTTCCTACTCGAAGGTGGCTTTCCGCGACACGCGTGAGAATCGCTCCGGGAAGATCAGTTTCCCTGATGATTCCCTCTCCTGTCGTCACCACTGCCAAGCTGCGGGTCGTCGGGATACCCAGCGCATCCATCGCTTCACTGATGATATATTCCCTCAGCATCGGCCCAAGAGCCGCCCGGCCGTCACCGCCTCGTGAATAAGGAGTTCTGCCGGCACCTTTCAACTGGATATCAAACCGCTCTCCTTGAGGATTCAATTGTTCCCCGAGCAAGACGGCCCTTCCGTCCCCCAGCATGTTGAAGTGCCCGAACTGATGACCCGCATAGGCTTGGGCCAAAGGCTCCGAACCCTCAGGAAGCTCGTTACCAGCAAACACAGACACCGCGTCTTTCAGTGCTTCAACATCCAGTCCTAATTCTTCAGCCACTTCGACATTCAAAACAATCAACTGGGGCTCAGAAACCGGAGCCGGCTTCTGTTTTTTATAAAAAGCTTCCGGCAGACGGGCATAACTATTATCCAGATTCCAGCCGGCCTTCGTTGGTTTATTGTTATTGTGCATACTATCTTCCTTTGTAATTTGACTTATATCGAACTCTTTCAATCTGTTTCCATCTTAACACAATTGAATTTATTTTCTTCCCGCACCGGTTTATTATGCATTCACATCAGCGCATCACCGTGCGAAAAAGGACTGTCCCTTTTCACACGGTAACGCGTCAGTGCACTGCAAGGGACTGTCCCTGGCAGTGCTTTAAATCGTTAAAGTGACACCTTCTTCACCTTACTATAAATTGGAAGTTAAAAAACTTACAACGTCTGGAATTTCCTTATTCATCGGGGGTATATAGGTACTAAATCAAATGAAGGAGGAATAAGGATGGAACATTTAAAAGCATTAGCCATCAAGTTTGTCATGGTTGCCGTTGTGTTAGGAATTATTCTTACCGGAATTTATGGTGTACCAGTATCTGACATGCTCATTGTCAGTGTCATCTTGACCCTTGGTGCGTATGTATTGGGAGATCTCCTGGTTTTCAAGCGGTTGAATGGAGAACAGAAGAAACGTAACGTCATAGCTACCATGGCAGATGCCGGCCTCGCTTTCGTGGTCCTTTGGTTCCTGGGTACAGCCATGTTCCCTGACCAAAACGTCATAATGGCTTCACTCATCTCAGCGATTGTACTGGCAGCAGGTGAATGGTTCTTCCATAAATACTTGGATAACTCCATTTTTAATGGCAATAGAAGCTACCATTCAGATCCGATTCATAATTAATAAGAGATTTTAATAAGTGGACACACTAAAAACACACTGGATCCTAAGCAAATTTCCAGTGTGTTTTTCTGTGTGAAATTTTACCCTTCCAACACTAACAGCCGCTCTTAAACTCCTACTCTATTGATGGAATCAGTAAAATTCCTGGGAATTTTATGTTAAACTCTAGATTACGCGGCAATATGGCTTGCCGATTAGAGATGAAATTTTTTAGAAAGAAGGAGATTGTATTGAAGCAAACATTTAAGCCTGCAGGAAGGCTATTAAAGGGATTTCTTTGGGGTGATATCGGTTTAACAGTCCTTTTGATGATAAACTTACTCATAATCGGTTTTACCGAACCAGGAGAAGCATTTTTGAATTACGATTTAATTGTATCTCTGGCTCTGGCCATTATTGTAATCATCTATACTATCATTTATCTTGTGTGGCTTTATAGAGTACATAATTATCTGCAGTACGTGGATTCGTCATACCCTATAACACCAGGCGGGGCTTTGGCTCGCGTGATGATTCCCATTTACAACCTGTATGGGATCTGGAATGTCTATTCCACAATGGCCAAACACTTTAAAAAGAAACCATCTATAAGAGAAATCGGTGTGCGTCTCGCAAGATATGTCCCCGTCTACTACCTTCTATTCCTTACTACTGCCATTTTTAATTCGTATTTATCAAGGCAGCCAATAGAAGAATTTAATACTTCATTGTGGTTCATATCTTATACTGCGGACATTGCATTAGTGATTATATATATAATGATCATTAAAATAGTCACGGCTGGTCTACTGAATTTTTCTAAAGAAGAAAATATTGATTCCGGCAGTAACGCGCATTTCTCATAACAAATTATTAAGCCCGCTGTCCATTTAAGGAAGCGGGCTTTAACCACTATTGAATATGGCCGTTTTTCTCTTTCACAATCGCTTCCGCCCGGGCGTACTGCCCTTCATCCACCTGAAACTCCAGTACATGCGGGTTATGATTATCTTCATCATAAGCATTGCTTCTGCTGAACGTATCCCTGATCAAGTCCCATAGATTCCGATTGCTCTCCGGAACCATCTCAACCCTGACATCTCTTACACTCAACGTTTGCAGACTGGCCTTGACATCTTCTGCTTCATTTTCATTTCTAAAATAAGCTTGTACAGTTTTCATCATAACTTCTCCCTTCAGGAAACATATCTTTTTTTCACTTTACCTTTATTTAAGGCAATCAAAACAAATCCATGTACTCAACGAATGTGACCATTATGTTCCTTCACGATAGCTCCGGCTTTTTCATGGTTTTCTTCTGTCACATGAAAATCCAGGACATGCGGGTCATGCTTCTCTCCGCTGAAAAGGTCGGCTGCAACGTCACTTATGCTTCTTCCTCCCGGCACTTTCTCAAGCATCCCGTCTTCCACATTGATTGATTTCAGCTTATTTCTGGCATTTTGTGCTTCTGTTTACTTCCAAAAACGGCTTTGACCGTCCGCAACCTGCTTCACTTCTCTCTGATTTTCCGCTTACCTTTACATTCCTCTTTTTTTCAAAAATGAAACCGCTGCCTATTATTCATTAATAATGCTTTATTTTTTCCGTCTCAGCCTATATAATGGAAATGAAAATTGAATAGTACGTTAACCACAAGGGGAGCGGTAAGCTGAGAGTGAACAATGATTGTTCTGACCCTTTGAACCTGTTAGTTAATGCTAGCGCAGGGATGTGGACCCGACGGACAAACCTGTCTGTCATCCTTTCATGTTCTCCCTTATGGTTGTCGTATCACAACTTGGATAAAGGGGGATTTTTTTATGTCAAAAATGAGATTGACACCAATGATTGAAGCAGCGGTCTTTGCAGCACTTGCGGTGATATTGGATTTGCTGCCATCCATCAGGCTGTCACCGGCGATTTCCATTTCGTTCGCCATGGTGCCGGTATTTATCGTAGCTTTCAGATGGGGACTTCGGGCCGGATTGATTTCCGGGTTTCTGTGGGGGCTTTTGCAGGTTGTACTCGGTGACATCTACTTCCTGACGCCTCTTCAATTTGTCATCGAGTATTTCGTGGCGTTTACTTTTGTCGGGTTTGCCGGACTGCTTTACCGTCCGATCCAGACCAGTTTGAAAAACGGAAACCGAAAACAATTGCTGACGTGGGCTATCGCGGGTGTCATCGCCGGCAGCCTGGCCCGTTACTTCTGGCATTTCGTCGCCGGGTTCATCTTCTGGGGCGATGCCGCACCTGAGGGGCAATCCGCCGTCATGTACTCGCTGATTGCAAACGGAATAACGGTACTTGGCGCCATTGCGTTCTGTTCGATAGTCATCGCATTATTGGCCGGAAGCCTGCCCCGCCTGTTAACAACGAATCAAACTGCTTGTAATGCAGATCGAAAAGCATCATGAATTCCAGGACGAATCTTCTGTTTCAACAGAAGGCTCGTCCTTTTTTGCTGAACTAAAAAGCATATGAGGAAAGTTTCGGCAGTCGAGAAAAACCTTTTATTGAAATTCTTCTCCTTCAAACTCCCAAAGACCAAGCCGTCCTTTCGCCGGAATGAATTCACTAAGAGTCCTCATGCCTGTAACTTCCCAAACATAATTGCCGACTCTGTAATCACCCAGCCATAACTCCTGACCTGAAACAATCCGGCCGTCTTCCAAAATCGCCTGCTCATTGTGGCTTTCTATGACTTTGATACAGTTCTGCAAAGTGCATCTACCAATAATTTTCCCTGTGGGCAGGTTTTCTTTTGTAAAACCATGCCTGGCTAACAAGTTGTGAATGAGCGGCTGCTCGCAGGCGGATTTATCGATTCTTTGACTTGCATGAATGGCAAAGTCCCCTCTGTAATTTGTTCTCCAAGTCCTTGTTTCGTTTTTCGCTTCACCCATGACAAACAAACTGGCCCAGGGCTGGATCATTGATAGAACCTTCATTTTTAGACCTCCTTTTTGGCATTTTTTAAAATAATCTCCGGGTTGGCAAGCTTCAACATAATAGATGCAGGGTTAGTATTGTGCCACCCCGGTCTGTCCGTTTGGGGACATCTTCTCGCTGTGGCTGGCGGCTTCATGTACCCGAGCTAGCATCTTGGGGACATCTTCTCGCTGTGGCTGGCGGCTTCATGTACCCGAGCTAGCTCCTTGGGGACATCTTTCGCCTCTGGCTGGCGGCTTCATGTACCCGAGCTAGCTCCTTGGGGACATCTTCTCGCTGTGGCTGGCGGCTTCATGTACCCGAGCTAGCTCCGTTGGGGACATCTTTCGGCTCTGGCTGACGGCTTCATGTACCCGAGCTAGCTCCTTGGGGACATCTTTCGGCTCTGGCTGACAGGTTCATGTACCCGAGCTAGCATCTTGGGGACATCTTTCGGCTCTGGCTGACAGGTTCATGTACCCGAGCTAGCTCCTTGGGGGCATCTTCCGGCTCCGGCTGGCGGTTTCATGTACCCGAGCTAGCTCCTTGGTACCTTATTCAAATTAATATCATGGATTTTATTTTCAAAAGGCATTAATCCGGAGACATGACCCACAGAGAAAAAAATCTGCATACCCTCAAGCCGGCTGATTGGAGACATTTTATGGCCAGATTACTCGGGTTGATGTCTGCAAGCTAACCATTCGAGCACCGCTTGCTTCTTTTTAAAATATCCCGGGACAGCTGCCTATGTATCTGCATAGGATATTGAAAAGCCATACCTAAAGGAGAATGAGAAATGAATTCACCATATTTTTACCGACCGGTCCATGGGGGCGGAGGACACGCAAGCTGGGGACATGGAGGCGGTTCAGCAACCTGGCATCATGGCGGCGGATATAACCCGGGATGGGGATACAACCCGGGATTTGGAGCAGGCGCACTTACTGGCCTTGCAGTTGGGGCAGCTGTTTCACCGGGACCGTATCCTTATCCTGTCCCGGCTCCGTACCCCTATCCATATCCCTACCCTTATCCATATCAGACACCGTACTACCCGCAAAGCTACTGACAAATGCTTTAACACTTTAAACCACTAAGAGGGACAGTCCCTGGCAGCGCATTAACGCGTTACGCCGCCAAAAGGGACTGTCCCTTGCAATGCTTTAAAGTGCTGAAGCACACTCTCTATTATTTGTTCAGCTGCCAGGTGCTGTAGTTCAAGCAATCACTCATGTATCCACCCTCTCCACCTGGATACACATCTCAGCCAAAAACCTCTCACTCATGTATCCACCTTCTCTCTCTGGATACACATCTCGGTCAAAAGCCGCTCACTCATGTATCCAACTTCTCCACCTGGATACATATCTCTGCCTAAAACCTCTCACTTATGTATCCACCCTCTCCACCTGGATACATATCTCTGCCTAAAACCTCTCACTTATGTATCCACCCTCTCCACCTGGATACACATCTCAGCCAAAAACCGCTCACTTATGTATCCACCTTCTCTCTCTGGATACATATCTCTGCCTAAAACCTCTCACTCATGTATCCACCTTCTCTCTCTGGATACATATCTCTGTCCAAAAAACGTTCACTCATGTATCCACCTTCTCCACCTGGATACACATCTCTGCCTAAAACCTCTCACTTATGTATCCACCTTCTCTCTCTGGATACATATCTCTGCCTAAAACCTCTCACTTATGTATCCACCCTCTCCACCTGGATACACATCTCTGCCTAAAACCGCTCACTCATGTATCCACCTTCTCTCTCTGGATACACATCTCTGCCTAAAACCTCTCACTCATGTATCCACCTTCTACACCTGGATACATATCTCTGCCTAAAACCTCTTACTCATGTATCCCCCTTCTCTCCAAACATGTCCACATGACCGGGATGATCCAGTATAGAAGGGAACCATCCGGCTTCTTTAAAATTCTCTAAGTTTTTCTTAGCATTTTTGGCAGCCAGAAACCCGGTCACCTTTGCCTAACTTCCTCTGGCAAAAACATAGGCACGGCAAAGAACTTAATTTCCCTATGAGATAAGCTCATTGCTGTTCTGCAGTCTTTAAGTCCATCAAACAAAATAAGGATACAAAAGAGCACCCTCGCTCCTTTGCATCCTTTTCACTTGAAATCACTAACCTGTTCCAGCCAGGTTTGCGACCACTTTTCTATATCCCTTATAAGAGGCTCCAATGCCAGCCCTTTTTCAGTCAATGAATATTCAATCCGGACCGGAGTTTCGGGATACACTTCCCGCTTCACAATCCCTTCATTCTCCAAATCTTTCAGCCTTTCTGAAAGCACCCGGTTGCTCACGCCCGTACTTGAACTGATGGCGCTGAACCGTTGAGGTCCTGAAAGTAGCTGGTAAACGATAATGCCCGTCCACCTCTGGCTTAAAATACCCATCGCTTTTTCGAATCTTGGACAAATTGATTTATCCAACCAAATCAACTCCTTATCCTTGATTATACCCAAACTCAGAAGGAAACTAAATTACTTTTGCTCTCAAAGGTGCTTGACGTAATTTGGTTATAAAAATATAATTGGTTACATAAAGTAACCAAAAAAAAACAACATTACTACTTTAACGCATTGAAAGGGACATTCCCTTTCGGTGCGTTAAAGCGCTAAAACTATAAAAAAAGAGGTGTGCATATGAACTTTCATCAAAACCCGCTGACATACGTCGGAAAAGTGAGTTTAAAGGTGCAGAACCTGGAACGCTCATTGGTCTTCTATAAAGAGGTCCTTGGCTTCACAATCCTTGAACAGACTGAAAGGACCGCCAGCCTTTCAGCTAATGGAAAAACAGCTTTATTGACCCTTGAGCAGCCTGCCGATGTTGTCACCAAAAGCGGAAGAACAACAGGATTATATCACTTTGCTCTCCTTCTGCCGACGCGTGAGGACTTAGCCAATTTTGTACAGCATTCTGCGGAGATCGGTCTGCGTCTTGCCTCTTCAGATCACCTGGTAAGCGAGGCTCTGTATTTCTCTGACCCGGATGGAAATGGAATCGAAGTATACGCTGACCGTGCTCACGCCGATTGGGACTGGAGCAATGGCGAAGTGAAAATGTCCGTTGACCCTTTGGATTTCAAAGACCTTCTTTCTATAAAAAGAAACCATCCTTGGAACGACCTCCCAGCAGAAACGGTCATGGGTCATATTCATTTACATGTATCCCAACTGAAAGAGACTGAGGAATATTATATAGAAGGTCTCGGATTTGACGTGGTTTCCCGCTTCGGCAGCCAGGCCCTCTTCATATCCACTGGAGAGTATCATCATCACATAGGCTTGAATACATGGAATGGCATTGGCGCCCCTCCCCCTTCGCAGAACAGTGTCGGGCTCCAATCCTTTACCCTTATGCTGCCTAGCGAGAAAGCACGAAATGAAGCTGCCGGCCGCCTGCGGAGTATCGGCGCAATCGTCTCTGAAGATTTCGTGACGGAAGATCCTTCAGGGAATAAGATCCTATTAGAAATTTCATCCTGACAGCTGAACCAACTTGAAAAGAGTTCAAGCCCTCAAGTTTCTCCTGACGATATCAAGCAATGCATTGTGAAGTGGAGGCTTGGGGCTTTCTATAAAGTCAATTAGTGAACAACAAAATAAAATGGTTCTTTCCTTTTTCTCGAGGAAAGAACCATTTTTTCTTTATACTCTTTCCCCGTCATACAGTATCTCTTAAAAATGGGTTTAACCTCTGCCGCACAGTGGAAAGTAGATTACGTACAACCACAATTCCAATAATTTGAAAGGCGGTTATAAGTGTGGCATTTTTACACAGAAAGCAGCTAGTATTTGACGCTAAGCCAGAAAAAGCCGATCCCTTATTCGCGAAAAAATTACAGGAGTTAATCGGGGGACAATACGGTGAAATGACGATTTTCATGCAGTATTTGTTCCAAGGCTGGAACACACGAGGCAAGCATGAAAAGTATAAAGATTTAATCATGGATACAGGAACAGAAGAAATCGGGCACGTGGAGCTGCTGGCAACTATGGTGGCCAGACTGCTGGATGGTGCTCCTGTCGATGAACAGGAAAAAGCAGCAAAAGATCCTGTCATTGCTGCAGTACTTGGGGGAATGAACCCTCAGCACGCGATTGTTTCCGGACTTGGCGCCATGCCTTCCGACAGTAACGGCAACCGCTGGACTGCCGACTATATAGTGGCAAGCGGAAACCTAATGGCGGATTTCCGCGCCAATCTCAACGCAGAATCCCAAGGACGCCTGCAGGCAGCCCGCCTTTATGAAATGACTGATGATAAGGGTGTCAAAGAAATGCTGTCTTACCTGATTGCCCGTGATACGATGCATCAGAACCAGTGGATTGCGGCTCTTCAACAATTAGCTGAAGAAGAAGGCGGGTTAATCGTACCGACAACTGTCAAAGAAGACAAGGAAGCTGAAGGTTTCTCTCATCAATTATTCAATTACTCTGAGGGAGAAGAAAGCAGTGAAGGCCGCTGGGCAAACGGAGCAAGCCCTGATGGCAAGCAATTTGAGTATGTTGATCACCCTAAGATTGTCGGAGGTCCCCTGGAATTGGAACCGGCACCAAAGCAAATGCACAACACGCCGCCGCCGAAAAAATAAATATAGTGAAAACGGTAGACAGTCCAGGCTGTCTACCGTTTCTAATTTGCAAAGACTATGAGAACAACTCTCCTGCCTGATCAATCCACACTTCTCAAAAACCCGCCAATCACCTCTACATATTCTTCCGGCTCTTCCACATATGGCATATGCGCACTCTGCTCAAACACATGGAACTTTCCACCAGGTGTCAGTGAACTGAAATACTCCGTTGACTTCGGGGTAGCTTCATCATAACGGCCGCAAGTATATAACGTCTGCACCTTGAAATCTTTTAAATCACCAGTACAGTCAAAGTTCTTCAAATTGCCGGTCACATGAAATTCAGACGGACCCCACATATGATTGTACACCTCTGGCCCTCTGTGTTCCCTGCCTTTTTTCAAGAACTCCGGATACGGGTCAAGCCTGCAGACAAAGTGCCGATTGAACACTTCAGTCGCTTTTTTATATTCTTCAGAATCAGTTGTACCGTTGATTTCATTCCTTCTTAACGCTTCCTGAACTTCAACCGCAAGCAATTTGCGATTCTCTTCCTGGTCTTCAGCCCACAGCGGTGCGCTTAAGCACGGACTTGAAAAAATGATGCTCTTCACACCTTCTGGATTTGCCAGATAGTAAGCAGCAGCCAGTGTCGTTCCCCAGGAATGCCCAAGGATATGGAATTCATTCAGGCCAAGCCCGTCTTTCACCTGGGCGAGCTCCTCCACAAACCGGTCAATGTTCCATAAAGATTTATCCGCCGGACGGTCAGACTTACCGCAGCCCAGCTGATCATAGAAAATGACTGGGCGGTCTTCCGCAAGAATACGCAGTCCCTGCATGGAATAATGCGAAGAACCCGGACCTCCATGTAAAATGATGACCGGTGTATTATCCGATTCTTCATTATGTATTTGATACCAAACCTTACCGCCGGTTACTTCGATATACCCTTCATTTATTGACATTCCATTATCCTCCCTGTTCTAAAAAATAATCTATAGTAACAATTCTACCATATCCGCTTTAATCCTTTTGTTAGTGACAAATCAATCGGAACCCATTATAGGCTACGGTCGGGAGGGCTCGTTTTCGCGGGGAGTTGTGTATGAAGTGACGGCCGCTTCGGTCGGGAGCGGCAATCTGTTATTTTTAACTAAAGAAGACAGTGATCCCGTTGGAACACTGTCTCCTTTTTGTACTGTGCGATCGACGGTTTGCAGCAGCATATCGGCGGGAATTCCGAGTTTATCGGCGTTCCTCTCTTTTATCGGCAGAGATTCGCAATTTATCGGCAAAACCTCCTTTTTACCAGCCAGCGATCCTCTTCTTCCCTTAGTAGTTAACCTCCGGCAGTACTTCCTGTTCTTCAAGCAGCTTGAAAACCCGGATATGAAATTCGAACTCTTCATAGCTCATTGTCGTGCCTTGGTGGAAATCATACGAGGAAAAGAAGGACTCCAGTAGTTCGCAGTTCTCATTGTCCAATAGAGTTGTTAGCAGCAGTTTATTTTTAAGCTTCGTGTACATTTGGGAATGCCCATACAGTTTAAAAATTTCTTCCATTTCTCTTTCTGTCATGATTCTCTGACTCTCCTTTTTACAAGATTCAATAGTGTATGCAAGTGCCGGCTCTCCCGTAGCGGTACCTGTCCCGGCAGGTATGATAGCCGGCTGTAAAGAGGCACAGGCAGAACCACCAATTTTGGAACAGAGAGACAGGTGCTTGTTTATAATAAATCGAATGATATTTTTACAGAAAGGAAGCGACAGAATGACAAAAGAGAAAATTCCCTCAGACCTATACGAAGCGCTGCGAAACGCCGGTTTTCAGTTGGAGACTCAGCTCAATGAATATATTCATAAGTATATGAATCAAAAAGAATTTGCCGCTGCGGCATCAGTTTTCAAGAAGGCACATGGAAGGCTGATGGACCTTCTTCAGGAATTCCATGAAACAGCCTCGCCTCATTTGAAGAATCCTACTAAGAAAGATTTGGCGAACGTCGCGCAGCTGATTGTGCAAGTAGAAGAAAAGGTAGATGTGTTGAGCGACCAGGTGGCCGAGTTAACAGAGGCAGTCAGCAAGTTGAATTCCATCTCCATGGACAAAAAGGAACAAACCGAGCCTTTAGAAGTTAAAGAGGAGGCGAATGCCTGGGATACTCTTAAAGAGGCAAAAATGAAAAGGCTGCATGCCCTGAGCGAAGCAGCGAAAAGTTCAATAGATTCAAAGCTTGGCTCCCTTACCTCAGCCGAAAAATTAACTGGGACCCACTTAACACAGCTGCTTGAAATGCTGCAAGGGATGAAAAAAAGTGAGTAACAAGGAGTTCGATTCTCAAAAGGAGATGGAGCGCTGGAAGGGCTTTTTCAGTATTTGGACGGATCCCGAGCCGGAAGTCGGCCCAACACCAAGAACTGCCGTATGGAAAAAGAACAAGGCCGCGCTCTGGCATTATCCTTCAGCTAATAAGAAGTATAAAGTGCCGCTCTTTCTTGTCTATTCTTTAGTCAATAAAGCATATGTCCTGGATATGGCGCCAGGAGCGAGCATGATCGAATCTTTCGTTGAAAACGGGTACGATGTTTACCTGCTGGAATTCGGATCTCCCGGGTACGAAGACAAAGATATTACGGTGGATGACTATGTCCTTGATTATATACAGAGGGCAGTCCGTAAAGCACTGGTCCATTCGGGTGCGGAAGAAATCACGGTCATCGGGTACTGTGTCGGCGGGACCCTTGCCGCCATTTATGCTTCTCTAGCAGAGGAACCAATCCGGAACCTGGTCCTCTGTGTATCTCCTATCGATTTTGCCACCTCGCCAAAATTTGATCAGTGGGTGGAATATATCCGGGAGAATGATATCAACATAGAAAGCTTCATGAATAATAGCGGCTCCATTCCGCCAAAACTCATGAAAATCGGGCTTCGCGCTGCCAGTTCCCCTGTCTATTTCAGCCACTATCTTTCTCTTTTGAATAAAGCCTACGATAAAGAGTATGTTGCCAGCTGGCGGAGGTTCAACAAATGGACCAATGACCACGTCGGTTTTCCCGAAGCTGCCATGGAGCAATTGGCTAATGATCTTGTGAAAGAAAATAAATTCATGAATGGCACACTTACCATCAGAGGAAAAAGCGCCTGTCCCTCAAACATTCATTCCAACCTGCTCGTTGTTGCAGGGAAGCATGACCGGCTGGTTCCTGAAACCCTGAGCAAAGACTTCGTCAACGTGGTTTCCAGCAAAGACAAAACCTACCGTCCCGTAACAGGCGGGCATACCACCCTTGCCGTAAAAGGAAAAGGGCTGCCCCCGTTTCTGGCGGACTGGTTGCCGGGGAGATCGAGCTGACCCCAGCTTCGCTAAAGCAGTAAAGGGTTTGCTTCTGAAGGACAAAACGGAAAAGCACAACTATCATAATTCAATCTCACTATGATTATAGGAAAAAGAGGCTGGGACAAAACCTTATAAAAAGCTCTTTTCAAAAGAATGTGTCTGAGTATAAAGAAAGGATTTCCGCTCCAGGTGCACGACTCCGCGGGGCGGGCGCTGAGCCTCCTCGGCTTCATAAAAAGCGGAAGCGGCCGTTCAGCACCGTACGGATTGTAGGGCTCCTGCATGAGATAAAGGAATCACGAAGAGCGAAAGCGATTCGATGATGACTTATCGCAAGGAAGGAGACCGAAATCCGCTAGGTGCTGGCCGCTGGAGCTAGATTTGCCTGCGGGGTCTCACCTGTCCCGCTAGTCCCGCAGGAGGTCGCACACCTTCCGCTCCAATCCGCCTACGATCAGGAACTGGCGGATAACCTAATCTAAAAAATAACATGTTTAAGGTAAGAGCCTAATAACAAAAATGAACCGCATGAGATCAAGTATATAACCTTGATCTTAAGGGGTTCCGTTAAGGGAGAGAAAATAGCAAATAGCATCATAAATAGCAGGCTAATTCTCAAATGAATTAGACCTGCTTTATTTGTTGTTATAACAATGTTCTCATTCAATTGGGGGGCGAATTAGCACCTCAAATCGCACCTTAATTAACAAGTGCACAATAATTATTGTACAGCTAAAGAATGAGGTGCTAATTAGGGTGTTAAATGACTTTTAAATTTGCATCCTGTTCTTGCGGATATGAGCCTTTATTGAGGAATTGTGTGATACAATTGTAAATAATGGATATTCCATTAAAGGGCAGGTTAGTTGAACAAGGTATGGAAAAATTGGTAAGGTATCTTCATAAAACACAGAAAATTTAGATTTCTGAAATGGGGGTGCTTAATATAAAAAAACTATCAATTGGACACTTCGAAAGAGCTCGGGAGTTTCTTATGGAAAACGGAAGAGATTTAGACAAATTCCTATTTCAAATTTATTTTGAAGGGGATTCAAATTCGAAGGTTCTTTCAGAATTAAAGGATTACCAAGGAAGCGATGGGGGATTTAGAAATTTAGGGGAAGGTGATTCAGCCACATCAAATGTTATGGATACTAATATGGCCTTTCAGTGTTTAAGTGAGGTTGGAGCAAAGCATACGGATGAAATCGTTCAGAAGGGAATCAGTTTTATCATAAGCTCATTCGATGAAAAAAATACTTGTTGGCATCCTAATCCAATGCAAAAGGAAAATGTATGGGCTGATAACCCTTGTGCCGAATTGCTTGGATATTTATATGAGTTTTCTGATTTAGTTCCTGTAAATTTTTTGGAGCGATTAACCGAAAAGGCTTTATCTTCTATGACAACTTATAAAACAACGACTGAAAAACCAGAATTTTATTTTTTATCTGCTCTTTGTTTGTATCGGCTCTCCGAAAGAATAAAACAGCCCTATAAACAATACATCGAGGAACAATTAAAAAATGACATTTTAGACATTATTGAAACTAATCCAGATAAATGGTCAACTTCTTACTGTGCAAAACCATATTACTTCGCAGAGTCACTAATTAATCCTTTATTACCGACTATCAAAACTTATGTGATACAAAGTTTAGAAAATGAGATCTCAACCCAAGCAGAGGATGGGCATTTTATTTTGAATTGGAGTGCTGATGAAGAATCAACTAGAGCTTGGAAAAGCATAAACACCCTGAGTGTACTTAAATTTTTAAGAAATAACCAAATGATAGATTTCAATTAGGATGGAGGAGAGAAAGTGACTCGATTAAACAAAAATCAGTTTGATAAGGCAGCTTCCTTTATTAAAGCAAATGGAAGGAAATTAGATTCTGCACTATTTGAATATGAATTTGAGAATGGAAGCCAGGAGAAGGTATTAACTGAGCTTAAAAAATTCCAGAATGCTGATGGCGGGTTTGGAAATGGGCTTGAACCAGACTTTAGATGTAAGGAGTCGTCTACATTAGCAACAGCCATTGGACTTGATATACTAGCCAAGATAGGTGTAGATGAAACGAATGACCTGGTTAAAAATGCAATAGCATACCTGCTCGAAACATTCATTGAAGATAGAATGGGTTGGCAAATCGTACCGAAAGAGGTGGAGTCAGCTCCTCGTGCTATTTGGTGGAATTATAGTGAAAGTTGGGAATGGGGGAATCCCAGTGCCGAGATAATCGGACTCCTGCATCATTATAAAAAGTTTGTACCAGAAGATTTCCTGGATAAGGTAACTTCATATGCGATCCGTTACATTAATAACTTAGATAAATACGAAAACCACGAACTGCTTAGTATCATAAAGTTATCCGAAAAACTGCCATACAAAGATAAAGACCTAATTTCAATTAAGTTAGAGGAAATGATGAAACAGTGTGTTACAACTGATTTATCACAATGGAATACATACTGCCTTCAGCCTATTCAAGTTGTAAACTCAAAGCAATCAGAATATATTCATTTATTTTCTGGTTGTATACCGAAAAATCTAGATTACTTAATAGCAAATCAAAATTTTGATGGTTATTGGGAACCTACTTGGTCGTGGGGACAGTTTGAGGATGAATGGGTTAAAGCTAAACAAGAGTGGAGAGGTTGGTTAACCCTTGAAAACCTAAGGGTTCTTTCTTCATTAGGTTATATAGAGCTAACATATGTTAACAATTGATATATAAAGCCTCCTCTTGTACGTTTCTTTTTGAACAAACGGGGCAGCATTCCTGTAATAAACTAAAGTTTGTGAACAAATGTACTTAAACTAACGGGGGCTTTAACGGAAGAAGAATATAATATAGAGATAAAAAACCAGAGCCAATTAGGTCTGGTTTTTTTACTGTTAAATGCAGTGATAATTACACTGCTATTTCTGCTGCTAATTTGGGTGTGATTTAAGGTTTTCCCTCCCTTAACGGAACCCCTTACCTTGATCTCAAGCGGTTTTATTTTTGATGATTTCTACTTGTATCAATTAGTTTTCTACTTTTGTCCCAGCCTCTTTTTAGATTTACTTGTTGAATTAACGTCACCCTTTAGCGGAACAAAAGGAGAGCATTATGTATCAATCGGTATATGTTTCGCCATCTTTTAAATTTAAAATTTTATTATTCACTGTAACAGTGTGGTCATCAACCCAATTTACAGCGGCTTGGTCCATTGGGTATTCATTATATATGGTTTTTTCAAACCATAGGGGACCATCCAACTTACCTACCACACCGAATGAAGTAGTGGCTCCGCCGTTAATTAGGTAAAATTCAATTTTAAAATTTTCATCTGGAGAAACCGATGTTTTGATTAGTTCTTCTGAAATAAATAGAAATCGAATTACACCGAGAAAGAGAATTATTGATAATATCGGTGAAAGAATAACTGTAAACCAACTTCGAAACCTTGACAGCCCATTTGTTTTATCTTTAAACCCCATTATTCCTAGTATAAGAGTGAGTATAGATATTCCCCAAAGAAAGTAAGAAGGAGGCGAAACTTTCCACTCAGAGAAAACAAGATTCATTAGAGACAACATAACTAATAAGCAAAAATAAAAAGACCACAAATTATATCTTCTAGCCATAATTACCCCTTTCAGTTCATACCAATGAAAAAATAATTTTAAAACACCTTCATAACTTGTGATATCCAAATTATTAAAGGAGCTTTTTCTTCAATTAAACTTCCAGATTTAATAGAGATAACAAGGGTTGCTGAATCAAATAAAAGAGGGCAGCAAATGTTTTGCGAAACCCCTCATTATAACCGAACTATATAAAGAAAACTCATGACAACGATAATATAAAACAGCCTAAGAAAAAAGTGAAGTTTTTCATTTGCTTCTGCTTTTTTCTATATACCAATAAAATACCTGCTCCAATAGTTTACTTAAATATAAACCCAAGCTTTCTTTCTTATGCATCAAAAAAGATCCCAATGAATAAAATGATCAATCCATTAATAAACGTTATTCCACCAAATGTAAAACCAGCTAAACTCGCTCCTATTCCAGCTCCAGTTGCTGAAGCAATAGATATTATTGTTATAACTAATACAAGAGGGGCACATAGGAACATTACCAATAGGGCGGTTATAATAATACGTTTTTTGTTATACTTTGACACCACAGCAACCACAACATTAAGTAAAATAATAAAGACAAACATTAAAAAAAGTGACATTCCTTCACCCCTTTATTTTCAACAGTTTAAAATAAATGAAAGCCTAATAATTTTCTAAATCTTCAATTAACCTGTGCGCCGAAGTTGCTTTTCTGAAATCAAGGCGGGCGGCTGCTTGTTCAGCAACCCCACTCTTCGCTTGTATTGGGTTTTTCTCTATTAATTTGCATCTTAAAGTCTAATTATCCATACTCAATAGCCGAAAAACACGGGGAACTCTATTCTAAAAAGAACTCCAAAAATGTAATGACGTAATAACCAAAGAAGAAGTTTACTGCCTGGATGATTATGAAAAGGAGCAGTATAATGATAAAGTTCCTTATGGTTGTTTGTCTTAACTGCAGGTAATAACCTATCGCCCATATAACGTAAATAAGCATAATATGTATGTGTTCGGCTGTGTAGGGATCTGGTTGAGGAGCGAAATGCAATCCAAAGTACGCAAAAAAACCTAAAACTAATAGACCAGCAAGTAATACGATATTGGTTATATGAATGGCTCTTCTGATAATCCCACCTCATTTCAATCATTCGAATTACCGTTACTACTTACGCGTGATTAGCGGCTGCCTTGAATACTGTTTATAAAATCTTCTTCATAGGTTTTATCTGTTTAAATACCCTGCTGTAATAAAACAAAGATAAATAGATTCACTTTCTTTATCCTATAATTATTCAAACGATTCTGCTGTAAGAATTAACTCCTCTTTCGTAACTTCTGCTTCGGAGACTTTACCACCGTAGAATGTGAGGTTGTAAGCTATACCCTCTTTATTCCATTTTAAAATTATGGCTCCTGCATCGTTCACGGTATATTTTCCAGTTATATCACCTATTTTTACTTCTTCAAACTTCAATATGGCATCATCCACACTTTTCACATTTACAGCCATTAAACTCATTGAGTTCTTGATTTTATTATCATCCCGGTAACTCATAAAATCTATCATCAGCACAGTATCCTGGTTTGGTGGATGAGTCACTTGTGTTTCTGTCACTTCAAATGGTGTCTTGGCCGGTAATTGAGGCTGAAATGCCTCCTCTTCAAGTTCTTCTTTCAACCTTGAGTGGTCAAAGTCTTCAAGACCGCCGGAAGCCCCGCTGTTCCCACACGCAGTCAGGAAAATTACAGCGATAATCACGAATATTTTTTTCATAAAAATCCCTCCAAGACTAAGACCATCCTTCTAAATAAGTAAAATCCCTGATTCCTTCATATGAAATTCCCCTTTAGATATATTGACGAAAGCCAGACTCTTTAAGTTTCTTAATCTATGTAGATTATTTCAAGATTTTGTATAAGCCTTTCGGTGATTTCAACATTTAAATAGAAAAACCCTAGCATCCAGGTGAATCTAATAAAGATTTCTGCTTTTAGATGAATTTCACTTTCTCTCTATTACGTAAAGGGATTGGAGCGGAAGACGTGCGACCTCCTGCGGGATTAGCGTGCGTCTAGTTTCAGCACCTAGCCCCTCGGGGTCAAATAACCCCAAGAGAATAAAAGGAAAACCACCTTTTTTTCTCTTGAGAACATTTGCCTGTCGGGGCTGATCAAGGCGCTTCCACTTTTGATTATTAAATCTTCAGCTTGTCTTCAAGCAATTTTTTATTATGAAGAATTCCGGAATCCTCCGGCCGGTATTTCCTGGCGATCTCATTATGTTCGTAGGATTTTTCGAAATTCTGTAAATAATAATTGCACTTGCAAAGGTTTTGGTGAGGAATCCATGTTGAATAAGCTTTGTAAGTGAAGCCCCAATTCTCACTTGGCTGCACATAGTCAATGGCGCATTCATACCAGAATACAGCCGCCCGGTAGTTTTTCTCCTTAGCCAGCAGGTCTCCCAATCTGCAGCAGACCTCAGGACGCGGGACATCATATTGAAACGATTTATAGAGCGCCAATCGCTGTTTCTCGAGTTCCCCTATCTTTCCGTAGCAGTCAGCCAGACGGCTGCATGCGGCTATCTTATCTTCTCTCCAGCCTTCTTCCATGTCCAGGCAGGCAGTATAGCTTTCTATCGCTCTTTCAAAGTGACCGTTTTCACTTAATTCATTTCCATAGTAATAGAAATCTCTCGGGGAAAATGAATCGCCTTTTTCGAGCCTTTTTTCATAGATTGCGAGATTCCGTCCAGTGGAGTGGTGCACTCTTTTATGTGATACACATATATCAGTATCTAAGATTTCACCTGAAACCACCAAATACACATGGCAATCCCCTTCCCATTGAAAATTCCTGGAACGCTTCACCAGCCTGTTTCTCCTAAAACTTAGAGTGACATTTCCATACTCATCAAAGCCATAATTGTAGATCATAGAAACCGAGTCGACCGAAGGATCCAAATCCTTCTTCAGCTCCAGGAATTTCTTCTGATCCTCTTCCAAAAGCACATCATCTGCATCAAGCCATAGAATATAGTCCATGGTCGCATGCTTAAACGAAAAATTCCGCGCAGGCTCAAAATTGCCAACCCACTCAAAATCATAGATTTTATCTGTGAATTCACTGGCGATTTCCTTTGACCGGTCCGTTGATCCTGTATCAACTATTATGATTTCATCCGCTATATCCTTGACGGAATCCAGGCAGTTCCACAGTGTCGCTTCTTCATCTTTCACAATCATACATAAACTGATGGTTACCACTTCAGCACCCCTTTGTTCACTTGTCCCCCAGGCTTCCATGTTCCAGGATGCCTCTTAAAGTGAGTAGTTTTCATTGTTAATATATGCTTCTTTACATCAACAGTGTATTACTGCCGGTAAAATGGATGTTCACCCTGCTTGGCTGCACTCCGGAAAATAAGAAAATCGACTATCCCTTAATCCCAACGAGAGCATACTCTGTAACAAGGGATTACAAATGTCCCTGAATTCAACGAGAAAGAGAGGTTCATAGATTTTGAGAATTGTCCAGGTATCCACTGATACTCTCCCAGTCCCGCCGCCAAAATACGGAGGCATCCAGCGTTTGGTCCACTCCTTATCAGAGGAACTCGTGACTAGAGGACACGAGGTCTTCGTATTTGCACCAAAAGGAAGCACCTCTTCCGGAACCGTCATTCCATACCCGCATAGTGGACCCCAGCCCGAATTGATCCAGAAGTTTGTAAAAGAAAATCTACCTGAAAATATTGACATCATCCATGATCATACGCATTTTTCGCTTATCGACAAACTGAATCTTACTGTTCCGACCATCAGTAATATCAACATCAATGCCACTACTTTCCCTAAGTATCCTGTGTATATAAGCAGAAATGCTCTGCAGGTATCAGGCGGGAATAAAGGCTTTTGCATCTATCCTGGAATTGATCTGTCTCAATACGAATTCTCGGAAACCAAAAAGACTACCTCTTATTCTTGGGGGAACTTAAACTGCAAAAAGGGATCCTGCAGGCTTTAGAAATAGCCGGTATGTTAAATATGAAATTAGTGATTGCAGGGCCGGTATATAATAGAGATTTCTATCAAAAGGAAGTAGAACCGATAGTGAGTGAAAACCCTGACATCAGCTATATAGGAGAAGTCGGAGGAAAACAGAAACAAGAATTACTCAAGCATGCACGCTGCCTCCTGTTTCCTATCATTTCAAGGGAGCCTTTCGGTATTGTCATGATAGAAGCACTGGCTTGCGGCACACCCGTGCTTGCCTTCAATAATGGTGCGGTGAGTGAGGTGCTGCAAGGTTTTCCTCAATTGATTTGCCATAAAGTTGAAGAAATGGTTGAAAAGATACGGAATCAGGATTTCCCCTCACCACAAACCTTGCGCCAATACATCGAGAAGCACTTCTCATCAGAAAAAATGGCAGATAGATATGTAGAACTCTATGAAAAGATCATTAACGAAAATCTGCCGCCTCTTCATGGCCCCGATTACATCATCAGTTCATACGAAAAGGAAATGGCAGATGGAGGAATTCCTTCTGCAGAAGGCCGGTTTGAGTATGCTTCAGCCTTGAAGGATAAAAATCAGATAAGCGAGGCGATCCAAGCTTTTACCTCATGTGCAGAAGAAACGGACGGCATATATAAAACAAAAGCATTGTATGAACTTTCCGCTCTTTATCAAAACCAAGGAAACTTGGATAAGGCAAAGGCATCCTGCTTCCACTCCTTCCATACCGGCCTTCCGAGAGCGGAATTCTGCTGCAGGCTCGGATATTGTTTCAAGCAGGAAGAAAGAATAGATGAATCGCTGTTTTGGTTCAAATTGGCGACACAGCTCGAAAAGCCGCACCTTCATGATTCCTTATATGAAGAAGGCTGCTGGAGCTGGGTCCCTCACCTGGAACTCTGTGTCTGCTACTATAAAAAAGGAGACTACGAAGCATCTAATCATCATAATAATTTGGCCGCCCAGTATCAACCAAATAATAAAAGGATTCTTCATAACAAAGAGCTTTTGGAAAAATTATTACGAAAGTAGAAAAGTATTAGCTGACCAGGGAGATTCTGGTTGGGCAGAATAAAAAGCAAAAAAGAGCAGCATGTGAAGCACTCAGTCTTCTCATGCTGCTCTTTTTTTATCATTCATTCTATGGGTCTGGATTTTATTAAGATGGGCCTGTTGCTCCTGTTGGGCCGGTCGGACCTGTTGGACCCGTTGGACCTGCTGGGCCTGTTGCTCCCGTTGGACCGGTTGGACCTGCTGGGCCTGTTGCTCCCGTTGGACCGGTTGGGCCTGCTGGGCCTGTTGCTCCCGTTGGACCGGTTGGACCTGCTGGGCCTGTTGCTCCCGTT
>NZ_NIJF01000045.1 GCF_003316765.1 Bacillus sp. P14.5 | reverse complement strand
CACCTCACCCTTATGGATACACATCTCCGCCTCAAACCTCCAACTCATGTACCCACCTCACCCTTCTGGATACACATCTCTGCCTCAAACCTCCTACTCATGTATCCACCCTTCGCTTCTGGATACACATCTCTGCCTCAAACCTCTCACTCATGTATCCACCTCACTCTTCTGGATACATATCTCTGCCTCCAACCTTCATCTCATGTACCCACCTCACCCTTCTGGATACATATCTCTGCCTCAAACCTCCCACTCATGTATCCCCTCCACACTTCACACTCCTGGCTAAAGTCTTGACCGGGGCGCCACACGTTCTGCCAGTAGAATTGCCTATCAGCGTCATATCAAGAAATGAAAAAAACCGCCCAGATCATATCTGAGCGGTTTCCTTCTAAATCTATTCTTCCATTGTGGAAAGATCTCCAGTCGGCAGATCCAATTCCCATGCTTTCAACACACGTCTCATAATTTTTCCGCTGCGTGTTTTCGGCAGTTTGTCTTTGAATTCGATTTCCCTTGGAGCGGCATGAGCAGCCAATCCTTTTTTTACAAACTGGCGGATATCTTCCTTCAGTTCATCTGTCACTTCATACCCTTCACGCAGGGCCACGAAGGCTTTAATGATTTCCCCACGAACCGGGTCAGGTTTTCCGATGACTCCCGCTTCAGCAACGGCAGGATGTTCGACCAATTTGCTTTCCACTTCGAATGGTCCTACCCTTTCACCGGAAGTCATGATGACATCATCAATCCGGCCTTGGAACCAGAAGTAGCCATCTTCATCCATGTAGGCGGAATCCCCGGATACATACCAGTCGCCAGGCATGAAGTAGGAATCATACTTCTGCTCATTATTCCAGATGGCATTCATCATGGACGGCCATCCTCGTTTGATTGCGAGGTTCCCCATGCGATATGGAGGAAGCTCGTTCCCTTGATCATCGACGATCGCGGCTTCAATGCCCGGGATCGGTTTCCCCATCGACCCTGGCTTGATTTCCATGCAAGGGTAGTTGCAGATAACCTGTCCGCCGGTTTCCGTCATCCACCATGTATCATGGATGCGAAGATGGAAGACCTTCATTCCCCAGCGGATTACTTCAGGGTTCAATGGTTCCCCCACGCTCAGAATATGTCTCAGGCTGCTTAAATCAAAACTTTTCACAACCTCATCCCCGGCGCCCATCAGCATCCGGAAGGCGGTAGGGGCACTGTACCACACAGTGACTCCATATTTCTGAATGGTATTGTACCATTTTTCAGGCTTGAACCTTCCTCCAGCAATAATATTGGACGCTCCCGTCAGCCATGGTCCAAAGATTCCATACGAAGTCCCTGTCACCCAGCCCGGATCAGCTGTACACCAGTAAACATCATCCTCCTGCAGGTCGAGGACCCACTTCGCTGTTTGGTAGTGCTGAAGCATCGCATTATGGACATGAAGGACTCCTTTAGGCTTTCCGGTGGAGCCTGACGTGTAGTGAAGGATCATTCCGTCCGTCAAATCGACCCACTCGATATCCAGCTTATCACTGGCTTCATTAAATCGGGTCATGAAGTCTGTGTACTTCCCTTCTTCCTCTATTCCTTCTCCAACGAGAAGTACATGTTCTAATGCAGGAAGTTCATCCACAGGAACTCTTTCAAGTAATTCTGGGGTGGTCACAAGGACTTTCGCTTCGCTGTCTTCAAGACGGTCCCTGACAGCACCCTCCATGAATGCTTCAAACAATGGACCGACAATGGCTCCCAGTTTAATAGCGCCGAGCACGGTAAAGTATAATTCTGGGGATCTCGGCATAAAGATGAAAACTCTATCGCCTTTTTCCACATCACCATACGTCTTCAGGACATTTCCTGCTTTATTAGTCAGATTTTTCATTTCTCTGTAAGTATACTTTTCATCTCTGGTGTCGTCGCTGTAGTATAGAGCCACTTTGTTTTTCCTGAACGACTCTGCATGCCGGTCGATCGCTTCATATGCAATGTTCACACGGCCTGTTTCATTCCAGGAAAAATTCTTTTTCGTTTCGTTCCAATCGAAATCCTTGTACGTATCTCCATAACTAGAAAGATTGTAGTTTCCTTGAGTTACTGGCAGCGCTTCCAACTTCATTGTAGCGATTCCTCCTTATGTAAGAAATTACTATATTATTATAGTACAAAAATCTATTTTTCTCAATTTTAAAAATTGTTCGATTTTTACTTTTTGTTATACTATTGGTATGTAAGGTTCTTCCCCGTTATGAAAAAATTCATTAAAAAGACTATAGCAGAGCCTTCTGGCGGCTATGTAGTCTGCTAGTTTTATGTAATAATCAATATGTATATTATTTTGAGGCGGTGACAAAATGAACCACCAAAAAACGTATAACGCGATGGAATTGAAAACTCCAAAAGGCAACTTGATCATTGAAGGGCCTGTTCCAGTAAATGAATTGATAGATTTGGAGTTTCATGAAGACCTGACAGCTTTCCGCACCCCGGAAAAACAACATAAAGCAATTGTAGAAATAGCCGGGCTGCCGGAGGGAAGAATCATCATAGCAAGGGAAGACAACATCATAGTCGGTTATGTTACATACTTGTATCCCGACCCTTTGGAACGCTGGTCGCAGGGAAAAATGGAAGAACTGATCGAGCTTGGAGCCATTGAAGTCATTCCAAAATTCAGGGGAGCTTCAGTCGGAAAGAATCTGCTCAGGGTGTCCATGATGGACGATGCGATGGAAGATTACATTATCATCACAACAGAATATTACTGGCATTGGGATTTGAAAGGAACTGGATTGAACGTCTGGGAATATCGAAAAATCATGGAGAAAATGATGAATGCAGGCGGTTTGGAATACTACGCCACTGACGATCCTGAAATCAGTTCACACCCAGCCAACTGCCTTATGGCCAGAATCGGAAAAAGAATTGAAAGCGAGTCAGTCCAGAGTTTTGACAGATTAAGATTCATGAACCGCTATATGTATTAACGACTCTCTCAAAGGGGATGGAAAACCATGATAGTAGAAGAAATCATGATAACAGAAGTAGAGACGCTAAGAGCAGATGATACAATAGAGCAGGCAATCAAAACCATGCGGGATAAAAAGGTCAGGCACATTCCCATTGTCGATGAAAATATGGCCGTAATCGGCATTGTCAGTGACAGGGACGTCAAAGATGGCACCCCGTCAATTTTCCAAAAAGACAAAGCAGCTGAAGAGCTCCAAAATCCTCTAAAGCTGATCATGAAAACAAATGTCATCACAGGACATCCTCTCGACTTTGTTGAAGAGGCGGCAGCGCTATTCTATGAACACCATATCGGCTGCCTTCCGATTGTGAAGGAAAATAAGCTGGTTGGAATCATAACGGAGACCGACCTTCTTTATACACTGATTCAATTGACAGGAGCGCATCAGCCCGGATCACAAATCGAGGTAAAAGTGGAAAACCGATCCGGCGTCTTGTATGAAGTGGCCGGAATCATACGTAACCATAATGCCAACATCCACAGTGTCCTTGTTTACCCGGACAGACATGATGAAAAATACAAGGTCCTGGTTTTCAGGGTACGAACGATCAATCCTATGGCTGTCATAGATGATTTAAAGAAAGAAGGGTATGAAGTTCTCTGGCCGAACATGCCCGGTATGTCATCATGAAGAAGGAGGCTCTGTTTGTCTATTCTGATAAGCTTTTAGACTACCGTTTTTCCGAGAATCATCCTTTTAACCAATTCAGGCTGAAGCTGACCATCGATCTGCTGCAAGAAGCGGGGGCACTGAATCAAGATGACCTAATAGAGCCCAGAATGGCCACTGAGGAAGAACTTCACCTGGTTCATGACCCTTCTTTCGTAAGCGCTGTCAAATCTGCGGGAAACGGCACCCTTTCTCCTGAAAAAGCAGAAAGCTATGGAATTGGTACAGAGGATACTCCGATTTTCAAAGGAATGCACGAAGCCAGCTCCCTCTTAGTCGGGGGCACGCTGACAGCCGTCGATTGCGTCATGGGGGGAGTTTCCCGTCACGCCGCACACTTAGGCGGAGGCCTTCATCACGGATTCAAAGGAAAGGCATCGGGTTTCTGCATTTATAACGACAGTTCTGTTGCCATTAAGTACATGCAGGAAAAATATAATGCCAGAGTCTTATATGTAGACACCGACGCCCACCATGGAGATGGTGTACAATGGTCCTTTTATGATGATCCCGATGTCTGCACCCTGTCCATCCATGAGACTGGCAGATATCTGTTTCCCGGCACCGGCAATATCAATGAACGGGGCCACGGAAAAGGCTATGGATACTCTTTCAACATTCCGCTTGATGCTTTTACCGAAGATGAATCATGGCTTCAGGCATACGAAACCTCTTTCAGAGAAGTGGTAAAGTTTTTCAAGCCGGATGTGATCCTGACCCAGAACGGAACCGATGCCCATTACTATGATCCGTTGACTCACCTGTCTTCTACGATGAATATTTATCAAAAGATCCCTCAGATTGCTCATGAACTCGCTCATGAGTACTGTGACGGCCGGTGGATAGCTGTCGGAGGCGGAGGCTATGACATTTGGCGGGTCGTTCCCCGGGCATGGAGCCTGTTGTGGATGGAGATGGCACAGCGAACCGAAGGGATGAAGCAGTTTCCTGAGCAATGGACAAACCGCTGGCAGGAAAAAGCACCCGTCCCCTTGCCAATAAGCTGGGATGATCCACCGGGGATTTATCCAGCTATCCCGAGGAAGCCTGAAATTACTGAAAAGAACTTTCAAACTGTTGAAAAAGCTCTTTATCAACTGAGACAGCAGCAAGGGACTAACAAATCTTCTGCACAGTAACTGGTGCTCTGGCTGCCAAATGATTGGTCCAAGAGGGTTTTAACACCTATTGCTTGCAGCCTTAAAACATATTATTTTGGAATCCATGCAGGACTTTGCTTATCTTCCTGCATGGATTTTCTTTTTTGAGGAGTCGATGCTGTCTGGACGGGATTCGGACAGCCTCGATCTTCTTTTTGGGGATTCCATGCTGTCTGATCTCACTTCTGACGGCATCGATTTTCTATTTTGGGGATTCTATGCTGTCTGCTCTCATTTGTGACGGCATCGATTTTCTTTTTGGGGATTCCCTGCTGTCTGATCTCATTTGTGACGGCATCGATTTTCTTTTTGGGGGATTCCATGCTGTCTGATCTCCCTTCTGACAGCATCGATTTTCTTTCCTGGGGATTCCGTGCTGTCTGATCTCCCTTCTGGCGGCATCGATTTTCTTTTTTGGGGATTCTATGCTGTCCGATCTCCCTTCTGACAGCATCGATTTTCTTTTTTGGGGAATTCCATGCTGTCTGATCTCACTTCTGACAGCATCGATTTTCTTTTTGGGGTATACCATGCTGTCTGCTCTCACTTCTGACAGCATCGATTTTCATTTTTTGGGGATTCCATGCTATTTGGTCTCACTTCTAACAACATCATTTTCGGTTTCTAATTTTCATGCTGTATAAAGCCGCTTTTAACAACATCATTTTCCGTTTCCTGATTTTCATGCTGTATAACACCACTTTTAACAGCATCATTTTCCGGTTTCTGATTTTCATGCTGTATAACCCCGCTTTTAACAACATCATTTCTCGGTTTTCTAATTTTTATGCTGTATAAAACCACTTTTAACAACATCATTTCTCGGTTTTCTAATTTTCATGCTGTATAAAACCACTTTTAACAACATCATTTTCCAGGTTTTCTGTTTTCATGCTGTATAAACCCACTTTTAACAACATCAATTCTCGGTTTTCTAATTTTCATGCTGTATAAACCCACTTTTAACAACATCAATTCTCGGTTTTCTAATTTTCATGCTGTATAAAACCACTTTTAACAACATCATTTTCCGTTTTCCTGATTTTCATGCTGTATAAACTCGCTTTTAACAGCATCAACTTCCGGTTTTCTAATTTTCATGATGTATAAAACCACGTTTAACAACATCATTTCTCAACTTTCTGATTTTCATGCTGTATAAAACCACTATTAACAGCATCATTTCTCGTTTTAAAGATTTCGATGATGATTATTTCTCACCAAGCCTTCCTCACCCCCGAAACCCGCATTATAAGATTACCCATTAAACCGGCTATCCCATCTCAAATCAAACCAAACAAAAAAGCGCGCCTCCCCAAAAGGAAGGCGCGCTTCGCATTAATTTTATTTCGTAGAATCTCTCTCTTCAATTCTATGCGGAAGAACAACAGTGTTCTCATCGACTTTTTCTTTGTTCATATATTTTGTCAGTAGGCGCATGGCCACGGCACCGATATCATATAATGGCTGAACGATCGATGTCAGCTGCGGGCGTACCATAAGTGCAAGCCTTGTGTTATCGAAGCTGATGACTTCTGCTTCTTCAGGGATATTGACCCCTTCATCCTGTGCTCCGTGAACGACACCAAGAGCCATCTCGTCATTTCCTACGAATACAGCTGTCGGCTTATCAGTAAGCTCACGCAGCTTCTGCCAGGCTTCAAGCCCTGAATCATATGTGTAATCACCTTCGACTACAAGCTCTTCATTGAACTCGATTCCTGCTTCTTCCAAGGCTTTCTTGTAACCAGGAAGTTTGGCTTCGTTATTGACCTTATCATGGAAAGGACCGCTGACATAGGCAACTCGTTTGTGGCCTTTGGCAATCAGTTCTTTGACAGCGTCATAGGCTGCCTCTTGATAATCGATGTTAACAGAAGGAATTTTCCCGGAATCTTCAACCGTTCCTGCCAATACGATCGGTACTGGGGATAGTTCAAATTCCTTGACGTGTTCTTCAGTGATATTTCCACCCATGAATACAATTCCATCCACCTGCTTGCCGAGCATGGTGTTCAAAAGGTGCAGTTCTTTCTCTGTGTTTTGATCGGAATTGCTAAGAATGATGTTGTACTTGTACATCGTCGCGATATCTTCAATTCCCCTTGCCAGTTCAGCAAAGAAGATGTTGGATATATCCGGGATGATAACACCCACTGTAGTGGTTTTCTTGCTGGCAAGACCCCTGGCGACAGCATTCGGCCTGTAGCCCAGCCTGTCGATTACCTCAACCACCTTTTTTCTTGTTGCGGGTTTCACATTCGGGTTCCCATTGACTACACGGGAAACCGTCGCCATGGAGACATTAGCTTCCCTGGCTACATCATATATCGTTACATTCATGGATTCCACTCCTTCAATTTCGTTTTAGCTTATCCCTTATCTTACACTAATTTACCATCTTTAATAATTACAGTTAAAATTTCATCTCGTCCCCATTATTAATATAGCTATATCATACTTGAGTGTACGCCTCTCTGCAATCAATCCACACTTGATTCCTAACGGAAAAGACGCTTTTTGAAAATAACTTTCATTTCAATCTTTAAGGCGAGTCTTAAAAAAAGTACCAGCCTCAACACCAAATAGTAATTAAGAGCTGTGACCCCTAGAAATCAAATCCCCCAACGAAACCTAAAAATGGCCATCACATAGATGACCATTGGGTATTGCTTATTTCCCTGCCGTTAACTCTCTATAGAAATGATCAAACTGCTCCAGGTCCATCTGCTGAGCCGCATCAGACAGTGCTACAGCAGGATCTGGATGAACCTCTGCCATCACGCCGTCTGCTCCGATTGCCAGCGCAGCTTTTGCCGCCGGCAGCAATAAATCGCGCCTGCCGGTTGAATGGGTGACATCGACAAATACAGGAAGATGCGTTTCTTGTTTGAGAATGGGTACTGCAGAGATATCAAGGGTGTTCCTGGTAGCGCGTTCATACGTCCGGATCCCTCTCTCGCATAGAATAATATCCCCGTTTCCTTGGGAAATGATATATTCAGCAGCATTCATGAACTCCTCAAGAGTTGCAGATAGTCCCCTTTTCAAAAGAACAGGCTTCCTTGCAGAGCCAGCAGCTTTCAGTAATTCAAAGTTTTGCATATTGCGGGCACCGATCTGAATGACATCCACATAATCACATGCTGGTTCGATATCGGCTGGATTGACAATTTCACTGACAACTGCAAGATTGAACTCGTCAGCCGCTTTTCTCAAAATTTTCAATCCTTCCATACCCAGCCCTTGGAAGTCATAAGGAGAAGTACGGGGTTTGAAGGCTCCTCCCCTGATAAGGCCCAGACCTTTCCCTTTTATAGCACTTGCAACTTCAGCAACTTGTTCATACGATTCCACAGCGCAAGGACCAAATATGAAGTGAGGATTTCCGTCACCGATTTCCTCTCCATTAACTTTGACTATCGTGTCGGAAGGCTTTTTCTTCCTGGAAACCAGCAATTCTTTTCGGTGGCTGTCCTGAAGAAGGTCAAGTCCAGCTTTAAATATCTCTTTGAATATATGTTCAATCGTAGTGTTGTCGAAAGGTCCCTCGTTTTGGTCAATGATATTGTTTAGCATGTCTCTTTCCCGGACAGGGTCGAAGCGGTTCATTCCCTGTCTTTCTTTAACCCCTCCAATTTCCTGTACAAGACGGGCGCGTTCATTGATACTTTCCAGCAGCTTCAAGTTTATTTCATCGACCCGGCTTCTCAGCTGATCGAGTTCTTTATTACTCACAACCAAACATCCTCTCTGTCTTGGCATCCTTTTATTTTCCGATAAAATTTCACTGCTTGTACAAGATCCTAGCCCCCTCAACTTATTATGTTAAGGAGTCCTGAGAATCCGTTCTTTCATAAAGCAGCTGATCTTTAATTTCAACACTGCATACTTTTTTCCTAAAAGTATGATACATTTTTTATAATAGGATTTATTATAATGGAATGTAACGCAAAAGTCACGGAAAACACTTTAACCTTTCAACGCATTCACGTGTTAAAGTGCATTTAAGTGTTTTCCTATGAGATTGCCGGTTAACGGTGAGATAAATGTAAAATCATACTCAGTGAAATAGATTAAAGTGGGTGTTGTAAAGTGACGGATAAAATGAAAATATTCGCATTGGATATCGGTACAAGGTCTGTAGTGGGAATCATCCTGACTGAAAATGAAAACAAGCAATTCGAGGTCATTGACATCCTTTCTCAAGAGCACAAGGAACGTGCGATGCTGGATGGCCAAATTCATGATGTACCTGCTGTAGCTGCTGTCATTTCCACCATAAAAACAGAAATGGAAAAGAAGCACGGTCCTCTTCAGAAGGTCTGTGTGGCAGCTGCAGGAAGGGCTTTAAAAACCGAGACCGCCACTGCCTCCATTTCAATTGCGGGAAAACCTCTTCTGACAAAAGAAGATGTACTGCATCTCGAACTTAGTGCTGTACAGCAAGCCCAGGCCCACGCTGCACATGAAGGAGACCAAACCTATCATTATTACTGTGTCGGCTACTCTGTTCTTTATTATAAGCTTGATGGAGAGGAAATCGGCAGCCTCGTCGATCAGCAAGGAGACCAGGCCACCGTTGAAATCATCTCTACCTTTCTTCCAAAAGTAGTGGTTGAGTCCCTCTTGGCCGCATTGAACAGGGCCGGGTTGGAAATGGAAGCATTAACGCTCGAACCGATTGCTGCCATTAACGTTCTCATTCCCGCTTCGATGAGAAGATTGAATGTCGCATTGGTCGATATCGGAGCTGGTACATCAGACATTGCCTTGACGGATATGGGAACCATCATTGCATTTGGAATGGTTCCGACTGCCGGAGATGAAATCACTGAAGCAATCAGTGATGCCCTGCTTCTGGACTTTCCACTTGCCGAACAGGCTAAAAGAGAACTGATTCACCAGGAGACCATAACTGTCTCCGATATTCTTGGCTTTGAAACAGAAATTTCCAGAGAAGAGGCCGTTACTCAAATTTCTCCAGCAATTGATCACCTTGCACAAGAAATCAAAGCGGAAATCCTCAGGCTTAATAATGGCAAACCCCCGAAAGCAGTCATGCTGGTCGGGGGCGGAAGTTTGACACCCGAACTTCCTGAAAGGTTAGCCTCTGCCCTTCAGCTTCCGATTAACCGGGTGGCAGTGCGTGGAACGGATGCAATTCAGGATCTGCAAATCATCAATGAAGTGTCTAAAGGCCCTGAACTTGTTACCCCTATAGGAATTGCGATAGCTGCCAAGAAAGCACCGGTCCAATACGTGACTGCCTATGTGAATGAACAACCTGTTCGTCTCTTCGAAGTGAAAGAACTGACAATAGGAGACTGCCTGCTTGCAGCTGGTCTGAAAGTGAATAAGTTGTATGGAAAACCCGGGATGGCGATGATTGTCTCTGTTAACGGACAATCCATTACGTTACCTGGAAAACACGGAAAAGCTCCAACCATTTTAAAAAATGGCCAAAGAAGCGGGATCGATCAGCCTATTCAAAATGGAGACCGGATTACTGTTTTAAAAGGAGAAAATGGAGAAGCACCAGCCGTGAAAATTTCTGATTTAATAGAGACACAGCCTGAAATGGTTCTGACCATCAACAATGAGGCATTCACGCTTCCTATGGATTTGATGGTGAACGGAAAACCTTCTTCGCTGGATAATTTTGTACAGGACAGAGATACAATTGAGGTCGAACCGCTCCCTTCAGTTGAATCTGTACTAAAACGAACGGGACATGAGGAGCTGACCAAGCATCTCAGAACGTTCCATATTACCATCAATGAAAAAGAAACATTCATCCCGGCCTTCTCAGGCAGGATTACAATAAATGAAAGAGAAGCCCGGCTGTCGACCATCATCAAAAACGGGGATGTCATCGAGGTAACAAAACCCGACTCCCCTACATTGAGGATGATTACAGAGAAAAAACAAATGAACCTTAGCGACAGGATTACAATATTTTTTAATGATCAAGAACTGGAACTTGCTAAAGAGGCTGCAGAGGTGTTCCGTAATGGAGAAAAACTTTCAGAAGACAGTTTGATTCATACAGGAGACAAATTGATGTCCATTGCCAAAGAATCAGGATCTTTTATATTCCAGGACCTCTTCAGACACATCGAAATCGAGATGCCCTCCAACGCTGGAGGTAAATTCCTTCTTTTAAAAAATGGAGAAGAAACTACTTTCTATGAAAGCATACAGACCGGTGACAAACTTGAAATCCGGTGGCCGCTTTCCGTGTAGCACTAAAAAGCGGAACGGCCCCGTTCAGCGGCGTACGGACTGGACTGACTCCGCATGAGATAAAGGAAACACAACGAACAAAGTGAGTTGATGTTGACTTATCTTATAAAGTGGAGAGGTCCCGCTTAGCGGCGTACAGATTGTAGGGCTCTCGTATGAGATAAAGGAATCACAACGAACAAAGTGAGTTGATGATGACTTATCGCAAGGAGAGAGACCGAAATCTGCTAGCCGTTGGGGCCTTGGAGCTGGATTGCATAAAAAGCGGAAAGGCCCAGCTCAGCGGCGTACGGACTGTACCAGCCCCGCATGAGATAAAGGAATCACGAAGAACGAAGTGATTCGATGAAGACTTATCGCAAGGAGAGAGACCGAAATCTGCTAGCCGGTGGGGCCTTGGAGCTGGATTGCATAAAAAGCGGAAGCGCCCCGTTTAGCCCCGGCAGGCAAATGTTCCCTGGAGAAATATAGGCGGTTTTTCCTTTTGTTCTCCAGGGATTATTTGACCCCGAGGGGCTAAGTCCGTTCCAGTGGGTACGGAGTCCCATCGGGTGCTGGATTCAGAAACGCTGCCTAATTTCCACTCTAAAAATATTCTTCAAAAAGAAAGACTGAGGGAAGGCCCTCAGTCTCTTTTTGGTTATACACTTGCCAATTCTTTGCTGGTAATCTTCCAATGTGATTCGTTCCAAACAGGCTTACCGTCCTTAAACAGGAAGGCTTGAGGGGATTCATGTTTAATGGCAAAGGTTTCTGCAATATGATTGGATAAATCCCTTGATTCCTGGACCGCTAAATAATAGGCTTCCCCCTCATCATTTTCTTTTACAAACCTTTGATATTCATCAAATGCACTGCCGCTGATTGGACAAGTTAAGCTGTGCTTTAGAAAAAAGAATTTATCCTTCTCTTTCAGAAGCTGATTGAATTCTTCGATGGTCTCAATTTTTTTCACCATTCCCGCTCCTTTCAACAGAAAACGGTGAGGCTGTTCCGCCTTCACCGCCATCATTGTTATTGTTTGATTGTCTGCTCTGTATCATCAAATGCTTTTTTGGTTTCTTCAAGCTTTTGATTGAGTTCCTGAGCGTCATTTTGCTCTGTTTCAACAGGAAGCTGCTCTTCGCCTGTTACTTCGCTGTTATCTTCATTCTTTCCTGATTTCACTTTATTAACCAGGTTAGTGGACTGCTCCGTCACAGACTTTGTGATCCCGGATGTTTTTCCTTAGCTGCGGCAGCAAGTTCATTGCCTCGTTCCATAGCTGTTTCTCTCCACTGGCCGCTTTTTCTTTTAAGGTGCCTGCGTGTGTGTTCAAATCATCACGAAGTTCTTTACCTGACTTTGGAGCAAGGAATAAAGCTGTTGCTGCTCCAACAATTCCGCCGATCAAGGAGCCGATCAAGAAATCCTTGGCATTGATGCTGCCTTCATGAGTAGCATTGCCGGTATTAGTTCCACCGTTTGGGTGGCCGTGGCTCACCTGGTTTTTGTACACATCATTTTGTTGAGTCATCATTACATCCTCCCTTGAATAAAAAATTAATTCTGTCTTGCTCTCTGAATCATTTGCTCGCGTCTTTCTACCTCTGCAGAAGCCCTGGCCTCTTCAGCCGCATACGCATTTCTGGTGCCGTGATATGGTTTTTCCTTGGCTTTCCACTTATCACGAAGCTCCATAGCCGCTTTTCCCCATTGAACAACCTGGGAGATTCTGTCTTGATTCTTCTCCAAATTAGTGGAAATTGAAGTGGTAACCTTTTTAACAGATGAATTTAAACCTTGAATGGAACTGCCTACATCTTTTACTGCATATACGACAGTGTTCAATTCTTCTGACTTCTGCTGGATGTCCTCTGCAAGCCTGTTCGTCTTATGTAGAAGATCAGCAGATTCCTTTGTTACTCCCTGTAGCTGTGTTTCCAAACCATCTAAGGTATGGGAGACACTATCTAAAGTCGATTGTACCGACTTAAGGGTTTTTGTCAGACTAATTACCAATACCAAGAAAGCGATGGCAATCACTGCGACACTCAAATATAAAATAATCTCCATTTCATCAGCACCTCCTGTTTATATAGCATTTCTTTACCCGGCACCGAACTCCCTTAAACACTACTTTCTCTGCCGGCGAATAAATATCCTGCCTAATTCACAGATTATTATTTCCTGATATCTCTTTTCTAGTAATTATGTTTTAGATAGGCAGCATAAGGTTTTTACAGCACAAGATTTTTTATAAAAATCTGACGTTTTCGGTTACAATATATATAGGTTCTTTATCTGCGCTCTCACAAACAGAGCGTAAGGACTATTCATTTAGGAGGAATACATATGAAAGACCCGCGAATTGAAAAGCTGGCGAGAAACCTGATTCAATACTCTGTGCAGCTTCAAAAAGGTGAAAAGGTATTAATCGAAAATTTCGGCTTGCAGCGTGAACTGGTGACAGCATTGGTCAAGGAAGCCTACGCTGCCGGCGGATACCCATTTGTCTCGCTGAAAGATCATGCAGTCGACCGCTCTCTATTGATGGGCGCACAAGAGGAACAATACGAAATGTTGGCTGAATTTGAAGCCGGAGTAATGGATAAGATGGATGCCTATATTGGGCTTCGTTCCGGAGATAATATTAATGAGCATGCTGATGTACCGGATGAAAAGATGAAAATCCAGGGAAGCACTGTCGGTAAGAAGGTCCACCGCGAAATCCGCGTTCCAAAGAAAAAGTGGGTGGTGCTGAGGTACCCGAATGCTTCCATGGCACAACTGGCAAAAATGAGCACAGAAGCATTTGAAGATTTCTACTTTGATGTCTGCAATCTTGATTACGCTAAAATGGACAAAGCGATGGACGGCCTGGTTGAACTAATGAACAAAACAGATAAAGTACGGATAACTGGAGAAGGAACCGAACTTACTTTTTCTATAAAGGACATCCCAGCTGTTAAATGTGCTGGCCGCTTGAACATCCCGGACGGAGAAGTCTACACTGCTCCGGTAAAAGATTCCGTCAACGGTACCATCACTTATAACACGCCGTCTCCTTATCATGGCTTCACTTATGAAAACGTGAAACTGACTTTTGAAAACGGAAAGGTTGTTTCAGCTGAAGCCAATGATACGGAAAGAATCAATAAGATCTTTGACACTGACGAAGGCGCACGTTTCATAGGTGAATTTGCCATCGGGGTCAACCCTTACATCCTTCATCCAATGCAGGACATCCTGTTCGATGAAAAAATTGACGGCAGTTTCCACTTCACACCGGGAGAGTGCTATGAGCAGGCCTACAACGGCAATCACTCCAATATCCACTGGGATATGGTCATGATCCAAAGACCTGAATACGGTGGGGGAGAAATCTATTTTGATGATGTGTTGATCCGTAAAGACGGACGCTTTACTCTTCCTGAGCTGGAGCAGCTTAATCCTGAAAACTTGAAATAGGAACGAATCATTTTTGAAGTAATAATGATGAGTAAAAACAAAGAGGCACTGCAAGAAAAATTTGCAGTGCCTCTTTGTTTTTATAAAGCCACCGTTCGTTGAGAAGAATTTATTCACTTATCCTTTACTTTAACCTTGTGTTCCTCATAACTGTCAGTGTTCTTCAAGATAATAAGCCATTCACCTTTCTCTGCATCGTAAGAAATGGTTCGGGCAGTTAAAATTTCATTCTCAAATTTATTTTGGGATAATGCTTTATTTAAGGCTTCAGCTTCAGAAAGTGCTGCACCTTCTGGAGAAGAGCTTGGCATAACTTCTAACTTGCCAACAGCCGCTTGGCCTGGATATGAGGTGTCCATTCCGCCATCAAACCATATCTTCACTTGTTCTCCTACTTTAACGTCATTAGGTGCTTCATTTGCCCATACCGCATCATAATATTCTTCCACTCCGCCATTGCCGCTGTATTCCTTGGCTTCTGCACTGACAACTAAAATCTTTTGCCCTGTCTTATCCATTACATATCCAGTAATCCCTGGTTCTCCACCACCTTTATTACCATTTTCATTACTGCATGCAGCTAATATAAAAAGCATAAATACTGCAAAACAAACTAATAGATTACGCATTATAGCCCCCCTGCTATATTTGACGTATTTTACTTCTAATAGTTTCAAACAAAGGCTACAGCTAAATCAGCCTGCCATTTACCAATACATTGTTGGAGTGTTCCATTGGTTTTATTTCTCGATCTCATACACCAGCACATCAAAAAGCTTATCTCCATCGTATAAAAGGAATGCCCATTCGCCTCCTTTTGGAATGGTGACTGAGCTTGGTACATGAGCGTCAGCTCCATTTACCGCACTCCCCAGCTGCATGGTCCACTTCCACCCATTATCCAAGATAGGGTGAACAGTTTGGGAGCCTCTATGAAACCCTGCCACTGTAAATTCCGATGATTTATTGCCCCAAAGATGCCACATCCACTTTTGGGGTGTTAAGCTCGGCATATCCATGCCTATAACGCCTGATTTATTTTCATTCCCAATAATCCCTCTGTCAAAGTTGACCGCCTTCCTGTTCCAATCGATTGTTTCTAAGTCCTCTTTCTTTACGAATTCAGGAATGTCTTCAGGCATTTCTATTCCTATTTCTTCATTAACAGATAAAACGACATCTCCATAGTACTCTCCATTTAGTTTTACCTCATATTTCCATAGACCTCCGTAAGGAATTTCGAAATTGGCTGTGAATCGCTGAAGGGAGCTATAACCTGGAGACGGCTCTTTTATTATTTTAGATACCACACTAATTTTTTCGCTGGTTTCTTTATTGAGAGCATCTATTGTTAACTCCTTTCCTTTATAGACATCGAACGGTTCCTGAAAACTGAAAAGATATCCGGATGGTTTTCCTGCTGTTAGTCCCTGCTCCGGAAAGACCCTGAATTTTTCTTTATGGTTTTGAACGAATTGATCGCTGATTTCCCAATCTTTTGAAGCTGCAGGATTAGAACTCTGATTATCATCCAGATTCGGCATCACATGAGTAGAGAATAAAAGAAGCATGATTGCTATTGCTGCCGCTGATAAGGAGAATATCATAAAACCGGCAGGCTTAGGAGCTAAGTTTCTTTCATCTGAATGAATGGCTGATATTACCCTTTGTTTTTGGCTTTCTGTAAAGTGGGATCCTTCATGGGTCGTAGCATCCATCGCTTTCTTCAGATTTTCCAGTTTGTCATTCATAGCTTCTCCCCCTTTCCATTACCTTTTTGAGCTTGGCTCTTCCTCTATTCAGTCTTGTTTTTACCGTATTGGTATTCATATTCAAAATATCGCCGATTTTATCAATCGGCAGATCTTCATAGTAATAAAGGGTAATGACTTCACGATATTTTACAGGCAGCTTTAGTACACTTTTGGAAAGGTGCTCCTCCTCGCTGCGCTTAATCAACATCGTGTCAGGCGGGGGTTCGTTTGATTTGAGTGCGCTAAGAAGACTTGACTGAAAAACTGTTTTTCGATATGAGGCGCTTTTTAGCATATCCTTCGACTTATTGATTGTCAGTCTGTAAATCCAAGGTTTAAAGGCAAGAATTTCATCAAGGTTTTCATAATGATGAAAGCATGTGACAAAAACATCCTGGACAATATCTTCAGCAAGCTTCCAATCCTTTACATAGTTATAGGCAAGCTTTGACAGATTCTCCCCATACATATCCATAATGGCCTCAAGCCACGCATCTTTCCCCAAAGGAAAATCAGAATCATTTTTTGTGACACTGGTCAAAAGGTTCTCACCCCGTTTTCTTCTTTACTGCTAAGACGATTCAACTGCTGGAAGGTTTCACTTATTTTAAAAATTATTCCTTTAGTGCTTTAAAGCGCGAAGAGGGACTGTCCCTTTTTGTGCATTAAAGTAATAAAGTCTGCACACTAAAAAAGCAGCCAGCCCTGAGTGACGGGCTGGCTGCTTGAAAAGTTTTATTCTACATGGTTTCTGAGTGTTTCTTCATAGGCTTCCTGGAATTTTTGGATATCCCCGGCTCCCATGAATATAAGAACACCATTTTCGTGAGCCATCAATGGCTTTGTATTATGTTCGTCGATCATTTTGGCATTATCGATCTTGCCCCTTAGGTCATCGATGGAAAGCTTTCCATGATTCTCGCGGGCGGAACCAAAGATTTCACAGAGATATACCTGGTCGGCTTCCGATAAGCTGTCGGCAAATTCATTCAGGAATGTCTGCGTCCTTGTGAATGTATGAGGCTGGAAGACAGCTATGATCTCTCTGTCAGGATACTTTTGCCTTGCTGCTTCAATTGTCACCTTGATTTCAGTAGGATGATGGGCATAATCATCAATCAGAATCTGCTCGCCGTATTTTCTTCTCGGAGAATCTTCTTTTCACTCCTTGGAATGAAGCCAGTCTTTCCTGCACAATCTCTGTATCAAGGTCCTCATAATGGCAGAGGGCGATGACAGACAGCGCGTTCAGGATGCTGTGGTCTCCATAACCCGGAATTGAAAAGGACGCAAAGAACTCGTTTCTGACAAAGACATCAAAAGTCGTTCCTTCAGGATTCTTGTTGACATTTCTTGCCTGGAAGTCATTTTCTTCCGCAAAGCCATAGAAAAGGACAGGAACCTTTGCTTGGATCTTCTGAAGATGTTCATCGTCACCGCAGGCAATGATCCCTTTCTTGACTTGCATCGCCATCTCCTGGAATGCCTGGAAGACATCATCCACATTCGCAAAGTAATCAGGATGGTCAAAATCGATATTCGTCATTATGGCATAGTCGGGGTGATACGATAAGAAGTGCCTTCTGTACTCACATGCTTCGAAGACGAAGTACTCCGCATCTTTTTCACCTTTGCCCGTTCCATCCCCGATCAGGTAGGAAGTGGGCTTGGCGCCTCTGATGACATGCGCAAGGAGACCGGTAGTCGAGGTCTTGCCATGTGCTCCTGTCACGGCGACAGAAGTGAATTCCTGCATGAAATCGCCCAGGAAGCTGTGGTATCTTGTCACGGGCAGGCCTTGCTCCACTGCCGCTTCAATTTCTTCATGTGTATCAGGAAACGCATTTCCTGCTATAACATTCATATCCTGCCCGATATTTTCCTTTTGAAAAGGCAGGATTTTTATTTGAGAATCTTCAAGAGCTTTCTGTGTAAAAAAATACTTTTCGACATCCGAGCCCTGTACTTCATACTCCATATCGTGAAGCACCTGGGCAAGCGCGCTCATTCCAGATCCCTTAATTCCAACGAAATGGTATATTGTCATATTAGAACCTCCAACAATCATCTATCTGTAAGCAGTATATGACATTAATCCATTTTTGCCAGCAGGCAGATCTTGACCAGCCTGCAAAAATGGGATTGCTTAATGAACAACAACCCGCTTCAGTATCGACCGTATAATAATGAAAAGATTATATCATCTTTTTATGCCAGTGGCTATGAACGACAAGTATGATTTTATAATGACATAGCAATGAACCGGGCTGCATTTTCTTTCATGAAGCTTCTCCAAGCAGTGACCCTGTCCTTGCTGCTGTTTTCATAATGGTCCAATAGGCCTCTGAATATTTCTCCATCCTTTACCCTGAAAGGAGGCCCGAGTAACATCCCTTTTGAAACTAAAGGGATTTTTCTTATAAAAGCCATGTCCCCGGAATTCAGCTGCCCTTCATGAGTAAAAGGGCTCACAACCATTTCTTTGTGCTTATGTAGTATATTCTGTACAAATAATGAATTTTCATCGCAATCAATTTCCAGCACTTCCACCGGTTCCCAAGCTGCTGTCAAAAAAAGAGCGCCCAGCATCCTGTCTGTTTCTGTCATCCCGGGTGCATTCACCTGGAGGAACTGATGAAAAACAGTCTTGTTCGCTGCCGTCTTATAATCAAATAACAGCCATTGTCTGTACAGTGTATCTAAAGCAGAACCCGGTTCCGCACTTTCAAGAGAGAGGGAGAATTTCTTGGAAAACATAAATTTTGCCCTTACCTTTTCCCGGATGTTTGTCTCTCTTTCCAGATACAGCAGGCTTTGATTATACAATTCTTCTGTATGCTCTTCAGCCTGCCGTTGCTTTTTCTCCTTATACGACGCTAAATTAATCAGCGATTCTTTTTCCTTCACATTGAATCACACCTATTGCCATTCGACTTTCTCGAGACGTTCATTCCATCTGAATTTTCTTCCTGCTTTTGCTTGAGGCTTTCCATCAAGAATTACGTTATCACCCGTGAAGCCGATCGTCACTTTCAGAAGGCTTCCTCCGACTCCGTACATATCCACAGGTATATCATTTTCTTCAAAAGCTCGGATGCGGTCTTCTGTAAACCCTCCTGATACCACTATCTTTACATGATTGAATCCTTCCCCATCCAATTCCTCGCGCAAGGCAAGTATCAGTTCTGCATTGACTCCTCTTGGATCAAATGTTCCAAGCAGATGCTGGTTCCGGACGAAGTATTTGTCAATCATTGTTCTTGATGTATCAACGCGGACACCCTTCAGCTCTGAACCAAAGGCTCTCGCCACTTTCAAGGCATCATCGATCACATCATTATTATAATCGACCAGCGCAATCAATTCATCTTCCGGGAAGGTTTCCTTATATGCCTGTGTCGCAGCAACAATGTCACCGTTGAAGAGCTGGATGAGGGCGTGCGGCATGGTGCCCATCCCCTGCTTGCCCCACCATTCATTCATTGCATGTGTGGCTTGAGCGGTAGATCCGCCGATAAAAGCGGCGTAACCGTCTCCAGCCTGCTGGGTATAATGGTCATCCCGGTCTCCCATGAAAATGACTGGCTTTTTCTTTCCTGACAGAGACGCTGCTTTCATCAATTTGTAGACGTTGGTTGCGACCGATGTTCTCCGGCCAAGAATTCCATCAATGATTCCTTCCAGATAACCAAAATCCTGATACCGCCCTGTAATGGTCAGCACTGTTTCGAACGGAGAAATCTTATCTCCATCCTTCAATGAATGGATTTCCAGGTTTTCCGGGTTATCTGCGAAAGTATGCAGAAGAGCAATGACTTCGTCTGTACCGCAGAGAACGGCATGTTCCTTTTGGAAGAACTGCATCGTGATGGTGCTGTCTGATTTATACTTCCTTGCAATTTCTCTTGTTTTTAAAAAATAGACAGCTGAAAACCAGCCTTCCTTGACCCTTTCATCAAACTTGAAAGTGTCATTGGTCAATCTATTCAGTTTACCTTGAAGTTTCAATTGAATTTCCTTCATCCTAAAAGCTCCTTACCATCAACTGTACATGTCTATTTGATTGTCATTGACTGAGTTATAAAGGAACACCAACCACAAAAACCAGTTCCTTAAAAGTTAACGAAACAAAAAAGCGAAGAACGACTGAGTACATCCTTCACTTTTCTGCTATGAGGTTATTGTATTGATTTTATTATAGTTTCATTCTTTTAAGAATACCACTCTTTAGGTCATTGTACTAGTGTCTTGAAGCTCTCCAAGTTCCCTAGAAGAAATTAACACATCTCTCGGTTTGCTTCCTTTTGCTTCTGATACGATTCCATGGCTTTCCATCATGTCCACAAGTCTCGCCGCACGGTTGTAGCCGACACGGAAATGCCTCTGGATGAGAGATGTCGAAGCCCCGCCCTGGTTGACTACAAACTCACAGGCTTCGAGGAACAGTTCATCTTCCTGTTCATCCACCTGAGCTTTTTTCAGTAATTCATCCTGCTGGAACAAGTAATTAGGTTCTCCTTGTTCCCTGACATGGTGGACGATTTCATCAATTTCGTCATCCGACACGAATGTACCCTGAAGTCTTACAGGCTTGGAAGATCCATTTTCAAGGAACAGCATATCGCCTTTTCCAAGCAGCTTCTCGGCTCCGCTTGCATCAATGATGGTTCTGGAATCCACTCCTGAAGAAACGGAGAAAGCGATTCGTGTTGGAACATTCGCCTTGATCAATCCGGTGATGACATCCACTGAGGGACGCTGGGTCGCAATGATCAGGTGAATTCCGCAAGCCCTTGCTTTCTGGGCGATACGGCAGATGGCTTCCTCAACATCTGCAGGAGACATCATCATCAGGTCTGCCAGCTCATCGATAACAATCACTAGATACGGCAGCTTCTGGCTCTTCTCGCCATTTCTCTCTGCTTTTAAATTGTAGCGGGTTATATCCCTGACTCCTGTATGAGCAAACAATTCATACCGTCTTTCCATTTCCTCCACTGCCCATTTAAGAGCGGCAGTCGCAGCTTTAACATCTGTAATGACGGGACTCACCAGATGAGGCATCCGGTTATAGGGAGCCAGTTCAACCATTTTCGGATCAATCAGCAGCAGCTTCAGATCCTGCGGAGATGCTTTATACAAAAGACTGACCAGAATTGAATTGATGCAGACACTTTTTCCTGAGCCCGTCGCACCCGCAATCAAACCGTGGGGCATTTTATTCAAGTCTGTGACAATCGGCTCTCCTGATATATCAAGGCCCAAAGCTGCCGTAAGGGGCGAAGAGCTGTCCTGGAATGGACCGCTTGAAATGATTTCACTCAGGGATACCGGGCGGCTCTGCTGGTTCGGCACTTCTATCCCGATTGTATGCTTGCCGGGAATAGGAGCTTCAATCCTGATATCTCTTGCTGCTAAACTCAATTTGATATCATCGGCAAGATTGGTGATTTTGTTCACTTTCACGCCAGGTTCCGGCTGAACTTCAAATCTCGTTACGGCAGGGCCTTCTGTTACATTGACCACACGAGCTCTGACATTGAAGTTCACCAGCGTATCGTTCAGCAGCTCCCTTTGAGCTTCAAGCCACTCACCGCTCGACTCCTTCACAATCGGCGGAGCAAGGAAATTCAGCTGGGGAAATTCGTAGCCCTCCTCTTCTGAAGGCTGGTCTGCCAATTCTTCATACTTTTTCAAAGAATCATCGTCCTGGCTTTTCTCTTCTGCTGCAGCTGGTTTGACTGCAGCGGCTGGTTCGGCTTTCGGCTGATTGACCATCTTCCTTTTATCCTGCTTCAGCATTAACACATTGAAGGGCAGGTGGGACCGATTGGATGAGCCTTCTGATGGTGCTGGCTGGCTGCTTGTTTCCTCTTCCGAAGGGATTGGGTCATTATGAGTCTCCTCTTCATGTTGAGAAACAACGGGTTGAGGGTCGTTTTCTGGCTGGGCAGGTTCCTCATCATTTGCAGATTCTCCTGCATTTTCTTCTAGAGGTTCCACAACGGCTTGAGCAGCGGGACCCTCATGTATCGGGTTTTCTTGTTGCAAGTGATTCTCTTCGTTATGGGTCTGCAAAGGAGCTTCCTCTATAGCAGCCGCTTCTTCTTTGACTGCCACTTGGACATCTTTGGCCTCATTTACCGGTGCTTCCCTTTTATCCTGCTCTTCAGGCGGTCCTTCATTTCCAGCATCTTTGACTCTCATTGCTTCGAATCGTTTTTTCGATCCATCATCCTTTTATCCTGCTTCAGCATCAATACATTGAAAGGAAGATGTGACCGTCTGGAAGCTGGCTGTGGTGCTTCTTCATGCATTTGCTCATCTTGCTGATCTTCCCCTGATTCTGTCTCGTCCATGAATGGCTCTTCTATGCTCGATTCACCCATTATAGACTCTTCTTGAATAAGACCTTCAACAGGCTCTTCAGACTTTTCTTCAAGCTCCTCATCCTGTTTGGCCGGCAGCGGTTCAAGCTGCGTTTCAATTTCTTCAGGTTCAGGGTTGCTGTTTTCTAAAGCACGAGGCTCTTCTGTTTCGATAACTGGTTCAATCTCGTTATCAACTTCAGCTGCAGGCTCTTCCGGAACATCCGCTGTTACTTCAGTTTCTTCTGCCAGAGCTTCAGGAGAATCTTCCTGTGAAATCTCTGTATGTACTCTCTCTGAATTGGTTTCTTCCTTGAATTTGAGCGGCTCGAACTCTTCCGCTGACACTTTCTCTTCTTCTTCATTCACCTTAAGATTGGTGTTTTCGTTTGGATAAACCTCATGATCTTCTATATTCTCAATCTCATCCACTAGATGCTGATTCTCTGGTCGAGGAGGTTCAACAGCCTTTTCAGACTCTCTCCATAATCTCGGCTCATGGCTTTTCAGCTCGAATTGAATCGGATCCTTTTGTGCCGGTTTACTGAAGCCGTAGATCGGAGAGGGAATTTCCGTAGGGCGGAAAGGACGCTTGAACGCATCTCCCTTTTTATCAGCAGTCTTTTCTTTTTTCGGGCTGCCTTTTTGGATCTTGGCTTCTTTTTCAGTTTGCTTTTCCTTCTCTTTGGAAGGATGGCGCCTTTGCCTTCTCTCTTCTGACCGGTTTTCTCTTTCTTCTCTTCGCGCTCCCCTTTGATCAGGGATGACCGGGAACCTGAATTCTCCTTTAGGATATTGATAGGAGATCCTTGCTTCTATGTCTTTATTTTTATCATTCGGTGCATCTATATTTCGCTCTTCTTTATAAGAGGCTTCATCTGATTGAATAGGTTCATCTTTTAATCTGTTAAAAACTTTTTTAAGCCAACTCAATTGTTATCACTCTCTCTACTGTAATCATCTCTTTATTGTAACAGTTAAAAGAAAAAATTCGAGTAAAATCACCAGAATGGGAGATTTTGTCCATACTTGGTTTCCCCAGCCAGCTTGTTATGTGAGACATGCGGCTCAGGTTGTCCGTACCTCAACACTAAATTTCTCTACAAAAAAATTGACTCTTTCGGAATGAATTCCCTGTGAGTCAATTTTTTAATTACTATGATTGGCTTCTTTTGGATAGGTTATGAATTACTCTTTTCTTATTTACCCTGCTTAAAAGCATCAAGTTTTCAAAAAGAAAATGGCTGTCCAACTTGTGCGTCTTCTTCAAGAACCAGTATGCCTTTTTCTTGAGGAGCATCCGGAAGATCCAGCTCCTTCGCGGAACAGATCATGCCTGACGATGCCACACCTCTTAACTCGGCATCCTTGATGAGCATTCCGCTTGGCATTACAGCTCCAACCTTGGCTACGACCACTTTTTGGCCACTGTCAATATTCGGTGCGCCGCAGACAATCTGCAATGTTTCTTTTCCAACATCTACTGTACAGACGCTCAGCTTGTCTGCATTAGGATGTTTTTCTTTTTCTTGCACATACCCGACCACAAACTTAGGAGAGAAGTCTGCTTCCAGCGTCTCTTCAAAGCCATTTTTTTGAATAGCGTCATTGATTTGATTAAGCTTGTCCTGATTCATTTCCACTTGCCCATTGCTGTCAAGCTTCATATAAAAGGAAGCCTTAAACAAGTTATAACCAATAGTTTCGCCGGAGTTTTCATCATAAATCCTTACTGCGTCACCTTTTTTGTCAAATGACTTTTCGCCTTGAAACCCAGGAACCATTGAAACGATTAAAGTATCTCCAATGCCTTCCAAATTATAAAATACGTTCATGCTTATTTCTCCCTTCCAGATTTACGGTCTTGAGCCAATATAAAGATCGGTTCCAATTCGTTATCTTCATAGAGAAATGATAAGGAAGTGATTGGAACTTTTCCGTTTGTAAAAAAGCTCATAGTCAATTCAGCTAGAATATCATACCCTGTTTCATTTTTGATGTCACCAATAATCAGGACATCCTGATGAGGCACGGAGATGGTCATCTCCCCTTCTGTCTTATCCTTCATTTCATTTAGAAAAGAAGAGTTCAGGATCCTGCTCGCATCATAGCCATCATTCGTGTTCAAGAAATGAAATACATTGCCGGCAAGAGTATCCTGCTTCAATTTCACAGGAAGAGAACGAAGGTTGAAACGGGCAGCTTCCTTCACTTTCCCTGCTGTCCATCCCTCTGCCTGCAGTATTTTCTCATCCATCATGCGATAGGTAGAACCGAGGTCCACCGCATAATAAATTCGTGTTTCCGCTGTATGCTCTTCCGTAATAAAAGGCACATCTTCATGTGTCTTGGTTGGAAAGGATGTTGAGCGGATTACTGGAAAGATCTTCTTCTCTTTATCCGTCAGCGTGTGTTCATACCCCATCACATCCAGGGCCTCTTCCACATAATAGACCACTTCATCGATGGCTTTCTCTTTCGAAACTTCCCATTTTGCGACAATCGGTGCCAGCGTGATGCTGATCCCTTTACCTGTGTTGATGTTCTCTATACGCAAGACTTCTTTTTCCCTGTCAAAAAGAAACTTGCGGTCAGGAGAAGAAAGCCTCTCTTCAAGCATCTTCCTCATTTTCTTTGCATCCATATATTTGTCCTCCTTTTCGCCAGGAGCATACTTTAATCGTTCTTATTGTACAATAAACAGCCTGTTATACAAAATGAAAGGGGTGTTTTGCAAGGCTTCATTGATAGCAGTGTTTTGGGATAGGGTTTTTCATTTAAAACTTAGCCAGGGCTTATACACCTTGATATATTTACGCAATCCCTCTGAAACAGGGAGTTTCCCCCTTAATCACCATGCTTGGATCCTCAACTCCCTTCTGAAGCAGGGTGTTTTCCGCTTAATCACCCTGCTAGATCCTCAAATTCCTCCTGAAGCAGGGTGTTTACTCTTAATCACTTTTTAAAACCCAGAATTTGCACTGTGGAGCGGTGTTTAAGACACTACCGCCAAACGAACATCTTTCTAATCCATCGACAAATTCCGGGGCGTGACTGTCACGTACGCACGCATACTCACATTCATGCACAAAAAAAACAGAGAAACACGGGTGCTCCTCTGTTCAGCAATATTATAGTCCTTGAATGAACTCTTCGATCTGTTCTTTGGTCTTTCTGTCTTTGCTGACGAACCGTCCAAGTTCTTTGCCGCTGTTAAAAGCAAGGAAGCTCGGGATTCCAAAGACTCCCAGGTCGGCACATAGGTCGATGAATTCATCTCTGTCTACATAGACGAATTTGTATTCCGAGTTGTTCTCTTCGATTTCCGGCAGAACCGGGTCGATCACCCGGCAGTCAGGACACCAATCTGCCGAGAACATAAAGATGTGCATTCCTTCGTTTTTCATTGTGTTGAATTCTTCTATGCTGGATAGTTTTTTCATATTATTTCCCTCCTGTACTGATGTACAGCTGGTCTGATTTGATCCAGCCGATTTTTCTCATATATAGAGATATTACCAGCGTAAGCAAGGCTGGTCCAACGATATGCAACACCAGGATCTGTATCCAGACCTGCCCGGAAAAGCCCATCGTTTTCAGCGTCATGATCTGCCCGACAAAACCGCTTGTTCCCATGCCGGCACCCGCTGCATTATTTTCCATCACCCATATCGTCGTGCCTATTGGAGCAAGGATCATCCCTGCTAACGTCGGAGGTATAAGAATCCGGGGGTTTCGGACGATATTCGGCACCTGAAGCATGGACGTCCCGATTCCCTGTGCAAGCAGCCCGCCGAACTTGTTCTCACGATAACTCATGACCGCAAAACCGACCATTTGGGCACTGCATCCTATAGTCGCTGCTCCTGCCGCCACTCCGTTTAAGTCAAGCATCAAGGCAATGGCTGCCGACGAAATCGGGGCGGTCAGGGCTAACCCCATGAGAGCCGCCACCAAAATACCCATGATGATAGGTCTCTGCTCTGTTCCCCATTCAATCCAGCTGCCGAAGAGAACCATGAATTCTCCAATCCAAGGTCCAATCAAAGCTGCTGCTGTGTAACCAGCTGCAATGGTGACAAGAGGGGTAACGATGATGTCCACCTTGGTCGTTTTGCTGACGATCTTTCCAATTTCAGTGGAAAGAACCGCAGCGACATAGGCACCAGCTGGACCTCCAAGCGATGCACCCGCAGCACCAGTCACCACTGCTGCAAAAAGGACGAGCGGAGGTGCGCCAAGTCCGTATGCGATTGCCGCACCTATGGCAGGACCCATCAAGCTGATGGCCAGGTCTCCCATTTCGATAAGGAAATTGAAATTTAACTGTTGTCCAATCGTTTTTATAATAAGTCCTATAATCAATGATGAGAACAAACCGAGTGCCATAAAGGACAACGCATCGATAAAGTAAACCTTTGCTGAAGGCTTGACTCCCTGTTTCTCTAAAAATTCTTTCATGTTGGCCTCCTTTTATCTGATATCTAAAGAATCATTTACTAGTGTAAAGACACATGTCGTAAATGTCCACTATATTTTTCACGATTAACCTCTGTATTCCCTTAATGCATTTTTCCTTCTGATTCATATGGAGAGCATCAAGTGGTTCTTCATTTCTGCTATCCTTGCAGAGAAGGAAAAAAAATAAAATAAATACGCTTGATGGGCTGACCAAGCGCAAAAGGAAAGAAGCTTTATTTATTTTTAACTGAAGACACAACTTCCATCATGAACTCACTGTCTGAGGCCATATCATCTTTAACGGATTGGGTAGTCATTTTGGTCCCGCCGATTCCAGCAGTCAGTTCAAATTGCTCTTCTTCTACTTCCCTAATCAGGAAATAACCGAACCTTTCGTCGTCCCTGAAGGTTTCCTGTTTTAAGAGATCGGTCTCGTCCTGGACTGACAGCTCATATAGCTGCTCACTGTCAGAAGAAACATTTTGATTATAAAATAATATATAAGTGTGGTTTCCATTCTCTATAATAACGTTATTAGCGTTTTTCTCTTTAATGGATGCTCCGGATGGAAGGTGAAAATGAAAATTTTCTGTTTCCTCCGATGCCTCTTCAACAGGACTTTCAAACGTGTCTTTGGCAGCTTCCACGGCCTCTTTCTGACTTTCCTCAAGTGTTGCACTGCTGCACCCAGCGGTCAGTAATAGCATTAGAATGACAGAAAACCTGAATATAATTGATTTTGACACCCGCTTCACTCCTTATCTAGCAATCGTTCTTTTCTATCATACCCCTCAAAAAGGCCTATTGACAACCCTCTTTTTAGTAAGATTCCCCATCTTTCGACAATTTATGAGAGCCTTTCCATTCGTTTACCTTTTTCATTCATGGTAAGATAAAACAAAACAATCTTAAGGAGGTTTTTTATGGAACTGACGGTCTATCTTGCAGGAGAAATCCATAGTGACTGGAGAAGCGAAATAAAAGAGAAAGCTAAAGCGTTACAGCTTCCTCTTACATTTGTGGGGCCAATGGAAAACCATGAACGCTCGGATAATATTGGAGAGGAAATACAGGGAGAACAACCCGGAGCTGTATATAAGGATGACGCAGCTTCAGATCTCAACAATCTTCGTACAGAAATATTAATGTCCAAAGCTGATTTAGTCATCGCCTTATTCGGTGAAAAGTACAAACAATGGAACACCGCCATGGACGCCAGTGCAGCCCTTGCTAAAGGAAAGCCTTTGATCCTCGTCCGACCGCAAGAACTTCATCATCCTCTTAAGGAATTATCCAATAAGGCCAACGTGACAGTGGAAACAGTCAATCAAGCGATTAAAGCTCTTTCTTACATTTTTGAGGCAGAGTAAATAATGCGGATCAATTACTGTTTATTTTAAAAGGGAGCATAGCCTGCTTCCTTTTTGTTTTGGTTTAGACTAAAGAGGGGCAGCCAAAGGGAAAAATCTGATTTTGATGTCCCACGCACGGCTTCCGAAGGACACTAAAACCAAAAATCTCCTGCATACTGTCCCTCGCACGGCTTCCGATGGACACTAAAACCAAAAATCTCCTGCATACTGTCCCTCGTTCGGCTTCCGAAGGACACTAAAACCGAAAATCTCCTGGATACTGTCCCTCGCACGGCTTCCGATGGACACTAAAACCGAAAATCTCCTGCATACTGTCCCTCGCTCGGCTTCCGGGGGGACACTAAAACCAAAAATACTCCTGGATACTGTCTCTCGCACGGCTTCCGAGGGACACTAAAACCGAAAATACTCCTGGATACTGTCTCTCGCTCGGCTTCCGAAGGACACTAAAACCGAAAATCTCCTGGATACTGTCTCTCGTTCGGCTTCCGAAGGACACTAAAACCAAAAATCTCCTGGATACTGTCCCTCGCACGGCTTCCGAGGGACACTAAAACCAAATATCTCCTGCATACTGTCCCTCGCTCGGCTTCAGAGGGACACTAAAACCGAAAATCTCCTGGATACTGTCCCTCGCACGGCTTCCGAAGGACATCAAAACGGAAAAACACCAAGATCATATACCTAGCGACTCTCAGCACCCGCAGCTCATTACCTTACCCGCGCTGAAGACCGGCTCTCCTGAAACTCCATTGCCCAACAAGCAGCTTTACCGTATGCTTGAACATCTCATCTCTGTTCACGGCTCCATTCGTGAAGATGCCCATCGCTCCTTCATGCTGACGTATGCCTTCACTCTGACAGTAATCATCCATCACGGGTCCCAGTTCCTCTCCATTCAGCACTCTATTAGCAATGGTTTCAGGCAAAAGAATCCGGGCTCCGCCTGCTATGATGGGCTTCTTCCCTCGTTCAGCCAGCGCTCCCCAATTGCAAAGAAACAACCCGTAATCTGTTTGAACGACTCCGCCCTCCAATCCGATACCAATACTTCCTTTTGACATTTTCAAAACAGCTTCAGCCCTGTTGACAGCCCCCTGAATGGTTTCTTCATCAGAGAAAGGCTGTTCACTGACACCCGATTCTGTTTTGTAACTTTCAAAATCAATGCCTTCAGTGAGCAGTTCAGAGAAACCTCCCTTGACCGCTTCAACCTTTGCTTTATTTTTCGTACCGATACCTATGATCATCAATGCTTCCTCCCCTATTTTCTCAAGGTTGTTTTCGCATATATATTTCTTTCGGAAAAATTCCAAGACCCGGATTTCCCCCGGATAATCTCTCTAAACGGAGTGAGCAGCTCTTTTCATTCTTGCTTACCAGGATAATTTCGGTGAGCTATTGCATTAGCTAACGAAAATTATATTAAATAGCAGCAATGATTACAAAAAGAAAGAGAGGTTAATAACCCTCTCTCCCTGGATGATGACCTATTAAGAATTTTGGCGAATGCTTTCGATTGTGGAACGGTCGCATTCTTTTACAAGCTTTGTGATCAATTCTTTTGCTGCTGCATAGTCGTCTACGTGAATCATGGAAGCCGCCGTATGGATATAGCGGGAACAGATTCCGATGACCGCACTCGGTACGCCCTCGTTCGACATATGGACGCGTCCAGCATCGGTGCCGCCTTGAGAAACAAAGTATTGATACGGAATATCATTTGATTCGGCCGTGTCGAGGATGAACTCCCTCATGCCTCTGTGAGTGACCATTGAACGGTCAAGGATACGAAGAAGCGCACCTTTCCCAAGATGTCCGAACTCTTTCTTGCTGCCTGACATGTCGTTTGCCGGGCTTGCATCAAGAGCAAAGAATATATCAGGATTGATCATGTTGGCAGCAGTCTGGGCGCCTCGAAGGCCAACTTCTTCCTGGACAGTGGCACCGGAATATAGTGTATTCGGAAGATCGACGCCTTTCAGTTCTTTAAGAAGCTCCACTGAAAGCCCGCAGCCATAGCGGTTATCCCATGCTTTGGCAAGGACTTTTTTCTCGTTTGCCATTGGCGTGAACGGACAAATCGGCACGATCTGCTGACCTGGCTTGATTCCGATTTTTTTGGCATCTTCTTTATCATCTGCTCCGATATCAATCAGCATATTTTTAATGGCCATTGGCTTGCTTCGCTGTGATTCATCCAGCAGGTGAGGAGGAATCGAACCGATAACACCTGTTACAGGGCCGTTGTCGGTAATGACCTGCACACGCTGCGCCAATAGAACCTGGCTCCACCATCCTCCAAGAGTCTGGAACCGGATCATTCCGTTATCCGTAACCGAAGTAACCATGAATCCAACTTCATCCATGTGGCCGGCTACCATTACTTTCGGGCTGTTTTCCTGTCCTTTTCTAACTCCGAATATTCCGCCAAGGCCATCCTGGATGACCTCATCCGAATATTTAGTAAGCTCTTCTCTCATAAATTTACGTACAGCATGCTCATTGCCAGGCGCACCTGGCAGTTCAGTCAGTGTACGGAATAATTCCAATGTCTCTTGATTCATATGGCTTTAACCCCTTTATGTATGTAATGATTATCTCCATTTTCTATTTTACAGAACTTTCAAGCGACTTTCCACAATTCTTGCTCAAAAGTGATCCTCCCTTTAAGATGTACCTTCCTGGAAAGTTTAGTATAATGGAATCAGAAATATTCGTGCTAGGAGGAAAAGTAATGAATTGGAAATCGTTTTTACTCGGTGCAGGAGTGGGAATTGCCGGAGGATACTTACTGAAAGAAACGCTTGATACACAAACATTGCATTCTCCTGAAAAAGTTCTGCAAACTGTCAAAACAGCATTCAAAAAAGAGGGACCGATCGATGGTTCGTGGATAGGCATGGTGCCGGAAAGCTATGAAGTGTATCCAATTAAAACCAAGGTCTATCGCGGCGGTATCTCCCGTCATAAAGATGGTGCCCTTCAGCAATATGAATTTGTTGCCGACTCTAAAAATGGAACAGTTCTGCATATCCAGCAGCTGTCCTGAAGCAAAAAAACTGAAAGGCCCCGGGCCTTTCAGTTTTTTATTTTTGCCTATCAACAGACTGTTCGATTTCACCCTGGGGATTCCATTTCAATGCACGATGGACGGCGTCATGGTAGAACAAGAACCAATATCCTTCATCGATGGCTTTTTGGATCCACTTCTCTTTTGCAGAAATGGATGTCATCGGATAATCATCATATGCCAAGACCCATAATGGATTTTTGTGCGCATGTGTCGGCATCAAATCCGCCATATGAATGAGTTTATCCTCTCCTCTTTCAATAAGGATAATCGAGTGCCCATCACTATGTCCTCCAGTGTGAATCATCCTCACACCGTCCAACACTTCGACTTCATCCTTGAAAGCCTTCACCTGATGGGCAATGCATTCCCAATTTTCTTTCCAATATGTATTTTTGGAACGGATATTCGGATTCCTCATTTCATCCCATTCCGTTTGAGATGTGTAAATATCCGCGTTTGGAAATACAGACACAAGTTTATCACCTTCATATTTGGTCAAACCGCATGCATGATCAAAATGCATATGTGTCATTAAAATAATGTCGATGTCCTCAGGCGCCAGCTGCAGTGCTTTCAGTGAATCCTCTATAGAGGATTCTTCTGTCACTCCATAATTCCGCTTTTGTTTATCCGTAAGTTTTCCCTTTCCGATTCCAGATTCAATCAGTATATTCTTACCATCCAGCTGAAAAAAGATTGGATCCGTTCTTAACTCAATCTGGTTCAGGTCATTAACATCGTACTTTCTGGACCATAGCGGCTTTGGCACAACACCGAACATAGCACCGCCGTCCATCCTGGTCACCCCGCCGTCCAGCCATCTGAAACTTAAATTATGCAGTTCCAAAGATTCCATATTCCATCTCCCCTTTCACTCTTCATATTATCAGAAAATTTCTCCGGATTAAAACTTCCAGCCCCTCCCGCTTTAATACTCTAAAGCACTAGGAGGGACTGTCCCTTTTCACAAGGTATCGCGGTGATGTAGGACAATCCATGCCCCAAAAAATCAGCACTGTCTCAACAAAAAAACAGCCCACCTAGTGAGCTGCCCTGTACTTAAGACTATTTTTTGGGATACTTTACTTCACAACGGTAGATCCTCTGACCGCGGGAAGAGAATTTCTCTTCGTACTCAGTCATTATGTTTCCTTCAAAATCACTGTTATGAAGATCCAGGCTGAGAAAGTTCAACAGAAGTCCATAATGAGAAAAGCTCTTGAGTGAATACTCAAACAGCCCTTGGTTATCTGTTTTAAAATGAATTTCACCTTCATCCACAAGGATATCTTCATATAATTTTAAAAAGCTTTCAAATGTCAGGCGTCTCTTTTCATGGCGGTTTTTTGGCCATGGATCTGAGAAGTTGAGATACACCCTGTCCACATCATTTTTCTCAAAGTATTCTTTAAGGTTTTTGGCATCGACATTCAATAGTTTGACGTTCGGTATGTCCGCCTCGATAATTCTATCCAGGGCCGAGACAATGACACTCTCGTACAATTCAATTCCAATATAGTTAACGTCAGGGTTGGCTTTAGCCATCTCCGTCACAAATTGTCCTTTGCCGGTTCCCACTTCAATATGAAGAGGGTTATCATTTTTGAATTCCTCATGCCACTTACCCTTTTTATCTTCAGGCTGGGCAACAACATATTGAGGATACTCATTAAGCTTTTCGCTTGCCCATGGTTTATTTCTTAAACGCATATAGACACCTCTTTTTTTCTTGAGCTCTTTTTAAAATGCATGCTCTTTTCTCAAAGATTCTGGTTGTTGAAAAGTAGTGGATTTCCGCTTCAGTCGCACGACTCCGCTAGGTGCTGGCCGCTGGAGCTGGATTCGCCTGCGGGGTCTAACCTGTCCCGCTAGTCCCGCAGGAGGTCGTACGCCTTCCGCTCCAATCCCTGCGTAAAAGGGGGAAAGAAGGTAAAATAGCGACCAAAAACATTAATCTATCTTTAAGAATAGAGCCTTATGAAAAAGTATAGTTCATAAACAAGACTTTTAAAAAGAGTAAAAATATAATTTCTCATCGTCAAAACAATACCATGACATCCCTTTCTCTGCAAGTAATGTCGGAATTCATCAGTATTTGAGAGCACTTTTTATATTCTGGAGCATCCTTGAGGATATACCTGTATACATACAAACAAGGTCTCTGTATCCGATTACATCAGTCGTCATCCTTGATAGAGATGTTTTAATAACCCTTACCGCAATTTGGATAAAGCTTATGTTCTGTTAAGGTTAAGAATGTAGATTATTTGCACGGGTTTAGAAAATACAGAAAAGGGGATGAGTATAGATGAGTAAATTAGTAAATATCGCTGCAGAGGTTTCTGTTTTGGCCGGGATGGCTGTTATGTTCGTGGGTTACAGCCTGGCTGTGTATCCTGTAGAGAAACTGACTCAGCGTTCGTTTTCAATATAAGTAAAACAAAGAAAGCCGCCACAAAAAATTAGTGGCGGCTTTCTTTGTTCTGATTATCGCCGGCCTTTTGAATCCTTTTGATTCTGCCCTGGTACCATGCCCCATCCAAATTCATGCATAAACAAAAAAGAATCCACAAACTAATTGTGAATTCTTTTCTATAATTCCAACCGGAAAGGGTGTTATTATGCCACTCGGACACCATGATCAAATGAACTTGTTGAAGGATATATTAATGAATCACTCTGATGATTGCTGCGGATCGGTTGCAGAGTGTGAACAGCTGGAACGCCTGGTGAAGTCCCTGATGGTCAATACCAACATCGGTGAAGGAATCAAGCCGATTCTTCAGGAAGTTTATAACTACAGTCAAAACGGTATCAATTCATCAGACCTCGATTTCCATATCACTTCCCAGAAACAGAACCTCTCCCAGTGGGTTCATGACATGGATACTTTGTCTTAAGGCTCAGACGATGGTGTGAAGGTATTCAATCCAGTGGTTCATTTCGTGAAATCTTGCCTTTCCTTTATGCCATTGGATGGACAAAAGGGTTTGGGATATCACATACCATTTCATTCTAAGCTTAAGGTTGTCCGTCAATGGTACACCGTATTGCGAAAGCCATGTGTCCCAGTTCTCCTCAGGGATATACCAATACAGGAGAAGCCCGATATCAATTGCCGGGTCGGCAATCATAGCTCCGTCCCAGTCAATCAGATACAGCTGGTTGTTATCCGATAGCAGCCAGTTGTTGTGATTGACATCTCCATGGCAGACAACATATTCGTCATGAGAGATTTTGGGAAGATCCGTTTGGAGAAAGTGCAGGGCTTCTCTAACCTTGGGATGTGAAAGCAACTCAAAATCGAGCCCGGTCTCCAGTTCCGTCAACATGTGTTCAGGCTGAAAACGCTCTTTTCCCAGTCTTTCCAGCATCGTTAACAACGGCCTGGAAGAGTGGATTTTTTTCAAGAGCTTCGCTGCCCTTTCCTCTTGCATTTCTTCAGGATCCAGTTCTCTCCCGTTCAGCCAATGCTGCGCTGTGATGACATCGCCATTCTCTATTCTTTTAGTCCAGACAAGTTTTGGGACGATCCCTTCAGCTGATAGAACCGCCAAAAAAGGAGAAGAGTTCCTTTTCAGAAAAAGCTTTTGCTCCTGATAACGGGCAAAAAATGCTTCTCCTGTTGCTCCTCCCGCCGGTAGGATTTCCCAATCTTGATCAAATAAGTGTTCCAATAATATTCACCTTCTATTGGTTCGCTTCATTTATATTGAAATAATATCTTTTTAATTCGCATTTTGAGTTCTTTAGTTAAAATTTCGGCCGTTTAAAAGAACGGATTTCCGGTCCATTTCTTTTAAATCACCCTGAAAATAAAAAGACAGCTATTGGGCAAAAAGTGCAATAGCCATCTTTATCAATAGTATCGTCTCTTGCCCCATTCCGTCAAGTCCTATCAAAAGCGCGCGGGTTGGAGGGCATGGCCTTTATTGAATATCCGTACATTTGTTCATCGTTTGAAGCTTTTAGTATTCGATTCTGTTTAAGGTCATTTCTTACTACATCATTTTTAGTTTTTAGAGATTTAATGCTGTTAAAAGCCACTTTTTACTGCATCATTTTCTAATTTTAATAATTTGATGCTGTTAAAAGCCACTCTATACTGCATCAAGTTCCGATTTCCGAGATTTGATGCTGTTCAAATCCATTTTGAGCTGCACCATTTTTCGTTTTTGATAGTTTGGTGCTGTTAAAGGTCATTTAATACTGCACCATTTCCCGTTTTTCTGAGTTTGATCCTATTCAAAGCGGCTTCATACCTCATCATTTCCCACTATCCAACATTCCGTGCTATATAAAAACCCATCGCCCTATACAGCACTTGTATCCACACTATATAAACTAAAGGCCTACCGGCAGCAAACATAACAGCTGACAGGATCTGCCTTCAGCATGCCGCCATCCAGTACATCCAGCGCCTGCAGTCCTGCACTCTCTCCATCAGATATGAGTTTCCATGGTGTTTCACCTAAAGGAAGAGAAACAGACAATTGTGACTCACCTGCATGGAAGAGAATAAAGATTTCATTCCAAGGGCCATAAGCTTTAATATTGTTAAGATGTAATTTAACCACTCCAGGAGAACTGTAATCCGCCTGTATGTGCTTCCGGATCAATTCTGGCTGGCTGAAACGGAAAGCTCCATGTGCTTTCCGTATGGCAATCAGTCCTTTTATATACTCAACCTTATTCTGATATATCGTTCTCCTGTGCCAATCAAGCTGATTGATTTCATCCGGAGATTTGTAGCTGTTTTCGACACCTTCCTTGGTCCGCAGAAATTCCTGGCCTGCGTGGAGGAAGGCGATTCCTTGGGAAAGAAGAACCATGGAGGTGGCAAGCATATGCCTCTTTTCCCTCTCAGCTTCATCCGGACAGCAAGCGGAAATCTTATCCCATAAGGTATGATTGTCATGTGATTCAACATAGTTAACCGTTTGGGCAGGATGTAAAAACAGGCCGGATTCTCCCGTTAACCCAATGCTTCCTGTGAGTACTTCAGCCGCTCTTTTTTCAAGGCCGCTGTGGCCCAGTGCAAAGCCCCTGTCATACAAGTTAAAGGTACTCCCTTTGATGCCGTCGCGAAACGAATCATTAAACTGGCTGATTCCTTGCATTCTCCCAGCATTGCGAATGTTAGCCTTCATGCTTTGTGGAAGCGGGGTATTCAAGTTCCATCCCTCTCCGATGATCAAGGCGTTAGGCAGGATTTTCTCGGCTTCTTCATGAACAAGATTCATGGTCTCCACATCGAGAATCCCCATCAAATCAAAGCGGAGGCCATCCACTTTGAATTCCTTCAGCCAGTAACGTACAGAGTCCATAATGAATTTGCGTACCATTTTTCTTTCCGAAGCCATGTCATTTCCTACTCCGGTGCCATTGGAAGGCATGCCATTTTCATCATAGCGGAAATAGTAGCCGGGAACTATTTTTTCAAAGGAAGACTCCTCTTTTATATAAACATGGTTGTACACTACATCCAAGATGACCCTGATGCCTCTGCTGTGAAGGGAGTGAATCACCTCTTTCAGCTCATTGATCCTGGAATATGGATCCTGCGGCCTGCTGGAATAGCTTCCTTCCGGGGCATTAAAGTTCAGCGGATTGTAGCCCCAGTTATATCTTCCATCGTCCCTGAGATCCGACACACCTTCAAAATCATTTACAGGCAGAAGTTCCACATGGGTGATACCTAGCTCATCCAAATAATCCACCCCGGTTGTAAGACCGTTTGACGTTCTGGTCCCGGTCTCTGTAAAAGCCAGGTATGCCCCTTTATGCTTCATCCCGCTTTCCTCATGCACCGAAAAATCTCTGATATGAAGTTCATAGATAATACTGTCTGTTTTGGATTCCAAGGCCGGAAGAGAGTCAATGGCCTGAACGGTTTTCCCCATATCGACGACGGCGCCCCACTCACTGTTAAGCGAAACAGATTTTGCATAAGGATCCACCGCTTCCTGCCAATGCAAATTAATGCAAGTAAGATAGGTATAAAAACAACCGTCGGCATCTCCCTCCAGAGAAAAGGCCCAAACTCCTTTTTCTCCTCTGGTCATATCATGTTGCTGGGACGAGTTCATATCGGAACCGGTAAGCTTCAACATAACCTTCGTTGCAGTGGGTGCCCAAACTTTAAAGATAGTTCTCCCGCCATCCAAAGTCACCCCTAAATCATTGCCTTCATAGAAATACTTTTCATCGAATTCGTGTGTCCTGATAACCGCCCCAACCTGGAGATCCGTTTCATTTCCATGCTCATCTTCAATATAATAAGTCCTGTCCAGCTGAGGTTCAAAATCAATGGAACATATATATTTATTCTGCTCTGGAAGAGAATGTCTTTCTCTAATCACCAGAGGTACTTTTTCCTTATTCTCCTCTTTCATATAAAAGGCAGAAGAGTGTCCCTCAAAGTAAGAGTGGGGAAGCAGGACTGTTACTGTTTTCATTTCATCTAAATAGGCATAAAAATCCCTTTGAATAATAAGCAAAAATAAACACCTCCCCTTATGTACTCAGCTTTTCATATCGGCTGTCTTCCAATTACGATGCTGTACTTCGATAGGGCCATCTCCCACAATAAATTATAATCAATCTGCATCATCTTCGCGCAATGGATGCTGGTGATCTGATTGCCATCCCGTCCTCTTAAAGGATGTGCTTTGACAGAAATCCAGAAGTCCTTTTGCGAGTTTCAACTGAACATTTTTAATGGGCGAATGTGCCGCCCTCATTTTCTCAAACCACTCTTCATGCGCCCTCTTATCAATAAGGTGCAGGTTGTGCGGCGCCATCCCATAATCTATATATCCATTTCGGCTGATGATGCCCTTTTTAATGGGAAGATCCACTTCCAGGTGTTTCATCAGGGTCGAAATGACAGATTCCATCCTATTAAGAGAAATCAATGGGTTAAGTACCTTGAAATCCCTATCTCCAGACTTCTTTATCCAGAAGCGTTCCTGGGATCCTATATAAGCCGCTTCATTTTCTTCCTCCATAAAGGTCAAGCACCAGATGTCTGTGGGGGTCAGCAGAAGAATATCCATTTCCATCGGAGCATTTTTAAATTTGAAGACCGGGTAATACATCAGAAAAATATTATCCGGGAACCTTTTCAAGAAGTACTTAAGCTTCTCATCAGAAACATAACTCTGATCCACATAGGATTTCTCCATAATGGTCGAGCTCGCCCACCTTAACTGAAAATGAAACAGCTGGTCGAGGAACAAATGCTTCAGTTCCTCTTCAGTTGAAGGAAGCTCGGTGATTCTCAGATTCATTTCCGAATCTTCTTCTACAAGAGGTGTCTGCATTTCAAGCTTCTGCGATTCTTCCTCTTTCTCCCGCTTTTTGAACATGCCTCCAAACCTTGAAATCAAGCTTGGTTTCTCCAAGAGTTCCTCCACATCTTCAGGTTCTTCCTGAAAAAGCAATTCTCCCTGATCCCAGCTTTCCTTCCACTTTGCCCATTGCTGTTTTTTTAACCGGACAAATTGGGAAGGATAACGATAAGTATCCAGTTCATACCTTGAGATATAGTCTTGCAGTTTAATTAGTTGCGCCATAAGTTTCCCCTCTTGCATTATATGTTTGTATTTTTCGTTTCTTACGAATAAGTTTTAATCATTAAATCAATGTGAATTTCTCTACTGTTTCATATTTAGGTGTGCGATCGAGATGCGTCCGGTAGAGCACAAATTCCTCTACTTTGAATTCCAGGGGCTCTTCAAGAGATAAAGAGGCAAGCTTGCTGCCTGGGAACTCCTCATCGCCAGCCCACTTCCTTGCTATTGTAATGTGCGGATTAAAAGGCCTTTGATCAAGTTCATATCCTTCTTGCAGACAGGCAGAGTACACAGCATCCCTTAATGAAGACAAGGAAGAAGAAGGACTCACATCGCTCCAGAGAATACGGGGAGATGATGGTTTGCCGAATGTTCCAAGTTGTTGGACAGCTAGTGAAAAAATATGGAATTCACCTTTTAAAGCATGAACTCTTTCGATGGTTTTCCTTAAGCGCTCTTCTTCGGTCCCGCCCAAAAAAGCCAACGTGATATGGTAATCCTGAGGATGCACCCAGCGTTGAAAGGGCAAAGCCCCCTTCACCTTCCCCGACCATTCCTCCATTGTCTCTTTGGTTTCCTGCGGTATCGGAACAGCGAAAAAATAGTGGTGTTGTTTCATCATACACACCTTCCCGGATTTTCATTAATTTTATTTTATCAGACTAAGCATGCAACAGATATCTAAATCAGCAACGCATGCTTGATTCCATCACAATTATTGCCATCTTTAATAGCCTTTACGCCTGCTGATTAAACATTCCAGTGAAGAGATCGGTGAGAATGACATCTTTTGCACTGTCCTTATCAGAATGAGTCAGGCTGTTTAGAAGTATGGATTTCCGCTTCAGCCGCACGACTTCAATTGCGGTGAACTGAAAAGGAGAAGGAACCGTTCAGCGAAAGCAAAATTGAAAGCCCTGTCCTTGATTGATTAACTAGCGGTAATAAATAAGAGAATTTTTTTCCCTTATTTTTAGATTTAGCTCATTTGGTTGGTGAATAGGGGAAGTTTTTTCCCTTATATAAAGCAAAAACACTTATTTTCTATTTTTAGGAGCAAATAAGGGAAGTTTTTTCCTCTATTAAAGAAATTTTCATCGTTATTTAGTCAATAAGGGAACTTTCTTCCTCTATTTATAGATCAAATCTATTTACCTTTCCTGACCCCCTAATCGATAAAAGTGACTTTTAACTTTTCCGGCTGCGGGAATCAGCATCTTTTCTCGCCTTCCAGTCCCGACAGGCAAATGTTTGAGAGAAAAAGCGGAACAGGAAGTATTAATCTGCGAAGCAGCTCATGTTAGTCAGAGGAGGATAAAGAATTACCCAATGGCAACTATCTTTTACAAAGGCTCTTTTCTAGAAGGCCGAAGGATTGGAGCGGAAGGCACGCGACCTCCTGCGGGAGTAGCGGGACAGGTGAGACCCCGCAGGCGAATCCAGCTCCAGCGGCCAGCAACTAGCGGATTTCGGTCTCCTTCCTTGCGATAAGTCATCATCAACTCACGTTGTTCGTTGTGATTCCTTTATCTCATGCAGGAGCCCTACAATCCGTACGGTGCTGAACGGCCGCTTCCGCTTTATATGAAGCCGAGGAGGCTAAACGCCCGCCCCGCGGAGTCGCGCGCCTGGAGCGGAAATCCGTTCCTATTAAACAGCCACAATCTTTACGAAAGCAGTGTTAGGATAGAGCAAATTCAATAAGAAAGAGGCACTCTAGGTGAAACCTTCTACTATAAGCAATATGTAAATCTAATCATTAAATCTTATATATTTGATATGATTTGTTAGAATTAGTAACATAATAATATAACTACTCAACTTTTAAAGGAAACGAATAATGACTTCAATCACCTTATTGACTTAAAATGAAAGGACGTAATAATATGAAAGTCGTTCAAAATATAGCGGATTTAATCGGAGATACACCCCTGGTCAAATTGAATCGTCTGAAACCAGAAGGCGGAGCAGAGATTTATGTAAAGCTGGAATTCTACAATCCAAGCAAAAGTGTAAAAGACCGGGCTGCGTTTCAAATGATTGTGGAGGCTGAGAATGCAGGGCTTTTAAAGCCAGGCTCCACAATCATAGAACCGACAAGCGGTAACACGGGAATCGGGCTTGCGATGAATGCAGCAGCAAGAGGATATAGAGCAATCCTTGTTATGCCTGATACCATGACACAGGAAAGAATTAATCTGCTCAAAGCCTATGGAGCCGAAGTGGTCCTTACTCCAGGAGATGAAAAAATGCCTGGAGCGATTCAAAAGGCAAAAGATCTTACTAAGGAAATCGAGAACAGCTTCATGCCGATGCAGTTTGAAAATGAATCCAACCCTAATGCGCACCGTAAAACAACCGCAGTGGAGATCATCGAGGCAATGGATGAGCTGGGCAAACCTCTATCAGCATTTGTTGCGACAGCGGGCACAGGCGGAACGATCACAGGCACCGGGGAAGTATTGAGGGAACACTACAAAGACCTTGAAGTTCATGTAGTCGAGCCAGCAGGTTCACCTGTCCTTTCAGGCGGACAGCCCGGAAAACATAAATTGGTCGGTACAAGCCCTGGATTCATCCCTGAAATCCTGAATCAGGATGTATATGATGAAATCCATAAAATCGAGGATGAAGATGCGTATGATATCACAAGGCGCATGGCAAGCGAAGAAGGAATTCTGGTCGGCCCATCTTCAGGTGCAGCCTGCTATGCCGCAATCCAGGTGGCGAAAAAGCTTTCACCTGATGATATTGTGGTATGCATCGCTTGTGATACAGGAGAAAGATACCTGTCCAGTGACTTGTTCCGATTCTAGATAGGAAACTAACAAGGCGTGAGGTCTTCTTAAAGAAAACCTCACGCCTTTGGTTTGTACATGAAAAAAGAGGGGCGGCCTGCATCCTTTCTAAAGAAAAAACTGATATGCCTATTTATCACTCCAGCGAAAGAACCGGGAGGCAAGGTATGTGGAAACAACAGCAATGCCCAGCAGCACACCAACCTCAAGGCCGAAGTCTGTAATCGGCGCTTCACTCCATGTTCCACGAAGCATTTCAATCACATAATACAACGGGAGGATTTTTGCTACATATTGAAGCACAGTCGGCATCATTTCAAGCGGAAAAGTCGCTCCCGATAAAAACAGCATAAGATTCAGGAACAACGAGCTGATAGCAGCCGCACTTTGGGTATTCTTGGCAAGCGATGTCAGAAAAAGCGCGAAAGGAAAAAAGGCAAGGATGCTGATCAGCAGCGCCAGCAATGTACTGCCAATATAAACGGGCATGGACAGGTCATACATCAGCATGCCAAAAACCATCAACAGAACAGCAGAGATGGCAAAAATGACAGTCCCCTGGAAGGTATGGGCGGCCAGGATTTTCCATGGCTGAAGAGGTGTCGATTGATATCTCCTGAGCACACCTGTTTCCCGGTAACCCGTTAAAACCGTTCCCAAGGTAAAGAAAGAGGTGGTGACAATATTGACGCCGATCCAGGCAGGAACAAACAATTCGGCGAACAATCTTTCATCCATCTCCTGCCCGACAAACATGGATCCGAATAACCAAATCATGGCCACCGGAAATAAAAAGGTCCAAAACACGCTGAGCCGGTCTCTGAAGAACATCTTCGTTTCTAATGTAGCAAGCTTGGCAATAGCTGTCATCCCGCGGCAACCTCCTTTTCGAGATAGTGAACAAACAAGTCATCAAGAGAGCCCTTTTCAAATTTAAAATCAGAAAGTACAATCCCTTTGCTGCGGCAGTATGTAAAAATATGATACGCCGTCTCCTGCTGATTTTCACTGAAAACCTTAAATACTTTATCCTCTTTTTCCACCCTGACCACTTCAGGCAGTGCCTCTAAAAATCTCTGATCAACCTGATCGCTTTCAAATGCAATATACTGACCTGATGGGTTATCTAGTAACTCTTCAGGTGTGTTCAATGCTTTCAGTTCACCGCTGTAAATCATCGCCACACGATCACACAGTTTTTCTGCTTCCTCCATATAGTGGGTCGTCACAACAATCGTACATCCCTCATCCCTTAACATCCTGATCATCGACCACATTTCCCTCCGCGCATGAGGATCCAATCCCATACTTGGTTCATCAAGAAACACAATTTCCGGGCTGTGCAGAGTGGCAAGTGCAAGGGTGACCCTTTGCTTCCAGCCTCCGGACAAATCCTCAAAACGCACATTCATTTTCTCGTCAAGATTCAACAAATCAATCAGATACTCTTTCTTTGTTGTTTCACTGTAGAACGAGGCAAACAGGTCTATCGCCTCCTTCACCTTCATCTTTCTCTGAATCGAGGTAGCTTGAAATTGCACACCTATCCGCTTATTCAACTCTCTCAGCTGACGGCTGGGAACAAGCCCCAGTACATCGATCGTTCCTTGTGTCGGTTTACTGATGCCCTCGAGCATTTCCAGCGTTGTCGTCTTTCCTGCTCCATTCGGTCCAATGATGCCAAAGATTTCTCCCCTTCTTACAGAAAAAGAAATATCTTTCACGGCTTGGACGCTGCCAAAGTTTTTAGATAAATTTTTAACAGTAATAACGTTTTCCATCATGGTCTCCCCTTTGCTCAACTGTTAATCTTATTTTTTCAAACCCCTCTAATAGACTATGAAGCAAGTGATGTAATTAGGGTTTTTTATGTAAGTATTTTTGTATGCTGCCAGTTTTATAATGGTAATTCATTTTGGAGAAAAGATTATTTATAAACCTCATCCTCCAGCTCTTCAATTCTTCTTCTCAATATAAAATTCTCTTTTTTCACTTCATATGAGTTGTAAAATGCTCCGGCTGCAAGTGAAAACGCAAACCAGGTCCACAGCCAATCCATTAAACCTCTCCTTTCACGACTACTTGGAGCTGCACCTATTCACAAGAGAAGATTCTAATGAATGAGCAGAAACTTCACTTTTATGTTTTGGTGCTTTTTCCCAAGTGCTAGTATATTTACGGCTGACACCTCAATAAGTTTCAAAAAATTCAGAACCAAATACAGATATTAATTCTAAGGCTGAGGTTGAGTTGCAAGGCGAAAATAATATCCCCGCCTAAACGTTACAAACAGCGAGCGAATCATCATAAATGATGAGAAGTCTGCCGGGTATGGTTTCTTCAGAATTAAATCATTTTGAAACATCCATTAAAGGCAAAAAGGAAAACAGGGAAAACCTAAAAATTCCGTTTATTGACGGTTTCGCTGGCAAAGGGTATGGTTACATCTAAAAGAAGTAAAAGAATTGAATAATTTTATCAGTTAAGGTGAGATTGCGTGGAAAATATAATAACAGACTGGCTGGGATCCATTAGTGCTCCAGCTGCAGTTGGACTAAGCATCCTTTTAAACATTATCATCAGCACACTCGGTGTCATTCCCAGTGTATTTTTAACAGCGGCTAATATCTCCATCTTCGGGTTCGAATTCGGTTTATTTCTGTCATTCACCGGGGAAGTGCTTGGTGCAATCATCAGTTTCATTCTTTATCGTAAAGGATTACGAAAAATCGCAAGCAGGAAAAGCATTCAACAGAAGCATTTAAAAAAGCTGCTGCATTCCAAAGGCGGGGAAGCGTTCCTCCTGGTTTTGGGTCTTCGATTATTTCCATTTGCACCATCCGGTTTGGTCACGCTGGCTGGGGCTTTCAGTACAATGGGCATTCTCAATTTCGCAGCCGCAAGTACACTTGGTAAGATCCCAGCTATTCTTATAGAAGCCTATTCCGTTCAGGAAGTGCTTCTCATGAGTGGAACAGGGAAATTCATTTTGACTCTAACTGCGGTTGTGTTAATCGGCTCTTTCCTTATCAGACTCCGCAAGTCCGCTGGAAAGTGAATTTAGAGGGAACCATTCAAGAATAAAAACCACCTGTGAGAACGGCTGGCTTTCTCTGCGGATGGAAACCCTTTCTTTCCGGCCTTTGCCTAAAATGCTCACTGATTGATTACATCAGCAAAGAAAATACACTATTAACCCCCTAGACGAAACTTTTCCCTCCATACCTCTCCTTTCTTTATTCTGGTGCTTATGATCTCCTTCTTCTAAAATTAATCAGACACATTTCCTCCGCCACAAGACCATTCTCCTATCTGCTGCATGCCAATCAGCTCATTTTCCAAAAAATGCTTCTGAAACTAATAGGATTTCCGATAGGATAGATGGGGAGGACTTCCCCTATTTCGGATGAAATGGAGTGGGAAAATGAAAAGGTTGGGATTGATTTTGCTAATGCTGTTTTTGGTGCTGCCGGTCAGCACGCACGCCGGGACAATCGGCGGAAAAGATAATCCCGGTGGTGTACCCGGACAATGGTACGCCGGAGATGCTCCTGGTTACTCTGACCCTAATAAGCCGGTGCTTGTGTTTATCCATGGAATCAACAGCTCCTCCAAAACTTGGTGGGAGAGCAACAACATGTATCAAACCGCCCTCAATAATGGGTATCAAACTGCATTCATCGACGTTCATCCAGACAAGAATATGTGGGATAACGGAACGATCATCAATAACCGTGTCCGTGACATCTACAACTATTTTGGCCAGAAGAAATTGGTCATAGTCGGCCACAGCAAAGGTGGAATCGATGCTCAGAACGCATTGGTCCATTACGGGGCATACCCTTATGTTTCTAACCTCATCACTCTGTCCACACCTCATTACGGCTCACAGCTTGCCGACCTTGCCTATAGCGGTTGGGCCGGATGGCTTGCCAGCATTTTAGGAAGCAAAAATGATGCTACTTACTCACTTCAGACAGGATACATGAGAAATTACCGTTCTCAGATTGATGCACATAGTAACCGCTCTAAAAATCCACTTTTTACTTTAGCCGGGACTAAATGGGGAAGCTTTGGCTCTTCTCTTTATTGGGGAGGACTTTACTTAAGCTCTTACGGTTCCAATGACGGTGCCGTGACCGTTGCCAATTCACGGCTTCCTTACAGCAGGGAGGTCCGTGTCAGCAGCTGGAATCACACGACAGTCAGGGAAGGCGGAACATTTCAATATTTCCGTCCTTACTTAACTCTTAATGCCCAGCCGGTTGCTGGAATCACATCTGCGGAATCAATGAATGAACCACTGGCCCCGGAATTGGAGCCTGCCAACATCAGTGTCCTTCATAGGGGAGGAGAATTTTCAGCAAGTGCTCTGGAAACCTTTCAGGTGGAAGAAAACGTTGCCAAACTGGATCTTGACTGGCTCAGCGATAAAAAGATGAAAGATCTTGTAGTAATCAGTCCGTCTGGTGTAGAGTACAGGAAATTCACTCATGCAGTAGACGAAGGAGTATTCAAAGGCGGACATCACCACAGCTTTCAGATCCAGAAGCCAGAAGCAGGTCAGTGGAGTGTAAAAGTGAACAAGAAAAAAGCAGCCTACTTGATGACAGTCGGCTTCCATTCTGACTTGAACGAAGAGATCATCCTAGACGAGAAGACCCTTGAATTGAAGAACAAAGGCAGCAAAGTGAAAGACTTCCATGTCAATGTCAATATCAATAAAGACGGCCAGAAGAAGAAAGATTCCTCTATGATGATCATGCAAAAAGGAAAAGTACCATTTACATTCAAGGAAGAAGGCGTCTACACCCTGACCATGGATGTAAAAGGAAAGACCAAAGCCGGGAAGAAATTCGAAAGAACAATCATTAAATCTATTTACGTGGACAAAAATGGGAAGACGTATTAGGTTATAAAGGCTCCTCTATTAATCCTGTTATTAACGCGTATAAATGCAGACCAACAGAAAAGGCCTAACATAGGATTGACACTTCAATGTTAGGTCCTTTCTGAGTTTTTTTTTGCAAACTACCGCCATAATTGAGGGGAAAAACACTTCTTGGGATGTTTCCGAATGCCACCATTGATGAGAAAACCGCCTTAATTTATACCATTAGTTTTTCAAAAAGTGAGAGTGTAATAACGAAAGTTGATAAAGTGCCTAAAGAAGTTAAAGATACGATTTTCCGGCTGCTCTGCTCTTTAGAAGGTTTACTTAGTTCCTTAATAACTGCGCCCCATATCAACATAGAAGCCAGGATAAGAATACTCATCTATTTAATCACCTTTTCTTGATAATAAATAATTCATTCATGCTAATCGTAGAAGGTTACTTATCTTTATTGATTATACGGGTTATATCTTCCACTCACTGAATCGAAGCATTATTGAATTCAAGATTGAGACTGATTTTCCTTAAAGTGCTTTCTTTGTATGCAGTTTATTAGAACATCAAGTTCTTGACTGATGTCAATTGTGACCTGACTATCCAAACCATTTTTAGCAGCAGACTTAAATAATCTTGACCTGGTTTCTTCTATCAGCCTGCGCAAATCACACTCTCTCAAAAGAATCTCCTCCAGAGAATTACATATAAACAGAATTTGGTATTTTTTCTGACCTCCTAAAAATTATAAAATTTATTCCTATTAATGTAAATTTAATGATGTTAAACTTTATTTAAGCATTACTTAACAAAGACGAAGAAGGTGTTAATTTTACTGTGAATATCGAGCAGATCAAATACATACTGGAAGTAAGCAAAGAAGGGTCCATTACCAAGGCTGCCGAGCGATTGCACCTTTCTCCATCAGCATTGAGCCAGTCTATTACTCAATTAGAAAAAGAATTGGGAGTAACGATTTTTTCTCGATCCCGAAAAGGTACTACTCCTACATCAGAAGGAAAAAAGTTTTAAATCGAGGAAATGAAATGATTTACAGCCTGGAAAAGATGTATAAAGAAATTTCCGTGGATAAAGAGGATAAGCTCTTAAAAATAGGCTGTTCCCCTTCGATTACTTATCTTGTCTATGACGCATTCATTCTTTTTCACGAGGGTCACAGCAATGTGAAGGTAGAAATTATCGAGCTTGACCAGGACGAGATCTTAAGCCGGTTGATACATGGAGATATAGATTTAGCTTTTTCGCCTTTTAGTGAAGAAGAATTGAGCGGATTGAGGATCAGCGATTTTCTCGACTATCAATTAATCTATACCGGATACGCCTGTATTTGTGCTGGTAAACACTCTCCTCTTTTCTTAAAGGACTTTGTCACTCCAGAAGATTTAAAAGGAGAAAAGATGGTCATGTATAATTCTAAACGGTCCAGCCATTTTGTGAATTCATACCTGCCAAGCGCGTCTCTTCTATTTACCACTAATAATATTGGAGTATTAAAGAGTGCGATTTTTGATGGACATGCTTCATCCCTGGTTTATAATTTCACCTTCAAAAACCATATCGACGTAAAAAAGGAAACATGGCAATCATCCCCTTCATGAACCCTGGGAAGATCCTCAATTATTTTTGGGTCATCTACAATAAAAACAAAGAACTTTCCTATGAAGCCCAAGAATTTCAGAAAAAAATGATTCAAGTACTTAATGAGTAGAAAGAAAAAAAGGCGGTCTTTCCTTAGATTCTCTGATAGTTATTTGATTCCGGTGTTTAAGTCCGTTCCCGGGGGTTCGAACCCTCGGGTGCTCGATCTGGATTCAGAAACGCAGCTTAATTTCCGATCAAGAAGATTTATACTTTCTTAAAAAAGGGATTAACGCGTTTAACGTTAACCCCTCTCCTGATTTCACATTATTTTTCTGCTTCCTTCATGTACAAGCTTTCTTCAAAGTCTTCGACCATTTGTAAGAAACGGCTTTTTTCTTCTAAATAGGGAAGATGATTGCTCTCTTTAAATATATAAAGCTGTGAACTCGGAATCTCTCTATGTATTTCTTCAGAATAATACAAAGGGCACTGCTTATCGTGGCTTCCGCAGTAAACCAGGGTAGGAACGTTAATCCCCTGTAGTTTCTCTCGAATATCAAATTCGGGAAGCTCCTGAAAAGAGTAATAATCCAGTCTCCTTTGAACTACTTTTCCGCTTGAGAGACTCTTAAAATAGTCTTCTCTTTTATCTGCATTAAACAAAGACATGTTAGTCCATTCTTGATTGGCATTCCTTTTTTCCTCAACCGTTGCCTCAGGTGATTTCAAAATAGCAAATATCTCTTTTAGACGTTTATTCAATGGGCTTTTGGAACAGTACATACTTCCCCTGTTCTCCATATATTTTTTAGAAGCTGCAACTCCGCCAACCACCAATCCTTCAAGGCTGCCGGGGAATAAATCCCCATAAACAAGCCCCAACATTCCGCCAGTTGAATGGCCTGCGAAACTCCACTTCTCTAATCCCAGCTCTTCCCGAACCGCTTCAAGATCCTTCACTGACTCTGTCATGCCCAACTCTTCTTCCAAATCAGCCTTACAAGAGTTCCCGGCTTCTTTCAGGTTAACTAGAATGACCTGAAAGCGGTCCACAAAAGCATCAGCAAAATAATAGCCCAGCTCATTGAATTCACTGTACAAATGTGTGATACATACAGGTTTACCTTCTCCTCTGACAAAGATTTCAAAAAGCCCTCGAGTCGTTTTAAGCAGCTGCTGCTTCCACATAAAAAACACCTCCACAAAAAGTATATCCGGTAATGGGTATCTAGGTGATTTCCGCTCCAGGTGTACGACTCCGCGGGGCGGGCGGTGAGCCTCCTCAGCTTCGCTTGCGGGGTCTCACCTGTCCCGCTAGTCCCGCAGGAGATCGTACACCTTCCACTTCAATCGTCTAATATTTAGAAGGCTATGTAAGCACATTACACATTCATAAATATTACTGAACGTTAACATCAATGAATCCATTTTCAATGCAAAACGAGAATAAATCTTGCCTTCTAATAAATTGACTTCCCTTTAACTTAAATTGAAGTATCCATTAGCTTTTCTTCTCCATATTATAAACCGTTACCAGTCCTGCTCTAATTTCTACTACGAGTTTCATCCTAAAAGGTTGGTGTATTCATGATAAAGTAATTTCATAGCTTCGATGATCTTCTGATCTGCAGTCTCATCATTAAATCGATTGGGCAAATCCACAGCTCCTAAAGCAAAAAGAAGCGGGTGTTCGCCAAAAGCTTCCATGATGCCGATATCCACCACGACATTTTCCAGTCCGCCAGTCATATGGTTTAGATGAGAGGAAGGAATTCCTTCTATCTCCCCTTTTTGTCTAACCAATCCATTTATGACTGGTGTCCATATATCGGGATTTTTTGTATATTCTTCATAGATATGTATCATTAGATGTAAAGCTTCATCCAGCTTTCCCTTATTTTCATGGCTTCTCGGATTATCCGTGACTTGGATGGATGGGAACACGGCTTGAATGGTGTGATTCACTTCCTCCCAGCCGCCGCAGTACTTCACGACCTCTCCGGCAACAAAGCTGTCATGGCAGGCAATCATGACTTCAACTGCTTCACTCAACTGTAATGAACTTCTTATTTGAAAATGCGGATAGAGTTCTTTACTATCCTCTGAGGGATTAAAGGAAATGTTATCCACAATATCATTCCAATTAAATTCACCTTCTTCCACCCGCGCGGCCGCACAATACCCTATAGCTATTTTGGCAGCAGACGCCAGAGGAACGATCATTTCTGTGTTAATGGAAGGCAAGAAAGCAGTGTTTTCCGTGCAATAAACGTTAATCCCGATCCTTCCCTGCTGAATTTCGTTTAATTTATCCAGTACCTGATTCATTTTTCTTGCTCCTTCTTTTGTCTAAAATTAAGGAATAACTCCAAGCTGCAGCAATCCCGATCCAAAAAATAGAGAAGGAGGAAAATAAGTCCCTATTGAAAATCAAAGTGTGGGAATGGTCGATGAACAACAATACCAGGTAAGTGTAAAACCCAAAAACCGCTCCCTTATTCCAATGACTTTTTTCTGCCTTTGTCATATCTCTGAAGAACTTCATTTCAACCTCCTGAATTAAGACAGGCTTTTATATAACTAATAGATTACTATTACTTCAGCTATTTAGAATTTTTTATAAGATAGACCAACTCATGCTCCTTCTTAAACCCCATTTTCGTATAGAGCCTTAATGCTTTTTCATTAGCCGAGTCCACACAGAGTGTTACCGAATGCATGGAGTCGAATAAGAATAACCAATTCAGCGCCTGAGATATTAAACGGGCTCCTATTCCTTTTCCTCTTGCTGATTCATCTACTGCAAAGAATTCTAAGCTCGCTTCCCCAAACTCAGGTTCTGCTTCGGCATAAATATATCCAGTTAACCGGCCGCCTTCACTGGTGATCATTACTTTATTGTAATCAATCATTCTTTCAATTATTTGACTGCCATTATAATATGATTCGGGGAAAATCTTGTTGTGCAGCTCTTTCATTGCACTATAGTACTCTGGTGTGATTTCTTGAAACGGCTCACCACTTACCTGCCCCATGTCTTTTCGGTCGAAACTAAGGATGGTCTGCACACTCTTTTGAACAAAGCCAAGTTCTTCCGCCAAGGTAAGCACATTAACATTTTTCTTATTTGGAAACATACGGAGACTGTGGACTTGATCAGGAATTAATTCAATCATCCGGTTCCACATGCTATGCAGAACATCGATATGAAATCCCTTGAAAAAAGGTCCCCATATCTCAGCGGAATTATTCTCAATGTCGGCATCAAACCCTAAAACAGCAACCAGCTCATCTTGATCATAAGCAACCAAAAAGCTATCCATATAAGATAAATCAGTTATGTCATTTCTGATTGAATAAGCGATCTCTTTGCTGTCCTGGCCGCAGTATCCTATGTGTGAAGCTTTTTCTCTATTTAAATGGGAAATGAATTCTGCAACTCTATCAACTTCCCCTTCATTCATAGCTCTCATTTTCAAAATTGTCACTTCCCCCTAAAAGACCATATAGGTATTGATCAACCATTCTTAGTGAAATGACTGACAAGGGAACAGAGAGTGCTTTAAAAAGTTGAATAAGTTTTCATACTGTTTTCACTTCCCTTACCAAGTCTATGTTCTTGTTTTGATTAGACGATTAATAGAGTTCAAATGTTTCATTTCTTTCATGCACTTACAAAACACGTTCATAAATAACCGTGCTGAATAAAAAAGGCTGTTTTCGCATAAATTACTGCTTTCGGAAAAATCCCAAGAGCCGGATTTTTCCCCGGATACTGATGTTTTCTCTCTAATTGGAGTGAGTAGCTCTTTTCTTTCTTGCTTCCCCAAGATAGTTAAGTGGTTTATCTTACAACAATATTTTAAAAGCAACAAAGTTTACGAAAAGAGCCTAAAAAAACAGCAATCGAAAGATGATTGCTGTTTGCACTGTAACTATTCAGTTCTACTATTGGCTGCTCTCCTTAGTAGTTTTGATATAATTCATTAAAATAACAGCACCTGACACATTCAGAATCAAACTGGAACCAAGCAAAATACCCTTTAAGACAGCTGCCAATGGCATCGTAACTCCAAGCAGCAGAAAGACCAAGCCGCATAACACAAGCACTAACCCTTTTGTTTTGTTATCCATTAAAATAAACCTCCTTTTTTCATGACAATGAAAAACCTTTAATCAGTCAATGATTAGACAATCTCCATGAAGGAATCAAGGAATGAAAGCGGAAGAAATAACTCATGGGAATATGAATGATGACATAAATAGTGAGTGTGGTGATATAAGTAAGAAACCATAAAGGGATAGCCTCCCCCAAAAATAAGTAAAGGAGAAGCATCCCTGCAGGAAAAGGAACCAGCACAATCAACCACATCGGACTGCCCAGAAATTCTGTTAAAGCACCTAAAGAAACAACCGTAAAGCCTATTATGAATGCCTGCCAAAATGGAATGCCGCTGCTTATGATCATACTTCCAACATAATAAGAAAAACCATTTAACGTAACCGCCAATATGAAATCAAACAAATATTTTCCCTTCACTTCCCCAGCCCCCTGCATCTTCAATAACTTCTTCTAAAAGATAGATTAATAACCCACTTTCCAAATTTGCACTTCAATAATTCCAAAATATTACTATGAAACGACTACTTTATTTTAACATAATTACCCATAAATATATCTACAGAATTTCCTGATAGGTATAGGTCATGAAATGAAAAATGGACTGCAATCACAGAATTACAGTCCATTGTTTAACTAGCTCTTCCCTATCATATTTTCAAAACAGGGATCCATATTTCACTTTTGACTTCGGACGAAGATAAATCCTTGCTTTTTATTGACAAAATCTCCGGCCCTTCTACTTGTTGATAGCTTGAGGCAGGAAACCATTCTGAATAGATACGTCCCCATGTTTCCTGCAGTGTATCAGGGAAAGGACCAGCAGACTCAAACACTGCCCATGTGTATCCGAGAACTTCCAGAACAGAATAGCCATAACAAAATAGAGAATCCAAAATGGTATACCCAGAAGTTGTACCAATGGCTTGACTTCTTGAGGCAAAAACAGGATAAGCAATACTCCCACAATTAAAAACGGCAGCAGTAGCATCCAGTAACGTTTACTTTTAAACATTTATACCTCTCCCTAGAACTTAAAATAAAATATAATCTGCGTCATACCTTAATTATTCCCAGTCTAGAAGGCTCAGTGAATCAATCGTCTACCGAAATCTTACGTTCGAATATAATTTCATAATCTGTCGGTTTTCCATGTCCATTATATTTTAGCGGCAGAACCTGAACCAGCCTCCATCCTTGTGAAGCGTACTCATCGATTACCTCTCTGTGTTGAGGAGAAGTGAAAAATCCTCCAAGTGTCGTTTCAACATACTTGTATTCATACATTGGCAGCCCTCCGTCTTCTTCTATATGTTATATACGAGGCTGGCCTCGAAATGGTTTCAATCAGGAACTATTGACTAAAGAAAAGCCCCTGTGAAGGTCACTAAGGGGTGCCGTTTTGGTAGAAAAAATTACCAATAGCATTATAAATAGCAGGCTAATTCATATGAATTAGCCTGCTTTATTTGTTGTTATAACAATGTTTGCATTCGAATTTGGGGTTTATTAGCACTTCGAATATTGAACAGATAATAAATGAGATGTTAATTAGGGTGATAAATGACTTGTCAATTAGCAACCTGTTCTTGCGAAGATGAGCATCTAGTATTGTGTGATACAATTGTGAATAATGGATATTTCTATAAACGGGCAGCTTGCTGGAATATGATCTTACTACAATGGGGTGGCATATAATGAAAATCTACTCAGTTGAGGATATACCGAAAAACAAAATAATTGAATTTTTCAAATTACATTGGGGAAGTCCAGAAATGGTTATTTCAAGTGGCGTTTATGATTGTAGTATATTAGAGGGTTTTGCAATTGTAAATGTGAAAGGAGCAATCATTGGCTTAATTACTTATATAATCAAAGATAAAGAATTGGAAATTATATCTTTGGATAGTATTGAAGAAGGTAAAGGAATAGGCACATCGTTAGTTCAAGAAGTAGAAAATCTTGCTATTAAAAAAAGATGTAGACTCGTTAAACTTATAACAACAAACGATAATTTATCAGCATTAAAGTTTTATCAAAAAAGAGGTTTTATTCTTTCTCACATTATAAATAATGCAGTTGATAAAGCAAGAGAGTTAAAACCAGAGATACCCTTGATTGGCAATGAAGGTATCCCAATAAGAGATGAGATTGAATTGATAAAGATATTAAACTAACGAAGGCTTTAATGTAATAAGAAGATCCTAAAAAATCAAAAAACCCAGATCCTTTTGAATCTGGGTTTTTTGCTATAAAATACGGTATTATTCTTAGATCTTTAAGCCTAGTTTATCAAAGTCCGTAAGTAAGACAGATTTTTTAGACGCTTAATAATAAGGGGAAAATTTCCCCTTATTTAGTAAAACAGCTCCTAAAATGCCTTTAATAGAGGGAAATATTCCCTCTATTTGCTAAAAATCAGGTCAAAAGAGTCATTTTTCTTTGCTTAAGGGGAAAATTTACCCTTATTCACTTCAAAACGGCGCCTGTTTTTCATCATAACGGGAAAATTTCCCCTTATTGATCCAACATGGGTGAAATGTTGTATTGAAATCTCTTCTAACATAGGCGTCTGCTCAATTGCAGGGTAAGAAAAAGTTAATAATAAATATCCACAATAAAAAAAGCACTGTGAATTTTAAAGTGAATTCACAGTGCGTTATCTTATTTGAATTTAATGCGCTCCTCTAAAGTAAAACTGTTTTCAAGCCTCACAGAGGTTTTCCCATTCTTATATTACAGATTAACAACAGTCACTTTCGTTCCCTTTGAGTTCCAGGCCGTTGCTATCCTGATTGAAATCCAGGATCAGGTTTTGCGCAGCCGATTCTATTCTCGGGTCTATCGCTACCTTGATTGAATTAATCGTTGATACTTCATCATTTTCTTCCGGCTCATCCAGAGCCAGCCCAACTTGTGGCTGTCCTCAGCCAAAGCCTGCAAAATAAAAACGAATGTTTTCAGCATCGTGTTCTTTTAACATTTCCTGTAAGAAATCACGAGCTCCATCTGTAATGTTCACTATATTTGCACTCCTTACTACTTTATGAATTTTTCACGCCAATTACCATGATACCTTATTTATTCGGGAAAATGCGACCCAAAGACTCTTTCATTTCAGGTTTTACGTTAATCTTTGGCCGGGCAGCCTTTGCCATATCCTCTGCTTCTTCAATCGAGTTTGCTTTCCCTAATGAAAGTAGTGTACCAATGGCGACTGTACCGGTTCTGTTGCTGCCCCCAGCGCAATGAAAGTAAACTTTTTGTCCCTGTTCATAGGCATCAACGACCATGTCTATAGATTTTCTGATGGATTCATCCTGATGTTCAGCATCATCCACGATAGGGCTGTGTGTTCTATCATATTCAACTTCAGGTGCTTCGGCACGTAAATCAAAGATGACATCTGCCTTGCCCTTTTCCAGGATTTCTTTGGCTCCATCAGCACCGCCGATATATATGCGATCTTTGATTAGTTCATGATAGTGTTGAGTTGTCATATTTCCTCCGCCTTTTTAAAAGAGTGTTTAATATGGATAGCTGCGTTTCGTACCCTTGAGGATGAGCAGCTCTTTTCTTGATTATTTACCAAGATAGTTCAGGCTAGAAGTGTTAATACTTTTTGTTGAAAAAGCAATAAGGTTTTAGCAACCAGCCTTTTATAAAGATTTACTCCAGTCCTGCACTCTGTTTCCTTCCAGGTATCTTTCCGTATCAAGTGCGGCCATACAGCCTGTTCCCGCTGCTGTAATCGCTTGGCGGTATTTGCTGTCCTGAACATCACCGCAGGCAAAGACGCCGGGAATATTTGTTTCAGTCGTGCCTGGAACTACATCGATATAGCCATTTGAATCTGTATCAATCTGGCCTTTCAAGAAAGAAGTATTCGGTGAATGGCCGATTGCGACAAAGATTCCGTCTGTCTCGATTAGTTCTTCAGTACCTGTTTCATTGTTTTTGACCTTCAAGCCTGTAACCTTCATTCCATCTGAGATGACTTCAAGGGGTGTCCTATTCAGGGACCAGGAAATCTTTTCGTTTTCTCTTGCACGGTCCTGCATGATTTTTGATGCCCTCAGTTCTTCGCGGCGGTTAACGATTATCACTTCTGATGCAAATTTCGTTAAGAAGCTTGCCTCTTCCATGGCCGAATCTCCGCCTCCGATAATGACGACTTTTTTTCCGCGGTAGAAGAAACCATCACAGGTTGCACAAGTACTGACTCCGCGGCCGATGTTTTCAGATTCTCCGGGAATACCCAGCATTTTGGCTGAAGCCCCCGTGGACAAAATAAGTGATTCCGTCTGAATTTCACCCAAACCGCTGACTTTCAAGGTAAAAGGACGCTGCGATAAATCAACATCTGTTACCCAGCCCCTTTTAAATCGGGCACCAAATCTTTCTGCCTGCTTCCTCATATTGTCCATTAATTCCGGGCCCATGATACCATCAACAAATCCAGGGAAATTCTCCACTTCTGTTGTTAATGTCAACTGGCCTCCCGGCTGATCTCCTTCAATAATAAGAGGTTCCATATTCGCTCTTGCCAAATAAATCGCTGACGTCAGACCCGCAGGCCCTGTTCCTAAAATCACTACTTTTTCCATATCTTAATTCCCCCATTTTACCGATTGATATATTTCGATACTTCTTCATGGCCTGAATCGTCCTCATCCATAAACGGGACAATGGCGCACTGTTCACTGTACTCAGAGGATACTTTCTTGATCCACCCAGCTTCAGCTTTTGCTCTGCCTTTCAGTACTGGATCTGTTGTTTCAGTAGCGTGAAGGCTTTGGTTGATCAGCCACCATCTTGGCACGATGTTTGCACGCTTTAAGTCACTTTGCAGCCGGCCGGCTTCAAGCACAGGTGTTGCCTCTGCCAGCGTAACAATCACGACACCCGTTTCTTTCGGGTTGCGAAGCCGCGGCAGCAGTGTTTTTACACTTTCGGGAATTTCGCCAGTGGAACGGGCCAATTCTTTATGATAAGACTGCGCAGCATCCAGTAAAAGCAATGTGTGGCCTGAAGGCGCTGTGTCGATGACAACAATTTCTTCTTCTGATTTCGCGACCACTTCTGCAAAGGCGCGGAATACGGCAATTTCTTCTGTACATGGAGAATTTAAATCCTCTTTAATATACGCCATTGCCTCTTCATCCAGGTCACTGCTTACATTGGACAGTACTTCTGTCTTATAGGCTTCCACCTCTGCTTTAGGGTCGATTCGGCTGATTGTCAGGTTCTCCTTCGCCTGCCTCCCCTTAAACATATATTCAAGATGTGCCGCAGGATCTGTTGTCGTCAAATGAACTTTATGTCCTTTTCCAATCAACCCGATGGCTAATGCGGAAGCCATTGTGGTTTTTCCTACGCCTCCTTTTCCCATTGTAAAAATGACCCTGGTATTGGAGTTTGAAAAATCTTCAATTATAGCCCCGAGCCCCGGAAGGCTTAGAGTCTGCAGTTGGTTTTCAGTTTCTGCTTCATCGATGATCATTCCTTTGAATAAGTTTCGCAGGCTGTCAAGACCAGTCAGTGAATAGGAAACGAATGGCAGCGAATAAGTGTCAAGCTGACTTAAATCTTCAGGAATACCCTTCAGAGCTCTTTGCTGTCTGGCATGCAAGGAAGAGGAAGCTTTATCTTCTGGAATATGTGATTGCAGCAGTCCATTCATGACAAGCTTCTGGTTGATGATCCCGATCTCTTTTAACTCACGTGACGCACGGCTGGCTTCCAGCAGGGATGATTCATCCGGTCTTGCCACAAGGTAAAGAGTCGTTTGCGATGGATCTGCAAGTGCCTTCATCGTTGTGGAGTAGGCCTGTTTCTTTTCTGATAATCCTGATAAAGGACCCAAGCATGAAGCTCCATGTGTACTTTCCTCAAGAAAACCGCTCCATGCTGTTGGAAGCTGAAGAAGCCTCAATGTATGTCCTGTAGGAGCTGTATCAAAAATAATATGCTCGTAAGACTCGACAAGGGATTTATCACTTAACAAGTTGGTGAATTCATCAAAGGCAGCGATCTCGACGGTACACGCACCTGACATCTGTTCTTCCATTGTTGAAACAACAGAATCCGGCAATTTCCCGCGATACGGTCCGATTACTTTCTCACGATAAGCACGGGCAGCTTCTTCAGGATCCAGATTACAGGCGGACAGGTTAGCCACCCCTGGTATCGGCATCGGTGTGTTGGTCAGTTCCACTTCGAGCACATCCTGAAGATTCGAAGCGGGATCGGTGCTCACTAGCAGGACCGGCTTTCCTTCATCTGCCAATCTTAATGCGGAAGCACAGGCGGTGGAAGTTTTCCCCACCCCGCCTTTACCTGTGAAGAATAAAAATTTTGTGTTGGCAATTGTCCTGGTATCGAATGGTTGAAACAAGAGCGTTCATCCTTTCTAATTCAAATCAAGTTTGAGCTTAGGTTTCTTTTCTGTTAGTTCCTCCGGTTTGATTCCGCACCATTGGGCAAGTTCACTGTTGGAAGGGTATTCTCCGACCTTCACTAATTCGCCGTTAACGAGGATGGCCGGAAGAGAGTCCGGGCCTTTTTCATGAAGCAATTTATTAATTTCCTTGTGTTCCACAAAAGCAGAAGGATCACTGGCAAGGTTGAAACGTTTAATTTCAAAGCCTTTTTTCTCTAAAAGAAATACAGCTGAAGCCATCCTTGTTAATTCCGGGTCAACACTCGGGCCGCAAACACCAGTCGGACAACATAAAGCAGGATCGAAAATATCAATTTTGTTCATCTCTCATGCTCCTTTACAATTAAATAAGCATATGCTTATATGTTATTTTTGAGAAAAGCCAAGAGATAGGTCCCTTGGCTCCTTATTTTATTTTCCAGTTTGTGCAAATGTATGGATGCGCTCGCCAATTTCATCTCTGACGCGCTGGAAGAAAGCCCATTTCTCTTCTTCGCTTCCTTGCGCTTTTGCAGGGTCATCGAAGCCCCAGTGCTCACGTTTAACATGAGGAGGTGTCATAGGGCACTTATCTGCTGCATCTCCACAAAGGGTAACAACTAAATCAGCATTGTTCAAGATTTCAGGATCAATGATATCCGATGTTTGGTTGGAGATATCAATTCCTGCTTCGTTCATTGCTTTTACAGCATTCGGGTTCAAACCATGCGCTTCAATTCCGGCGCTATAGACATTCCAGTCGTCACCTAAGTGTTTTTTAGCCCAGCCTTCAGCCATTTGGCTTCGGCAAGAGTTACCTGTGCATAGGAAGTAGAGTGTTTTTTTGACATGATAATTAGTCTCCTTTTGGTGTAATAGATTTTTTGTGAATTTACAGGTTAAAATTTTTATATAATCAGCAGCCAAATATAAAGGCCGACTAATGTGATGAACAGGGTTGGAATGGTTAAGATGATTCCGGTTTTAAAGTACGTTCCCCAGGAAATTTTCACACCTTTCAGGGACAGTACATGCAGCCAAAGCAGGGTTGCAAGAGAACCGATTGGTGTAATTTTCGGACCAAGATCTGATCCGATGATATTTGCATATATTAAGGCTTCCCGGACGACTCCGCTTGTATCCGTCTCCGCGATAGCGAGTGCATCAATCATAACGGTAGGCATGTTATTCATAACTGAAGAGAGGATGGCCGCGATGAATCCCATACCGATGGTCGCTGCGAACAACCCCTGGTCTGCCGTTACCTGAATGAGGTCTGCCAGGACATTGGTCAAGCCGACATTTCGCAATCCGTAAACAACTACATACATTCCGATAGAGAAGAAAACAATTGCCCATGGTGCTCCTTTCACGACCGTCCTTGTGTCGACGGCTGAACTTCTTCTCGCCATTAGCAGGAAGAAAATCGCGACAATACCTGCTATGAAAGAAACAGGAACTCCGATGAACTCGCTCGCAAAGTAACCGACTAATAGTACCCCCAAAACAATCCATGATAAGTGGAACATCTTGTGATCTTTAATGGCCTCCTGAGGCTTCTTCAATTGCGATAAATCGTAATTGGATGGAATGCTTTTTCTAAAAAATAAGTATAAGACAAGAATACTGGCAAGCAATGAAAACAAGTTCGGAACAATCATCCGTGATGCGAACTCTACAAATCCTATATCGAAAAAGTCCGCTGAAACGATGTTCACCAAGTTACTGACTACAAGCGGAAGCGATGTGGTATCCGCAATGAATCCGCTGGCAATGATGAATGGAAACACCATTTTTTCATTGAAGTTAAGATTCCTTACCATTGCTAATACGATGGGTGTTAAAATCAGGGCCGCTCCGTCATTCGCGAAAAATGCTGCCACCAATGCTCCCAAGATGGAAACATACACGAACATCCTGACTCCGTTTCCTTTTGCAGCTCTGGCCATATGCAGGGCAGCCCACTCAAAGAAACCTATTTCATCCAAAATGAGAGAGATGATGATGATGGCGATGAAAGCCAAAGTGGCATTCCAGACGATGGATGTAACGTCGATGACATCATTAAAATCGACTACTCCCACAATCAGAGCCAGTATAGCTCCTCCGCATGCTGACCACCCAATGGATAACCCTTTGGGCTGCCAGATGACTAAGATAAGGGTGATCAGGAAAATCACCGATGCTAAAATAATCTGCGTCAAGATTCTTCCTCCTTTTTACTCACATGATATTCTCAAACCTTGTTTCTCCAACTCTTTCAATCTGAATCCCTGGTCCGGTAGCTGATCGAGCAGGCTCTGTACCAAAGGATAGAATTCACTGTTCTTGTTCAATGAGTAAACTATCCACTGACCTCTTCGTGATTCACTCACCAATCCAGCATCTTTCAGTTTACGGACATGCTGGCTGATAGCTGGCTGGCTGGTTTTAAAAATCTCCACAAATTCACAAACACAGCAATCATGATGATCAAGGATCTTTACCATCGTCAGTCTTGTTTTATCGCCAAGCAATTTCAAGACAGCAGCAGCTCTTTCTAATTGAATCATGACAGCAGGCATTTCATAACCACCTTCCATGTTAATAATAATCAAATAATGATTTACTTATAAGCTTGGGTGATGTTAGTATTTTTAGTGTCTCAACCAGTAAAGTCATTTATTCGTTTGATACATAACGTTCTGCTTATATAATAATACGCTTATATATTAATTTCAAGGATGGAATTGTAAAGGTTTTGTTAAGAGGCGAGTAACATTAAATTCTTCTTTTAATGTTATCTGTAAATGCTGAGACTCTAAACATTCATGGCTTGTTTTACTTTGGGGACGGATCTTTATACTGCATTGTTTTCAAGAATCTTATTTTTGATGCTGTTAAACACACTTCTATACCCCAGCATGTTTCAGGTTCTGATGATTTGATGCTGTTTAAAGCCCTTTTATACCTCATCATCTTTAGAATCTGAGCATTTGATGCTGTTTAAAGCTCCTTTTTACCTCATCATTTTCTAAACCTAAGCATTTGATGCTGTTTAAAGCCCCTTTTTACCTCATCATTTTTTATAATCGGAGCATTTGATGCTGTTAAAAGCTCCCTTATAACTCATCATCTTGGGAATCTGGTTATTTGATGCTGTTTAAAACTCCTTTTTACCTCATCACCTTCTAAATCTGAGCATTTAATGCTGTTAAACACTCGAAGAAGATTCCCTCAATCCTCCTATACAAGTATAAAATCCTGCCCTATGATCATAAAAAAAGAGGACGAAATCCTAAGCGATTTCGTCCTCTACTTTATTTATGTACTTCCTTGATTCCAGGATTTTATTATAGCTCTGAAAGCTGTTTGTTAAGCTGGGCCAATTCGTTTTCCAGCTGCTCTAATCGCTCTTCTGATTTTTTAGTGTTTCCTCCGACAGAATCCACTTTTTCCATGTCTGCCTGTATCCGGACATAATCAGCCTTTACCTCGCTGATTTTGTATTCCAGCTCTCTTTTTGTCATGACTTTGCAACCCCTTTTATAGATATTGCTTATAGTATAAACAATAGAAAAATACTTTTGCTAGAGATATGGTTTTTGATGAATTTTTCAGCCTGTCAATACGCTCCATTATCCGAAATTAATTGTATTAGGTCTATAATTTTTTCATCGTCGCCGGTGTCAATATAGACAAGCTCGGTATCTTCAACGATTTCTTCATAGAAGCTTTCATCAATATCAGAGTAGTTGCCATCCCAGCGCAAAGGAACTTTATATACGTTGATAGTACCATCACCATTTCCACTATAAGTTACCGAACCGTCGATCAATCGGGAACCTGCTAACTGAATGACATCTTCCGGGTAGCCGATGCTTTTCTCATGGTTAGGGTTCATTGGCGTCCCTGCCGGAATGTGACGGACGTTCAATTCATCGATTTCTTGATGAACACCAAGCTGCAGCCATACACGAGCGTATTCAATTTGTTTACTGGAATAGTTAGATAAAGATTCTCCCTCTTCATTAGTACTCAAATCACTATTTTGGAAATCCTGCATTAACCTTACTGTGAATTCACCATCGTATGACATCCAATTAACCGAATCGACGTGATGCTTGTCATCAGTTAAATCGTCCATGATTTTCGGAGCCATATCCAGCATTGCTTTTGTTCGTTCATCATCAGAAGGTGATACGGTATCGCCATTCTTGAACACTTCATTTATCTCTTGGCCAAATTCCTTGGTATCAGGAAGTATTATTACTGTGTATTCTGTTCTTCCCGTCTCTTCATTGTTCCATATGTCTGTTTTGTAATGCGTATTTTCTATTGCATACTTCTCATTTAAATAGTTATCGACATCAAAATCATTTGTCCCCTTTTCTGTCTCATCTTTTGAAGCACTTGTTTGGGAACTGTTTTCTTCTTCAGGGATACTTGTATCCTTATTATCCGTCCTAGAAGCTGCAGTTTCTGATGCGGGTAATACATTGGATGTTTCTTCATTTTCACCTGTGGAGTTAGAACATGCTGTAGAGATTGCTAGAATTGCTGCTGACATTATTACTAAATAGCTTCTTTTCAAAACGGCACTTCCTTTTCTTTATATGACTATTACTTGAAAATGGGAAATCAAGATCCACTTAATTTACTAGCCTTTTTAATTATATCTTTAATAAAAGGTTCCTTTTGTTTGGTATAAGCAGGCCGATCATTTTTATATAGAGAAGAAAGCTCACTCTTTAGCAGAGCATACTCTTCAGCTGCTCCAGGAAACTTCCTCAGATAATCACGAAACAGTAACTTCTCAACCCACTCACTGCTATTTATCTCACAAATATGCAGGTGGCAGGTGCCTTTGCCCCACAATCCCTTTCTGAAAAAACTTCTGTCGGTTAATTCCGGTTTAGGAACATACTCATAATCGACTTCACTTAAAGGACCGATCAGAGAAGAAACCACATTCAAATCCCTGACTCCTGCCAGGATATCAATGATGGGCTTAGCTTTAAGCCCCCGGACCGAAGTGCTTCCGATATGTTCAATCCCATTAATCTTATTACCACTTACACCCATGATTTGTTTCTTCTCATACTCGAATTGATCTTCCCAATGGGGATTATACTCACTCAGAATTACTACTGGTTTTTCCATGACTTCCCCACCAATCGTAGAATTGATCTCTTTTGATTTGGAAACTTATTCTAATTATTTCAAAACCGTTCAGCAAACTCAAGAGGAAATTTTTTATAAAAAGAAGCTTACCCATTTTGGATAAGCCTAGCTAAACGGAGCTGATCTAAGATTATATTTTCAACAAAACTTTCCCTTCATAATCACGACTCTCAATTAATTTATGCGCCAGCCCAGCATCGCTTAGATTAAATACTTGTGCAATTGGAAGCGAAATTTTATTAGAAGCAAATAGTTCAATCACTTTTTCTGCAACAGGCTTCAATCGTGCTGGATCAAGTTCTCTTGTTGTTCCCAGACTGAATCCTTTAATATTCCTGCAGCTGCTATGTACATCACTTGTTTTGATTGTGCCCACTTTACCACTGCTGTTTCCAAATTGAACAAGGGTGCCGTAAAAGGCTAAGCAGTCTAAACTACTAGTGGTCACGTCTCCGGCAACTGAATCGAATATCACATTTGCACCTTTCTGATCAGTCTCCCTTAATACTTCTTCAGAAAAGGTTTCATAAGTGCAAACAATATCCGCGCCTAATCTCTTAACATAAGATTCTTTTTCCAAATTACCGACAGTCCCTATTATTTTACCAACACCTGCTATGCGGGCTAATTGAATTAACATCGATCCGACACCACCAGCCGCGCTATGTATAACTATGGTGTCCGTTTCCTTCACTTGTCCAACCTCATAAAGAAGAATATACGAGAGGATTGATACGGTAGGCATGGCGGAGGCTTGTTCAAATGACAGACTGTCTGGAATTTTAAAAACTAACTGCTCATGTGCTGCGACATATTCGGCATAAGATCCATTCTTAGGAAAAGCAATTACCCGGTCTCCTACCGAAAAGGCAGAGTCAGGAGATACCTCTTCAACCGTTCCTGCAACATCCAATCCAAGCATTAAAGGAAACTTTCCTTTTCCCTTATTTCCCACACGTTTCTTAATATCTGCATAGTTAACACTTGTATGTGATGCTTTAATTAGCACCTCGTTATGAGCAATGGTTGGTATCTCAACATCCGTGTAAGTAAGGACATCTGCACTGCCAAATTCATTCTGCAAAATAGCTTTCACTCATTTCACCGTCCTTCCTACTCCCTTTTTTCTATTGAATGTCATAATCTGTTTTCAAAATAACACTGACTCTTTAAATAGGGAATCGGTGCTGCATGTTCAGTATTATTTACGCAAAATCTTTTCCATCGCTTTACCCTTAGCTAATTCATCAATCAACTTATCCAGATAGCGAATTTCTCTCATAGTTGGTTCTTCGATATCCTCCACTCGGATACCACATATCACACCTTTAATTAAGGTACGTGAAGAATTCAGTTGGGGAGCTTCTCCAAAGAATGTCTCAAAGTCTGTCTTTTTTTCAGTATTTCAGCTAACTCTTCCTGGCTATACCCTGTCAACCAGCTTATGATTTCATCCACTTCTGCTTTGGTGCGTCCCTTTTTCTCCGCCTTCGCAACATAATGGGGATAGACACTTGCAAAACTGGTAGTATAAATTCGATGTTTTGCCATGATACACCCTCGCTTCTTTAGTTTTCTTTAGTATATCATGACTTTTTCAGAGCCTGAACAAACGTATCCTTAAGACTTTATCATTTACCCTGCCCTTATACTCAAGGATTGCACTTAGAAAAAATAAGAAGGCTCTAATCAAGTAGCTGCTAAGCTTGTTGAAAGCCATACATCGCTACAAACACCAAAAATAACGAAAGAGCTACACTTAAAACATTCACCAAAATAAGACTAATTTTGACCTTGCCTCTCATACCAAGTAAAGCAAAAGTCAATCCCGCCAAACCAAAAATCAAAGGCAAAAAGATGCTTATATTCAAAACAGCTGCGTATAGGTCATTTCCCCATGTCGTCAACCCAGCTATGAGTGGGAAAACAGCCATTAGAAAGAAGACTACTGATAAGACTGAATAATACTGCTCTTTCATTAACAAACCCTCCTCAGTTTAGATTTGTACTTTGGGAAAGTACAAATACTCGGAACTTCAATGACTTCTCCCATACGCCCATCTTTACTTGTTATTGTATCTTTTAATAACAGTGACGATAACTGCAATAATTAAAACAATGACACTATTAATCAGCAAATAATATCCAACTTGCAAACCATAAAATATTGCAAATGGGTCACGAATAGTAAGTAATGCTACAATACCGCCAATTGCCCCAAATACAGCTGCCAGCAGTAATAGAACAAAAGCAGCAGCATATAGACTTTTCTTTTTCTTATAAGAAATAAACGCGATGATGTTTGCCATTACGATAAAGAAAAACATAAGTGCTATAAAGAAACCAGACATTCTAATGCCCCCTATCGCTGATGCAACTTCAATTAGATTTTGGTTTGAAAACCATCCTATTAAAAAAACCTCTAAGTTGAAGGAGCCCCTCCCAACACTTACAGTTAATCTCTGCTGGCTCTTAAGAATATGACGAGTTCCAAATAGTTAATGTTTCAAATTCAACTTATTCAATTTTGAAATTCAATCTCCATTTGCAGGAGGTCTCTTAATACGCTGGCTAGTTCTGGATCATCTTTTGTTACAAGCCAAGCATAACTCTCCTACTCTAGAATATCCCCTGGGACCCATACAGCTAAATCATCCCCTGGGCAGGCTGCTACTAAAAAAACTTCATTTTCAAGAGTGTTATTTTGAACTTCCACTTGCCAGCTCTCAAATTTGTCATGATGACCATTAATGAATAAGACTTCTCCAGATTGAAGAATTAAGTAGAGATGAGGAGTTTCTTGTCCCAACTTAACATCTACAATCTTCTTCAAACGCAGTTCACACAGTATCTTCGCTGATTCCACCCAATCAAGATTAGGTATTTCATTGGACTCTGGATCTGTTTCAGGCATTGATTGAAATACCTTGATACCGCTTTCAATATTTATCGATATTTGTCCATCTATTCTGTGGCTGTTGTTTTCATTTTCAGAAAGAAGAACCCTTAAGCCATGAAATATTACCCCTTCAATTTGTGAACCATTACATAAATAGTTTAAAGTTTTCAAGGCCATATCTCTATTCTCTTTTTCCAATAAGATCACTCCCAAGTGGAATTTCATATTAAATTAAGTGCTTTTTGCGATTTTCTTAATCTATGAAACTGTTCGATTAATAAAGAAAGAGAAAGCCGGAGATCATTTGGCTTTATCCGAGCCTAATGAAATAATATATAAACTACCTATAACCCTTGTATAATCTATAAACATCTGATAAACTCTTCAAAGTATTTTATAAAAAATATATACACTGTATAACCTCAAGAATATGGCTTGGGGGTCTCTACCAGGAACCTTAAACTCCTGATTACAGAAAATGAATTTCTATTCTTTTTCTGTAATCAGGAGTTTTTTATTTTCTGAAATTTGAAGTTTATTGTGAAAGGGCGTTGAATCAAGATGAATTTTAAAGTGTATATACTGGCCTTATCAACTGTTGCGGTTGGATTGGTCGAATTAATCGTAGGCGGAATCCTTCCTACTATCGCAGAAGATTTTAATATTTCATTAAGCAGTGCAGGACAACTGATAACCGTTTTCGCGCTGATTTATGCAGTTGCAGGACCAGGTTTGCTTGTCTTGACTAGCAAAATTGAGCGAAAGAAACTATATCTCATATCTCTGTTTGTTTTCTTTATTGGAAATATTATGACCTATTTCAGTCCGAATTTTACTTTTATGATGACCGCAAGGGTACTGACTGCAATGAGTACAGCCCTCATCGTTGTCCTGTCCTTAACTATCGTTGCTAAAATTGTTACGCCTGCACATCGGGCAAAGGCTTTGGGGCTTATTTATATGGGAATCAGTTCATCCCTTGTGATGGGCGTTCCGCTTGGTATCCTTATTTCGGATACATTCGGCTGGAGAGTGATATTCCTTGGAATTGCGATTTTATCAATCGGATCTTTCATCCTTATTTCAATCTTTTTGGAGCGTGTACCAGGGGAAAGTACCATCCCTCTTTCACAGCAATTAAAAGCAGTGGCCAGCGCCAAAATAGGAAGTGCTCACCTTGCAACTGTATTCTTGCTGGCCGGACACTATACACTTTATGCCTATTTCACTCCATTTTTAGAATCGGAAATGAACTTGAGCTCCGGCTGGATTAGTATTTGTTATTTATTATTTGGGATTGCAGCTGTAAGTGGAGGGGCCTTTGGAGGCATTCTTTCCGATTCGATCGGAGCTCCAAAAAGCATTATCCTTGTGATCAGTGCATTTGCAATCGCCTTATTTATCTTACCATTTTCGACTTTTTCACTGATCGTTTTTATACCTGTCATGATGGTTTGGGCTGCATTAAGCTGGAGCCTGGCACCACCGCAGCAAGCCTACTTGATCAATACAGACCCAGCTACTTCCGATATTCAGCAAAGCTTTAATAATTCAGCTATACAAATAGGGATTTCACTAGGTTCAGGATTCGGCGGCATAGTGCTTAATCAAACCGGAACAGTCACCCATACTGCCTGGTTTGGGGCTGCCATTGTGATTATTTCGTTATTATGCGCAGTATTTTCCCTGACTAGGACATCTATTAATAGAGAAAATACTGTTCCAAATAATTAACAGGAAGCCAATTTATAATAATATCAAGCCATTATCATTCCTATAATCCTATATTCAAAGGTTGGTACAACTTCATTACAACTATAATGAGTGGTACTTTTTAATGCTTGGCGCTGTTGTCTCGATCTTTTTGATAAAGTAATAATGTTTATACAGGGCAAGAGCTAATAACAGTATTTGGACTATCAGGATATCTATATACAAGATAGAAAGAATCACGAAGAAATCCGCAATGACATTTATTCTTATTTTCTCTCTACGAGTCAACCCTTTTTTCTGCAGAAAAGCTAAAACATATTTTTTATATATAGAAGTGTTCCTGAACCAATCGTCAAACCGCTTGGAGCTTCTGGCAAAGCAGAAAGCTGCAAACAAATAAAACGGACCGCCGGGCAATACAGGCAGCACCGTTCCCAGGACCCCGATCGCGAGCGACAGGAAGCCAAGTATCAGAAATAGGATGATTTTAATCTTTTTTATAGTGATCATAGCATTACCTCTATAAGTGAGATTGGACTAAACGTCTGCAAATAGGATATAGACTCTGCCTGATACCCCCTAATACGTACTCTTTATATTTCCAGACTAAGATTCACGAAACCTGCTATTAATAGTACCAGCATTATGGCAAGATATATGTAATTTTTCTTGATAAAAAAGGTAACTATCAAAACTGTAGAAATTAAAAACCAAAAGAGATTATCTGCAGCAGTTGGCAGCAGGTCAAAGAAAAAGAGGTCAATTGCATTCTTTACAAGTAAAACCACTACCAATGCCATCAATATTGAGTCAGTTTTTCTGTTTTCTTTTATCGGCTTTTTTACACCCTTCACGGAATCCCCCCTCTATGGATTATTTTGTCAGTGATTAAAGCAAATGGCCACTTCAGCAGCAGAACAAATAACTGCAAACAAGGTAATTTAATCCCTTTGACTACTGTTATTTAAAAATTTGCTGCTTTGGACTAAGTAATGGAAAATACTCTATCACCTCAATAACTTGGATTACTCTAGAAGAATTATCATAGCTCTACTAAATTTCAGAATTTATTTGGTGTATCCGTTTTTTCAAAAAAAGTAAGATTATTTCTAATCACCTTTAATTACCAAGTTGACCTTCGATTATGTAAAAAACAACAATCGTTGCAAGGATTAAAAACGGCGTTATTCTATATGAAATAAAACCAAAGTATGGTAATATCAAAGCCAAGATTACAACCACTGTAGCCACAATTCGAACACCCATTAGGTCTTTGGAATATCTTATTTTTTGCAAGTCACTCTACTCCTTTCTAGAAAGCATATGCACCTGTTCCTTTAACAGTTATCCAAAGTGATTATGAAAACACCAAACAATAAGAAACATACTCACTATTCCCCAAGCTGCGGCACTCACTATCCACCAAATTATGGATTTAGTTTCTGTTGAATTTTCCTCGTTTTCCGTATTTGCTGTTATAAAAGCAAGTTTCCTTTCCATCCCTTTTTTCATAAAAGTAAGAAAAGCAAATCCGACTATTATGAAAACAATAGTTATCCAGATTAATAAGTCCAGCTTCTATACCCCCTTTTTTGTGCGTGAATTATTTTCCTTTCAATCTTCTAACCTACATAGACTCAAAGGGCGACAGCTTGTTCAGCCAACGCCTCCGTATATGGAATACAGTTATAAAACCATCACGACAAAAAGAAATAATAAATTGCAAACGATAATAAAAATAGAGGAAGAATTATCATTAGTTTTGTTCTAAAACCCTTAAATAACGAACTATTATCCGGTGCATACCAAAGTTCCAAAGAAGAGAAAAATAACAACAAAACAGCAATTAAAACCCCAAACACTATATCCACAATCAATTGCCTCCTCAACTTTAATACTTGCTCCCATTATGGCATTTTTATTTGGGTATATGACGATTAGCAAATGGATAGAGTTTCAATCTTTTACACTAATTCCATTAAACTGCTCCAATAATTGAAGAAGCAGTAGCCTGGGATCAGTTTTGGCTAATCTTTAGCTATGGCACCCCTTAATGAAATAAACCTAAGCTGGGACAGTTCAACACCATCACATTAACTATTTATAAAGATTTAATGCCTATTAAGCCCTTATCTACGGAAGTCTCTATATACCCAATAATTTGTTCCATTGTGAACACTCTTAGTGGCTGTTCAAGTTCGTCGCTGCCATAATCCATATCCCCTATGACATAAGGGATAAATTCTTTTACATCGTTAGAATTTACCTCTTCCGTGTCAATGATTGTCCCACTTTTACTAATTGTTTCACTTAATTCTTGTGTGAATCCATAGTAATCTAATAGTTTCCCATTGAATAATCGAAAATCATTATGGTATCGATTGAATATATCCTCATCTGCCTCCATTCGGTTCTTTAACCAAGGCAGATAAAAGCCTTTCAACCAAATGTCATCAGCGATTAAGTGAGTATAGTATCCCTTTATAAAGTGGGAATCTTTATTAAAGCTATATTTATGTATGAATTCCCTGTAATCAATATATCGGGAATAGTCTTTAACATTCCCTTTGTAAAAATGTGATAAGTCTTTAGGTGAAACTGCATCAGCTGCAATGCCCCCTAAAAGAAATGATGTTTTATCTTTGAGTGACAGTTCATCTGCTATTCTATTTGCTATAACCAGGTGCATGATCCTCGAACCCAATTTAATTTCCCCCTTTTCCCTTTCCTTTTAGGTTCATTAAAGATTGTAAAAGATCCTTTATTTCTATCCAATACTTCTCCAGAAAATGCCCCTTTCATCCAATAACTTCAGCAAAAGAAGCGTTAATCCTTCTTGGATTAACGCCACCTTTATTGAATAACTATCTGCTCAAGATTTTGGATAACCATATACAAAAGAAACCAATTATTATTGCTAAGAATGGCAGATGTATATTCCCTTCGCTAACAGAGAAGCTATAAAGCCAATTATTCCTACTGTGAATATAAACCAACCGGTTATATATATTAAACTTAAACTAAATTCCAATAAATAATTTCAGACCTTTGAAAACAAAACCGAAAACATAAGATGGTCTTTTTATCTATCTTTAGCAGAGACTTTATTATTAAACTCCTTAGAACCATTTTTAGGTATGCTAAGGATAATCCAGTCTGAGTCTTTTATCTGTTTCCCAATATAAAGTATTTGACCGATGTGATTGCTTATGTGAACAATTTCTATCTGAATAGCACCGAGGACACTTATTGGGTTATTTCTTAGTATAACAATTCGCTGTAAGTCATCCTCTTTCAATTTTTTTATTGTCTCCAAAAGTAACTTCCATCCACCATTCCACTGCTCCATAAGGGATTCTCTTGTCGAACAGAGGTCAACGAACTCTTTATCTCTGTCACGAGTGTTTTTTTCACCGTCAGTAGTTAAAAATCCCGACCACCTTGAATTCATATCCCCACTAAGATGTTGAATCAGAATAGCCACATTATTTGATTCACTGCTTGGCTTCCAATGTAATTCTTCGTCAGATAGTTGAGTGAATGCTTCTTCAGCCCTGCTTTTTAATGCTTCTAGCTGTTTTATAACAACACCTAGGTATTCACTTCCGATACTACTCATACAAAAATTCACCCTTCATCCACATAAGATATGTCGCTCTATACAATCGTAATCTGGTTAACTATGGGGTTATTCCCAGGATATTACCTTTTAAATTATTGATGGGGAGTGGTCCGAAGATTGAACTATCAATGCTTCTATAACCGTTATCTCCCAAGACAAACACTTCATTATTAGAGAGCTCAACTTTCCTAATATCCCTAGAGAAATATTCGCGGACACTCTCTTCATCATACGTTGCATTTTGTTCGTCCAAATAAGACAAATATTCATCTTGTGCCATTCCTAAACTTAGAGAAGAACCATAGAAAGCGTCCAGGTTTTTGTTGTTTACAATTACATTACCATCTTTTATCTCAACGGTTTCTCCAGGTAAAGCAATCACTCTAGAAATATTCATTTTATTAGGATTCAATTGCGGATACTTTTCTTTGTCTATGTCAGGGGTTTCAAAATAAATCACATCTCCTCTTTCAATGGAGTTATCTTTGTAATAATCTTCATCTACAACGATATTTCCTTCATATTCGTGATTACCTCTGCTCATTCCGTCCGAAAGATACTCAACTACTGTATGAGACGAAGTGTCTGTTATTTGTTCAATTTTTGCCTTTGTGTTTTCATCCGTGATTGTTCCACTAACAGAATCGTTTTGTTGGCTGCCCACTAGAGGCAGAAAACAAAGTAAACTTACGAATAACCTTTTCATAAATCAACCTCCTCTTAATCTTGTGCTATTCAGCGAACTGTATTTCTCTTGATACTTTGGTAATTAGACGGAAACCCATTCATCAAAGTTTCGAATTATTCAATTAACCTCCCTCTATAAAGAAAGAGATAACTCTTGTTTTCTCGCTTATTCTCAATATTCCTAAGAAATTTAAATAGCTAAGACAGCTGAAGTATGGATAGATGTTGAAAGTAAGGGTAATTTTGGGCATAAAGAGAAAAAGAAAGCTAGTCTACCTAGCCACTTCAATCCAAAAAGTGGATAACTAGTAAAAGTATGGTCGCACTGGTGGATCTCCACATTTCTCATGGAGGTTAACCCTCCCAATTCTCACAGAGTCTATGCTCTAAAATTCCTTCGTCCAACCTTTCCATGAGGTGGATGTCAGTCATGCTGCCCTACAGGGTCTATGCCCGCACATTAATGGTTTTACTGACTAATCCGTGCTTCAAATGTCTATGACTATAATCATTAGAAAAATACTAATAAACAACTGTGAAACATTAAGCTGCTGCCTGCAATGAAGCCAGATGGGGAATGTCTTTCAACATTCTTTCTTCACTAAATTCACATTGCTTTGTGCCAATCGTAAATAAGATTCTAATTAGCTTGTTAAATATGGCAATCATGGACTGCATCTTTTTCAATGGGTTACTCTGTCGAGTAGTAAAATACTGATGTAACGATTTAAAGGCGGCATTCTTGGCGACTAACGGCATAGCTACTCGGAAGAGGAGAGCCCTGAGTGCTTTCCTGCCTCGTTTCGTGATTTTCGTTAGTCCCTTATGCTTTCCGGAAGTATTCTCCTTCAAGCTAAGTCCCGCCAATTTGATGATCTGGCGAGGGTGAGAATAGTTTCTTAGGTCTCCTACTTCCGCATAGAACCCAGCCACTGTTTCCTTACCGATTCCCGTGATCGCTAACATTTGTGGAACTCCAGGGATTTGTTCAAGAAGTTCTTCTATATCTGAATCTAATTCTTCGAACCTTTCGATTACCAATTCATACTTTTCCAGTAAAGTGCGAAGCTCTAATTTAGCCATCTTTGAGCCTTCCCTTATGCCAATTGAGTCTTTGACAGCTCGTTTAAGCTCTTGAATTTTACGGAGTCCAACCGCACGTTTTACAGTCTTTCTAAGGTGAGTCAGAATGTCCTGATCCGATAAAAGTTCCAACTCATGTGGTAATACATTCAGCTTTAATAGTTGTAGTGCTGCTTTCCCTTCCCAATCCTTAAAGACGGTTAGGAATTCGGGGAAATAGCGGTCTAGCCAGTTGTGAACTTGCCCTTGAAGCATCTGAAGATCAACAGACAAAAGGTCGCGTATTTTTCGTGCCACACGAAGTTCTGCATAAACTCCTTGCGGAATTTGCGGTTCAGCGTATCTTCCATCTTTGACTAACTGGGCAATCACTTTGGCATCTTTAACATCATTTTTAGTTGGTGAATTGTCATCCAACTCTTTGGATTTCTTTACATGCATGGGATTCACCACCACAAACTTAATCTCTTTCTCCTTAAGGAAGTGGGCTAAGTTTAACCAGTAATGGCCTGTTGGTTCCATGCCTATAATTAACTTGTCCATCTTATTTTGATCCATCAGCTGCTTGATCCAGCTTAAGAACAGATCGAAGTGAGCGTGTGAGTTTTCAAAGTGACACGGAGTTCCAAACTCCATCCCCCTGAAGTTCTGAGCACGCGCGACATGCTTGAATTTCGCAATGTCTACACCTATAATTAGTGTTTGAGAAGTAATTTGAGCAATCTTTTCATTTTGGTTATAATTCATGTTGAAGGCCTCCTGGTAGATATGATTTTGTCCTTTTTGCTGGCCAGCACAGGACACTCATATCATACCAAGAGGATCTTTTCTTGTTCAAACCCCATTTTTCTTCATAACAGGAATGCTGCCCTTTACTTGAACAAAGGGTGACTTGTATTTAGAAGACGATTAGGCATTTGGTTGGTTACCCATTTGTCCAAGCAATAAAATTATGACCACTACTCCCGCACTAAATAGTGCGATATAAATGGCTACTCCAGCAAGTATATTTTTTTCTGTGCTTTTAATGAAAGCCATAATCCCAAAAACCAAAGATAAAATAATGGACAAGGCGATAAGAGAAAAACCGAAATAGCCGTTTATCCTTATTAGTTCATAAAGCATTGCAAAGAAAAATGGTATTGGTAAAACGCTAAAAATTAAAGACCAGTAGCTTAACCAAGAGAACTTTTTCAATTTTCTCCCCCCCCCTCTTATAGAATTTTTTTATTCAGTTGTCCTTATTGATTAACACTTAAAATTAGACGAATACTCATTCATCATAGTTTCGGTTTATTCATGACAGATAGGTAAGGGTTTGAAGTTATCGCTCCCTTTTCCCCCTGCTAGCACCGTACGTGCGGCTTTCACCGCATACGGCGCCCCAACTAATCCAATTCATTCATTTCTATGTAATTAATAGAAGCACTTTGATTCCAATTTATGATTGAGTCGTTTCCGCAATGTTTTCGGAGTTCATTTACCTTTTGGATTTGTTTTTTATTTAACTCTAGAGTTTTCATTAAATCTTTCATCTTTTCAATATCCTTTAAATGAACCAGGCGGTGGACGATTTCATGCAGCACAATCAAATTTGAGTACGTGTCATCTCTGGAGAGATGATACGGGACTTTATGATGACAGTGCCAATCATGTTTGCCTAGTTCACTACCTGTAACGGCACATTTTCCATATTGGGCAATGAACTTACTTATGCGGTTATCGTTGTACTCAATTGTACGATTAGGAATGAAGTTTTCATGATGTAACTAAGTACG
>NZ_NIJF01000057.1 GCF_003316765.1 Bacillus sp. P14.5 | reverse complement strand
GGATGATGCCTGATGATGTATAGATATCTTTACTCACACTTGGGGGCCGGGTGGAAACCGGCCTCCTACATATTTAAACAAAAGAGGCTGGGACAAAAGTAGAAAACTAATTGATGCAAGTAAAAATCATCGAAAATAAAACCGCATGAGATCAAGGTTATATACTTGATCTCATGCGGTTCATTTTTGTTATTAGGCTCTTACCTTAAAGATGTTATTTTTTAGATTAGGTTATCCGCCAGTTCCTGATCGTAGGCGGATTGGAGCGGAAGGTGTGCGACCTCCTGCGGGACTAGCGGGACAGGTGAGACCCCGCAGGCAAAGCCGAGGAGGCTCAGCGCCCGCCCCGCGGAGTCGTGCACCTGGAGCGGAAATCCTTTCTTTATACTCAGACACATTCTTTTGAATAGAGCTTTTTATAAGGTTTTGTCCCAGCCTCTTTTGTTATCTTTTCTGCAGCTCTTTTCCTGCAATTCCCCATATTTCACGTGCGTATTGCTTAATTGTCCTGTCGCTGGAAAAATACCCGGATCCTGCAATATTGGTTAAGCTCTTCTTCAGCCACAGCTCTCTATCTTCATAAGCTTTCCCCGCCTTTTCCTGGATAGCAGCATAGGAAGAGAAGTCACGGAGCACGAAATACTGGTCATTCTCAGCCAGCAGAGAATCGAAAATTTCTTCAAAATGATCGGCTGAGTCAGGGAGTGTTCCATCAATCAGCTGGTTTACGACTTGCCTTATATGTTCATCGTGATGATAATATTCCATGGAATAGTACCCGCCATCAGCGTAATACTTCATCACTTCTTCGGCTGTTAATCCAAAGATGAATATATTATCAGGCCCTGTTTTTTCAAGGATTTCAATATTGGCTCCATCGAGCGTGCCCACTGTGAGTGCACCATTCATCATGAACTTCATATTTCCGGTTCCTGATGCCTCCTTGCTGGCAGTTGAAATCTGTTCGCTGATATCCGCAGCCGGAATGATATCTTCTGCCAGGGATACCCGGTAGTTTTCCATGAACACGACTTTGATTCGGCCCTTTACAACAGGATCATTATTGACCAGCTTCGCGACTGAATCGATTAACTTAATGATTTTTTTCGCATAAAAATATCCTGGTGAGGCCTTAGCACCGAAGATGAATGTTCTTGGATGCATATCAAAACTTGAATCTTCCCTGAAACGATTATACAGATGAAGGATATGCAGTACGTTCAAAAGCTGTCTTTTATAAGCATGAAGACGTTTGATCTGCACATCAAATATCGAATCAGGGTCCACCTCCACCCCGTTTTGCTCCATGATTTTACGGGCGAGCTGCTGCTTTTTATAATTTTTGACTTTATGAAGATCTTCAAGGAACATACGGTCATCTTGGAACTTTTGAAGATTCTGCAGCTTTTCAGGCTCATAAACCCAGTCGCTGCCTATGGCATTCGTCACCAGCTTGGCAAGCGGCTGATTCGCCTTCAGAAGCCATCTGCGGTGAGTGATTCCATTTGTTTTATTATTAAATTTTTCCGGATAGAATTGATAAAAGAGATTCATCTCACGCTGCTTCAGAATTTCGGTATGTATCGCAGCAACGCCGTTTACACTGAAACTCCCAGCAATCGCAAGGTGCGCCATTTTAATCTCATTATGAGAAATGATGGCCATCTGTTCAATCCTGTCCCATTCTCCCGGATACGCACTCCATAAACCTTTGCAGAACCTCTCATTGATCTCATTCACAATCATGAAAATCCGCGGGAGCAGCGGTTGGAATATCCTAACCGGCCACTTCTCAAGAGCTTCTGATAATGTCGTATGATTTGTATAGGCAAATGTCTTAGTGGTGATATCCCATGCTTCTTCCCAACCCAGTCCGTGTTCATCAAGAAGGATCCTCATCAATTCAGGTATGGCCAATACCGGGTGGGTATCATTGATATGGAGTGATACATACTCATGCAATTCATGGATATCCCGCTTTTTAGCAGAGAAAGACCTGAGAATAGAACGGAGACTTGCACTCACCAGGAAGTACTGCTGTTTTAGACGAAGGATCTTCCCTTCATCGTGGGTATCATCCGGATAAAGAAATTCTGTGATCGCCTCTGTTTCCCTTTTATGCTTCATCATGTCCTTGCCGGCCTGATAGGCAGACGGTTCTGCACTCCACAGCCTTAATGTATTGACGGTGGAAGTCTCGTATCCGACAACTGGCATATCGTAAGGTACAGCAGTAACTGCTTCGGCGTCTACATGCCTGAATTTCCAGCTGCCCTTGTCTTCGAAGGATTCCACTCTTCCCCAGAAGAGCACCTCTACAGCAAGATCAGGCTTTCTCACTTCCCAAACATGGCCGTGACGAAGCCACTGTTCCGGTAACTCCACCTGAAACCCTTTAACGATCTTTTGTTCAAACAATCCATGCTTATAACGGATACCGCAGCCATGGCCAGGTAAATCAAGAGATGCCAGCGAATCCAGAAAACATGCAGCGAGCCTTCCCAAACCTCCATTTCCAAGACCTGCGTCCGCTTCCTCTTCCTCAATTTCATCCAGGTCGATTCCAAGGTCATTCAACCCTGCCTCTACCGTTTCATAGATTCCGAGATTCATAAGGTTTTGGCGTAAAAGACGGCCGAGCAGAAATTCGATCGACAGGTAATAAACCTGTTTCTGCCCGCTGAACCGGTATTGTTCATTAGTACCGATCCAATTTATGCTGATGTACTCCCTGATCATATTCCCAAGTGTGAAATATTGGTCACGCGGGGTGGAATCTGGGAAAGTTTTGCCGTACATCATTTCCAGCCTTTTCAGAAAAGCTTCTTTAAAATCATTCACATCAGAAAACATGGCTCTCACTCCTGGAGGAAATTTTTGCGTACAACCCATTATATTTAAAAGCGGATTGGGCCCATCCACAATCGATTCCCATTGCTTCTTTGACGATAAGTTTCCATGTTTCTTGATCTTCATGATAAATTGACAGTGCCCGGTTCAAGGTGTAGAGCATGTCATGAGCGTTAAAATTCTTGAATGAAAACCCATGTCCTTCTCTAGTTTCCTCATTATAGGACTGAACGGTGTCATTCAATCCGCCTGTTTCACGAACAAGAGGAAGGGTTCCATAGCTCAAAGCAATCATTTGCCCCAAACCACATGGTTCAAATCGCGACGGCATCAGGAAAAGATCTGAGCCGGCATAAATCTGTTTAGCCAGATCTTCATCAAATCCGATATTTACCCTTAGCTTATCAGGATAAATGCCCGCCATTTCTTTAAAGAATTGCTGAAATTCCTGATCTCCTGTACCCAGAATCACGAATTGCAGGTTTTCCTGCATGATTTCGTGAAAAACCCCCTTAACCAGGTCAAGGCCCTTTTGCTTGGTCAATCTCGACACAATTGAAATGACCGGCACATGAGGATTTTGCTCCAGGCCAAATTTCTGCTGAAGGCGCTTCTTGTTCTCTTTTTTTCCGTTTATATTCTCCTTTGAGAAAGGGAAGATTTCCCCGCCCGCTTCGGGAGAATAAAAAGAATCATCTATCCCGTTTAAAATGCCCTCGATACAGCCGGCACGCACCCGCAGGACGCCCTCAAGCTTTTCTCCGTAGTAAGCTGTCAATATTTCATCCCTGTATGTGGGACTGACAGTGGTAATATAATCACTTGATATCAAAGCTGCTTTCATAAAATTAATGTTTCCGTAAAACTCGAGCTTTTCCGGATGAAAATATGACTCTTCAATCCCCAATAGCTCTGTCATCACTTCTTTAGGGAAAACACCTTGAAACTGAAGATTGTGTATCGTGAAAATCGTCTTGATGAAACTGTAGCCTTTTCTCCATTGATATTGGGTACGCAGCAAAAAAGGGATCATAGCCGTGTGCCAATCATGGCAGTGGAGAATTTCCGGATGAAAATCCAAGTGCTCCAAACTTTCCAGTACTGCTTTTGTGAAGTAAGAAAACCTTTCTCCATCATCCCAGTATCCATAAAGCCCATCTCGTTTAAAATAGTATTCATTATCCACAAAATAGAATGTGACCCCATCTACCTTCAATGATTCTATGCCGCAGTATTGCTGTCTCCAGCCCACTGAAACTGAAAACTCGCATACCTTTTTCATACTGCTTTTATATTCTTCCGCTATAGACTGATATTTTGGCAGGATGACCCTTACGTCTGTCCCAAGGCTTCTCAATTCCTTCGGCAGTGACCCTGCCACGTCTGCCAGGCCTCCGGATTTGATGAAAGGGACACATTCCGAGACAACAAATAATACTTTCACGAGTTCATCAACGCTCCTTGAATCATTCCTTTTTTGATGACAACCGGATTTTCCGGGCTTCCGATAAGCTTCACATTGTCCTCTATCTTCACATCTTTGTCCAGAATGACATAATCTAAAACACAATTTTCTCCTACCTGGCTTTTTTGCATGATGATACTGTTGGAGACAGTCGTTCCTCTTCCGATTTTCACACCTCTGAAGACTGTGCTCTTTTTCACATCGCCTTCAATGAAGCAGCCATTTGCAATGATGGCATTCTTGACAGAAGCCCCTTTTTGATACCTTGTCGGAGGTTCGTCCTTCACCTTAGTCAGTACAGGATATTCTTTTCGGAAGAGCTGTTTCCAGCATTCTGACTTCAAGAGGTTCATACTGGCATTGAAATAGCTTTGGATACACTGGATTTTTTCCACATAGCCAAGATATTCATAATCACAAACCTTCTGGCTGCCGGAAGTGTCTTCCACAACATCCTTCATACATGTGTATCCGGTTTTTCCACGTGTTTCGATCAGATTGATCAAAAGAGAGGTTTCCAGCAAATAAATCTCCATGGATTTATGCTGGTGATTCATTTTGGTTATGTCACAGCCCGTCTCGATATGGCGCTTCAATAAAGGATTGAAATCAGTCGTAAATATCGTATTGCAGTTGCTGATCAGCGCATATTTCTGTTTACTTCTGTGGAAATAATCCATGTGATGAGCGAAGTGATTGAAAGAACCCATTCCCTGGTCGACTGAATCGACCGCAGGTGCAGGAAAAAAGAATAAGCCATCTCTTTTTCTGTTCAAGTCCCAGTTCTTCCCGGAACCTAAATGATCCATTAGAGAACGGTATTGATACTTAGGGAATATCGCAACGCTGTGAATGCCGGAATTAACCATATTGGATAAAATAAAATCGATCAGCCGGTACCTGCCGGCAATCGGAACTGCCGCCAAGGAACGGTTTACTAATAAGTCCTCTAAAGACTGATGATGAGTTGTTGCGTCAATAACGCCAAGCATTGATTTATTCACGTGATTTCCCCCTGTCGCAAAGATGAATTCTTATTGTACTTCCTCTTCTTCCATGATCGATTGCAGGAATGTTTCTGTGACCAGGATGACCTCGTCAGCCCCCTCTTCAGGAATGATGCATACTCCTTCCGGGATGCGTACATTCGGAGGCACAATCACTTTTTCCAAATATGCGCCTTTCCCGATTACCGCGTCAGGCATTACCACAGAATGCTTGAGGTGAGCCCCTGCCTCCACCCTTGTCCCCTGGAATAAAACAGAATGATCAACGGTTCCCTCTATAACGCAGCCTTCATTGATTAGTGAGCCTTCCACAACAGCGTCTTCTGAAATATACTGAGGCGGCTGATTCGGATTAACAGAATAGATTCTCCATTCATGATCGAACAGATTGAGATCACATTCATCATCCAGCAGGTCCATATTTGCTTCCCACAGGCTTTTAACAGTACCGACATCTTTCCAGTATCCCTGAAACGGATAAGCCATTAATTTTTTCTTTTCCTCAAGCAGCAAAGGAATTACATCCTTGCCGAAGTCATGGCTTGATTCCGGATTCCGGTCATCCATCTCAAGGTACTCTTTCAACAGTGACCAATTGAAAATATATATCCCCATGGAAGCCAGGTTATTCTTAGGAAGTTGAGGCTTTTCATCAAACTCTACGACCCGCAAATCCTCCGAAGTATTCATAATGCCAAAACGGCTTGCTTCATCCCATGGTACCTCCAGCACTGAAATGGTGACATCAGCTTTTTTACTGATATGGTAATCAAGCATTTTTTCATAATCCATTTTGTAAATGTGATCGCCTGAAAGGATAAGAACATATTCAGGATCAAATTGCTCAATGTAGTTAAGGTTTTGAAAGATGGCACTGGCGGTCCCGGTGTACCATCGAACCTCCGATGATTCTGCATATGGCGGGAGAACCGTCACTCCGCCGCTTTTCCTGTCGAGATCCCATGCGCTCCCAATCCCTATGTAGGAGTTCAGCAGAAGAGGCTGATACTGAGTCAAAACACCAACCGTCTCAATTCCTGAATTCGTGCAATTGCTTAGGGTGAAATCGATGATTCGATACTTTCCTCCAAATGGTACTGCGGGCTTTGCCAGGCTTTTAGTCAGTGAACTCAGCCTGCTGCCCTTCCCTCCTGCCAACAACATTGCTACACAATTTGCCTTTGCCATATTTAATGCGCTCCTTCCTGTGATGAATTGGTCTCAAATAGACTACTGCATATGGTGGAATGGTCATCTCCACAAAACATGGTTTTCCATGGTAGCCCTCATGCTTCACAGTCAATACTTCCGGATTGATCTGATTAGAACCCCCATAACGGGCATGGTCGCTGTTCCACACTTCCCTGTAGCCATCTGCCTTCAGGACTCCGACTTTATAATTCTGATAAGCAGCCGGGCTGAAATTGCAAAGCACCAGCAACTGGTCTTCCGGCTTTTCACCTTTTCTTATAAAAGAGAAAATCTGCTGAGCGGCGTTATTTACATCGATCCACTCGAACCCTTCTGACTTATGGTCCTGCTCATACAGAGAAGGCGACTTTTTATATAAATGCAAAAGTTCCTTAAGATATGTGTTAAACTTTTGATGTTTTTCATACTGAAGCAAATGCCAGTCTATCTGCCCCAGGTCCTTCCACTCAGAAAATTGTGCTACTTCCGTTCCCATGAACAACAGCTTCTTCCCTGGATGAGCCGTCATGAAGCCGAGAAGCAATCGAAGCTGGGCGAATTTCTGCCAATAGTCACCAGGCATCTTATCAAGCAGCGATTTCTTGCCATGAACAACTTCATCATGCGAAAAAGGCAGAATGAAGTTTTCCGAGAAGGCGTACAAGATGGAGAAGGTAATCAATGAATGGTTTTCCTTACGCTGATCAGGATCTGATTCCATATATTTCAGCACATCATTCATCCAGCCCATATTCCATTTGTAATTGAATCCAAGACCACCGTAATGAACCGGAGAAGTAACCCCTGGCCAATCAGTTGAATCTTCAGCAATCATCAATGCGTTAGGATCATATTCAAAAACGGCTTTGTTCAGCTTCTTTAAAAAAGCAATCCCTTCATCATTGACGCTGTTCTGAGCCTGGTTCGCCCGGTAGATGATATTAGCCACGGCATCCACTCGAAAACCATCTATATGGTACTCTTCCATCCAAAAGCGGGCACTGGAAATCAGGAAACTCTGAACCTCTCCTTTGCCAAGATCGAAATTCGCCGTGCCCCAGGTGTGATTTTCACGATCATGAGGCATTTGATAATCATAGGCAAAGGAACCATCGAAACGGTACAGCCCGTGTGCATCCTTGCAGAAGTGTCCCGGGACCCAGTCTAGAATAACGCCAAGTCCATGGGAATGGCATTCATTAATGAAGTACTTAAAATCGGAGGGGGACCCGTAACGGCTGGTAGGGGCGTAATAGCCTGTCCCCTGGTAGCCCCAGGATCTGTCATAGGGATGTTCTATGACCGGCAGCAATTCAATATGAGTGAAACCATGCGAGACAGCATGCGGAATAATTTCTGATGCCATTTCCCGATAATTCAAAAATTTTTCATCACCCTTTTTGCGCCAGGTACCGAGATGAATCTCATAAATAAACATTGGCTGATCATAAGGCGGTACCTCACTTTTCTTCATCAGCCACTCTTCATCAGTCCAAGTAAACGATTCAAAATCATATACAATACTTGCGGTATTCGGCCTCAACTCATTGAAAAAGGAAAAAGGATCGCTCTTCAACAGGATATCCCCAGCTGCTGTAACGATCTCATATTTATAGGTATGGTCAATAAGATCTTCATCTACCTCCAGAAACCAAATACCTTCCTTATTGATTTTCTCGAACTCAAAACCTTTACTGTCCCAATCATTGAAACTGCCGGCCACACTCACAGACAGCGCTTTGGGAGCCCATACACAAAAGGAAGTACAATAACCATCCTTCTTCCAATGCCGATGAGCCCCCAGCATGCGGTAGGCTTCGAACAGATTCCCTTCATGGAATAAATGAATATTAAAATCAGTAGGAATCATAGCAATCATCTCTTTCACCTGCAGTTGAATTAAATTGTATTTATACTAATCATTCGCTTAAAGAGAAGGAAACCCTTTAGTGACTTTTCGAACAAATCCGACATGCCCGTGATATGAAAGCGGTTAACATTGAGTTCGACACGCTTTACGATGGAAAATTCACATAATTATGACTTATTTTGTCGAAAAATATTTGGGAAAATAATAAAAAACCAAGGGGAATTTTGAAACTTTTTTAAAGAGGTGAATAAATTGAAATTGGGATGTGCTCTGAGTGAGAGATTGCAGTTATTTCATTTTTGGGTAACCCTGGTGGTGGTTACGTTCCCTTGAGATACCTTACCTTCATTTTTCTGTGCATTTGGGTCTATGAATGCAATACGGAGAACTCTGACAGCCTCGATTTCTCTTTTGGGGGATTCAATGCTGGCTTCTGAGGGAAACCCTCTACTCGGTGTCTTGTACTGGCTTAGAGGTAAATCAGATATTCAACTACCAGGGCAGCCACCCACTATGAAACATATCTGCTGCAACGATAAAAATGCAGACAAATAAAAAAGAGACTATCTAAAAAGATAATCTCTTGGGATGACCCGTACGGGATTCGAACCCGTGTTACCGCCGTGAAAGGGCGGTGTCTTAACCGCTTGACCAACGGGCCGTATGTAAATGCAGATGGCGGAGAAGGAGGGATTTGAACCCTCGCGCCAGTTGCCCGACCTACACCCTTAGCAGGGGCGCCTCTTCAGCCACTTGAGTACTTCTCCAATATTGGCTCCGCAGGCAGGACTCGAACCTGCGACCGATCGGTTAACAGCCGATAGCTCTACCACTGAGCTACTGCGGAACAAAATCATGGTGGGCCTAAGTGGACTCGAACCACCGACCTCACGCTTATCAGGCGTGCGCTCTAACCAGCTGAGCTATAGGCCCATGGAGCGGGTGAAGGGAATCGAACCCTCATCATCAGCTTGGAAGGCTGAGGTTTTACCACTAAACTACACCCGCAATAATTAAATGGGGCGACTGATGGGAATCGAACCCACGAATGTCGGAACCACAATCCGATGCGTTAACCACTTCGCCACAATCGCCATAATGTTATTTTAAAAAAGATGGTGGCTCAGGACGGAATCGAACCGCCGACACATGGATTTTCAGTCCATTGCTCTACCAACTGAGCTACTGAGCCATATTAGTATATTTCCTAAAGGAAAGTTAAGAAGATAATTTATCGTCCAGCTTTCAGGAAGCTTATTCAAGTTGCAGCTCAAGCTGTACGCTGAAGTAAATTCACTGAAGCTTACTCGGACGTGCTCTACCAACTGAGCTACTGAGCCATAATAGTTTCGGCTTCCGCTAAGCTGCGAATCTCTTCGTCAGCGCCCTCATTCACATCCTCATGCACCTGTCAGTGCACTCCGGTGTTCATTCGGTTGCTTCCTCGACCTTCTTGCTTATCGAAACCCTCTTAGTCTGAAATCATTTCCGATGATTATCGCTAAGCTGCGAATTTCTTTGTCAGCGCCTTCGCTCACATCCTCATGCACCTGTCAGTGCACTCCGGTGTTCATTCGGTTGCTTCCTCGACCTTCTTGCTTATCGAAACCCTCTTAGTCTGAAATCATTTCCGATGATTATCGCTAAGCTGCGAATTTCTTTGTCAGCGCCTTCGCTCACATCCTCAGGCACCTGTCAGTGCACTCCGGTGTTCACTCGGTTGCTTCCTTGAACTCTTGCTTATCGAAACCCTCTTAGTTTGAACTAATATTTCATTAGAACACTTAGATATATGATTCATGAAAATGGCGGTCCGGACGGGACTCGAACCCGCGACCTCCTGCGTGACAGGCAGGCATTCTAACCAACTGAACTACCGGACCATGTGAGGCTTCCGCATTAAGCGAAAGCCTCTTGTATTGCGGGAGCAGGATTTGAACCTGCGACCTTCGGGTTATGAGCCCGACGAGCTACCGAACTGCTCCATCCCGCGACGATAAAGGAAATATGGAGGAGGAAGGGGGATTCGAACCCCCGCGGGCTGTTACACCCCTGTCGGTTTTCAAGACCGATCCCTTCAGCCGAACTTGGGTATTCCTCCGTAATATCATTCAAAAAGATGGTGGACCTTGTAGGACTCGAACCTACGACCGGACGGTTATGAGCCGTCTGCTCTAACCAACTGAGCTAAAGGTCCCTTAAGTAGCGGCGGAGGGGATCGAACCCCCGACCTCACGGGTATGAACCGTACGCTCTAGCCAGCTGAGCTACACCGCCATGATATTGAAAGTGTCTCGCGTCAGGTTCACAAATGCATCTGATTGCATTGCTTCGCTGTGCGAATCTTATGAAGTTCATTTACTCCGCTTCGCTTCGTAAAGAACTAAGTGGAGCCTAGCGGGATCGAACCGCTGACCTCCTGCGTGCAAAGCAGGCGCTCTCCCAGCTGAGCTAAGGCCCCATAGTAATGTAGAAAGTGGTCGGGAAGACAGGATTTGAACCTGCGACCCCTTGGTCCCAAACCAAGTGCTCTACCAAGCTGAGCTACTCCCCGAAACAATGGCGCGCCCGAGAGGAGTCGAACCCCTAACCTTTGATCCGTAGTCAAACGCTCTATCCAATTGAGCTACGGGC
>NZ_NIJF01000008.1 GCF_003316765.1 Bacillus sp. P14.5 | reverse complement strand
CAGGCGGCTTGAACAGAGGCGACAGGCATATGCCAGCAAGCAGATGAGGGCGCTATTTGCCCTCGGCTGATTGATGACATATGACCCCGAGCCTCTAGCCGCCGGAGCTGGATTGCAAAATGCAGCGAAACTCGGAATACTTTCTTCTTTCTTCTAATACTTTATCTAGTTTTGAAAGAATAAATTAAAATAACACTTGAATTATTCAAGGATGTTGTTATAATAATATTTGTCCTTTCAAGATAAGCAAATACATATGTCTGGTGATTAAGGCGAAGAGGTCACACCCGTTCCCATGCCGAACACGGAAGTTAAGCTCTTCAGCGCCGATGGTAGTTGGGGGATCTCCCACTGTGAGAGTAGGACGTCGCCAGGCTTATCGTTCCGCAGTAGCTCAGTGGTAGAGCTATCGGCTGTTAACCGATCGGTCGCAGGTTCGAGTCCTGCCTGCGGAGCCATTTGCTTCCATAGCTCAGCAGGTAGAGCACTTCCATGGTAAGGAAGAGGTCACCGGTTCGAATCCGGTTGGAAGCTTACTAGTTTATAAGATCGGCCCATTGGTCAAGCGGTTAAGACACCGCCCTTTCACGGCGGTAACACGGGTTCGAATCCCGTATGGGTCACCATTATATTGGAGGATTAGCTCAGCTGGGAGAGCATCTGCCTTACAAGCAGAGGGTCGGCGGTTCGATCCCGTCATCCTCCACCATTTATTACAACATGGTTTTGACAACTAAATATTATTTTAAACATACCAATAAAATGCCGGTGTAGCTCAACTGGTAGAGCAACTGACTTGTAATCAGTAGGTTGGGGGTTCAAGTCCTCTTGCCGGCACCATTTTATTTGGAGGGGTAGCGAAGTGGCTAAACGCGGCGGACTGTAAATCCGCTCCTTCGGGTTCGGCAGTTCGAATCTGCCCCCCTCCACCATTCTCTTTGAATACATAAGCAGAAAAACGGACATGTTAACTAATGTCTTTTTATTTTTGCTATTATTGGGCTATAGCCAAGCGGTAAGGCATCGCACTTTGACTGCGACATGCGTTGGTTCGAATCCAGCTAGCCCAGCCATTTAGAGCCATTAGCTCAGTTGGTAGAGCATCTGACTTTTAATCAGAGGGTCGAAGGTTCGAATCCTTCATGGCTCATTATACAAAAAGCTTCCAGGTTTATATCTGGAAGCTTTTTTTGTATTCTCAGATAGTTGGATACAAGACGAAGGATTATCAAGAAGATGCATCAAATACCCACTAATATCACCAGAGCCCTAGTTTTACTCTTGAGGTGTCACTCATGGGGCCCTCGAGTGCCACCTGCCCCCCAATTTAATCCTTAAGGTGTCTTTCCAAAATTTAATCATCCTTGTGATAACCTCTGAGCAGGCCCTTCCGCTTTTAATCCGTCCAGCTCCAGCGGCCAGGGACTAACGGATCTCGGTCCCCCTCCTTGCGATAAGTCAACAAGTTCATTTCCTCACTACGTCCAGCTTTGTTTTAAGAAAAAGTCGGTTCTTGGACTTTTTCTGTTATTAGACACCATTAAGTTCAGAGTATCTTCTTTGTATTAGGGAAAAGAACATCGAATCGCTGCGCTCTTCATGTTTCCTTTATCTCATGCAGGGGCCCTAAAATCCGTATGTCCCTGAACGGCCGCTTCTGCTTTTGTCCCGTCCAGCTCCAAGGCCTAGAGGCTAGCAAAATGCCAGTCCCCTCCTTGCGATAAGTCATCATCGAATCGCTTCGCTCTTCGTGATTCCTTTATCTCATGCGGGGCCTGGTTATTTTGTACGCCTCTGAGCAGGCCGCTTCCGCTTTTGTCTCATCCAGCTCCAGCGGCCAGGGACTAGCGTATTTGTCACTGCCTCCTCTGCGATAAGTCAACATCGAATCGCTGCGCTCTTCGTGTTTCCTTTATCTCAATACGGCAGCGCTCAAATCCGTACGTCCCTGAACGGCCGCTTCCGCTTTTGTATATATATACACGACGTTGTCCGGTTGAGTCATGTTGGGGTTGTTCGTTACAATGGGGATAGAACGGGTTGAGGAGGAGCTAGTATATGAAAAAGAATATATCGATCATTGGCGTGCCTATGGATTTAGGGCAAATGCGCCGTGGAGTAGATATGGGACCAAGTGCTATCCGTTATGCGGGTGTTGCTGAGAGACTAGAGAGACTTGGCCATACGATAAATGACTTGGGGAATATTGAAATTGCACAGCCAGAAAGGGTACATACTTCTGATTCGGCGTTAAGAAATTTGACAGCGGTTGCAGAGGGAAATCAAAAACTGGCTGATAGTGTAGATAAGGTAATAGAGAATAAAGATTTTCCGCTAGTTTTTGGTGGAGACCACAGTATTGCGATCGGTACGCTGGCAGGTGTATCGAAGCATTATGAGAACCTTGGTGTGATCTGGTATGATGCCCATGGTGATTTGAATACAAGCGATACATCACCTTCTGGCAATATCCATGGAATGCCGCTTGCTGTAAGTTTGGGCATTGGGGATGAAAGCTTGACTGGCATCGGGGGATACACACCTAAGGTTAAACCGGAGAATATTGTGATCATCGGAGCCCGCTCACTGGACGAAGGGGAGAGGGAATTGATTAATGAACGCGGAATCAAAGTATTCACCATGCACGAAGTGGACCGTATGGGGATGACAAAAGTGATGGAAGAAGCGATCAACTATTTGAAAGACAAAACCGATGGAGTCCATTTATCACTAGATCTTGACGGCTTGGATCCAAGCGATGCTCCTGGTGTCGGTACTCCTGTTATGGGCGGAATCAGTTACAGGGAAAGCCACTTGGCAATGGAAATGCTGGCAGAATCCAATTTGATTACTTCTGCAGAGTTTGTGGAAGTCAATCCGATCCTGGATGATAAAAACAGAACGGCGTCTGTTGCTGTTGCTTTGATGGGCTCTCTCTTCGGAGAAAAATTATTATAAGATATATAAAGTGCAAGCGCCCCGTTTAGCCCCGACAGGCAAATTCTCCCCGATGAAAAAAAGGCGGTCTTTCCTTTTATTCTACGGGGGTTATTTGATCCCAAGGGACTAAGTTCGTTCCAGTGGGTACGAACCCTCGGGCGCTGGAGCTGGATTCAGAAAACGCCACTTAATTTCACTCTATAAATTTTTTACTTTCTTATCTAATAAACAAAGCAGCTTCCTTTTTAGGAAGCTGCTTTTATAATTCTTCAGTTTTTTGATTAAAGGTATTCAGCAGACGATCAAGCTTTGAACTGATTTCCACGACTTTTTCATTTGCAAAGGAAGACTGCAGTGCCATTTCTACCATTCTGCTCCGGTGCTCTTCTATTTGTTTCAGTAATTCAGCTCTCCCCACACTAATTACCTCGTTTCCGACATTGTTTTAATTCATTTATACCCCAGTTGCAAAAAAAGTAAACATTTCTTTGTTATTTTTTGTTAGGATATAGTAGATGAAAAAAATTGAAACCTTTTTGCTATACGTTCGTATATATGTATAGCCGCATAGAGCGGAGGTATAAAATGGATGCGCTAGTCAATAAAAGAATAAAGCAAGTGCTCAAAGGGGACCAGGATGCATTTGCAGAGGTAATAGAGCTTTATAAAGATAAAGTGTTCCAGATTTGTTTCCGTATGCTGGGTAATCGCCATGAAGCAGAGGATATTTCACAAGAGGCTTTTATAAGGGCGTATGTGAATATCCACACCTTCAACCAGAAGCGTAAGTTCTCAACCTGGTTATACCGGATTGCCACAAATCTATGCATCGACAGAATCAGGAAAAAGAAACCGGATTATTATCTTGATGCCGAAGTAACTGGGACAGAAGGACTTACAATGTATTCTCAAGTGGCCGCAGAAGGGCAGCTGCCGGAAGAAGAAGTGGAAGAAATGGAACTTCAGGCAGAAATCCAACGGCAGATTCTCAAGCTTCCGGATAAATACAGGTCAGTGATTGTCCTGAAGTATATTGAAGAATTGTCTCTTCAGGAAATCAGCGAAATTCTGGATCTTCCTCTGGGGACGGTCAAAACGAGGATACATAGAGGGCGCGAAGCTCTCAGAAAACAATTAAGAAACATGTAGGAAGGGTGTGAAGCCTTTGAAAACTTGTTGTTCAGCAGAATATGAAGAATATATTCATGAATATTTAGACGAAGAAATTTCCCAAGACAACGAGAATAAGTTGAAAGAACATCTTCAAAGGTGTGAAGATTGTCAGCAGTTTTTCCATGAAATGAAAAAATCAATAGCATTAGTGCAGAGCACATCACATATACAGGCACCTGCGGATTTTACAAGCAAGGTGATGGCAAACCTGCCGCGGGAGAAGAAAAAGGTCGGAGTCCAGAGGTGGCTGAGGCATCATCCCCTTATGACAGCAGCCTCCCTCTTTTTCGTATTGATGATGGGCAGCCTATTTTCCTCCTGGAATGAAAGCGATGAATTTTCCTTTACCAAACAGCCGAATCTAGTTGTCGAGGGGCATACGGTGATAGTCCCTGAGGGCAGGGTGATCGATGGAGATATAACGGTCAAGAACGGCGATGTTAAGGTTGAAGGAAAGGTCAATGGGGACATAACGGTTATTAATGGACAGCAGTATATGGCCTCAGCAGGAGATGTAACAGGAGAAATTAAAGAAATCGATGCGGCTTTTGAATGGTTATGGTACCAGATAAAAAAGGATTCAGTGAAACTTTGGACTGGTTTGAAGACCAGCCGGACGGTATATAAAATATGAAGTGAATGGATTTGTTCCGGCCTCTATGCCGGGACAGTCCTTTTTTTAAGGCTGTTTTCGCATAAATTGTTGCTTTCGGAAAAATCCCAAGAGCCGGATTTTTCCCCGGATACAAATGTTTCCTCTCAAATCGTAGTGAGTAGCTCTTTTCTTTCTTGCTTACCAATATATTTAAGGAGATTTATCTTAACAAGAATATTTTAAAAGCAACAATGTTTACGAAAAGAGCCTTTTTTAAAGGAAGAATTGAAAAAGTGGAAGGCATATTAGTGTTTCGCAATGGATTGAAAAATTTCCGGATTCTGGCATAATGAGGTGGGAACCAAAGTAAACACCTTATATATATTTCCATTTATCCTTATTATTCTTTATGTCAACCCTCTTTGTGATATAATAATAAAGTTACTAATTACATAGCCATTTTCACGGCTATCCCTTTAGATCACTTCTATTGGAGGATACTATATGCCGTTTTTTGATGTTTACTCAAATTATTCCGTGCTGGACTATGCTTCAGATATAGTCGACATACTCCTGGTATGGTTTGTTATCTACAAATTAATAATGCTAATTAAAGGAACTAAAGCTGTACAGCTGTTAAAAGGGATCTTCGTCATCATTATCGTAAGAGGACTCAGCGGCCTGCTTGGCTTGGATACCTTAAGGTCTTTAGTGGACCAGGCAATCGACTGGGGGATTCTGGCGATCATCATCATCTTCCAGCCTGAACTACGCAGAGCGCTTGAACAGCTTGGAAGGGGAAGACTGTTCTCGAGAAGCGGAAATCAAGAGGAAGAAGAGCAGGGACAAATGATCGAAGCGATCGGCAAAGCCGTCAGTTACATGGCGAAAAGGAGAATAGGCGCCCTTCTTTCAATTGAAAGGGAAACAGGCCTGAGTGAATACATAGAAACAGGTATTCCGATTCATTCAAAGATTTCTTCAGAATTGCTGATTAACATTTTTATTCCAAATACACCTCTTCATGATGGCGCTGTTATCCTGCAAAAGAGAAGAATTGCGGCTGCCGCCTGTTATCTGCCGTTATCTGAAAGTCCATTCATTTCAAAGGAACTGGGAACAAGGCACAGGGCTGCTTTAGGAATCAGTGAAGTAACGGACAGCATTACGATAGTTGTTTCAGAAGAAACAGGAAGTATTTCCGTTACGGTGAATGGAGACTTGAAACGGAACATTTCAGTGGATGACTTAAAGTTGATCCTCGAGCATGAGCTGATAGGTGAAAAGGCAAATGCTTCCTCTACAAAATGGAACTGGAGGGGGAAGAGAGACAATGGATAAATTCATCGAGAACCGCTGGTTTATGCGAATAGTCGGACTGCTATTGGCCTTTGTCCTTTATGTTTCCGTCAATTTTGATGAGATGGCTGTGCAGAGAAATGAAAGCAGCAATCCGCAGCAAGGCGTAGAGACAATTGAGAACGTGCCTGTCGAAATTTTTTATGACAGTGAAAATTTATTTGTAAGCGGTGTTCCTGAAACGGTCTCTATCGAAGTGGATGGACCGAAGAATCTGGTTACCTCAGCTAAGACTTTAAGGGACTTCCATGTTTACGCAGATTTGAATGAGCTGGGAATCGGCGACCATCAAGTACAGCTGAAAATCGAAGGGATATCTGACAAGCTGCAGGTGAATCTTGATCCTCCCTTTGTAAATGTTTCCATTCAGGAGAAGGTGACAGAAGAATTCTCGGTGGATCCTGAATTCAACGAAGCCCTGCTTGCTGAAGGGTATCAGTCAGAGAGTGTGACAGTGGAGCCCCGGAACGTAGAAATTACGGGAGCTAAGGATATCATAGAGCAGATTGCGTATGTGGTGGCTACCCCGGATGTGAACAGCGGCATTGACCAAAGCATTACAAGGGAAGCAAGGGTGCAAGTGCTTGACAGGGATTATAATAAGCTGGATGTCGCCATTGAGCCTGAAACGGTTGACGTGACGATTGAAGTAATCAATCCGAATAAAGACGTTTCTATAGCTGTGAATCAGACAGGAGAACTTCCTGATGGCTTGGAACTTGAAGCTGTTACCGTTAACCCGAAGGAAGTGACGGTTTTCGGAAGGGACGCTCTTCTCCGGTCAATCAATGAGCTGCAGGCAGAAGTGGATTTAAGTGAAATCACCGAAGATACAACAATCGAAGTGCCGCTGGTACTTCCGGAGGGTGTGAACAAAACCACTCCTGAACAAGTCGAAGTAAAGATAGATATCAAAGAAATCGAAAAGAAAACAGTCATGGGTAATACCATAACGCTTGAAGGTGCTGAGGAGGACCTGGAGTATGAGTTTGTCACTCCTGAATCCGGGACAGTGGATATTTCTGTTTCAGGTTTTCAGGATCAGCTCGATACAGTGGACTCTCAATCATTCTCGCTGTTTGCAAATGTAACAGGACTGGCCCCTGGTGAACATGAAATTGAAGTGAAAGCCGAGGGTCCAGAAGACATCGAATGGGAATTGACGAATAATACAGTTACAATCCAAATACAAGAGAAAATACCGGCTTAATTTATCACTGGATCTTTAAGCCCACTTTAAGGAGCGATATCAATGGGAAAGTATTTCGGGACAGATGGTGTAAGAGGAATTGCTAATACAGAGCTGACTCCAGAGTTGGCTTTTAAATTGGGACGTTTCGGCGGTTATGTATTGACGAAAGACGCTGAAAGACCAAAAATTCTAATTGGCCGTGACACAAGAATTTCTGGCCATATGCTGGAAGGGGCGCTGGTAGCGGGTCTGCTGTCAATTGGTGCTGAAGTGATGCGTCTTGGAGTCATATCCACACCTGGAGTTGCCTATCTGACAAAGGCTCTTGATGCTCAGGCCGGAGTCATGATCTCTGCTTCCCATAACCCTGTTGGAGATAACGGCATCAAATTCTTTGGTTCTGATGGCTTTAAACTCACAGATGACCAAGAAAAAGAAATTGAAGACCTTCTAGATCAGGAAGAGGATACCTTGCCTCGTCCAATCGGAGCTGATCTGGGACAAGTCAGCGATTACTTTGAAGGCGGACAGAAGTATCTGCAATATCTGAAGCAGACAGTGGATGAGGAATTCGAAGGGCTTACCATCGCACTTGACTGCGCTCATGGAGCTACTTCTTCCTTGGCACCTCATTTGTTTGCAGACCTTGATGCGGATCTTATCACGATGGGAGCCTCTCCAAACGGCTTGAACATCAATGACGGTGTCGGCTCTACTCATCCTGAAGAACTTGCAAAGTTGGTCAAAGAAAAAGGTGCGGACATCGGCCTGGCTTTTGATGGTGACGGCGACCGCTTGATCGCCATAGATGAAAAGGGAGAAATCGTAGACGGGGACCAGATCATGTTCATCTGTGCCAAGCATTTGAAATCAGAGGGGCGCCTTAAGCAGTCTACTGTGGTTTCCACTGTCATGAGTAACCTTGGATTCCATAAAGGAATGGAAGCAAGCGATATCCAAAGCCTTCAAACAGCTGTAGGTGACCGTTATGTAGTGGAAGAGATGCGCAAGAATAACTACACCCTTGGCGGCGAGCAGTCCGGCCATATTATCTTCCTGGATTACAATACAACGGGTGACGGCCTGCTGACAGGCATTCAGTTAGTCAATATCATGAAGTTGACAGGCAAATCATTATCAGAACTTGCAGGCGAAATGAAAAAGTTCCCGCAAAGGCTGGTTAATGTTAAAGTGACGGATAAACATCACGTAACCGATAACGCCAAGGTTAAAGAAGTGATTGAGAAGGTCGAAGCGGAAATGAACGGCAATGGAAGAATCCTTGTGCGTCCTTCCGGTACAGAACCGCTTGTAAGGGTAATGGCTGAGGCGCCGACGGAAGAACTGTGCGTGAAATATGTAGATGAAATTGTGGAAGTTGTAGATAAAGAAATGGGATTGAATAATTAAACAAAATGAGCATGCATAAGAGGGACCCCCGATACCTCTTATGCATATTTTTTAATATACCCTTTTTCTATCAGTGTTTGCGGGTTTACCGGCCCTTATTTCGGGAAAATTAAGTAAGCATGATAAACAAGAAGGCAATCAACTATTTCCAGGCTGTTTGGATAGTCGTTCTTCCAGTCTGAAAGCAGGATACGAAGATTATTTTCTTGAGCCGGAAGTTTTATTTTGTCTCCGGAATGTGAAGTGCTGAAAAATTTTTATTGACGGATTCGTTCGGGGTATTGTATGATTATCCTGTTTTTGGTTCTCTTTCGAGTAATCAGGAATAATTCAATGCTGCTTAGGAGGATAGAGGTTAATAAAGATTTAAAAGCGCCAGGACTAAACCGCGACCGAAGCAGGTTTAGTTGACGAGGTGGAGGTTCATCGATTTTTCGGCGGATGCCTCCCGGCTTATAGCAGAGCCGTCAATTTCTTTCTCAAATCACTGAGGCAACTCCGTGGACAAAAGAAAGGAAATGCCAAAGAATATTTTAAACAGAGATAAGGGGGCAAGAGGCCCCCGTGCTTCCTGCCCTTTTATCATTCAGGGAGGAAATTTAATTATGTGTGGTATCGTAGGATATATTGGAAATACGGATGCAAAAGAAATACTTCTTAAAGGACTTGAGAAGCTGGAATACCGCGGTTACGATTCAGCAGGAATCGCCGTTAAAAATGTTGATGGAGTCCATATCTTTAAAGAGAAGGGACGCATTGCAGACCTTCGCGACAATGTAGATGAAAATGTGTTATCCAACACAGGTATCGGCCATACGCGCTGGGCGACGCATGGTCCTCCAAGCAAACTGAATGCTCACCCTCATCAGGGTACAACAGATCGTTTCACCATCGTTCACAACGGGGTAATTGAAAACTATTCAGCTCTAAAGCGCGAGTATTTGCAAGATGTAACTTTAAAAAGTGATACAGACACTGAGATCATCGTTATGCTTATTGAAAAATTAGTAAACGAAGGCAGAACTGTAGAGGAAGCGTTCCGTACAACGCTGAAGCTTCTTAAAGGATCTTATGCAATTGCCCTTCTGGATAATCAAAACGATGAAACAATCTTTGTGGCAAAGAACAAAAGCCCATTGCTTGTAGGCCTTGGAGAAGACTTCAATGTAGTAGCGAGTGATGCGATGGCAATGCTTCAGGTAACTGATCAATATGTTGAACTGATGGATAAAGAAACGGTTATCGTTACAAAAGAGAAAGTAACGATCCAAAATCTTGAAGGCGAAGAAGTTTCCCGTGAGCCATATACAGCTGAATTGGATGCAAGCGACATTGAAAAAGGCACATACCCTCACTACATGCTGAAGGAAATTGATGAGCAGCCTGCGGTTATGCGTAAAATCATCGGTGCTTACCGTAACGATAATCAAGAATTGGAGATCGATGAAGAAATCATTTCAGCAATGAAAGATTCTGACCGTATCTATATCATTGCGGCGGGAACAAGCTATCATGCCGGATTGGTCGGTAAGCAGTTCATTGAGAATATGGCAAAGATTCCAGTAGAGGTTCATGTAGCAAGCGAATTCAGCTACAATATGCCACTTCTATCCCAGAAGCCATTATTCATTTTTATTTCTCAAAGTGGTGAGACAGCGGACAGCCGTGCTGTACTTGTAAAAACGAAAGAACTTGGCCACAAGTCACTGACGATTACGAACGTTCCTGGTTCTACGCTTTCCCGTGAAGCGGATTACACGCTGCTTCTTCATGCCGGACCTGAAATCGCCGTTGCGTCTACAAAAGCGTACACAGCTCAGATTGCGGTGCTTTCCATCCTTTCATATGTTACAGCTAAGTCACGCGGTATCCAGCCGAATTTTGATTTGATTCATGAACTTGGCATTGTCGGAACAGCAATGGAAGCACTTTGTGAACAAAAAGAAGAATTCGAAGACATTGCCCGTGATTATCTGGCAACGACACGCAACGCGTTCTTCATCGGCCGACACCTTGATTACTATGTAGGTCTGGAAGGGTCTCTTAAACTGAAAGAGATTTCTTACATCCAAGCTGAAGGATTTGCCGGCGGTGAGCTGAAACATGGAACGATTGCGCTTATCGAAGAAGGAACACCAGTTATCGCTCTTGCAACACAGGAAGCCGTTAACCTGGGTATCCGTGGAAACGTCAAAGAAGTCGCTGCCCGCGGCGCCAACCCTTGCATTATCTCAATGAAGGGTCTTCAAGAGGAAGACGATCGTTTCGTCATTCCGGAAGTCAATGAATTATTAACACCTCTTATCTCTGTAATACCATTGCAATTGATTTCTTATTACGCTGCGCTTCACCGCGACTGCGATGTCGATAAGCCGCGTAACCTTGCGAAATCAGTTACTGTTGAATAATATATTTCTTTAAAAAGTTCCCGGAGACTTCTCCGGGAACTTTTTTTAATGCCTCACACACTCTATTAAAAACTACACTCACTAAATATCCCCCAATAGTAATAGTAGATTTTCGGTCAACTATTATGTGTTTAGGGAATCCATTTTAAATTTAGCAAAAGGTATCGAAAAGAGCCTTAAACTAAGACCAATACAGCATGAATTCAAAATAATCAGGAGTAATAAAAGAATATATGGAGCACAAAAGTTATTCAATTTATTCTTGACAAGTTGAAAGCTCAACTGTATATTTACTTTAATGCATAAAAGCATAAACGCACAAAAGCATAAAAGCGCTAAAGTGTTGAAGTGTCATTTTGAATTTCATATGAATCAGTTTGCGGAAGAAGTAGCAAATGAGCCGGCAGCAATCAGAGACCGGGTGGAGGGTGTGAATCCGGGCAGCTCATTTCGTGAATTACACCGCAATTCAAAAGCTGATGTGATTATAAGTGGATGGGGCAGTAAGCCTCATCAACAAGGGTGGTACCGCGGAGCTTCTTCGTCCCTTATGGGGAGAAGGGCTTTTTTTGTTGTCTTTGAAGAACCAGCGCAATACTAAAAAGCCCTTCCCCCTCCCTGATAGGTTTGGCAAATTTATTTTCAGCGCCTTACCGAGCAAAAAAATAAAAAAGAGAATCAGGAGAGGATGTATTATGATGAACGAAACGTTAGCAAGGGAAATTCCCCTTCATCTGAGGGAATTTGTATCAACTCAAAATTACGAGGCTTACAGTCCCGTTGACCATGCGGTTTGGCGCTATGTCATGAGACAAAACCATGCTTTTTTAGAAGGCAGGGCACATCCGGCTTTTGTGAAAGGATTGAAGGGTTCTGATATTGCAATAGAGAAGATTCCCAAAGTGAGCCAAATGAATGAAGCACTGGGTAAAATCGGGTGGGGTGCTGTCATTGTGGACGGACTTATTCCGGGGACAGCATTCTTTGACCTGCAAGCCCACGGGTTATTGCCGATCGCCACTGATATCCGCAAAATTTCAAACATAGAATACACTCCCGCTCCGGATATCCTTCATGAAGCTGCAGGCCACGCACCGATTTTGTTTGATGATACGTACTCAGAGTTTGTTAAGAAGATAGGTGCTGCAGGGGCCAAAGCATTCGCCACTAAAGAGGAGCATGAGGCATTCGAAGCTGTCAGGCAGCTGACAATCATCAAGGAAAGTGCAGAATCAACAGAGGAAGAGATTGAGAAAGCGGAGAGGTTAGTGAAAGAAAAGCAGGCAGCGGTCGAAGAGAACTCAGAGGCAGAACAGATTTCCCGCCTGTTTTGGTGGACTGTAGAATTCGGTTTGATCGGGGAAATAGGAAAGCCGCTTGTATATGGAGCCGGACTCCTCTCATCTGTCGGAGAGAGCAAGGCATGTCTCTCTGATGAGGTTAAAAAGCTGCCTTTCAGTGTGGAGCAATGTATCAAGACTCCATACGACGTGACGACAATGCAAAAGCAGCTCTTTGTCTGCCAGAGCTTTGAGGAGTTGATTCAAGCTGTCGACGTGTTCTCTGAGACTATGGCATTCAGGACTGGAGGAGCATCCTCTGTGCGAAAGGCCATCAAGTCAGAGAAACTGGCGACTATAGAATACAGCTCAGGGCTGCAGGTTTCCGGGATATTCAGTGACCTGCGGACAGAACATGAAGAAGACCCGATTTTTATACGAACGAATGGAGAAACAGCATTGGCTTTTCAAAACAAGGAATTAACCGGCCATTCCAGAAATGTTCATCATCATGGTTTTAGTGCTCCTGTCGGAAAGCTCCGGGGTGAAATTGCTCTTGAGTCATTAAGCCAAGAGGAATTGGATGCAATGGGAATAAGAGTTGGAAAGCGGGTTGAACTGCCTTTTATGAGCGGAATTCACTTGCAGGGTGAGGTTTCAGATCTTGTAATGAAAGATGGGAAAGCCATCCTGATATCATTCGTCGGCTGCACTGTGAAGGCAGGAGAGGAAATATTATTTCATCCAGACTGGGGAATTTTCGATATGCCTGTTGGAAGTGAGATCGTGTCGGCTTACCCGGGAGCTGCTGATCATTCCTCATTTATTCCAGGTGAGGGGGAGGAGAGTGAACCGGCTGCTGCTGATTTCCCTGTACTTGGAGAGCTTGATCTTCTATACCAGGAGGTAAGGAATATCAGAGAAGGTTCACGCTGGTCAGCTGCTGAAGTAACCCATATTGAAGAGGTTATCCAAAGATTAAGGGACGATTTTCAAGAAGAATGGCTTTTAAGACTGGAGATAATTGAAATTTTAATACAGAAGGACTCGCAGCATGCAGAGGCGGAGAGGCTGAAGATGGAGCTTGAACAACTTTCCCGCCGTCCGGAATTAACAAGATTAATAGAGAACGGGCTGGCGCTCATTCCAGCCATTGCTTAGGAGGGATATTTTTGAAGGTAATCACCAAAGAAGAAGCGGTGACCTCCTTACAGGAGATAGCAGGTTGGAATGTAAAAGATGAAAAATGGATCGAACGCCGTTTTAAATTTCAAGAATTCCCAGACGGCATTGACTTTGTCAATAAAGTTGCTGATATTGCTGAAGCAATGGACCATCATCCATTCATCTCTATCCAATACAAGATTGTCACGCTGAGTCTGACATCATGGAATGCAGGAGGGTTAACGACACTCGATTTAGAGGCCGCCTCAAAGTGTAACGCACTCTATCAAGATATGAAGTAATCAGAAAAGGGCCTATCAATCAGCTGATTGAGATAGGCCCTTTTCACATGTGTTTTTAATAACCTTTCCTGTAATCGACTAAATTGACAGGCGGCGGATTGCCGGAAATGTATTCTTTTAAATTCGGGATGAAGATGTCTTCGATCACCCTCTTATTATAAAACTCTGTTGATCCGGCAGTATGGGGAGTGATGATGACGTTTTCCATCTCCCAAAGCGGGCTGTCTTTTTTCAAAGGTTCGGTCTCAAAAACATCGAGTCCTGCTCCGGCAATTTTCTTGGTCTGAAGGGCTTCGATCAATTCTGCTTCCTTTACCGTTTCGCCACGCCCAATATTGATCAGAAAAGCGGTATCTTTCATGTCTTCGAATTCTCTTTTGCCGAACATTCCGGAGGTATCAGGCGTCAGAGGGACAGTATTCACGACATAGTCACATCGGGGAAGTACTTCATGAAGCTGTTCTGTTCTGAACATTTCGTCCACGTGCTCGCTTCCTTTTCCGGAATGGCGGACGCCAAGAACCTTCATATCAAAAGCTTGGGCAATCTTAGCTGTTTCTTTTCCGATAGCTCCAACACCTATGATACCAATGGTCTTTCCGTGAATTTCAAGCTTGAGACCGGAATGAGCCCATTCCTTCTGATCCTGCTTCCGGATATATGTATGGATTTTTCTTGTCAGGCCGAGCATCATGGCAAAGATGGTTTCGGAAATGGGGTAGGCATGAACCCCGTTCGCGCTTGTAAGCAGGATATCTTTTGTGTCAAGTTGGTCTAACGGCATATTGTCGACACCTGCGCTCCAAGTCTGTATCCAGCGGAGAGCCGTTTCTTTTTCAAGAGCTGCTTCTTTCATCGAAGTCTTCCATCCTGCGATGATCTCAGCACTTTCCAGATGATTTTCCCACTGTTCGGGTTCCTTGCCTGTGATTATTTCCCACTGAGGCGCAGCCTGCTGAATTAGTTCCAGCTGACCCTTTTCAAGATCCTGAGCGACAATTAGCTTTTTCATAAATGAGTCCCTCCATTCATTCCTTATATTCTTAATAGTACCAAAGTTTTCACAAAAAATAGAAAAGAAAGGTTTTACGGAAACGGCAGGTTGTCCTATAATGGGGAAATCATCAAGATTACCACAGAAAAGAGGAAACAATTGTGAACGGAACAGCTCATATGGTCATTGGGGCAGGAGCGGGACTTTTGGCTGCCCAGTATTTACAGGCCGCTCCTGCAGATACACTTTTATTAATAGGAGCAGGCGGAATCTCCGGTTTGATCCCCGATTTGGATGTGGACGGCAAGCTGAGGAATACTTTTACTTCGTCCCATAAATTTTTGATGTCACTTGCTCAGTTGATAGGAATTGCGGTCATCATTTACAGTTGGTGGGCAGGAGCAGATAGTGAGATGTGGAAAGGAATTTCAGCTGGACTCGCTATCATGCTGGTGTCTGTTTTTATAAAGAAGCGGCACTTATTGACCGTTGCGGGTGCCGGTGCATTGGCAGGAGGACTATTTCTCGATGAGAACTGGCTGTGGTTGTTTGGCATTTATATCATCATAGCCTCGCTGGTTTCACACCGGAGTTATACCCATTCTCTCTTGGGAGTGGCATTCTTTGCTATCATTCTTCATTACCTGCAAATCAGTATCGCAACGAAAGGGGTTTTATTGGCCGGCGCTGGTGGATATATCAGCCACTTGATTGCTGATATGAAGTTTCTGCCTTTTAACAAGAGAGGCGTGAAGCTCTTTCTGCCTTTTTCCAAAAAAGATATTTAAAAAAACTGAAGCTTAATGGCCTGCTGCCGTTAAAGCTTCTTTTTATCTTTTTGTTAAGCTGTTTTCGCAAGGATGGTGGCTATTTTACAAGTACTGGATTTCCGCTCCAGGCGTGCGACTGATAGGGCAAGAATTCGGCTCACTCGGCACGGCTTAACTTAAACGCGGCTATCCCTGATCGTACCCGTCGAATTATGCTTAGATTTCAAGAAATTCGGGTATAGTAAAATACTTAATAATGTTTTGGATGAGGGGCGTGCAATTAGTGAATCTGCCGTTATTTCTTGGTTTATTTCTTTTGGTTCTTTTTATTACTGCCTATATCGGGACTAAGGCACTGCGCATACCTGATATAGTCATATATATTCTGCTTGGAGCAGGCATTTCACTTGCCGGACTGCTTGAAGAAGTCAAGACGATAGAGGTCGCAGGTGAGATTGGTTTGATCCTGCTGTTTTTCCTTCTTGGGATGAAGTACCCGCTGAAGGAAATTGCAGCAAAAGGCAAAAAGGTATGGAAGCCCGGGATTTTAGATCTCATCCTGGGTGTGGGTGTAACTGCAGGTATCAGCGCCCTGTTTGGACAGGGGCTTTTTAATTCTCTTTTAATAGGGGGGCTGGTTTATGCGACAAGTTCATCCATCACTCTTAAGCTCCTTGAACACAATAAGAAGCTTGACAGGAAAGAATCGGGGTATGTCCTTACCCTTTTGATATTTGAAGATATGGTGGCTCCAATCTTGATTACCATCCTGATTGGCCTCAGTGGAGGAGAAGGGTTAGGTATACTGGACTTCCTGCTGATCTTCTTGAAAGTAGCACTGCTTGTTGGGGTGGCGGTTGCCATCAGCCGGTTCATCCAGAAAAAAGCTTATACCCTTATTGAAAAATTCCTGCATGAGGATTATCTGCTTGTGTATATCCTGGGAATCGCTTTGGCGTATGGCGGCTTTGCCTTGCTGCTTGATTTATCAGAGGTTATCGGCGCATTCCTTGCAGGATTGATGTTTGCCGGCACCAATTTCAAAGATAAAATTCATGAGGTGGCACTGCCTGTCAGGAACTTATTTCTGCCATTCTTCTTCTTGAATTTCGGAATTTCACTTGAATTCACCAGTGAGGTTCCGGCCTTTGGGCTTCTCTTTGCCATACTGGCTTGGTCGATATTCCATAAGTTGATTGTCGGTTACATAGGCGGTCAGTGGTATGGATTGAATAAACGGGAGTCATTGGAAACAGGCTTCACGCTGGCGCCGAGAGGAGAGTTCTCGGTAATTATTGCGGGTCTGGCATCCGGCGCGCTGCAAATCTTTGCCGGGGTGTATATCCTGATTGCCGCGCTTATCGGGATGTTGTTATGCCAGCTGTCCTCGAAAATAGTCGGTGGCAGGGTCTTTCGGAGACAGAGTGATTAGAAGTATAAATCAATAAAAAAGCGGGAATGGCGTATGACTGCCATTCCCGCTTTTTTCCCCTATCTTTGTTGATGGGTTTAATTATTGTCTCCCTGTCCGGCATGAGTGCCAGGGAACCTGTCCAGGGGGTTTGCGCTTTTGTTCTAAATCAATAAACTTTATCTCCATTAAAGATCGAATTTTTCACGACTACATAATCCACGTGGCGAATTGCATCAAGAGTGGTGCCGCCTGCATAGGAAATGGAAGACTGAAGGTCCTGCTCCATTTCTGTAAGGGTGTCCATCAATGCGCCTTTATGCTCCACGAACATCTTCTTGCCTTCAACGTTTTTCTTTTCGCCTTTTTGGAACTCTGAGGCAGAACCGAAGTATTCTTTATAAAACTTTCCGTCGCGTTCAACCGTTTCACCTGGTGATTCCTCATGGCCTGCAAAGAGGGAACCGACCATGACCATTGAAGCTCCGAAACGGACGGACTTTGCAATGTCACCGTGTGTGCGGATGCCGCCGTCGGCTATGATGGGCTTGCTTGCTGCTTTTGCACACCAGCGGAGAGCTGCCAGCTGCCAGCCTCCTGTGCCGAAGCCTGTTTTGATTTTTGTGATACATACCTTTCCTGGTCCGATTCCCACTTTTGTAGCGTCCGCACCAGCATGTTCCAATTCTCTTACTGCTTCTGGTGTACCGACATTTCCGGCAATCACAAAGCTTTCAGGAAGGTGTTTCTTGATGTGTTTGATCATTTGAATGACAGCATTGGAATGTCCATGGGCGATATCGATTGTAATGAACTCTGGTGTGATTCCCTCAGAGGCTAACTGCTCAACAAATCCGTATTCCTCATCTTTAACACCGACACTGATAGAAGCGATAAGCTCGCGCGAGTGCATATCCCTGATGAAATTCAGTCTTTCTTCCGGCTTGAAGCGGTGCATGATATAGAAGTATCCATTTTCCGCTAAGTAAATCGCAATCTTCTCATCTATTATTGTCTGCATGTTCGCAGGAACCACTGGCAATTTAAAAGTATATCCGCCCAATGTTACAGTTGTATCACATTCCGAGCGGCTGTTTACTACACATTTTGCAGGAATTAATTGAATATCTTCATAATCGAAAACATTTTCCATGATTAACACTCCTAAAAACGAATATTATTTTTGAACTGACCAATAAATGTTCGTACATTATGTAATTTACCTCATTATTGAAACGATGTCAAAGAATTTTTGGAAAAGGCTCTGCTCGTAAACTTTTCTGCTTCACCGCACGAAGAGGGACAGTCCCTCTTCATGCGGTGAAGCGCAGAAAGGGACTAAAGTGGAGGCGTGTAAACATTTAAAATGGATTTTATCTTCATTATTGTTATGATAGTACCATCTACTGAAAAGAAGGTGAAAGAAATGACGAATATACTTCAAAAACCTTTTGACGAAGACCGCAGCTTTGAAGAAGTCATACAGGATAAGAAAAGCTTAGTTGTATTTGTCAGGCACCCAGGCTGACCGGTTTGCAGAGATTTCCTCGCGCAGTTGCGTGAGCATCATCAGAAATTGACTGCCGAAGGGGCTCAGGTTATTGCGATAACACCATCCAACCGTTCGCTTCTTGAGCGGTTCACGAAAGAATTCGGTCCATATCCATTCGATTTATATGGAGACCCCGATCGTTCTTTGTATAAGAGTATGGGACATAAATCAATGGCGAAGTGGAAACTCCTTGCGAAGGCAGGGAAAGCTTATTTGAAAGGCGGAAAGAAAGCCTTTTTACCAGAGGATGAAGGGCAGAAGAAAGTGGTACAGGAATCCCTTAATACGCAGGATATTTATATCCAGGGTGGTTCTTGGATTTTTAATGAAAATGGGGAGGTTATCTGGAGCCACGTCGATGAGTCTCCGGAGGACCATGCATCGGTAAATGAACTTTTGAAGCAGCTCAATAAATAAGGCACTTTTCGTAAACTTTCTTGCTATTAATATAGGTTTTCGCAAGGTAAGGCTATAATTCCCCCGAAAATCCTGTTAAGTAAGAACCAAAAGCGCTACTCCCTCCGATTAGAGAGAAGTACATTAGTATCCAGGGGAAAATCCGGCTCTTGGGATTTTTCCGAAAACATCAATATATGCCAAAACAGCCATAAATAAAAAGAAGAGGCTGGGACAAAACCTTATAAAAAGCTCTTTTCAAAAGAATGTGTCTGAGTATAAAGAAAGGATTTCCGCTCCAGGTGCACGACTCCGCGGGGCGGGCGCTGAGCCTCCTCGGCTTTGCCTCCGGGGTCTCACCTGTCCCGCTAGTCCCGCAGGAGGTCGCACACCTTCCGCTCCAATCCGCCTACGATCAGGAACTGGCGGATAACCTAATCTAAAAAATAACATGTTTAAGGTAAGAGCCTAATAACAAAAATGAACCGCATGAGATCAAGTATATAACCTTGATCTCATGCGGTTTTATTTTGGATGATTTCTACTTGCAACAATTAGTTTTCTACTTTTGTCCCAGCCTCTTCTCTTTAGTGGACATTTGTAATGCTGTGCCTTGTATAATAGCTCTGATATCGATAAAAAATCTCGACTTGAACCTTCTGCTGGTCAAGAAAGAATATGTAGTAGGTCTGCACTGAAGTAGAGTTTTTCTCATAAGGAATGGAAAGCCTTTCTGCTTCAGATTCAACATAATTCTCTATGTCGTTCTTTCTGATGGTCACAGGCTGGTTGCTTTGCTGATGAGCCTTTTCAATATATTTATCTATGCAAGTCAAGATTTCTTGTTCTTTCCTAGAAAATTCATTGATGTTCATGCTGGTTTATTCTCATCCTTTTTCATAAAGATTTATTTAATTCCAATATATGTAAATTAAAAAAGTCAGAAAAGAAGGCGGGATCCCTCTCTTCTGACTTATGTCCGGTTCCATGCCCATTCATTGCTATCAGAAACTCATTTATTCATTAGGTGGATTATTCTTACCTATAATACCATGAGAGGTACTCTTTATCAAAGGGATTTTTGGGAAGGATTAAGATGTAAGAGGATGCAGCTTTTATCACCGTCGAAGTCCCAGTCCACGAAGATACCTTTGAGCTCAGCACCCAGATGTTTTTCAAACCGCTCTTTATATTGAAATAACATCCTTTTTTCTAAATTCCGCTTGGCTATACGGAGTGTCTCGTGATATCCGAGACGGATCAGCTCCTTTTCCAAAAGGATGAAAATCCCCTTTCTGATTATGAGAAGTGTGCGGGGGTTTTGCATGATGGAATACGTTTCCTCCGGTGGTTTTTGTACATCGGTGGTTATTTGGTTGATATCCTGTATAAGTGCATCGCTGTTCTTATAATTGTTGATCTGGGGCAGGGAATGTTCTTTGACATCTGAAGATAGAATTGCAATCATCATTCCCGTCTTATCTGTCAGATTCCAATCATAGTAAAATTCAGCCACACGTCCCTCTGTGTTTAACTCTATAAAAGATGTAATTTCCTTCGTTAATGTCTCCATCATCAAGTCCCTGGTTTTTTCCACATAAACCGTCTGGTCACTATCCATCAGGGATTGCTCCATAGGGGACAGAAAGTCAGAAAACTGAGTAACCACATAGGGGCCTGTCACGGTGCAGAGGACGTTTCCAGGTCCGCGTCCAAAATGTTCCCTCAGGAGGCGGCCGATATAACTTGAAATGGTTTTTTCTAGATTAGTTTTTACCATATTCTTCCTCTCCATTTAAATTATTCCTTTATTTTCTCTTTCCCCATTAGGAATGAAATGAAACTTTTCAATTGTCCTATATACTAATTAGGATGGACAGTTGAAAAGGATTAATACTTTTTTGAAATGCGGGAAAGCGAAAAATCTTTTATAATGAGAAACATATACTAACACACAATCTCAATGAGGAGGTGGTAATACATGACAAGATCTCATTCATTGTCAGAATCAGCAGTGACTCATGCAAAGCCTGGTATCAGGAAGGCGATACTTTGCATGGGGTGAACAATGGCTAAACAATCGCCCAACCATGCTTTCACGTTTCTGGTAAGACCAGGCTTTGCACCTTATTTATCTTTTTAAATAAAAATAATAAGGGGCTGGCAGAAATGAAAGCAGCAAAAACCAAACATGTTTTACCTGAGGACTTACTTAAGGAAATTCAGAAATACGTGCAGGGAGAAACCATTTATATCCCGAAACCCAAATCTTCTTATCAAAAGTGGGGTTCACGGTCGGGAGGAAGGAAGATGATCGAAGAGCGGAATACCCTGATAAAAGAAGCGTTCAGAGACGGATGCGGAATCGGCAGACTGGCAGAGGATCATTTTCTTTCTCCGGAAACCATTAAGAAGATTGTTTATACAAAATAATAGAAGATCAGCACTGGCATTATTGACGATGCGGTGCTGTTCGCTTTTGTTCCGTCCAGCTTCAGCGCCTAGCTCCTCGGGGTCAAATAACCCTCAGAGAATAAAAGGAAAGAGCACCTTTTTTTTCTCCGAGGAACATTTGCCTGTCGGAGCTGATCAAGGCGCTTACGCTTTTGTTCAGGCGATTTCTTTTGCAGACCATTCTCGGTATATTCTCCTGGAGAAAGCGGATTTATAATAGAAGAGTAACGAACACGAAGAGTTAAAAGGAGTAATTTAGATGGAACCTTTTATCAGAAATGATCAATTCAACTTCATCAAAGCGCAAACGAAAGTACTGGTCAATGGCCATCTCAATGCTAATGACCCCGGAGTACTTAAAGCACTTAAAGCTGTCACTTTGGAAAAAGTTTTGAGCGTAACGCCTTCTCCTTCAGAGGAAGAGCGCGATTTACTCAATCCGATTGTTTCCATTAAAGATAAGCAGGATGCGGAGGTTTATCTGGCCAAGATTAAATCCTATGTCATTCCTTTCAGGGAATTGTCCGAAAAAACGCTGCAAAAGCTGTTCCCAAAAGTAAAGAAGCTGAAACTCCCCAATTTTGAGAACCTGGACCTTAGAGAAGTCACATATCTAGGTTGGAATGACCTTGGACAGGAGCGTAAGTATATTGTAACAGAGGACAACGGCCAGCTAATCGGAATCAGAGGAACCTTTAAAAATCACAGTCAAAAAGGAGTCTGCGCAATCTGCAACTCCATTGGAGATACCGGGTTGTTCATGACTGAATCAAGAGCGGCAGCCAACGGAACCTACAAAAACCGTGGAAACTATATCTGCCAGGACAGCCAGATTTGCAACCGCAAACTGCAAAGCGAAGAAAAGCTGCTTGCATTCATAGAACATCTTCGTAACCGGTGACAGTCACGCCCCGGTTTATGTCGAATCGAATGATGGATGAAAAGTACACTGGCGGGTGTGCTTTTTGTTAGTGAGGGGCAAAAACGATAAATCGAAGACTAAATCACATTCGTTTCACAGTGAAAAGGCTTAGAGATGTAAAAACCTCTAAGCCTTTTCAGTCAATATCCGTTAGTTGTGAAAGTGGAAATTACATTTGCCTGCCGGCTGATCAGGCCGCTTCCGCTTTTGATCCGTCCAGCTTCAGCGCCTAGCTCCTCGGGGTCAAATAACCCTAAGAGAATAAAAGGAAAGAGCGCATTTTTTCTCTTAGGAACATTTGCCTGTCGGAGCTGATCAAGGCGCTTCCGCTTTTGATCCGTCCAGCTTCAGCGGCCATCCCCTCGGGGTCAAATAACCCTCAGAGAATAAAAGGGAAGGGCGCCTTTTTTCTCTGAGGAACAATTGCCTGTCGGAGCTGAACAGGCCGCTTCCGCTTTTGAGCTTTAAGGAACCAATTCGACATTTTTCGGGTTGTGACTGTCACCAGAGCGAGATCGGGCGTGGGCAAGGATCCTCAATGCTACGAACAGGAAGGCCAGCGCTCCCATCATCCGGACAGTAGAGGTGAGCAGCATCGCACTCTGCATTCCGAATTGGTTCAGGAGCAGGACCCCGAATTGCGGGGCGAGAAAGCCAATGATCGCAAGCAGGAAGTTATAGTTTGCGATATAGGTGGTCAGCTGTTTCTGCGGCGAAGAACTCAGCAGCTGGTTGAACAGCAGCAGGTTCGTTCCTGCGACGAAAATTCCGATCCAAAGATTAATGAAAGTTATATAGTATAAGTTCGTAGAAACGATCATCAAGGCAGGAGCTGTAGCCATGCCTGCCGCTGCGACGAATAGCAGCATCGTGTTGCCGTATTTATCCGCATACTTTGCCCACCACTTAATACTGACAATCTGAGAAAGCTGATTCGTCACCGAAAACATGCTGAACCAAAGGGCGGTGGCATGGGCTTCCCGGATTTGATAAATACTGAAAATCGACCAGCCCATTTGTGCTCCAAAGTTAAATAAGAGGGCACAGACAATGAAAGAAAGATAAGGTTTGTGTTTGAAAACATGCAGAGAAAATTTCTTCTTCTGGGCAGCCTCGTCCTCTTCGGCAGCCGTATTTTCTGCAGGGGCCTCTTTGTGTTTAAATAAGTAAAATACTTCCATTATCGCAAACCCAAAACCAACGATAAACAAGATTTGGTAAGGAAAAACACTATCTGCATTGAATTGCTCTAAAAACAATCCAGTAGAGAAGGTTACAATCATGGCCGTAAGGGTCATCCATCTGTTTCTGGAACTAAAGAATCCTCCTCTTCTATCCTCTGGAACCAGGTCACCGATCATCGATTGCCAGGATAGTCCAGACAGTGCCCCCGGAAAGTTCAATAGGGCGATCAGTGCAACAAGAGCCCAAGGCGCGTATTGCGGGGATAGAAATGGAACAAACAAGATCAACATGAATAACAGCCTGGTAGACAAGGTTGAAGCAACAGCAAATTTCTTCTTGCTCTTTACCCGGTTCAGCCACATGGCGCCTGGAATCAAGGCAAGCATCCCAATAATGGAAGGAAGCGAAGTAATCAGTCCCATTTGCGTATTGCTCGCACCCAGGACACCAATGGCAAACAGCGGAATATACCCATTCACAGCATTTGTCGATACAGTGGAAGCGACTCCATTGTAAATGCTGAGTTTTTCATTATTATTTAATTTCAAGCTTGCAGCTCTCCTCTTTCCTGTTAATTTTCATGATGGCAACTGCAACAAATTTACTGATTGATTGTACTTTTTTGCTTCTCCCCTGACAATATAAAAATGTAAAAACAGTTATATCTATTTACCTTCTCAATTGAGAAGGAAGGTATTAATACCTAAGTTCTAAAGTAGGATGATTTTTCAGATATTAAGGAAATTAATCTACTGTTCACTCAGTTTGTCCGCCTGCGGGGCAGGGAAATAGATTCATAAATGAGGATATGAGAGGACGAATGGCAATATGCTGGACAGCGAAAGATTTGTGATCAAACACTCTTCAGGACGAAAAATCACATATAAAAAGATTGGCGACCCTTCAGGAATACCTTTTCTTTATTTTCATGGCTGGGGATCTGTTGCTTCTTCGATCTTTTTTGATAAAAAATTTCTGGACGATAACCGGATGTTTATCCTGATGGTAAACCGGCCGGGCTATGGCGGCTCAGATTTCATGAAAGGTTATTCAATGGATGACCATGTAGAAGATGTGAAAGAGGTGCTGGATTACCTGGGCATTGAACAGGCTCATTGCTTCGGTTGGTCGAATGGCGCTTTATTCTCACAAGTGTTCTCCTATCTCTATCCCCGGAAAGTGGCCTCTTTATCATTAGCAGGCAGTGCGATTCCACTGGAAAGCGAGGAAAGCCGCAAGTATTTACCCGCTCGCTGGAAAATCATCCACAAAACGTTTAAATTATCTCCGTCTTTTACGAGAGGGTACTTGAGGCACATCAATAAGACCTGGACTGGCCGGGTAGCAAGAACCCTGCTAAGGCTGGTTAACAGACAGCGGGATGATGGAAACCTGGAAGACATCAAAGGACAGTTGAAAAAGCAGACAGCTGAAGGGCTGCGTGAAGCCTATCAAACAAAAGGCTTGGCACAGTACACCGAGCTTAGGGCAATGTTGGCCCCTTTTAGCCTCCGCGTCTGGAAAACGCCTTTCCCAGTTTATATCTGGGTTGGGGGCAGAGATAAAATGTGGCCGAAAAAAACCGCGCTCTATTTACAGCAGAAATATCAAGGCTCTCAGTTGGAGGAAATAAAGGAAGAAGGTCATTTCTTTTTTCTGATTTGCTGGGAACGTATCTTACGGAAGGCGTTATCAAATGAATAGCTGGAAGAGTTGAGGACAGCCTAAAAACAGAGGAAATGTCTTTTTGTGATGATAGAAGACCGCAGAAAAAATCCAGCTAAAGCTTAAGGAGGATGCAGGTAATGGCGAAGAGTAAACATCAAAATAGAGCGAAAGAACAGCTTCAGTCCGTTTTGAGAGAAACCGGCAACCCGGCCATTCTGAATGATGTCATCGATACAGAGCTGGGTGCCATGCCAGGTGTGACAGCGGAAGAACTGACAACAGCAGAAAAATATTCTGTTAGAAATTCCACAGACGGCAAGACGTGGAACAGTACAGATGACCGCTGAAAGGGCCTTGAAAGGGCCTTTTTTTGTTGAGTATTTTTTGTGAGAGATACCAGGAGTCACTTTTTGAGTTGCACGTGTCCTTCGTCTTCGTGGAGCTCATGGGGGACACCAGGAGTCATCTTTAATGGTTTAGGTGTCTTTCGTCGAGCTCATGAGGGACCCTAAAAGTCATTTTTAATGATTTAGGTGGCCTTCAAAGCAATCAAGTAAGACCCCAAGAGTCCCTTTTTGAGGTTTAAGCATTCTTGAAAACCAACTCTCTCTCCCTTCTAAAATCTACACCCGCCAAGTATGAAATGGAGAAAATGACAAATAGTAATGTCAGAGAGTATATAAAAGGAGACATGCGTATGTACAAGATAGAAGTTAACAATCTTACAAAAATCTTCGGCTCTAGTCCCAAAGAAGGGCTTAAGCGGTTAAATGAGGGTCAGGGAAAGGAGAAAATCCTTGAAGAGACTGGCATGACCGTGGGGGTAAACAATGCCTCATTTCAAGTGAAGGCGGGTGAGTTTTTTGTCATCATGGGGTTGTCCGGAAGCGGCAAATCCACGTTGATCCGGCTGGTGAACAGGCTGATTGAGCCTACAGCGGGAGAAGTGATGATTGACGGACACAATATTACCGAAATGACGAAAACGGATCTCATGCTGACAAGAAGAAAGAAGCTTGCAATGGTCTTCCAGAAGTTTGCGCTGTTTCCTCATAGGACGGTTCAGGAAAACGTGGAATACGGTCTTGAAATTCAAGGGATCGCCAAGGAAGAGCGTTCGAAAAAAGCCCTGAAGTCCATTCATGATGTTGGCTTAAAAGGGTATGAAGAGAGCTATCCTGACCAGCTCAGCGGCGGGATGCAGCAAAGGGTGGGACTGGCTCGGGCCCTGGCCAATGATTCGGATATCCTGCTAATGGATGAAGCTTTCAGCGCCCTGGATCCCCTTATCCGGAAGGAGATGCAGGACGAACTTCTGAGCCTGCAGAACAAGTTGGGGAAAACGATTCTTTTCATCACTCATGACCTTGATGAAGCGCTCAAGCTTGGGGATCGGATAGCCATCATGAAAAACGGGTCGATTGTGCAGATCGGAACTGCGGAGGACATCCTGGAAAATCCAGCAAACGAATATGTCTATAACTTCGTCGAAGATGTCGATCGTTCGAAGGTTCTAGTTGCCGGAAATGTCATGAAAAAACCGGATGTCGTTACGACATGGAAAGATGGACCGCGGATGGCCGTCAAAAAAATGGAAGACGCAGGTCTGTCCAGTATATTTGTGGTGGACAAAGAGAAGAACCTGAAAGGAATCTTAACCATTGAGTCGGCAATCCAGGCCTACAAGGAAAACATATGGGTTGAAGATGTGCTGGAGCAGGATTATTTTACAACGGCACCTGATACGCCTTTGAACGATTTACTCGGCGTGGCAGCGGAATCCAGATATCCGATTGCTGTGGTAGAGGACAAAAAGCTGCTCGGAATCATTGTCAGGGTCTCGATTTTATCAGGCTTGGTACTTGGAAAAGAACAAAGTGAGGTGGCGGCAGAATGAATTATTTTACATTGCCTCTTGAAGAATGGACCAATGATTTTGTATACGAATGGCTGATACCAGTGCTTGGAGGACTCTTCGAAGCGATCAGCGGCATCATATCCTTTTTTATTAATGGAGTTGCGGATATTTTCACTTGGATTCCTGCTGAAGTCATGGCGCTCATACTCATTCTCTTGTCTTGGAAGTTTGCGGGAAAAGGGGTGGCGGTTTTTACTCTGATCGGTGTGTTTTATCTAGGTTCAGTCAATCTCTGGGAAGATGCGATGCTGACATTGGCAGTCGTGGTGGTGGCGACTTTATTCTCGATTGTGCTTGGAGTGCCATTAGGGATTTTATCGGCAAAGTCGGAATCACTGGATAGAGTGGTCCGTCCGATTCTCGATTTCATGCAGACATTGCCAAGCTTCGTGTACCTGATTCCGGCAATCCTGCTTTTTGGCTTGGGTGAAGTGCCTGCGGTCATTTCCACCTTCGTCTTCGCTACGCCTCCTGCGGTAAGGATGACAAGCCTGGCGATTAAACAGGTGCCGGCTGACATGGTAGAAGCAGCCAAAGCATTCGGATCGACCTCCTGGCAGATGCTTACAAAGGTACAGCTTCCCGTTGCCGTTCCCACTATCATGGCGGGAATCAACCAAACGATCATGCTTGCACTTTCGATGGCGGTTATCGCTTCCATGATCGGGGCCCCTGGACTTGGGTCAACTGTTTTAGCTGGTATCTCGAGTGTTAACGTCGGTCTTGGGTTAGTCGGTGGTCTTGGAATTGTTGTACTTGCTATTATTCTGGATCGTATTACACAGGGCCTGGGTCAGAAAAAATAAGGACAGGAGTGTATGACGTTGAGAAAATGGATGAAAGGTTTCCTCCTGATATCCGGTGTCTTCATGCTGACCGCCTGCGGTACAGGTGCTAATGATGAAGGAGAAGATAATGCGGAACAAAATGGGGGCAATAATGAAGGGATCATAATCAATTTTGGCGTGACTCCTTGGACGAGTACAGTGCCTCCAACCAAAGTGGCGAAGCTTATTCTTGAAGACATGGGATATACGGTCAACGAAACAAAAGCAGATGCCGGCGGGGTATACACAGGGCTGGCAAGAGGTGATTTGGATGTGTTCATGGATGCGTGGCTGCCGGTCATGCATGCTAATTATATGGAGAAGTATGGCGATAAGGTGGAAGATACGGCTGTCAGCTACAAAGAGGGAGAACTTGGCTGGGTCATTCCCACTTATGTAGAGGGAATCGACTCGGTTGAAGATATTAAAGGAAAAGAAGACCTGTTCGGCGGAAAGATGTACGGAATTGAAGAAGGTGCCGGGATGACGGTCACTTCAAGAGAAATGATTGAGAAGCTTGGGCTGAATCTTGAGTATGTCGCATCAAGCGAAGGCGGAATGCTCGCTCAGGCTCAGAGAATGATGAAAAATGAAGAGCCGGTATTGTTCCTCGGCTGGCGTCCTCATCCGATGTTTGTTAATCATGATTTAAAAGTACTGGAAGGTCCTGAAGAATTTTTTCAAACCTCTGAAGTTCATGTCATTACCAATAAGGAACTGAAAGATGACGCGGCAGAAGCTTACGAATTCCTCAGCAAATGGAAAATGGATGTGGGTGACATTGAAGAAATGATCGTCAAAATAGATGATGGACAAGACCCCGAAGCTGTCGCGCAGGAATGGATCGATAACCATCAGGAGCAAGTGAAGGAAATGAAAGGGAAATAAAGGTAAGAAGTCTCAAGAGGGTTGGAGTTAAGGGGGCTCAAGTGGCATTGTAGAGACCCGTGGATTCTCTAAAATAAAGATGAGAGGTCTCAAGCGAGCTTTTAGAGACCCAAGGAAACACAAAATTAGAGTTAAGAGGCATCAAGAAGGCTTCTAGAGACCCAAGGAAACACAAAATTAGAGTTAAGAGGCTTCAAGCGGGCTTCAAGAGACCCAAGGAATGTCAAATTAGAGTTAAGAGTTCTCAAGAGGGCTTCTAGAGACCCAAGGAAACACAAAAATTAGAGTTAAGAGGCTTCAAGCGGGCTTCTAGAGACCCAAGGAAACACAAAATTAGAGTTTAAGAGGCCTCAACCGAGCGTTCTAGAGACCCACTGAAAACACAAAATTAGAGTTAAGAGGCATCAAGAAGGCTTCTAGAGACCCAAGGAAACACAAAATTAAAGATAAGAGGTCTCAAGAAGGCTTCTAGAGACCCGTGGAAACTCAAAATTAGAGTTAAGAGGCTTCAAGCGAGCTTTTAGAGGCCCAAGGAAACACAAAATTAGAGTTAAGAGGCTTCAAGCGGGCTTCTTAGAGGCCCAAGGAAACACAAAATTAGAGTTAAGAGGCATCAAGAAGGCTTCTAGAGACC
>NZ_NIJF01000059.1 GCF_003316765.1 Bacillus sp. P14.5 | reverse complement strand
CACCCATTCTGAGCCTGGCTCAATCCACCCATTCTGAGCCTGGCTCAATCCACCCATTCTGAGCCTGGCTCAATCCACCCATTCTGAGCCTGGCTCAATCCACCCATTCTGAGCCTGGCTCAATCCACCCATTCTGAGCCTGGCTCAATCCACCCATTCTGAGCCTGGCTCAATGCACCCTTTCTGAGCCTGGCTCAACAACCCTAATCCAAATCCTCCCCTTCCATATCATTTCCTCCTTTCACTACTATTCCTGCCCGTCTTAGCATAAATTGTACAAGCGATTTCTTTAATGAATCGTATTTTCTACATACCAAGATTATATAGTGAGGGGACGTTGGATGTTTGTCTTTATCGAAAAAGCCCTTTTAGCAATGGTTGCTTTAAGAATTTTATCAGGAAGCATAGAAATCGGCGCCGCTTTGCTTATGTTGAAGTTCAATGATTTGGAGAAGGCATTTGCCATCAATACCATGCTGGCTCTTGTAGGACCGACGATTTTCTTTTCGACCACGGCAATCGGACTGATGGGTTTATCAGGAAAGATTTCAATTATGAAAGCCGTCTGTTTAATCTCAGGGGTACTCTTAATCGGATTAAGTTTAAAAATGAAATAAAGTAAACTGCCGGCCATTCAATGTATGGCCGGTTTGTTTTATGATGACTTCCATCCGGGATCTCACTGCAATGGAGAAAACACATCCAGAAGCATGACAACCGCCCATTCATACAAAGGACATTCACCTATATCCACCACGGTAATATCCTGTTTACTGAGAGGAGGGTGTATGTTTATGGTTTTATACACAGAAGAAGGTCCAGAAACAGGCAGTTTGTCTGCATGGAAAAAAGATGCGATAAGCCGATTCGCCGATAAAATGACCAGCAATAAGAAGTTCCCCTGCATTCCGGCTACTCAGGCATATGGATTAAAACATCTCCGTTATGGATTTGCTGGGTTTCCAGGTTCTGAGTCAACTGGAATAGAACTTGCTGAAATTCTTGAACAATATTCCTTAAAGAACCGTGATTTTGGGAAGTATACGACACTGGTTGTTTTCTTTGATACACCAGCAGCGATGGTGGAAACCAATACAGTGGAAGACTTTGAATTCTTATTTTGGAAGCTGCTCAACCAATTGAATGAACTGGACAAAAGTGATTGGCCGGCACATATTCCTACAGATCCCGAAGATTCTCACTGGGAATTTTGCTTTCATGGAGAGCAGTACTTCATGTACTGTGCCACCCCGCTCCACAGAAACAGGGACAGCCGTTACTTTCCCTATATGATGATGGCGGTCACCCCCAGGTGGGTCCTCCAGGAATTTAATTCTAACCCTTCATATGCTGAGAAGGTACAAAAGCAGATTCGGAAAAGGCTTCTTCATTATGACAAAATAGATGCGCATCCGGAATTAAAGAAGTATGGAAGTGAAGATAATTATGAATGGAAGCAATATTTTCTTAGAGACGATACTACTACTCTCTCCAAGTGCCCATTTCACAAAAAGATGAAGGCTTCCAGAGAAAAATAATGACTACCGGACTGCCTGGTTCGGTTACATACCCTTCGATCTTATAATTACTAGTTTTTGTGCGGAAAATGCGTAAAGGGTAACCTCATTGTTCAATGACTAAAATATACGGAGCGTTAAAGTGTTTTGTTAACATGCTCTGAGTGAAGCTAAAAAATATAAAGGATATCTAACCAGTCTACTGATGATTTAGCCCTCAAGATCCTGACCCTTTTCTTTCTTTTTCCACATCATAATATTATATATTAATTGTGCTGCGAACAAGATTAGCAGAAAGATGCAGATAGACACCCTAAATACAAAATCAGGTTCTGGCAGAATATAAATAATCACAATACAAACCAAGATAAATGGAAGGCTGTAAAGAGTCCTGATAATCTTCCTTCTGTAGCTGAGACGATAATAATTCAAAGCAAATCCCTTGTCGACCTTATCACTCTTCCTGAAAATCAAAGAAAAGGCGAGTAGGGCAATCATGGTAGTAACAATGGGGAAAATAGTTATAAATTCTATCGGCATGAACACATTCCTTTCATTAGAACAGACTTCTTGAGTATAGATGCTTTTGAATTTTATAAGACTTTTGCATCTGAATAAAAGTGAGGTTCTTCGTAGTTCCTTACAAAAGAACTATAACGTATCAATAATGAACGGATAAAAAATCAGCAATATCTTTATTTATGTTTATCAAATTTTCCTTCGATGGAAAATGACCCATATCATAGGTTTTGATCGAAATTAAATTGGGGATGGTTTCTTTCGCTGTTTTACTAACACTGCTTCCTGGAAAAAAGATATCTTTCTTTCCTGCTATGACCATGGTTGTTGCGTTATATTGTGATAATTCATCCTTTGTTGTCAATTTGGGCATGTCTTGTTCAAGTTTAGTATATTTAAAGACATCGCCAATAATTTTCTTATCCATTTCTTTCATACTGCTTTCTGACATGCTATTTGTAATTTTATTGAGATATTTTGGGGATGAGGTTCTATTAAATAATATTAATGGAAGTAAGATCTCCTAAGAGTTTTATCACTTATCGGGGGAGAGTAGCTCTTTTCTTTTCGGTGTTCCCAGAGTTCCCCCCTCTTAATATGGTTACTTTTTCGGAATTAGTAACAAATAGCAACAAAGTTTACGAAAAGAGACTTTCAATATGAAGAAGCATGAAATCCCTCCTGTTTCCCGTACTAGATAATCGTCGTGAACTCCTGAGCTTTTTTATCCAATCCGCCAGCCGCACTGCTGATGGCATCAAATTCCTGCATGGCTATGTCGATTTGTTTCTGGCTCTCATCCACACTCTCCGAAATCCGTTCAATGCTTCCTGTTACTTTCCCTACTTCCTTGACAATTCCGTCGATGTTTTCCTTTACCTCTGTTATAGACAGATCGACTTTTTTTGAAAGCTTCCGGACTTCCTTCGCTACGACATCAAACCCTCTCCCGTGTTCACCCGCGCGAGCGGCTTCTATAGCAGCATTCAGTGCCAGCAAGTTGGTTTGGGCAGCAATTTCCCTAATCGTCTTGACAATTCCCGTAATAAAATTAGCCTGGTTTTGCAGATTCTCAAGGTTCTGTTTGTTTTCATTTGATTCTTCAGAAATTCTCTCAATTGTAGACAAAAGCTCTTTGCTTCTCTTCATGCCCATTTCTGAACGGCTATGTAATTGTTCAGACATTTCACTCAAGTGATCAGCCATTCTAAGAATGTCCGTTTGCCTTTTAGTTATGTTCGTGGCAACTTTGGAAACACCAACCACGCTTCGCCCGTCTTCAGATAAGACCGGCATGTAGGTTGCCTCAAGCCATAGCTTGTTTCCATGGGCGTCCACCCTCTCAATTTTTCCTTGATTGCTGTTCCCAGCAAGCAGATCGCTCCAAAATTCTTCATACTCCGGACTATTTGCGAAAGAAGGAAAACAGAACTTTTTATGAAGCATTCCCAGCATGTCGGCCGCCTTGTATCCCATAGAGTTAGCGAATAACTCATTCACATACGCCACCCGGCGGTTCACATCAAAACGGATGATCGCCAGATTTTGCTCAATTGCCTTGACCACTAGTTCATCGGTAACTAAAGCGGTATTCTTGTTAGACAATAACGTGTTCATAGAAACCCCCATATGTAAGTAAATGTAATTTATTATAATTTTTCGTCTATTTAATCTAACATTACCTTATACTCAGGCCTTTAGCAACAGATCTTCCTTTAATCCAAAATAAAAACCCAGAGACCAATCTGGGTGGAAAAAATCTAATTATTTCTTTGAAGTGTAAAGCCTAAATAGGTTAAGGCATTAGCTAGATTTGACTCGATTTGGATATGTTTAAGGTCGATATGCAGTCTTACCGCCTGTATCGCAATGTCAGGACGGATTCCTGTCAATAAAGGCTCAACTCCGACTAATTTCATCAAACTGACGATCCGCAATAGTGATGACACTACTTCATCATTGATATGCGTTATGCCTGATAAATCAATGACGAGGTATTCCAGCTGCATCTCCTGGCTTTTCACCAGCGTCATCTCAACCACTTTTTCTGCTCTTTCTTCATTGATGATGCCGACGATGGGCAGAACAGCTACACCCTGAGTAAGCGGGACCAAAGGGGCAGAAAGAGTTTCAATCTGTTTATTCGCTTGATCAAGCTCAAGTACAAATGAGAGCAGTGAACTCATTGTCTCAAATATTTCCTTCTGTTCTTCTGAAAGCGAAAAGGGATCAGTATCCAGTCCACAAATGGTTCCATAATTTCTGCCATCCTCATAATAGATAGGAATGCCAACAAAACTGCCGCTTCCCAGGTTATGTGTAACATTCAATGATTTGGCAGAATCATTTCTCGTTATATCGGGAATGAACAAAAGTTCCCTGCCTTTATCCACACTGATTTTGCAGAAGGTTTCTTCAAAAGGAAGAGTATCTCCTTCACGCAATAAGGTTTTATCCTTATTCTGCACCTTCACAATCTCATTATTTCGTTTATCATTTTTAGCGATGAAGAGGGTATTGATATCCATCCATTTTCCCATCAAACGAAGAATGCTGTCTGCCGCTTCTTCGAAATTTCTGAATCGCTGATTTTGAATAATATGCATTTCACTAGAATAAGCCATAGGTAGAATTCCTTCCTGAAAAAACTGTAAACATAGATGTGTACCCTCATTAAGTCATTAATAAACCACTAAAATAGTTTTTTTCAAAAAAGCCTGTTTTAAATGGAAAGGAATCCGCTACATAAAGGAGAAGGATAAAATAGCATTAGAAAAGGGTCTTTAAAAAAGACCAATTGTAGAGAGGAGAACATTAACAGTCATGTCTTGATGATGAAAGGAATGATTCCAAACCTTGGTGGTATCCGTTATTTCCAAATTCGCTTGCAATCTTACTTTCCAACTCACTGACCATTTCTTGAATTTCTTTCTTTGAAGAGCTGGAGCCGCATACTTACGGTAAATCGATGTCCGATATCCCTTCATCCCCACCCCTCTAGGTTCAAATCTTCAATAAAGATAGAAAGCCCATCTCCCTCTAAGGAAATGGGCCTTCTTTCAACCTTGGATGTCTCTGCGCCGGTAGCCTGCCAAGCCTGCCACAGCGATAATAATGGCGATGACTGAGAGCAGGATGACCTTCAGAAAGTTCATTTCCTCAATCGGCAGTTCCGGTATATGTGCGAACGGTGAAATATTACCGACCCAATCATCAAATTGAAACATTCCGCCAAGGTAAACGACAAAGAACGAATAGCCCAGGTACAACCATGCCAGCCCTGTAAATCTTGGCAGGAAGCCAACCAGGAGTACAGCAAGTGCAATCAAGATCCACATAGCAGGAAGATAAACCATTCCAGCTTTAATGAATGTGAAGAAATCAATACTGTTTTCCATCATTGCATTCGCCGTTGCGCCAAGGCCTATGGAGGCAGTCCCTTGCATGACGAATGAGACGATAAAGGAAAGAGCCAAATAGCTGCCAAGCAGACGGTTTCTTGAAACAGCACGTGCCAGCAGATGTTCAGTACGGTGTGCTTTCTCTTCGCCTTTTAATTTCAATACAACCATGAGTGCTGGTACAGTGCTGATCATAGCTACAATGGACATGATTTTGGCCAAAAATTGTTCCGTTAATGAAAAACCTTCTGCCTCTAGAAGAAGCTTCTGCATCATATCAATTTCACTGAAGAAAGATTCTAAATCTCCAAAAATCGAACCGTATGAGGCTCCAATTAACAGCATTCCCGCTGCCCATGAAATCAGACCTGTGCGCTGAAGCCGCGCTGCGAGACCAAAGGGACTCAGCAGCAGAGAAGAAGCAAATCGCTTTCCGGGCCGTGATGGCAGAAATCCGGAACCCAAATCCCGAATGGAATTCAGGTAGAAAGAGAATAGAATCAATGCTGCAGCAGCAGACGCCGTCATGATGACCGGCCACCAGTAATTATTGACATACACTTCTGAGCCAAGCACCCATCCCAAAGGTGAAAACCATGAAAGGCTTTCGCTGCTGACATCTCCTATTGCACGAACTAAATAAGCTACACCTAAAACAGTGAATGAATACCCGATTGCTCCCCTTGAGGTCTCCGATAACTGTGCAAACACTGCCGTTACCCCACTGAAGAAAAGCCCAGTCGCCCCCAAAGCTGCTCCGTAAAGGAGAGACCCGTTCAAATCCATGCTTTCAATTTGCATTGCATACAGTCCTAAACCAGTCACAAGAGCTAATAGGAGATTCGATAGAACCAATGTCAAGCCAGCCGCAGTTAGGTTTGCCAATCGCCCGGCTGGCAGCGACCTGATCATTTCAATCCGTCCATCTTCTTCTTCAGCCCTGGTATGCCGGGCTGTCAGAAGGATGCTCATGATTGCCGCGAGGACTGCTGTAAATAAAAGCATTTCATGAGCAAACATCGCTCCGTACGTATAATTATCAATGCCATATCCCTTGCCAAGCATGGCAGTCATCGCCGGGTTCATCATTGTTTGGGCAATAGCATCTCTGCTCTCTTTAGTTGGATACAAGCCTTCAAAGGATTGTGCAGTCAAGAGAGACAGTATAGAAAGAGACACAATCCAAACTGGTACCCTTACCCGGTCCTGCCTAAGGATGAAACGGAAAAGCAATCCAGTTTTAGTCATCAACTGACCTTTCATCACGATTCACCTCCATCTCCTATGCTTGAGGCTTTTCCTGAAGTATCATAATGACGCATGAACATGTCTTCCAGAGTGGGCGGAGCACTTTCAAGACGTGTCACTTCAAAGCCGCTGACATAGGTAATAACTTCATGCAGCCATTCTGAGTCAACCTGAAGAGATATTTCCCGGCCGTTCCGTTTGATATCATGCACACCTTTTACTTCTTTAAAGGATTCGATCGGCTGACTTGTTTCCAGCATCAAGTTCGTGCGGGTTAAATGCCTGAGTTCTTTAAGCGTGCCTGTTTCGATTATTTCTCCCTGCCTGATTATGCCGACTCTGTCACAAAGCTTTTCCACCTCTGAGAGGATGTGACTGGATAGGAGCACACTTTTCCCTTCCCTTTTTACTTCAGCCACGCAATCTTGGAATACCCTCTCCATTAATGGATCGAGACCAGAGGTAGGTTCATCCAGAATATAAAGGTCGGCTCCGGAAGAGAATGCAGCTGCAAGTGCCACTTTCTGTCTGTTCCCCTTCGAATACGTCCGGCATTTCTTAGTGGGATCAAGATTAAACCTCTCAATCATCTCTTCTCTTTTATTCTTATCAGTTGTTCCTCTAAGCTTCATGAATAAATCGATGACTTCACCGCCTGTAAGATTGGGCCACAGGTTTACATCTCCCGGCACATACGCAATACGTTTGTGGATTTCAACAGCATCCTTCCAGGCATCCATCCCAAATATAGATGCTTCTCCCTTAGTCGCCTTCAAAGCACCAAGCAGAATTCGGATTGTTGTTGATTTTCCAGCACCATTGGGACCGATGAACCCATAGACCTCTCCTTGGTTCACTTCAATGTTGACTCCGTTCAGTGCAGTGAATTTTCCGAATGTTTTTGTTAGATTGGTTGTTTGTAAAACCGCCATACCCCATGCCTCCCTTTTTGGTATCCCTATTTATAGAACGATTTCTTCAGTACCTCCATATAATCTTCCATTTCTGAAATGGTTTCTTCTATCCCTATCTTTTGCAGTCCCATCCCTTTCACCTTTGCCTGCATCCTGTTTGAGAACCCTTCAAATGACCAGGTGATAATGTCTTTGACCTTTTCGACATCCACCCCTTCTTTGAATTTGCTTGTATCGATGTCTTGCATCATTTCTTTGTAATTCTTGCTGAGAAATTCTTGCTTTCTCTCTTCCAATTCATGCTGAATGACGGGGTCCTCTTCAAAAAAGATTCCATTAAAATAATCGAACACATGAGGATACTGTTGGAACATTTTTATTTTGACTGATGACATTTCCATATGACGGTCAAAAATATCCCTTATCCCCCAATCAACCTCTCTCTTCATTTTGTCAATCAGCAGTTGAACAAAATGATCGAACAAAAATAAATAAAGATCTTTTTTGTTATTGAAATAATGAAACAGCAGGCCTTTAGAGATATTCGCGTCTTTCACCATTTCATTTGTAGAAGCATTTTTAAAACCTTTTTGAGCAAACTCCCTTAAGGCTGCATTTAATATCCTGTCTTGCTTTTCTTGTTCCAGACTGAAAAATTTCTCATCCATATTTACACCTCCAAGTGGACTGAACCCTTTGTTGACCACCTCGGTCAATTCCATCATACATCCGTTGACCAAGTTGGTCAATATGTAATTTTAATTTTTCCATGGCAGTCTTTAAATATAAATATATAAGTCTTCCGATCCGCATTCTCTTGGGAGGAAAGTAAAATTGCCTGCAAACACACAAATCTAATAGAAAAGTGCCAAATAAAAAAGGCTGTTTTCGAATAAATTGCTGCTTTCGGAAAAATCCCAAACACCGGATTTTTCCCTGGATAATAGAGTTTTTCTCTTTATTCCGGTTGAGCAGCTCTTTTCTTTCTTGCTTACCAGCACATTTAAGGGGAATTATGGAGTTATCTCACCAAATTCATCTTTTCAAGCAACAAAGTTTTCTAAAAGAGCCATAAAAAAACAACCCAAATCGAGTTGTTTTAATAATTTCATGTGCGGATTTCTTTAAAAACTCCTAGTCACCAGCGGTTAGTGTTCTTGCAGCAATCCTGCCGGCCATCCCCAGTCAAACCGTTATTGGTATATTACCCAATGAGGTCTGTGAACAAAATGAGTTGGGTATGAATCAAACAGCAAAAAATTCGATAAAGCATCTCCATAATTCATATTATCCGTTGCGTCAGCCATTGAAGCGTGAATCAACATCATTTATTCAGATTAGGTCCTGACATTTGTCTTTCAACTGCACACAGCCACTCGCTGCCTTACGTTTAGCTAAGTGGATATTGTGGAGTAAAAAACTCAGAGCGTTTCATGGTCCACCCCAAACATGAGAATGCTGCTGTACTAGTTTTTCTCCTGAGGCATCCCGGGCGGATAGTAATAAGGCGGCACCTTCAGCCATCCCCGTTTCCTCATCAGGGTTTTTAAGGTAGTTCCGAAATTCGTCCATTCAGTATAAAATCCAAACCACATCAGCCCCAAATCATTTCGGACTGAATCCGCCTGTCCATTCGCACATGCAAGCATGCAGGTTACAAGCTTGAAAGCAATTCCGTTTGTTATCTCATCATCGGTCAACTTTACTCCCATCGGTATTGAATTAGGGAGTGACTCTGGCTTTGCGGATGTTACGTCAGGCAGCGGTATCCCTTCTTCTTTCATGAACCGGGTCAGCTTATCCAGCTGTGCCTCACATAATCTGACGACATCTGTAAGCATTTCTTTCACTTCATCATCCACTGTGGTATTAAGACCGATCTCTTCATAACGAATGAATTCTTCCATTAAAGTAACGTATTTCCAGCAATCCCCCGCTTCAAGGATATGCAACGGCGATTTTTGTTCATCTCCGTTATCAACCATGGTTTTAATGGTATTCCAAACTGCTTCAAATGGGTTTGCCAATCAGTACACCTCCTTCCTCCTATTATTTCTAATGATTAGTAAATAATGTAACTCTTTTATGATTTACGTATGTAATTTTCAATCTCAGGTAAAAATGAAGGTAACAGGAGGGATACCATGACATCGATTTTCGACTCAATGAAGGAGTTTCTTCAAATGACCCTGGATGATGAACCTAAGAATCCCCTTCATGTTGGTGAAGTGATGAGTTGCTGGATGTATATGGCGCTCATGGATGAAGCAACTGTATATATTCAAATGGGGCTGAATTCGACCATTGATGATGAAGTAAAAAGCATGTTAATAAAAAGCTTGAAACAATGTGAAGTACAAGGCCAGCGCTTTAAAGAGTTTATGAAACAAGAAGGCATACATTTGCCCAGGACAAGTGAGCCCCGTCCGGATTCTGACCCTAACAGCGTTCCTTTGGGTGTAAAAATGACAGATGAAGAAATTATGAATGGAGTAAGTATGAAAACTGTGGCGGCGGTCATGCACTGCGCAGCGGCGGCAAGCCAGTCCATTCGAAATGATGTAGGCATGTTATTTACACACTGTATGCTGGAGAAGATGAAGTATGGCTCGGAGTTAAAAGGTGTTATGAGAGGAAAAGGCTGGATCAAGGTGCCGCCCTATTACTATCCTCCTGGAATGCCGAAAGAGCGATAATTTTTAAGAGGAATCCTTCAAGGGTTACTCTTTTTTCTTTTTTCAAAATTTCAATCAAGGTTGATTGACCCACATAAAGAGGGATAAGGAGGGAAATTTATGGTACAGGCAGCTTTATGGGGAGGCATCGCAAGTTTATCGCTTTTCATCGGCGCTCTTCTAGGAATATTCGTGAAAATCCCTGATCGGATTGTCGCCTATATCATGGCTTTCGGCACGGGGTTAATTATAGGGTCCGCAACATTCGACTTGCTTAGTGAAGCACAAGGAAATGCCAACCTTCTCCACATAACTTTCCTGTTCTTGCTTGGGGCACTCCTTTTTACGATTTTTGAATTGGTGATTACCAGAAAAGGCGGGAATGAGCGGAAACGTTCTAAAAAAAATCCACACGGACATGCCGGGCTGGCTATTTATGCCGGTACTTTGATGGATGCCATTCCTGAATCGATCATTATTGGAATCAGCTTTATCGGCAGCCAGCCAGTCCAATGGGTGTTCATCCTCGCCATATTTATCAGTAATTTGCCTGAGTCCCTCTCCAGTTCGATTGGATTAAGGAAAGACAACTACAGTATCAGTAAGATCTTATTTCTTTGGGGCAGCGTGGTCATTCTGTCTTCCGCCAGTGCCCTCCTGGGCTATCTCTTTTTGGAGGGTGCATCTGAAAATGTCAGTTATTTGATAGGAGCATTCGGGGCGGGAGGACTCATGGCGATGGTCTCTTCCACCATGCTTCCAGAGGCATTTGAACAGGGCGGGCCTGTCATCGGGTTTGTTTCATCACTCGGTATCATCCTTTCCTATATCCTGACCAACCTGCAGGGTCCCGCTTTCTAGTACCTGTTCTGCTCCGGTTCGGATGACCAACTGATGTGACAGGGCTTATTGACTATTAGACAAAAATTAAAACCACCAGCGAGAACTGGTGGTTTGCTCTGCGGCTTGAAGTCTCTCTTACCCGCCTCTGCCTATGGCCCACTGATTGATTTCATCAGTCATTTATGTTCAATGAAAAAAATTATAAGAAATAAGGGGAGATTTTCCGCTTATTTTAAAAAGATCATTAGAAACAGCTATAATAAGCGGAGAAATTTCGCTTATTTGCTAAAAAGATGGGAAAATTGACGTTTTAGCTGTGCTTAAGCGGAAAGATTCCGCTTATATACCACATTTCCAATGCAATTTAGTAACTTAGCCGGAAAAATTCCGCTTATTATAAATTATTCATGTCCTTTACAGGTAAACCGCCTGCTTGGAGGCTTGTCTGGATATCTCGATACAAGCTTCCCACCATAGATATTATTACAAACTCTTTATAAAGCACTTTTCTTAAACCTTGCTGCTATTCATTATGAATTCACGCCTTCAGTAAAGATAGAGATGCTCTCCCAGTTTGGAGAAACAAAAAAGGAGCCTCCTAGTGGGAAAGACTCCTTTTAGGCAGAGTGATCATCCGCCCATTTTTCTGCGAGTGACACTTGCTTTTTTAGACTGCTGGCTTTTCATTCGCTGATTGCCGGTAAATCCGCCGTTTTGCTGGTTGCCATTTCCTTTAGCCTGCTTCTTTCTTTCAAGCTGCTGTTTCATCGCTTCTTGTAAGCTGACCTTTTTTTGTTCCTGCTGTGTATTTTCGTTTTGATTCATTTCATTAGTCATTTTGTTTTTCTCCTTCACACGACATACATGTGTTTAGTAGTAACGTACAATTCCATTATAATACAAAATGATTAATAAAACACCATAATTTTCACTCTGAGGCAGCACAGCAAAACAGGAGACTGTCCCCTGTTACTGGGTAATAGCAGAGTGCTAGCTTTATGCTATACTTCTGATAGATGCCCGGTCTGGTTGATTTCTTTAAGGTTCCATTTATCATTATGAAAGTGGATTGTATTGATGCAAGCATTAAGGAGATGGGTCTCTCCATAGACGAAATCGTCTGGAGACAAATGAGCAAACAAGATACCGATCAAAGCTCCATGAGCGACTAAAAGAACATTTTTGTCAGGAAATCTTCTCTGTATTTCTTTCACTCCCCTCACTGCACGTGCGGCGACTTCTTCTCTGGTTTCCTGCCCGGGGCTTCCTCCATTTGGATATTTTCTCTTGCTTTCTTCAATCAACAGCCCTTCTGCCTCACCGAAATATCTTTCAGCAAACTCTTCCATTTCCACCAATGGCAGATTTAGTTTTTCGTTAATGATTTCGGCTGTTCTTCTGGCTCTTTTTAGAGGTGAAGTTATAAGTGCATCCCACTCTCCATCTTTCAAGAAATCGCGCGCCAGTTCAGCTTGTCGTTCCCCGGTTCTATTAAGTTCAATATCTGTCCTTCCTTGCAGCCTTCTCTCTCTATTCCAATCTGTCTGGCCATGCCGTACGATGCAAATTTTAGTCATGGGTTCTCCCCCTTTTCTGATTTCTTCCTGAATTGTCTTCTGCATTATAATCCTATCAAAAAACAATATAAATCTGTAGAGTCTGAACATCCTCTATTACTACTTTTAAATGGGAACTCTGAAAGTTCTCTTAAAAGACCCTATCTTATAATAATCTCGCAATTTTAATATGGTTTTATACGGATTTTTTTGCAACAGATGATACTAGTCCACTATTTTTTCAAATTTCTACATATAAATATAAGTAGTATATGAAATTTGTTGAATATTCCATTTTCATATAGACATCTTTAATAAGGAGTGAAAGATTATGTCAAAAAAATATTCCTTTCCGGGTCACAGCAAGAAAAAACACTGCCCTAAATCAAAGGTAAAAAGTGTTTCATGCGGTGCCGATTCCTATAATGTTCCCGGCGGAACCTATGTACCCGTCATCCTGGCTTATGTCAATTTGGAAACGGACATCTCTTCCCACGTTAAACTGCCTTCTCCGGCAAAAGAAATTAAATCAATCAAGAAAAATGTATCTCTGAAGCAGTGTGAAGTTCTGAAACATCCCGGTTCACGGGGCAAAGCGAAAATTTTTGTGAAAGGAACCATTCACAAAAATATTCAATATGTAGAATCATGCAATGGCTATTTAAGAGATTACAGTGTAGATGTTCCATTCTCATGCATAGATGAAGTTTATATTCCTGGAGCTGACAGAGAGGTAAAAAGTCAAAAGAGTTCTTTAACCCATGAATACAAATATTCTTCAAAAAACAAGCTTGGAGCTGATCCCCGCAAATCAGGTTCCTACACTCATGAGTACTTCAACGAGCCGATTGAATGTGTATTGAAGTCAGCAGATATTATGGAAATTGATCTCTTCAAAGATTATAAACATGGCCGCTTCACTAACTTAACAGAAAGAATGGAAGTAAACTTGTGGTTCATGCTTGTTCAAAATCAAGAACGCTTTGCATTTCGTTATGAAGATGCGCCTGAATGTCCCCTTTTAGAAGACGAAATCGAGGAGATTGAAGAACAACTTCCAGAAAGAAAACCATCCAAAACAATTCTGGACCTTATCCAGGAAAGACTCGATCTAATGGATAGATGATTTAACAGGGTGTCTAATTGATAGACACCCTTTTTATAGATTCAATGAAACCATTTGTTTCTGGCTTGCTTCAATTGAGACTTTAGCTGTTCCCTGGACACCCAGTACCTTATTCCCTTCTTTACCCTTTTCCAGTTCATCATGCCATAGCAGCTTGAATGAACGTATTTCAAATAGAATAGGATGAGCCAATTTTTCTTCCCATACTCTGTGAGACGACAAGTTTACGTCTTCTTTTTCTTTAAATTCATACTCCCCTCTCCTTGCAGATGGAAATTCAGGGGCAGACCGCCAATGCACCTGTACCGTTTTTTGCAAAGGAATAAATATTTTTAGTGATTGAAGGCTTCCATCTTTCGCTGCAGCAAATTCAATATCTGCTGAAAGGACCAACTCAAGAAAGACCGTGCTGGATGGAGGAAGAGCCCATCCTTTAAAGCTTTCCACCCTCCATTCTATTTGTGAAATAGATGCGAGAGGGTTCATCAATGTAAAACTGTTAAATAGATCGATCTCCACTTCTTCTTGGATCAACTCGACTGGAAGTATGGCATTGAGTGTTTTTGTTTGGAGTACTTCCCTATTTTTGCAAGGACAATTTTTCTCTTCAGGCTGTTTTAACTCCAGTTCAATGTCCTCTAGAGAGCTACTCGATAGTTTTTCCGTCGGCTCATCTTTTTCAGGTATTTGATAATTTTCATGCTCCTCCTCTTTATCAATGAGGTAATCTTCAATGCTATTTTCTCTTGGTGGAGGAAGAAAAACATCTTTCTCTTTTTCAAAAAAGTAATCGTCGTCATCCTCAGGGAGCGGAATGATTTCCTCTATTTTTTTCGTTCCTTTGCTTTCTGTTCAATTTCCTTTTCATCTTTCTTTTTCAGTTCTGTTGATACGGTTGGAGGCGGGGGCAAGATCAAGGGACCGCTGCTTTGTTTCTTATCTTTTACAGTAAGGTTTTCTGCATATTCCTCATCTTCAACTGCGCTGCGGTAGAATGAACTAGGATATACTTGGTTTTTCTGAAATTCATTTCTATCCCTTCTTTGTGAAAGGGGAACTATAAAATTTTCTCTGCGATCCATCATTTTCACCTCCTCAAGCAATTAAGCATCTTCCTCGATACGGACTATGGGAAAACTGTTTATTTATTTAAAAAAAGGAATAGGGATTACACTATGAACTAGTATAACCCCGGACAAATTCTATCTTAGTAGTGGTCTTCCTCATCGCAATCATGACGATGGTGGTGATCATCATTGGTAGTGGAAGCCACACGTATTTGCTGATCCTGGATGACTCTTAGTGTGAAATCCAACACCATCTTTTCTTCAATTGTTTTAAAAATTCCTTCGGCAAGGGGAGCATCTTTCCCAAGCATCTTTCTATCGATTGCTTCATCCCATTCAATGATTCTGCTTGAAACAAGCTCACAATATGGCAGTTCGTTGTAATATTGTGTGCTGGATTGATGGAATTGTGACAAATCGCTGGATAACAATTCATCTTTTTCCGGATAGCCTGAAGGAAGAGATTGGGATACGAAGAAATCAAACTCTTCCCTTGAGTTCATTTGCGGCTGGACCGGAGCAGAAAGATAACGTTCGATCTCTGTGACTAATTGAAATGGAATGTCTACTGTATAAGAGTGAAGGTCGGATGCAATGGATTGGGAGGTTGCATGCTCAATATCCCCTGAAGGGCTGGCATATTGAATATTTTTGCGGACAAATCCGCTGACAAAAAGTTTATTTGACGGAAGAAGGAGACGGCATTGAGTAATTTTCACCCGCTTCTTGATATCCTTGATCTCCAAAACCGGCTCAGGAAAAGTGATTTTGGCTGTCATATCCGCAGTCAGGGCAAGTTCTGCGAGCACCACAGGCACCTTTGTAACCAATTTACCAATATTCACATTCGGATGATGATGTTTAGGTTTACAGTAGCTCTCATTATTCTCTTTGTATGATTCAGACATTTATAGTCCTCCTTAAAAATCAAGATAATTCACTGTATGTTGTGCATTCGTCTATGTATAGGCATGCGCCCATGGGCAAGTTGGAATTTTTTAGACGATTATCACGGCTGCAAAATTCATAATTTGTAAATTGGCTGGGAAAATGGATGAAGAGCCTCATTTCACACTCCTCCCCTCATCCATCAAACAGAACAATAACGCAAGCGCCTCGAACAGCCCAGACAAGCAAATGTTCCGAAGAGTATTAAAGGCGATTTTCCCTTTTATTCTTTTTAGGCTATTTGATCCCGAGTGGATAGCCGCTAAAAGTGGACGTGGATAACAGAGTTAAAAATTTTCAACAGAGAATCCTTTTCTACTTTCCTAAGCAACTTAAAAAAACACTATCCCTGCTTAGGAATAGTGTTTTTTCAAATCATTGTGCTGCTTATGCGTCGTCATCGCCAGTTTCAACGACCAGCTGCTGGTTTTGAAGGACTTTCACTGTAAATGTAACAATCATTTTCTCTACAATTTTAGTGAAGCAGCCTTCTCCTACCGGCCCTTCGTTGTATTGGTGGCGGTTTGTCGCCTCATCCCACTCAAGGATCGTGCTGGATAGCAGTTCGCAGAATGGAAGCTGATTGTAATATTGAGTGCTGAATTGATGGAATTGTGAGATGTCGCTGGATAAGAACTGATCTTTCTCAGGGTAACCTCTTCCAAGATCCTGCTCTCTATAGAAATCGAATTCACTGCGAGTGTTCGCTACCGGCAATTGAACCGGTGCGTCCAAAGGAATATTGGATACACACTCGAATGGTACTCTTACTGTAAGTGACTTGATATCAGAAGCCACACAATTTCCTTCTTTATTGTAGATAGGTGTTGCATACTGAATATTTTTGCGGACGTAACCTTTGATAACAAGCGGGAACGTTCCGTTATCCGAGAATGCTGGTGCTCCCACAGGCGGTGTCAAAAGACGGCATTGTACAATTTCAACTCTCTTTTTGACATCTTTGATTTCCATAACGGGTTCAGGAAAATGGATATCCGCTACCAGGTTAGTCGTAATTTCCCGAATAGCTAATTGAACGGGAACTCTGATTGTTCTCAGGACGTCATCTGGAACGATTAATGTTTCGCCTTCAGTATTGGCACACTCCCCAACGTTAGCTGACTTGCTTACTTCAACACAATCACGTTTAGGATGATGATGTTTTTCACTCATTGTATTTCCTCCTTATGTTTTTTCCTTCACTTTATCCTATGCGTACGAGTCTATTAAGCTTGGTTATATGCATCAAGACAGGCGTGGAATTTCATAGAAAGTTGAGTGGTTTTTTCATTTTGCCAAAAAAGAAACTGGGTACTTGCACAGCGCACTTCTCTTGCCCATAGGATTCAAGAGAGGAGGAGATAATGATGAAATCGGCCAATTTTTTCGCGATTGATATCGGCAACAGCTGGTATAAGGTACTCACATCAGATGAGGGAAGCATTTCGGAATATCAAATGCCAAACGCCATCGCTTTATTTGATGAGGAGTTCTATGAATTGCCATATGATGAAGAAGATGTGGTATTAGAAGAGAATTTAATCGTGGAGGTAAAAAGCCCCGCCGTCACCAATAGAAGAGAAATATATTATGCAGGTAAATCAGCAGCCAGACAAAGAAATGTCAGTTTGACCTCTGTCAACAACCAGAAAGTTGATGAACTCCGTACTTATATTCTGCTTTTCACGGCGGCTGCCTATCATGCCCTGCTCATCCATGAGGAGGCTGTCGAAATAGTATATGAAATTGATCAACTGGCTGTCTCCCTGCCAACCACCCAATATAAAGAAAAGAAAGAGCAGCTGAAGCAGCGGCTGACCGGCACACACACGGTCATTCTTCATAAGGTGCCTGGAATTCCCGAGCCAAAGGAAGTAAGCATAAAGCTTGTCATCAAGGATGTCATCGTCGGTGCTGAAGGAGCATGTGCTTATCTGGGTATGACCAGAGACCAGGAGACGCTTGGAATAATGGATGACGAGCTTGTGAGGGATTCTGCAAAAGGAGTGCTGATTGGTGACCTTGGCGGAGATTCTGTCGATTTTGTGGGAATCAAAAACAACAAGCCTGTCGCTTCTGTGGAAGGAGAACATTTCGGAATCAATCAGTTCCTTGACATCATTATCCAGAAGGTCAGCAAAAATGAATTATATAAATTCGATTCGAGGTCAGAACTCGAAGAAAAACTCGCAGCCGGCCAAGCGGAGTGGTATGTTGAGCCGTTTGCAGGCGTTCGAAAAGACATCAGTAAATATATTACACCTCAATTGAAATCCATGGCGATCAAGTATTTGGAGCTGTTTGACAAAGTCAGGAGCAATTCAAATGAAATCAAAGGAGCTTCCCGTTACATCGCAGTTGGCGGAGCAGCGAAACTGGCCCAAAAGGAAATTCAGGAAGCTGCCGTTAGATGGACAGATAAAGGCCGGCCAATCACCCTTTACTTCCCTGAAAATCTTGAAAGGTTAAATGTATTGGGCCTTATGATCCTGGCAAAAATGAATCATTTGAAAAAACAACATCAAGAAGAAACTAATGACCTAGCAGCCACCAGGGGTTGAGTGTTATGGGAGAAACGTACACTGATTACGTCAATCGGGTGGCCATTACGATTCCAGATAAATATATCGATATAAAGACCGGCGACAGTCATTCTGTTTCCAGGGTCATACAGGAGCAAATCGAGTATCATGCCCACAATCATACCCTGGCTCACCTTGTCTTTTCAGCCCTTGACCAATATTTTAAGCCTGGTGCCAAAACAGGCACCAACGCGGAGATTCTCCACGAACTCGAAAACATCAAGAGCATGCTTCAGCAAGGGTATGTGCCTAAATCCGGCTCCCCATTCCCGACTAAAGGGCAGCAGACCCCTAAGCCGCTGAATATGCGAGACCTTAACGATATACTAGAAGCCTTCGGGGGCTGACACCCTGGAGGTTTTTGCTTTTTTCTAGATGTTTTTTATTTTTCAAAGACAGTTTTCGCAAAGGTTGTGGCTGTTTTAAAAGTATGGATTTCCGCTCCAATCCTTCTAAGTAAGAGGAGGAGAAGGATAAATCAGCATATTTTTACAGAGCCAGGTGTCCTTCAAAATGAGTTAAGGGGACACCCACAGATCCTTTACACAGTTTTTCAAATGTGTCCCTAAAATTTCACTTTATCATCTTCCTGTTTGGTCAAGTTGGAACAGCATCCATAAGTCCCTGCAAAGCATCAACATAAACACAAAAAAACCGGATCCCCATCAGGATCCAGTTTGTGATTGGTGGTAGTATGTAGGCCGCAATTGCCGTAAATCGTCTAAGAAAGTTTTAAACCACCACTCCTCAAAGTGGGTGTTTGCAGAAACGTTCCTGTCTTCCGCTATACATGGCGGCATGACATTCCGGCTTCGATGTAAAACTCCCTATTACAGTTTAAAGGTTAAAACTTTATTATCATTACGTACAACGCAGCTTATATATGTATATTACCTCATCATTTCCGGATTATCAAGAACAGTTTTTTCCATTATTCCGTAATGACTTTTCAGAGGTGCTCTCTTAGTTAGTAAACATATTTTTGCTTTGGGAAGGATTTCTTTATTTGTATTTTATACTGGGTGTTTTTGGATATGTTGCTGCTTCCTTAAAAATCCCCATAGGATACTAGTTCTCAAAGTTTTCAAAAGAAGAAAATGGGTGTTTTTTCTTTATTGCAAACAAAGGTAACGAAATGAGCCAAAATAAAAAACCGGCTCCCCATCAGGAACCGGTTTTGTGATTGGCAGTATGTACAGCCACATTTGCCGTAAATCGTCTAAGAAAGTTTTAAACCACCACTCCTCAAAGTGGGTGTTTGCAGAAACGTTCTTGTCTTCCGCTATACATGGCGGCATGACATTCCGGCTTCGATGTAAAACTCCCTATTACAGTTTAAAGGTTAAAACTTTATTATCATTACGTACAACGCAGCTTGTATTAGTATATTACCTCATCACTCAAGGAATATCAAGCGCAATTTTTCAGGTTGATTAGAATTAATCCGTCCTGCGCTCTCCTGGTTCATTTTGTAAAAATCCACCATACTAGTGGGAGAGAACTTCAAAGAAGCGCGGAACCAAACAAATGTTTATAAAATATGACAACTTCTTCTCCGGTTCACTTTTTTGGAGATATGAGTTATGAGTTACCCATAAACGACTCTTATATGCATTCTCCACCTTGGTGGATACATGGGTTACCTAACATGTGCTCACCAATGTAATCACCTCACTCTTCTGGATACATGAGTTACACCAAAAGCGATCGCTCATGTATCCACTCCACTCTTCTGGATACATGAGTTACACCAAAAGCGATCGCTCATGTATCCACCTCACTCTTCTGGATACATGAGTTACACCAAAAGCGCTCGCTCATGTATCCACTCCACCCTGCTGGATACATGAGTTACACCAAAAGCGCTCGCTCATGTATCCACATCACTCTTCTGGATACATGAGTTACCCAAAATGTGCTCTCTTATGTATCCATTCCACTCTTCTGGATACATGAGTTACACCAAAAGCGCTCTCTCTTGTATCCACTCCACTCTTCTGGATACATGAGTTACACCAAAAGCGCTCTCTTATGTATTCACTCCACCCTGCTGGAGACATGAATTATACAAAAAGCGCTCGCTCATGTATCCACTCCACCCTGCTGGATACATGAGTTATACAAAAAGCGCTCACTCATGTATCCACTCCACTCTTCTGGATAAATGAGTTACACCAAAAGGCTCGCTCATGTACCCACTCCACCCTGCTGGATACATGAGTTATACCAAAGCGCCCGCTCATGTACCCACCTCACTCTTCTGGATACATGAGTTATCAAAAAAGCACTCGCTCATGTATCCACCTCACTCTTCTGGATACATGAGTTACACCAAAAGCGCTCTCTTATGTATCCACTCCACCCTGCTGGAT
>NZ_NIJF01000089.1 GCF_003316765.1 Bacillus sp. P14.5 | reverse complement strand
AATGTTTCCCGTTCAAGGGCAATGACAGGTAGGAACCTTCCCTCCATCAGCGTTGACCGACTTCATAGGTACTATATCCCTATCCGACTTCCTTTAGGCATTTGACAACCCTCACTTTATTATCGCTTGTTCGTCATTACTCTTGCCGGTTCTTCGGCAAAAGACCTAAAGGATCTCCCGAGTTGCCGTAACATATCAATGTATAGCGTGCCGAGGTCATCGACTCCGAGGAAGTTGTTATTCTCTTGCCGCTAACGTGAATAACAATGTTGCCTTCTATACTCCCGAAAATATCGGCCTTCCTAAATAATGCGCGTTTTCGGAGCTCAATCCCTTCAACCAGTTAGTTTACGGCCCACTACCTCGCTGTCTACGCTTAAAGGCAATGTGTTACCACTTTGCCCTCCAAGACTCGCTACGAGTGAATGGCTAGTTCTTTCTCGACGGGAATCCCACCCGTTATATGTCACGACCTAGGCTCGGTCGCTCCAGGAGGTCGCACGCCTTCCGCTCCAATCCTTCTACGTAAAAACGGGAGGAGATAAAATAGTATTCAGAAGCAACAATCTTTTGGAAAGGCTCTTTTCGTAAACTTTATTGCTATTTAATACTAATTCCGAAAAATAGCCATATTAGACGGTAAAATAGGTAACACAAAAAGAGAAGAGCTGCTCTTCCTCCATTAGAGATAAAACTATCCGGAGAAAAATCCGCCTATTGGGATTTTGCCGAAAGCAACAAAATATGCGAAAAAAGCCTTTTTTATATTACAGCCACCATCTTTTTTGCGGTAAAAGATAAATATTATCAAATCCGAAGTTCTTCTGGAACCAAGAATTCATCAACGTTTTCTTTACTAAATACTCAGAAGCAGAATGAGAAACACCGATCAAGCACATTTCTGTTTGATTTGCGTACTTTTTTACTTCCTCAAATCTTTTTCTTCCGTAATCATTGTCAATATGGCAGTGAATTTCTCCCGAAATGTATGTATCCACTCCTTTGTCTTCCGCTATCCTCACCCCGATGAACTCGGGTTCGAACTTCTCTTTCCACTTCACCCTGCCCTGATAAACCTGAGGGATGAACCTGCTAAAAGCTGGATCCTTACCAAAGCTTCTAATTTGAAACTCATCATCTAAACGGTCTGCTATATCTTTTAAATTTTCCAAATAACACACTCCTTAGTTTGATGAAAAAGTTCCGCCTCAGTTAGTTTAATAACTCTTTCGGAATATCCCATATAAAATAATGCTTTGAGAATTGTCTGGTTTCAATTGTGATGGTTTCTCCACCTTTTTCAAATGTAAGGCCTGAGCCGATCTGCTCTTTATATTCCCAGCCCAAAGTTTCCATGTATTCTATCGCCATTCCCAAAGGATATTTATCCTCAAATTCAGAAATGTATCTTATTCTATTTGGGGTTCTTAAAACTTCTTCATACCCATTATTGGATAACTCATATTGGCCAATTGCAGCTAAGTAAGGAACAGGATTGCCTTCTTGGGTCAAAGCACTCCCAAACCTTAAGGTAATAAAGCCAAAAAACAAGAAGACAATCAATAACACCATTATCAATAATTTCTTCAATATTCACCTCTCCAAAAATTAGTGATATATCCAACTAATCATAAAACTCCATATGGGTCTTATCCTCTTTATAAAAATCCAGCCTGTCTTGTAAAGTGCCTGTATGAAATTCAAACTTATGCCCATCCGGATCGGTAAAATAAATAGACTTTTTATCTCTTTCGTCTCTCGGGCGTCCTGACAGGATGTTTACATTCAATTCTTCTAGTTTGGAGTACATGCTTTCAAATTCTGATTCTTCGATTGAAAAGGCTATGTGAGTATATGATTGGCTGATTTCTTTCCGCGGAATGCCGCTTTCTTCATTCAGGGCAAGCCAGATCCCATTTAAATCAAAGTATGCCGTGCTTCTCCCCTTCACCAACAACTTTGCCTCAAAAACATTATTATAAAAATTGATAGAACGTTCTAAATTAGACACTGAAAACAATAAATGATTTAGTCCTTTTACTGACATCCTATCACCTCTTTTTTGGACTTATAGTGTAAACTTCAACAAAAAAGGCGGATTATCCTGCTTGATAAACTCACCCTTTTCATTCTGAGATATGCGTTCTTTTAATTGAATAACTGGCTTATGATGGTTTTGATCGTTGAGTAAGATGTTTGATGACAAAATGATGAGTTTCTTTTAAAGAGGTCACCTAAGCAACGTGATTCCCTACAATTTAAGCACCCAGTAAATCCAGCACGAACATTCACCGAAGTATAAACCTCAAAATAAAAATAAAGCACCAGTGTGAACTGGTCGTTTGCTCTGCAACTTGAATCCTTTCTTACAGGTCTTGGCCTAAAAGTCCCACTGATTAATTTCAACAGCCATTTATCCCCCATGAAAAAAATAAGAGAAGAAATTCCGCTTATTTTAAAAAAAGCATCAGAAACAGCTATATTAAGCGGAGAAATTCCGCTTATATACCCCATATCGAAGGCAATTTCGCAGCTTAGCCGGAATAATTCCGCTTATTTTAGATTATTCATGTCCTTCACAGGTAAAGCGCCTGCTTGAATGGTAAAAAGTGTTAGCCCCCCCCCCGCATGAAGGGTGATTTTCTATACCTCGCTAATGCTGGCTGGACCATCCGGCATAGCAAGGGATTTCAAGAAAATAATTAAAGAGACCAAACCTATTAGATTTGATCTCTCCTGCTTTTGCGGACTTCGTCTCAGTAATGCAATGCAGCTGCTCCAATAATTTTAGTTCTTCATCTTAGGATCCAGCGCGTCCCTTAGGCCGTCTCCCATTAAGTTGAACCCTAGTACTGTCAACATGATGGCGAGCCCTGGGAAGATCATAGTCCAAGGAGCGTCAAGCATGTATCTTCTTGCATCTGACAGCATTTTCCCCCACTCGGGATCCGGCGGCTGTGCGCCCAGGCCCAAGAATCCAAGAGCTGCGGCTTCCAGGATGGCGGTGGCGATCGCCAATGTTCCTTGAACGATAATCGGCGCCATACTGTTGGGAAGGACATGACTGAAAAGGATTCTTTTATCACTCATCCCAATAGCTTTGGCAGCCATTACGTATTCCTCCTGTTTTACACTCAGCACCCGAGACCGGATCAACCTGCCGAAATTCGGAATGTTGATGATCGCAATGGCAATGAGCGCATTCCTTAGTGATGGTCCTAACGCCGCTACGACAGCAATTGCGAGCAGGATACTCGGAAAGGCAAGCAGGATATCAAATATCCTCGATATGATGGTATCCACCCATCTTCCATAGTAACCAGCTACAATACCCAATATGCTTCCCGCCACAGCTGACCCAACTACAGCAAAAAAACCTACGGTCAGTGAAATTCTTGCACCATGGATGATCCTGGAGAGGATATCACGGCCAAAATCATCCGTCCCAAGCCAATGTTCTGCAGAAGGAGCCTGCAGCCTTTTGGCCATATCCTGCTCATTGATTCCCTGCGGTGCGATAAAAGGACCTGTCACTGCCAGAATAACGAAGAATAAGACTATCAAGGACCCGACAAGGGCTGTTTTATTCTTCCGGAAGCTTTTCCAGGCTTCTTTCCATGGAGAGATTGTCTCTTCTGCTTCTGTATGTTTTATTTCACCTGTGTTTGGTGCCAGTTCTGCCATATCGGACACCTCTCTTTAATTGTATTTGATTCGTGGATCGACTGCTGCGTACAGAAGATCGACAATGAGATTGATTGTTACAAATATAGCCGCCACAACCAGGATTCCTGATTGGATAACCGGATAATCACGATAGCCTATGGCGTCATAAATATATCGCCCGATTCCCGGCCAGCCGAAAATCGTTTCTGTCAGGATGGCACCGCCCAAGAGGAGGCCCATCTGTAATCCGATAACAGTCAGTACGGGAATGACAGCATTTTTCAGAGAATGCTTATATACCACCAGGAACATCTTTAATCCTTTTGCTCTTGCTGTTCTGATGTAATCGGATTTCATGACTTCAAGCATACTGGATCGTGTCATCCTTGCGATGATTGCCATTGGAATAGTGGCAAGCGCCAAGCCTGGCAGAATCAAATGCCGGATGACCTCTCCGAATTTTTGAAAGTCGCCTTGTATTAAAGTATCAAGGAGATACAAATTGGTTATAGCATCGACCGGGTTTCGAATATTCTCCCGTCCGGTTGTCGGCAGCATGTCAAGCTGAAGGCCGAATATCCATTGACCCATAAGCCCCAGCCAGAAAATCGGTATGGAAACTCCAACTAAAGCAAGGATCATAGCCGTATAATCAAACCAGGAGTTCTGGAACCAGGCACTGATGATTCCTGCGTTCACACCTATTACCACAGCAATGATTATCGCTACTATTGCCAATTCAAAGGTTGCTGCGAGATATGGCCAGATTTCACTGGAAACCGCTGATTTTGTTCTGATGGATTCTCCAAGGTCTCCTTGGAAAAGTCCTGCTAAATATTGAAAGTATTGAATGTACCAAGGATTGTCCAATCCAAGCTGGCCCCTTAATGCGGCAACGGCTTCCTTAGTTGCCTGCTGGCCGAGGATTGTTTGTGCAGGATCACCGGGGATGGCCCTTATGATCATGAATACGATAAATGTCATTCCGAGCAGTACAGGAATGAGCTGAAGCAGTCTCCGGATTGTATATTGAAACATCATGTCACCTCTTTTAGTCAGGCATCAATTCCTGCCCCATGCTTGTTTGACAGCTCACTGTCCTGCCCGCCTCAGGTGAACTTTCACCCCCGGCAGGCAGTCAATAAGCCTGTACAATTCTCAAAAAACCATTCATTATGTACAAAAGGGAGAAATCTAAAGAAATCCCCCCTTTTGTTCTGTTCTATTCGATGCTTACACCTGACAACAAGTCAGACCCTGTTGGATGAGGAAGGAAGTTTTTCACTTTCGCACTTCCTGCAAGCAGCGGTGTAGAGTGTGCAAGCGGAATCCAAGGAGCATCTTCATGGATGATTTCCTGTGCCTGCTTATACAGCTCTGCACGTTTATCTTCATCCACTTCTGTCTGTGCTTCAATCAATAAATCATGAAGCTCATCATTGCTGTAATATGCGTAGTTGTTGCTTCCGATATTGTCTTTATCAAGGAGAGTATAAAGGAAATTATCAGCATCTCCGTTATCCCCAGTCCAGCCAAGAAGGAAGGCATCTGCTTCACCTTTGCTTGCTTTATCAAGGTATGTTGCCCACTCAAAAGAGACGATTTCTGCTTTTACACCAATCTTGGCAAAGTCTGCCTGGATTGCTTCGGCAACTTTTTGGCCGTCCGGCATGTATGGACGAGGAACAGGCATAGCCCAAAGCTCCATTTCAAAACCATCAGGGTATCCTGCTTCTGCAAGTAATTCCTTCGCTTTATCAAGATCGAATTCATACCCCTCAATATCTTCGTTGTAACCATTGATAACCGGCGGCATCGGATTTTTAGCAGGGTCTGCTTTACCTTCGAAGAACGCATCGATGATGGCTTGCTTGTTCACCGCATGATTCAGGGCCTGACGTACTTTAGGGTCATTAAATGGTTCTCTTGTGTTGGTTAAGCCGAGGTATCCCACATTCAAGGATGGGCGCTCATACAATTGCAGGTTTTCATCTGATGTGATTTTTTCAGCATCACTAGGATTAATTCCGTCTGCCAAGTCAATTTCTCCAGACATCAATGCGTTCAAACGAGCAGAGTTCTCAGGAATTGACTTAAAGATAATTTGATCAAGCTTTGGCAAATCTTCCTGCCAGTAATCTTCATTTTTCTCAAGAACGATTCTGTCATTCTCTTTCCACTCAACAAATTTAAATGGTCCGGTACCAGCATCTGTAGGCTGCTTGGCAAAATTATCACCAAGTTCTTCAACAGCTGTCGGGCTCGCGATGGAGAACATGCTCATCGCCAGGTTTTTCAAGAAAGGTGCTTGAGGACGTTTCAGTGTGAATTCAACTGTACCCTCATCGACTGCCTTCACTTCTTGGATTACGTGCCCTTCATCTCCTTTGAATCCGCCAAACATGGATCCGTAATAAGGAAATTCATCAGCTGTTCCATTCATCCAGCGTTCGAAGTTGAAGACAACCGCTTCTGCATTGAAGTCTGTTCCGTCCTGGAATTTGACCCCTTCCTGAAGCGTGAATGTGTAAGTCAGGCCATCTTCAGCCACGTCCCATTCTTTCGCAAGACCTGCTTGGATCTCTGTATCCTGTTCTCCAAATTCAACAAGTGTTTCAAAAATGTTCTTAGTAACTTTAAAAGATTCCCCGTCAGTAACCGTGATTGGATCCAATCCGACTGAGTCACCGCCGCGTCCAAAAATTAATGTGTTTGAAGCAGAGTCGTCACCTTCTGACCCCTCGTCACCCCCGCAGCCATACAGTGCAGTGGAAACTGCCATAAGTAGCACTAATAGTACTGCCCAGCTCCTTCTCTTCAAATAAATCCCCTCCATTATTTTTTATATATGCTTACGTCACTTGCTATCTTCATAGAGATGGCAGGCAACATAATGCCCCGGTAAATGTTCTCTGAATTCCGGCGTCTTGCTTTTACAAACATCCATTGCATGCGGACATCTTGTATGGAAAGCACACCCTGCCGGAGGATTGGAAGGACTCGGTATATCCCCTTGAAGCAGGATCGTGTCCCTTTCAAACCCTGGGTCGGGAATCGGCACAGCAGAGAGCAGCGCCTGGGTATAAGGATGAAGCGGCTTCTCATAGAGATCCTCGCTTGCACTCAACTCTGCCATCCTGCCTAAATACATAACTCCGACTCTATCACTTATATGTCTGACCACCCCTAAATCATGTGCGATAAATATGTAGGTCAGATCAAATTCCGCTTGAAGCTCCTTCATCAGATTAAGGACTTGGGCCTGAATCGAAACATCAAGGGCCGAAACCGGTTCATCCGCTATGATGAGTTTAGGCTGTGTCATCAAGGCCCTGGCAATGCCGATCCTCTGCCTTTGTCCACCGCTGAACTGATGAGGGTACCTTTTGGCGTGATAACTGCTTAATCCTACAATTTCAAGCAGCTCGTAAACTTTCTTCTTTCTCTCTTTCGCCGAACCGATTCCATGGACGATCAAAGGTTCCTCTAGGATCTTTTCCACCGTATGCCTCGGATTCAGTGATGCGTATGGATCCTGGAAAACCATTTGGATATCCCTGCGGGTCTTTCTCATTTCTGCTTTTGATAGACTCGTAAGTTCCTTATCTTCAAAAGTCACTGTCCCTTCTGAAGGATCAATCAGCCTCATCAGCATTCTTCCGGTAGTCGATTTTCCGCAGCCGCTTTCCCCTACGATTCCAAGCGTTTCTCCTTTTTTGACATAAAACGAGACGCCGTCAACCGCTTTAACATGATTGACAGGCCTTCCAAGGATGCCGCCTGTGATGGGGAAGTGTTTCTTTAGTCCCTCAACCTTTAACAGCGGTTCTGTCATGAGCGATCTCCTCCTTGCTGTCATATAAAAAGCAGCGGCTCGTATGGCCTGGTGCCGTCTCATATAATTCCGGCGATTCACTTAAACAGCGGTCGAATGCATACTCGCACCGTGCAGCGAACCTGCAGCCGTGTTTAATGGACCCGGGCTTAGGGACACTTCCCGGTATGGAATAAAGCTTTTGCTTCTTAAACCTCATATCCGGCACCGATTGAATCAGCCCTTTTGTATAGGGATGTTTTGGGTCTTTAAAAATCTCTTCGACAGTGCCTTCTTCGACCACTTTCCCCGAGTACATGACTATCAGCCGTTCACAGGTTTCCGCCACGACTCCAAGGTCATGGGTGATCAGTATGACCGCTGTATTCATTTCTTTATTCAGCTGTTTCATCAGTTTAAGTATTTGAGCCTGAATAGTTACATCCAGTGCTGTTGTCGGCTCATCGGCTATCAGTACCTGTGGATCACAGGCCATTGCCATGGCTATCATGACTCTCTGCCTCATCCCTCCTGACAGCTGATGGGGATACTCATTCAATAACTCTTCCGCCCGCGGCAGGCCGACCAGTGTCATAATCCTCGCTGCATCCTTCCTTGCCTCCGCCTTGCTGTTCTTCTTATGTATCCGGATCGCTTCCGTCAGCTGGTTGCCGATGGTAAAGACCGGATTGAGAGAAGTCATCGGTTCCTGAAAGATCATTGCGATATCATTTCCGCGGATTTCCCTCATTCTTTTTTCCGAAGCTTTGACCAGATCTTCTCCTTTAAACAGGATTTTTCCTCCTGTGACTTTTCCCGGCGGGCTTGGCACCAGCCCCATAACCGATAGAGAAGTAACACTTTTCCCGCATCCGGATTCTCCTACTATTCCTAAGATTTCTCCTTCATTTACGTGAAAATCCACATTATCCACAGCTGGAATCTCACCATCATCTGTAAAAAATGTTGTCTGAAGTTCTTCCACTTTCAAAATAGGAGTATCGGATCTCATCTCTATAACCCCCTGTCCAATAAAACAATTTAGAATTTTAGAATATTTCTGACATATGCTTGTAACTTATTATACATAGCCAAAAAAAGAATCAATAGTAAATATTTATTCATCAAAGCTGATATCATATTAATGGGTATTTTTCCCTAAATCCTAACTCCCCTGTAATACAGTGAACCACTTTATAATATTTGTCTATTCGACACCATTCTTGCTTATAAAACATGAATAGCTGAAATTCTCCATGTTATGCCTCTTTATACGACAAAAAAGCCGGATCTTTTAAGATCCAGCTTTCTCAAAATGCATATTTTTAGAATCCCGCACTAATTTTCTCTTATTAAATAAGAGATTGAATTTAGTTCTTTTGAATTAAATATTTTAAGCTTCCTGAATTCCTTTCAACCCCCATGTATTGAGAAACTTACTTCAGTTGCAAAATGTTCAAACATGAAGACTTTTATCCTCGTTAATGAAGGCTTATTGATCGAGCTGCTGAACCTGAAACAGTTTGTGGTAATGACCTTGGCGTTTCATCAATTCAGTATGTGTACCCATCTCTGCTATCTCGCCATATTCAAGGTGAATGATTCTGTCGGCATGGGTGATAGTTGAAAGTCTATGGGCGACAATGAAGGTGGTCCTGTCTTTCGCCAGCTTCTCCATTGCCTCCTGGATAAGATGTTCACTTTCCAAATCGAGAGCCGAAGTTGCTTCATCAAGAATAAGAATCGGTGGATTTTTTAGAAATACCCGCGCAATCGCAACACGCTGCTTCTGCCCTCCGGAAAGCTTCACGCCGCGTTCTCCGACCTTTGTATCGTAGCCTTCGGGAAGACTCAAAATGAAGTCATGGGCATTCGCCGCTTTTGCTGCTTCAATTACCTCTTCATCCGAAGCATCGGGATTTCCAAACAGGATATTTTCCTTAACCGATTCACTGAATAAAATATTATCCTGAAGAACCATGCCGATATTATCACGCAGGCTCTTTACCTGATAGTCTTTTAAATTCTTCCCATCTAGCAGGATCTGCCCGCGGGTCACATCATAGAAACGCGGAATCAGGCTGACAAGGGAAGATTTCCCCCCGCCGCTCATTCCGACGAGCGCCACCGTTTCCCCGGCCGGTATGGTCAGATCAATATCACGAAGGACCTCTTCATCCTTCTCGTTATATTGAAAGTGAACTTTGTCAAAAACAATTTCCCCTTTGACATTTTTACATTCCACCGCACCCGGTTCATCCTGGATGTCATATTTTTCATCCATGAATTCGAAGACCCTGTCCATTGAGGCAATAGACTGAGTCAGTGTAGTGGAAGAGTTCACAAGCCTTCTGAGCGGATTATAGAGTCTGTCGACATAAGCAATAAACGCTGCCATGACACCTATAGTCAGGTTGTCATTGATTACTTGCAGACCTGCATAGCCTATGACAATCAACGGGGCGATGTCTGTAATCGTATTGACGACTGCAAAGGCCTTGGCGTTCCAGCTCGTCTGCTTCAAAGCTTTATCCAGGAAGTGGCTGTTGTGGCCCCTGAATTGGTTTTGTTCATGATCTTCAAGAGCAAAGCTTTTGATCACCGACATTCCCTGCACCCTCTCATGAAGGTAGCTTTGCACTTCTGCAAGAGCTTGTGACCGGTCCCTGGTAAGTTTTCTCAGGTTGCCGAAGAAGTACTTTACAGAAATAGCGTAAAATGGAAAGGCGATCAGTGACACAAGCGTCAGTCCTACATCATATGTAAACATAATTGCCAGAGCAATGATGATCGTGGCTACATCCAGCCATAAATTCATCAAGCCTGTGATAACAAAGTTCTTCGTCTGTTCCACGTCATTAATGACTCTGGAAATGATTTCTCCCGCTCTTGTATTGGAGTAGTATTTAAAGCTCAGCTTTTGTGTATGGCTGAACAGCTTATCACGTAAATCATATAAAATCTTGCTTCCCGTCCACTGTGCAAAATATTGTCTGTAATATTCAACAGGCGGACGAACAATGACAAATATGACTACCATAACTCCCATTATCATTAACAGCTTATCCGTCTTTTCTCCAGCGGACATAGAATCGCTTCCGACTATATCATCTATGACATACTGTATTAAGACCGGTATAAGCAAAGGTATCGCAAATTTTATAATTCCAATTAAAAGTGTTCCGATAATCTGAAGTTTATAAGGTTTAACAAAATGCATAAATCGTTTAATACTATCCATTCATTCATCCTCCTCTCCGTATTTTCCCCTTTGTAAACAATAAAAAAACCTGTTGAATCAAGCCCAACAGGTTTTCTGCATTATGCAGTCATGTAACCGGCCATATTATCTTTCTTATTTCCTGTGATAAAGAAATCTTTCATACCAGACATCGATGAAATCCGGAGCAAAAGGACCCTTCCGCTGCCTGATCCAGCGAACAAGTTTGTCCACATTTCTTTTTAAAATATGGTCAATGACATCTGGATAGCCCATCTGTTTCCTGTGCTGTTCATACTCATCCTCATCAAGCAGAGTATAGGTCATATCCGGGAAAACCTTGATATCAAGATCATAGTCTATATATTTCAATGCCTCATGATCATAAACAAAAGGTGAACTCAGATTGCAGTAATAATAAATCCCATCTTCCCTTATCATGCAAATGATGTTAAACCAAAGCTCAGCATGAAAATAACAGATGGCTGGTTCACGAGTAATCCATGTCCTTCCGTCCGATTCAGTCACCATCGTCCGGTCGTTTCCCCCGATCACAAGATTTCTCGTTCCCTTTAAAACTGTCAGTTCATTCCACACACGATGAATCTTGCCATCATGCTTGTAACTATGTATTTGTATTGGTTGCCCTTCGCTGGGAACCGCCATCAGTCTCCCCTGCCTTCCTGCAGAATATTCCGCTTATCTGTTAGGTCTATTTTATTATTATAACGTTTAGAGAATAATTTTAAAACAAAAGAGGCATGTTTTTGGCAGGAGTGTTCATTTAGAGGGGGAACTTCTTCTAATTTTAGTTAACGCGGGATGAGGAAATTGTATTGGATGAATTCTTGGTTTGTGTTTTGTCTGAAGGGGTTTTCGGATGCCTTGAATGCTGTTTTTTCTGATTCCATGCTGTCTGGGCGGGCTTCTGACGACATCAATTCTCCAAGGTTGTGATTCCATGCCGTCTGCGCGGGCTTCTGACGACATCGATAGGCTTTGTTAGTAACAGAAAAAAAGTTTTTTGAACTAGTTTGGAATTACACCTCCTGATAATAGAAAAAAGCCCCTGCATGGCAGGGGCTTACTTTACTCCTTATTTTAAACCATGACCTTTTCTTCGGAATACATTTGAATCACTTCATTGGTTTGATCCTGAAATTCTTTCTGAATCCCCTTCAGTTCTTCTTTCATTTCCGTAATTTCCTTATGGATGGATTCTAATTTCGATTGCTGCTGCAGTTCCGCTAGTTCTTTTTCGATTTCCTGGCATCGTTCTATCTCGGATTGGAGAAAAAGAAGTTTATCCATCGTCTTCAACTGGTCGGTAATAAGTTTGTTAAATTGCGACACATCATGCACCCGCCCTCACAGTAATCTTTCATAATTAGTATTCCCTGCTTATATGTAAAACCCTTTGACTAGTTCTGTCGCTTAGAGGGTTTCTTTGTCGCTTCTTATTTGCTTGGCTTATTTGCGGCGGATCATCTTTTATACATTAAAAAAATCAATTGGCAACATATTCTTTTTCTTTTCCCACGTCTCATGTATCCACTCGAGCGCTCTGGATACATATCTCCTCTCTTTTTCCCTCACTCATGTATCCACTCGGCCGCTTTGGATACATATTTCCTCTCTTTTCCCCCACTCATGTATCCACTCGGCTGCTCTAGATACATATCTTTACTCTTTTTCCTTCACTCATGTTTCCACTCGACTGCTTTGGATACATATCTCCTCTCTTCTCCCTTCACTCATGTATCCACTCGGCTGCTCTGGATACATATCTTCGCTCTTTTTCCTTCACTCATGTATCCACGCACCCACTTTGGATACATATCTTCACTCTTCTCCTCTCACTCATGTATCCACTCGACCTCTCTGGATACATATCTTCACTCTTTTTCCCTCACTCATGTCTCCACTCGACCCCTCTGGATACATATCTTCACTCTTTTTCCTTCACTCATGTATCCACGCACCCGCTTTGGATACACATCTTCGCTCTTTTCCTTCACTCATGTCACCACTTGACCCCTCTGGATACATATCTCCTCTGTTTTTCCCTTACTCATGTATCCACTCGACCTCTCTGGATACATATCTTCACTCTTTTTCCTTCACTCATGTATCCACGCACCCGCTTTGGATACATATCTTCGCTCTTTTTCCTTCACTCATGTATCCACTCGACCCCTCTGGATACATATCTTCACTCTTTTTTCTTCACTCATGTATCTACGCACACGCTTTGGATACATATTTCCTCTCTTTTTCCTTCACTCATGTATCCACGCACCCACTTTGGATACATATCTTCACTCTTTCCCCATAACTCATGTCTCCACAACGCCCGCTTTAGCTGCAACATCTACATTCGCCAGCCTACACGCCTGACTAGAAAAAAATTATCTTCGTCAACAAATAAACAAAACCAAACAAAAAAGACACCCAAGAGGGTGCCTTTTTTAAGCAAAGTCAAAATTAGCGTTGGTTTTGACCTTTTTTAGCTTGAGATTGAGCATTTTGTTGTCTTACTTCTTGAGCGCTTGTCTCAGAAGCAAACTCAGTGCCGTATTGACCAGCTTGACCAGCTTGACCTTGAGCAGATTGAGCGTTTTGTTGTCTCACTTCTTGTGCATTTGTACCTGATTGAGTTTGGTTGCGTTTTGCCATTGTAATCACCTCCACGCTTGTTAATGTAACCAAGGTGGAGAATTACTATTCCCAAAAAACAAGTAAAAAAATGCATTTTTTTAGCTCACAGCCAAAAACCTTATACTAAAAGAGATCTGCCACCATCTACAATTATTGTCTGCCCGCGGATCATAGAGGCATCATCTGACACGAGGAACATAGCAGTATTTACCAAGTCTTCTATTTCGACCATGCGGCCCGCCGGGGTCTTCGTCCGTGCATCTTCCAATAGTTCTTCACGGTTAGGAAAATGTGTAAGGGCGTCCGTGTCTACTGCACCGCCTGACACTGCATTGACCACTATATTTTCCTTGGAAAGTTCCACAGCCAGGTAACGTGTTAATGCCTCAACCGCCGCTTTGGACACGCCCACTGTTGTATAGTTATCCAGATATCGGATTGACCCCAATGAACTGATGCTTACGATTTTCCCGCCTGTTTCCTTGTCCATTAATTTGGCCGCTTCCTGTGCACAGAATAGAAGTGCTTTACTGTTGATGTTCATTGTCCAGTCCCAATGAGACTCTTCAAGTTCCATTGCCGGTCTGAGGACACCTGATGCTGCATTATTGATAAAAACATCCAGCCTGCCGAATTCTTCTTTTATGGTCTGGAACATTGTTTTGATTTTGGCTACATCACCTACATTAGCTCTTACAACCAGTGCCTTTCTGCCAAGCTTCTCAATTTCTTCTGCTGTTTCCAATGCTGCTTTTTTGCTGCGTGCATAGTTGACGACAATGTCGTAGCCCGCTTCAGCCAATTTCAGAGCCAGCGCTTTGCCGACTCCCCTGCTGCTTCCTGTTACTAACGCCACTTTATTATTCATTTTTTTATTACCCCTTTCTTGATAAGATTCATTTTATCCTTAACCGGCATAATCGACAACGTTTACAGAGAAACTATGGTGACTGACACTAAGGAGGAAGATCATTATGTATGTTGGCAGAGATATGACTGAGCTCTCCATGATCCCAAAGACCGAGTGGGATAAAAGTGAGCTTGCCTTTTTTCACCATTCCCTTCAACAAATGGTTCCCTATTTGAACTCAGAAGGACAAACCATTCACAGGGAAATTGTAGAAGAAATAGAAAGCCGCGGCGGCCTTAAGCGAAATGAAGCCGACGCAGCACATGGTACAAAAGTTACTTATGATTGAAAAATCTCTTTCATGAGGGCACCAGGTTATCAATGCCAAACGGTCAGATGCGTCCATGCCCAGAGGCGTCGCTTGGAACGGCAATACCTATTCAAACTGCTTTGAATTCACTTTTCAAGGCAGTTTATTTTCTTATAGCTCTTCCAAATTTTCTGGTGTGAAACAGGAAAGGCAAACTTGTTCAATTCCTCTTCATCAACCACTCTCAATCCATCTGGAATTTCTCCGATGCTCTTTGTGATGCCTGCATATACATCCACATCCCATACCAAGTGGGAAAAGATGTGTTGAATTTTTGTGAGAAGGCCGTTTTCTATGTCCGCTTCAACATTAAATTCCTCTTGCAGAAAATCCTCGAGCTGTTTCCTCTGTGATCCAAAAGAATCCACTTCACAGTTTGGGAACTCCCATAGGTTAGCCAGGAGCCCTTTTTCTGAGCGTTTATTGATCAGATATTTTCCATCTTCATTTTTCAGGACAACGGCAGCCATTTGAAGCTTCTTGACACTTTTCTTTTTGTTTTGACCGGAAGGGTGTCCTGAACGCCTTCATGGAATGCGCTGCAATGTTCCCTGACAGGGCACAGCAGGCATTTAGGGGATGTCGGTGTACAGACGAGAGCTCCGAGTTCCATTAGCGCCTGATTAAAGTAAGACGGATTTTCGTGAGAGATAAGTTTTCGCACTGCCTCTTCAAAAACTTTCCTGGAAGACGGCTTGGCGATATCCTCCCAGATGGTCAGTATCCTGGATAAAACCCTCATGACGTTTCCATCGACTGCGGGTTCAGGCTTCCCATAAGCGATACTCAAGATGGCACCGGCCGTATATGGGCCTACTCCCTTAAGCTTTGAAATTTCCTTTGGTTCTGATGGCACTATGCCGCCATACGAATCCCTAACTTCTTTTACAGCCGATTGAAGATTTCTTGCGCGGGAATAATAACCAAGCCCTTCCCAGGCTTTCAGCACGTCTTCTTCATCTGCAGATGCCAGCGCTTCAATTGTAGGGAATTTATTGATAAAATTAAGAAAATAAGGAATCACGGTATCTACTCTCGTTTGCTGCAGCATGATTTCAGACACCCAAACCTTATATGGATCACTGTCTTCTCTCCAGGGAAGCTGCCTTTGCTCAGCCGTGAACCAGTTCAGCAGATCTTCCTTAAAGGCTTCTATGTCAATTTCTTCTATACTTGTTAAACGATTCTTCTCCACTTTTGTACCTCCAAGATGTTAAACCTTCACTTATTGAGGGAATATATAATACTAAAGCAACTTTTACTATCTCTTTGAATTATTGTATTCACAGTAAATATTCCTTAATTGACTGGCGTTGGCCCGTTTCATGAACTCTTTTTCAGGCCGAAGCATACCATTTGCTTGAGCCCCCCAGAGATGCAGCCATCAAGCATTCCGAAGAGAGGATGCTCGTCCGATGTCCTGAGTCTCTTCAATGCATGGTAATGAGATTCTGTCGGCAGGGTGATCACCTCTGTGAAACAGGATGGGCTTCCTGGCGACGACATCAATTGAATGTCGCCCGCCTCGTACAATGACAGTGTTGAAAAGATGTCTTTCATTATTTGTTGGTATTGCTCAATGTACGACTCTTTGATCTCGTATTGAATATACATTTGAAGTGAATGATTCATTGAATTAATCTCCTTTTATACCATATCATTTTGGGGAATGAAAACAAGAGCATTTGTTTGGAATCATTGATAAAAAACTCACCCGAAACCCCTAGTAAAGGAGGATGAACCTTGGATACAGGTACACATGTAGTGATGGGATTTGCAATCGGCGGCCTGGCAACTCTGGACCCTGTGGTAGCTGAAAGTGCCGTGACCTCTCAAAGTGTATTGATTGGTGCCATCATCGGTTCTCAAATCCCTGATATCGATACTGTTTTGAAACTAAGGAATAATGCAGTCTATATCCGTAACCACCGAGGGATTACCCATTCTATTCCCGCGGTACTGATATGGCCGCTGCTCATATTGGCCGTCCTTTATCCCTTTTATCCAGAGGCTAACCTGCTTCATCTATGGATTTGGACATTTCTTGCCGTTTTCCTTCATGTATTTGTCGACATTTTCAACGCTTACGGTACTCAAGCCATAAGGCCTTTTTCGTCGAAATGGGTCGCTTTAGGAGTCATCAACACCTTTGACCCGATCATTTTCGGAATACATGTAGTCGGCTTGGTTCTCTGGGGGTTCGGCTTTGATCCTGGACCGACTTTCCTCTATATGTACATGATCATCATCCTGTATTATATTTTGAGGTTTTTCGTCCAGCACGCGGTTAAATCAGCTGTTAAGAAAAAATCCCGGATGCTGAAAAGATCATCGTTTCTTCCACACTTCATTTTTATCAGTGGAGACTGGCAATTGTCTCTAAAGAATTCTTTTATGTGGCTCGGGCATATGGCAGTTCCATCACTTTTTTTGAAAAATTCAAAAGAATTCCAGTACCGGATAATCCGGTAATCAACGCTGCCAAAAAAGACAAAAACCTGTCTGCGTTCTTGTCCTTCTCACCCATATACCGATGGGAAATCGAGGATTTTGAAGACGATGGCTTTGAGGTAAGGTTTATTGACCTGAGGTATCGCAGCAATGGGCATTACCCCTTTGTTGCAGTAGTGAAGCTGAACGAGGATTTAGAAGTCGAAAGTTCCTACACCGGCTGGATTTACAGCGAGGAAAAACTGCGGAAGAAGCTGGAGATCATACCGGATTGACAGGTAGGAATCTTGTTTTAATTGATAAAAGTGTCAGCCTTCAGGCTGGCACTTTTTTTGAATGTGTTTTTAAAAAGCTTAGAAGTTGAATTATTCAATTTATTCATTGTACATTATAGTTACAAGATATATACATATCTTGTGCAAATCTAATTTCACATGAAGGAGAGGAAGAAATGAAAAAACTTTTTTCGGTGCTTGTGGCGGCAGTTATGATGGTGACTTTGGCTCAAGGCGCATTCGCTTCAGAAAATGATGCAATGGTACGTATCGTCCATGCTTCTCCTGATGCTCCTGCTGTAGATGTTTATGTAAACGGAGAGGCAGTTGTAGAAGGGGCAGAATTTAAAGCGGCGACTGACTATCTTTCACTTCCTGCCGGAGATCATGAGGTCGAGATTTATGCAGCAGGAACAATGGGAAGTTCTGAACCAGTTATCTCAACCACTTTATCCGTGGAAGCTGGAATGGCTTATACCGCAGCCGCGGCGAACATGCTTGAAAATCTGGAATTAGTTGTTGCACAAGATTCTATGGAAGTGACTGAAGGTATGACGAAGGTAAGGGTCGGACACCTTTCACCTGATGCTCCCGCAGTTGATGTAGGACTAATTGAAGGCGATTCATTATTCAGCGGTGCAGAATTCAAAGCAATCACTGATTATACAGAACTCGATGCTGGCACTTATGACCTGGAAATTCGCACTCCAGAAGGAGATCAGGTCCTTGATCTTTCTGGAACAACACTTGATGAAAATACGGTATACAGTGTGTTTGCTGTGAATACTGTCGATCAATTAGAAGTTTTGGTATTAAAGGATTATACTTTGATGCCAGGAAGCATGCCTGAAACTGGTATGGGTGGAGCGGCCCAGCAGCAGTCTTCTGTACTTCCAATTACCCTTGCGGCAGTTCTGGGTGGAGCAGCACTTGTTCTGATCACCCGTAAAAACCTGCAAAAATAATGAAGAAATTCATACTGATGTTGATGGCTCTTCTGGCGGGATGTTCTGCCGAAGAGCCACAACCTGTTAATCCAACCGAGACTGCCTCCTACCGAGAGAACCAAAAGGCTCCAACCACTCTTGTTTCAAATGAGAAGCCTGCCTCTGTCAGTACAGAATCCACTTTAGAAACAACTGGAATCAAACCTGCTTCCCTATCGATTCCGAAGCTTGAAATTGATGCTCCCATTAAGGAATTTGGTCTGGATTCAGAAGGCAGCATGGAGGTTCCTGAAAACGGAGTAGACGTGGCTTGGTTCGAACCTGGAATTCAACCCGGCCAAAAAGGAAATGCTGTTCTTGCCGGCCATGTAGACGATGAAAAACAACCGGCGGTATTCTTCCGGTTAAAAGAACTGGTACCAGGCGATAAGATTATTTTGCAGGATGAAACAGGAAAGACTCTCACTTTTATGGTAAGGGAAAAAGAGGCCTATCAGAAGGATGATGCGCCGCTTAGAAAAGTCTTCGGCCCCGGAGAAAAAAGAATGCTGAACCTTATCACGTGCACGGGATACTTTGACAGAGATATCCATAACTATGTGGAAAGACTTGTGATCTTTACAGAGCTTGTGGAGGTTTCATGACAGAGCTGGTTTTCTTGGAGGACCGCTCTTTTTTTGGTAAGAAAGGCGCCTGAAGGGCACCTTTCTAATGGTTCAAATCGTTTTCATCCGCCAGCATATGTCTGTACTTGGAATTTCGGGCAGCAAACTCATGAAGCCGGCTGCCATAGCTGTCTATCCACTGTTTCACCAGCCTGCTCGTCATTTCTTTTCCTAGATATTCTCCCCTTGCTTTGGCATAGGTTGTCTCAAAATCTTCCCATAATAGCTCTACCCAGGTCCTGGCTCTTGCTGTAGATAATTCTTGGTTTTTTTCCAGTAGAGCTCTTGTTAATTCTTCATGAAATGTATCCATATATGATTTCCTCCGTTCTTTAGGTTTTTCTTGTATTCAGAGGGATGAAAGCTCGCTTGGTGACCAGATGGTTTGGGTTACTGGAAGCTTCCTTGGTGACCTTTTTCCTGGATTTCTGAGAAGTTTGGGCACCTAGACGATTATTTTCTCTTATTTCTTGAGTAAACATGGCGTTCAAAAGTTCCTTAAGACCCTTCAGCGTGGATATTCCTGATTGTTGGGTCTCTAAAAGCCTCCTTGACACCTCTCATCCTGCATTTTCCGTTTTCTCGGGTCTCTAAAAGCCTCCTTGACACCTCGCATCCTGCATTTCCCGTATCCTCGGGTCTCTAAAACCCTCCTTGGCGCCTCTCATCCTGCTTTTTCCGTATCCACGGGTCTCTTAAGCCTCCTTGGCGCCTCTCATCCTGCATTTTTCGTATTCACGGGTCTCTAGACGCCTTCAAACAATTACCTGGGAACCCATATTGCTTAATGCAACCAACAGCTCTCCTCATTCCCAATATTTTTTAATGATAATTCCCGCTGTTAAGTCTCATACTAATTGTACGCAGCCGGCAGATTCCTTTGGCGGGTTTGCTGGCTGTGAGGTGACCATCACGTATTCTTGGGAGGAATTCGATGCGCAATAAAGAAAGAGGCTTCCCTAACCAGAATAACAACAAATTCGAGGGTGAACCGCGGGCGAAGCCGGAATATGCTTCCAAACGGGCTGACGGTACTATCAACACTCATCCCCAGGAACGCATGGCTGCATCCAACCAGCGTGAAAATGATTCGATATAAGTTTTCGAGTGAGCCATTCTAAAGGAGGCGGTTGTTTTGGGTATGGGAAAAAAGAACAACTCAAATCGTTTTGATAAAAACTATGTGAGTCCTTTCAATCAGGCTTTTTATAATGCCAAACACGCGCACTCACAGGCTAATGGACATACTGTTCAGACTCAGGACTTGATCATTTTGGAAAGACAGACCCGAAAAAGATCGTAATATAGGAAATGGAAACAGGGACGCCTAATGTTCCTTGTTTCCATTTTTCATTATTTCTTTTTATTGAGCAGTGATATCGGGAGGGCTTCTTCTTTGCCTGAACCCCCAAGACGGTATCCCCAGGCGAATACACCATTCATGTAATCAATTTTAAAATATACTCCAGGATCCCCTTCAATTCCGTAGATTTCACCAGGTTTGAACTCTTTTGGGTCCATCAGGTAAGCTTGGGCCATCAAGGATTTTCTTTCCAATACGGCAAATTCATTTAGGATGCCCAGCTGTTCAGCCTTTCTTGCCTTTTCTCTCAGCTGTGCAATTTCCTGTCTTAATTCATGCTCGTTCATTTCACTGTATCTTGTTTCTTTTTCCACTGTTTTCACTCCATTCCCCTATATTATAGGGAAAATGATATGATAAATAAAGTTTGGTTTAAAACAAGCATAGAAGGAAAAATTACATATTACAACTGACACGTTAGGAGGATTACATATGAAAACAGCCGTAATATCCGGTGGTGGTTCAGGACTTGGCCGGGAGCTTGCAAAGGTATACAGCAATGAGGGTTATCATATTCTGCTTCTCGGCAGAACAGAGGATAAGCTTCAAATGGTCAAAGAAGAAATAGTTACAGACGGAGGGACCGCTTCTTTCATGGTCATCGACATTGCATCCACGGAACAGGTTGAAGAAGTAAGCCGTCAAATAACTGAGAAGCATGATGTAGAGCTTCTCATCAACAATGCGGGTGTAGGGCTTTTCGGGCCTTTCTTACAGGCGGGGTTTGATGAGATCGATAAAATGCTGTCCGTTAATTTTCTCGGTACCGTGTATCTGACGAAAGCACTTCTGCCTTCTATGGTTTCAAAGGACTCAGGCACTATCATAAACATAATTTCCACAGCTGGTCTTAGAGGCAAGAAAAACGAATCCTACTATGCAGCCAGTAAGTTTGCATTGAGAGGATTTGCTGAAAGCCTGCAAAAAGAATTTGAAGAGAGCGGAATTGACATCATCAATGCCTATATGGGAGGAATGAATACTCCTTTCTGGACTGATTCACAACATGTCTCAGACCCAAGCAGACTCCGTTCACCGCGCGAAGTGGCCGAAATTATCTACGAAGAAAGCAAAACTTCAACAGATATTATTATTGAATCAAAAAAATGAATGACTAAAAGGCCGTCCGAATTATACCGGACGGCCTTTAACACATTAAAGCGCTAAGAAGGCCAGTCCCGCTTAGGCTTTAGAGAACCAAAGTGTAAGGGCCCGGCCTCTCACTCTTCTTCCTTAAGAATTTCTATGGCCCCTTCGATTTCTTCCATTGAAAAACCTTTGCGGTATAAATTTTGCTTCATTTTATTCACGTAGTCATAGCCAGTGAATTTGGAGTGAAGACGATTATGAGCTTTTCTGGCATGCAAAAGAACTGCTTCCAGCTTTTCTTCTTCAGACTTTTCGTTGTCTGTTTCCTGCCAGGCAAGATTGATGACTGAAAAGGGATATCCCTTTCGTGCCAGGTTCTGTTCTGTTTTTTGCTTTGCGACCATACTTGAATCCTTTTTGTACTTTTTATACAGCTTGTCTGTAAGTATTATTGCTTTCTCCAATTGGATATCTGGAGTGAAGGTCTCTATAGCTTCTTCAATAGAAGCTTTATCAACACCTTTTGCAGCCAGTTCTCTTTCAACTACACCAGGTCCTTTATCCGAAGTGTTAATTTGAGTGTTCACGAATGCTTTTGCAAACTCTTGATCATTCAAGTATTCATACTTCTTTAACTTCTGGATGACTTCATCTGCAACTGGTTGTTCAAGCTCTTTCTTCTTTAAATAATCCAATACTTCTTTTTCCGTCCTCATTCGAAATGAGAGGTAATGTATGGCGAGATTGAAGGCCCTTCGAATATCGTCTTCATAGCCTATTTCAGCCATTGCAACTTCATCGATTTCATCTCCTTTTCCAAGCTGAAACCGGGCAATGATTTCTTCGTCGACACTGAAAGAGTATTCACCGTCGATAAAAATGTTATATCTTTCTTGATTCTTCACTTGTCTGGTTATCTTCGTGATTTTTCCCATATCCAACACCTCCTACTTAATGTAACACACCCAAAATGTTTTTTATCAGTGGGAAGGGTAAAATAAGAACAAAGAATAATAAAGGAGGTCATGTGATGAAAGCAGTAATATCTGGCGGAACCGGCTTTGTCGGCAGTGCTTTGACGGAAGAATTGCTCGGCAGCGGTTATGAGGTCAGCATACTAACTAGAAATCCAGATAAACACGAAACGAGGCAGAATGTTTCTTACATTAAATGGTTATCAGAAGGTGCACGCCCTGAAACGGAACTGAATGGAGCGGATATTTTCATCAACCTTGCAGGAGAATCCATCAACAGCGGCCGCTGGACCGAAGAACGGAAGAAAAGAATCCTTAAAAGCCGCATTGATGCAACACGCGAGATGGTGAGAATACTGGAAAACCTTGAGAATAAGCCATCTGTCTTTATCAATGCCAGTGCCATAGGGTTTTATGAAGCATCAGAATCAAAGACCCATACGGAGCAATCACTGGATACCAGCTCAAACTTCCTGGCAGAAACGGTTAAAAAGTGGGAATCCGAAGCAAGCAGGGCAAAGGATTCCGGTGTTCGGACCGTTTACACCCGGTTCGGGATCATCCTTGGAAAAGACGAAGGAGCTCTGCCTAAAATGGCTCTGCCCTACAAGCTGTTTGCGGGAGGGACTGTGGGTTCCGGAAAGCAGTGGATGTCGTGGGTGCACATTGAGGACATTGCAAAAGCCATCCGCTTTGTCATCGAAAATAAAACCATTGATGGGCCGGTGAATATCACTTCACCATCACCAGTCACTATGAAGGAGCTCGGCAAGACACTCGGCGACGTCTTAAACCGTCCTCATTGGATCCCGGCACCAGGCTTCGCCATCAAGGCAGTTCTTGGGGAAATGAGCACTCTCATTCTGGAGGGGCAAAAAGTCATTCCGGAAGTGCTAAAGAAAAACGGCTATGCATTTCAATACCCTGAACTAAAAGGTGCCCTGCAGGAGATTTATCAGAAGTAAGTATGATTTCTCAAGTGATAGGAAAAAATAGGTATATATTCATTTGAGAAAGGATGATTCCTGTGGAGAAAAAACGTAAAGAAAAAACCAAATCCGTCCTGTCCTCTATGCAAGAAGTCACTTATTCCCGTGAATTCAAGCGCGCAGACAGAGCTGGCGGCTACACACAGAAAAAGCATTAAGTTCTGCTGAGGTTGAAACCAAGTATCCTTTTATGCACGCTGAGATATTGAAAGAAATACCTCTTTTTAAAAAGCTGGTTCCCGCTAATACTAAAGGAGCGAAAACATTTTCCGTTTTCGCTCCTTTATCTTTCTCATCATGAAAGGGGACGGTTCGAATGGGCAGAGCACATGGACATAAAACTCGTGATAAAAATAAAAACAAACTTCCACAGGTTCCTAAAAACATGAAGACTGAAGGTGTTGACGAGGAGTTTTCAAGAGAGCTTGCAGATCAAGCGGATATGGAAGCTCAAGCACGATCGAATGCGGCTAATCAGCGCCAGAAGACAACCAATAGAAATAAACAATAACACGCAAAAAGGATGGTCCTGGAATAAGGACCATCTTTTTCCACACATCCACTCGTTTTCTGTTAATAATCTGTTGATAATAATCCACAAGCTGCTGTGGATTATGTTGATAACTTTCTGAATATTAACAATAGCAATACTTCTCGTGTGAATAACTCTGTATATAAATACTTTAACGCATCACCGTACTAAGAGGGACAGTCCCTTTTAACCCGGTTGTGCGTTAATTGATTAAAACTCACTTATTCGGGTTGGCTTAAGCCGCCAGTATACGGAGGTTATTCTTCACTTTCATGCCAGGATAATTGTTTTTTCCGCTTTCTACAGATTGTTAAACCCGGAGAGACAGGAAGCGTCACCATCTCAAACAATTCCCTTTCCCTGGATAACTCATCGATTGCCTGATAGGCTGTTCCGCATAGAAACGACTGGATCATCCTCTGATCCTGAGGATGTGAATCATGAAATAATATTAGGCCATGCGGCACAACATACGGAAAAAAATTTCTAAAGTCCTGCAGCACTGCCTCTTTGGAATGGTCTGCATCGATGAATAGCATATCAATCTTTAACGGGTTCGCTTCTAAGGTCTTAGCAAATTCCTGTGTCGATCCATGAAAAAATTGAGCCTAAGGCGAACTTACCATATACTTTTCAACATCTGCGTCTATATCCACTCCTATCAATTGGTCTGTAAACTCTTCCATTTTGTTAAATAGATCGCATTTATATAAGCCCAGCTCTACATAGATCTTTGGCCGGAAAACACTCGCAAGGTGCAGAATAAAATCTTCATGCCAGTTTGGTTTAGCCAATTCCTCATTCCTCTCATTATTGCTGGTGTAAAGCTTTATCAATACAATTGGTCATTTACGTTTTAGTATATTGCAACAACCAGGATTATGTTCCATATGATTAAGGACATGAAATCCCAAGGCTGCAGCTAAATAACCCGGCATCAAATTAATAGTTGGAGAAAAAATCCGACGTTAACAACCTGTATTTTTTCTACTCCCAAAAAAGAAGAAGCAGGCTCCCCTATCGGGAACCTGCTCCTTCTTTTAATACAAGCTTCGCAACACTTTCTACATGCGCAGTCTGAGGAAACATATCAACAGGCTGGATGTACTCAACTTCATATGCATTGCTTAATGTTTTTAGATCCTTAGCAAGCGTTGACGGATTGCAGGATACGTAGATGAATTTCTTTGGCTTCACCTTCAAGATTGTTTTCAGGAAGCTTGGCTCGCATCCTGTGCGAGGTGGATCGACGATGACCACATCCGGCCTCCATCCTTCTGCTTTCCACTTAGGAAGCCACTCTTCTGCCGTTCCCACTTCATATACGGCATTTTCCATTCCAAACTTCTCACTGTTTTTCCTGGCGTTGTCGATGCTTTCCTTAATAACATCCATGCCGCGTATTTCTTTGGCTCCGCTTGCAAGCCACATACCAATTGTTCCGACACCGCAATAGGCATCCACCAGTTTTTCATGCCCTGTCAATCCAGCGGCATCTCTTACCTCATTATAGAGGTTGATGGTCTGTGACGGATTCAGCTGGAAGAAAGCCCTTGCCGATAGTTCATATGAGAACTTATCAAGACGCTCCACAATTGATTCTGTTCCATAAAGATGAATCGTTTCATCTCCGAAAATGAGGGAGGTCGGTTTAGGATTTATATTTTGTGCTACTGATTTAACTTCAGGCAGCCTCTTGTTGATTTCTTCTAAAATCATTTCTTTACGCGGAAGGTCCTTACCGACTGTCACCAGTACGACCTGGACTTCGCCAGTGGTCACTCCGACTCTTGTCACAACGGTTTTGACAGTTCCTTTTTTGGTTCTTTCATTGTATATCTTGACTTTGAAATCACTCAAGATCCTCTTCACTTCGTTCGTCACTTTATTTGTAGACGGATGTTGGACAATGCATTCAGGAATGTCTACAAGCTTATGGGAATTCAAGCTGTATAAACCGGATATGATTTTACCGTCCCTGAATCCCAATTGAAATTGGCTCTTATTCCGGTAATACCAAGGCTCTACCATTCCAATCATCGGTTTAACATGGAGTTTTTCCAAATCGAATTTAGTGTGCCTCTCAAGTGACTGCATGAGGATATCCCTTTTTTCTACAAGCTGCTGTTCATAGCTCAGATGCTGAAGCTGGCAGCCGCCGCACTGTTCATAAACGGGACAAGGCGGCTTCGTTCTATGCTCTGACCTTTTTCTTACTTTTTTAACACGGCCTTCAGCAAACTTGGGATGCACCTTTACTGCTTCTACAACAACCTCTTCACCAGGCAGTGCGCCCGGCACAAAGACAACCTGTCTTTTAAAGTAGCCGACACCTTCGCCATTGATGCCAAGTCTTTTGATGGTAAGCGGAAACTGCTGGTTTTCTTTTATTTTTACTGTTTGATCATTTTTCACTTCTTCACTTCCTATTTTCAATACTTCTCCATAGATATAACGAGGCGTAGCTTAAGTAAGGTTTCCAAGCTGCACTCATTTCTTCAATTTCAGCCAGCGTCGGTTTTCTGTCCATTCGATACAGTTTTTTCAAAGCATTCTGGATGCCTATGTCTGTTTTTGGAAAAAGATTCGGTCTGCCCAGCGCAAACATCAGATAGTTTTCTGCCGTCCATGGGCCTATTCCCCTGAGCTTGACCAATTGCTTTAAAATCTCTTCGTCCGATTGTTCCTGAAGCTCTTCCAGGTTCAGACTTCCCTCGGCGATTTCCTTTGAGACGCCGATCACATACTCGGCTTTTCTTTGACTGAATTGGAGGTCCCTCAGTTCAGCCACTTCGATCAAGGCAGTTTTCGCCGGGTGCGGGTAGAACCATACCCCGTCTTTCAACTCTCCATACTTATGGACAAACCTTTCTGTCAGCGTATGAGCAAAAGACAGATTAAGCTGTTGATGGATGATGCTTTTCATCAGTGTGGCATACGGGCTGAATTCCAGAACGACCGGTGTGCCTGAATGCTCAAGGAAAATGTCTTTAAGGTCCGTTTCCAAAAAATGCTGATGAATGTCATGAAGAGTCCCTTCCCACTGAAAGATCCTCTTCAAATAAGCCAGCCTGCTGCCGTCTTCATCTTCCTGATCCATCTCTACCAAAAAAGAAGGATTATCGGTGGTACCTGTGGCCGTCACTGTCAAAACCTCATTGTCGTCATTATAAAAAGGAACTTTCACTGTCCGATTCTCAATATCGACATTGTTCAAAGGATCGAGGGATAACCTGTCCAGCACCAAATCAAAATTGTAAGGAGGCGATACTCTAATCACTTCTTCTCTCATAAAACCCTCACTTTTAAAAAACGTTTATGAGTATTATAGCATTTCTCGTATAGAGTCTTAAATGTTTACGATTTGATGTAAAAATAAACCGCAGAAGTTTAGTTGTTCAAAGCGTAAAAAGGATAGAACACTAATTGTCCTATCCGTAATTTCCTTATGGTGAAAGCAGTGGATTTCTTCCGTTCTTGCTCATTTCATAATAATCCAGGCTCTTGAACGTATATCCCTCTTTCTTCAGGTCCTTGATGACTTTTTCCAATGCCTCAGCATTATCTTTAGATACAGTGTGCAAAAGCATTACGGCTCCCGGGTGAATCTGCTTCATAATATTATCATAAGAGTACTGCCACCCTTTTTGGCCATCTGTATGCCAATCGACAAAAGCAAGCGACCAAAGGACGTGCGTATAGCCTGCATCCTTCGCAAGCTTCATGGTGCGCTCACTGAACACCCCTCTCGGCGGACGCAGGTATGCCATTGTCTTTTGTTTAGTGATATCGGCTGTCTTGTCCTTGACCAGATCCAATTCCTTCCGCAGCTTTTCATCTGACACTGCCGTTAAATCTGGATGGCTCCATGAGTGGTTACCGACAATATGGCCCTCATCCACCATTCTTTTCACCAAATCCGGCGCGCTGTTCAAATAATGTCCCGTCACAAAAAAAGCTGCCGGCACCTTCTCTTGTTTCAGGACGTCCAGTATCTTTTCGGTGTACCCATTTTCATATCCATTGTCGAAAGTCAAGTATAAAACTTTTTCATCAGGAGCATCTTTATAAAAAGCGCCGTATTTCTTCAATAGTTCGTCATAAGCCTTTCCCGCTTCTGCCTGCTTGCCTTCACTGCCCTTTTTAAATCCCCAGCCGATACTTTTATTCGGGACGGCCGCTGCTTCGGCATTGCAGGTAATTATCCCAAGCGCCAGAAATGCAATAGTGATTACTGTTAAAACTTTTTTCATGATATTTGACCTTCTCTCTTTCCTAATTCAATTTCACCTCGTGTTCCTAAGCCCTGCAATGAAATTGATTATGTGCTGTACTATTTTTAGTGTTGCAAAGGAGAACGGTAACATGCGTTCTAATTGATGGAAATTGCATGAGCGCTGCATACTCAGTGTGCATGGACATAGATCATTTTTTGTCATTAAAATCAAAAAACCGCCACCTGAAAGGAAGCGGTCCAACAAGCTATATTCAGCTGAAGACCTTCTCTTCAAATTGAGAAAGTTTCTCTAGTGATGATTTATCGATATCTTTATGAAGGCTGTTTCCATGTGAATCCATTGTTACGACTGCCGTGAAGCCTTCCACTTCCAGATGCCACATGGCTTCTGGAATGCCGAATTCCATGAAGTCCACGCCTTCGACAGATTTGATGCAATCAGCATAGTACTGGGCTGCTCCGCCGATGGCATTTAAGTAAACACCGCCGTGCTCACCTAGAGCCTCGAGTGTTTTTGGTCCCATGCCGCCTTTTCCGATTACGGCACGGATGCCGAATTTCTTCATGATATCACCTTGGTAAGGTTCTTCACGAATGGAGGTGGTCGGCCCTGCTGCTTTGACATGCCAGCTTCCTCCTTCATCCTTCATCATGACCGGTCCACAGTGATAGATGACTTGGCCATCAAGGTCTACAGGTGAATCATTATCGGAGAGGTGTTTGTGGATTGCGTCACGGCCTGTGTACATTCTTCCGTCGATACGCACCACGTCACCGACCTTCAGGCTGCGGATTTTCTCTTCCGTAATAGGAGCTTTAAGTGTAATGATGTCGGACTCCCCTTGCGATGCTGCAGCTGTCTCCTGCTGAGCGGAGGTTTCGGACAAGTCGACAAGCTCACCTTCCTGATAAAGCCACTCCTGAACGGTTCCTGTTTCTGCATCAAGCTTGAAGCCCAATCTTCTGAAAGCCCAGCAGTTGTATGCAACAGATACAAAGAAGCTGGCCGGAATACGGTTCATGACACCAACCTTGCAGCCAAGCAAAGTCGTTTCACCGCCGAAGCCCATGGTGCCGATTCCAAGTTCATTGGCATTATCCATAACATAGTCTTCAAGCTTGCGAAGATCTTCATTGCTGTTAACATCTTCGACAGATCGGAAAAGCTGCTGTTTCGCAAGATCGTAGCCAGAAGAACGGTCGCCCCCGATTCCAACACCGATGAATCCTGCAGAACACCCCTGCCCTTGAGCTTGATAAACAGAATGCATGATGCACTTTCGGATGCCATCAAGGTCGCGTCCCGCGCGGCCAAGCCCATCCAGTTCGCATGGCAGGCTGTATTGGATATTCTTATTTTCACAGCCGCCTCCCTTAAGGATCAAACGGGCATCGATGTAATCTTTTTCCCACTGCTCGAATTTGATGACAGGTGTGCCCAGCCCAAGATTGTCTCCGCTGTTCGCTCCTGTCAGGGAATCCACAGAGTTCGGACGAAGCTTGCCATCCTTGGTTGCCTCTTTCATCGCGGCATAGATGGCTTCTTTGATCTGTAACTGGTTGACCCCGACAGGAGTTTTGATTTTAAATGTCGGCAATCCTGTATCCTGGCAGATCGGCGAAACTTTATCATCTGCCATTTTAATATTGTTCGAAATAGTCGCTAAACTCATTGCAGAACGCGTCCCGGCGCTCTCTCTTGCCTTCGCTGTCTTGATCGCTCTCCTAACATCTTTCGGTAAGTTCGTTGAAGTTTCAACAATCAACTGATACATGCTTTCTTGCAGCTTTTCCATGTTCATATAATTCCCCTTCTCCCATAGCTATTTCTATATATTTAATAAATAATTTAAAATTAAAATTTTCACAATTCATTATACCTCTATAATTAGCAGGAAAAAAGACCAGATTGTAACCGATTACAGTCAGGTCGAGGATTTTTTTTGAAAATGAATTCTTTCGGCTTCTCTTCTATATGGTTGATATCCATTTTTTCTGTAAAAAGAAATGGCGTCACTCCATTCTTTATTTGTCTCCAGCACTAGATGCCTGGCTCCTCGCTTATTTGCTTCCTCTTCTAAAAACATCAGCATCTTGCGCCCGAGCCCCAATCCTCTGTAGGGAGACAAAACTGACATTCTCACAATCCTTGCCTCTTCCGGTGCTTCGAAAATGATTCCGCCTGTCGCTGCAAGCTCTCCTTTATAGACTCCGACATAAAAGAATTTATCTGTTTTATAATATCCTGTTATGTCATCCAAATCAGGATTCAACCCGTCGATGATGACACCAAAACGCTCTTTAAAGCCTTGGAGGACAATATTCTTCGCAGCTTCTGTCTGTGCTTCAGTTATTAATGAAATCTTCATAACTCAACCATCTCTTTCTTCAAATAGTAACTCTAAGTGTCCCTCAGAGAGCTGATGGCGACGCCTGTTGGTATCTTTACCTCTTTTGGTATCCCACAAGATCAGCTGAAAGGCTTTTTTCTCTTTTAGTGGCACTCATGATTTACACGAAGGGTACCTGAAGGGCTTTTTCCTCTTTTAGTAGAACTCACAGCTTACACGAAGGGTACCTGAAGGGCTTTTTTCTCTTTTAGTGGCACTCACGGCTTACACGAAGGTCACCTGGAGAGCTTTTTCCTCTTTTAGTGGCACTCACGGCTTACACGAAGGGTACCTGAAGGGCCTTTTCCTCTTTTAGTGGCACTCATGATTTCCACGAAGGTCACCTGAAGGGCTTTTTCCTCTTTTACTGGCACTCACCACTTCCACGAAGGACACCTAACAGACTTTTTCCTCTCATAGTGGCACTCACAGCTTCCACGAAGGATACAAGGCTTACTCATAATAAGTGTAGTTTTTAGCACTCACTTTTGTAAAATTCTCACCAAGGACTTTTCTGATTGTCTTTTTCTGGTTAATAATCGCACACATAGTCTGAATCTTATTTGTTGTTAACTTTTCATTGGGAAACAAAAGCCTGAACTCCTCTATTGTCCGTAAAATAGCGTATGCTTTACATTCGCTTTCACCGCACATATTGCAAAACAGCGCTTTGCCCAAACCAGGTTTATAAAAGACCCCGCAATTGGGACAAAGAATCCCTTTTTGAAGATCATCAAAATGGTATTCAGAAAGTCTTGAGTAAGGGGATTCTTGAATATGAAGGAGTTGTAATTTCTCAGCTAATTTCAAGTCCCCCTTGTTCAGCTTTAGAGAACTACTTAGAAGTTTTGTTAGGAATCTATTCAGTTGCGGAGCAAAGATGATGGATGGTGTATCGGGAGGGTTATAAAGGTAAAATTCGGGGTTAATAAAAATCAAATAAGACATAACGTGACAGTTGAAACCAAGTTGTTGAGTGTATTAGCGGAGTAGAGATTCTGTTCTCTTCAATTGAAACATTGGATCTGGTTTTTCTTCACCGGCCGGGCTAATCCAAATACCATTTTTAATGCGGTAGTCTCCCTCAAAATTCTTCACCTCAAAATTGACGATTGTCTTGGAGGTTAATGCGCAGGAATCGATTTGGAATTTTGATCCTTGATGATTCAGCAGTAGATCATTGAGAAATACCATCTTATTCATCAAGGGCAGCGCCCATTCATCAAACATCAACTCTCCTTTGTATCCTTTTATTGCAGCTTTCAATTTTCTCTGTTCATTTTCAGCCAAGCTCTTTCTGGCATTCAGTGAACTCAACAGCCTTACCTCACCTGGCTCAACCCGTTTCTTTATTATCATCAGCATCTCTCCCTTCCTGTCCATTTTAAACCATATTCCTTTTTCTTCCTACCCTTTTATCTTAGAAATAAAAAAGAGCCCCAAAAGGCTCACGGTTCTATTTCTTGAACTGATCAACCTTCATTTCAAGGTCATCAATCATTCCTATTAAACGGTCGATATCTTCTAATTCAGTGTTTTCGGGATCGATTGAATCGAGCACTTCGAGGAACATGTTCAGTCTCTGTTTTAGATATAATACCTGATCGTCTTTGTTGCTTGCTGCTTTGCCCATATGTCCGCTCCTTTAAATGAATTTCCTTTCTCATCGTACCGAATTCCGCATTGAATGACAAGCAGTGATTGGTAACCCCGTGAAAATCCGTCCAATATGTAAAAAAGCTGACACTCTGGATTAAAGAGGTCAGCTTTTTTTGCACTCAGCGGGGTTTATCAGTTGCGATAAAGCCGAACGATACATGATCTTGAACAGGTATCCAGGCGCCGATTCCCTGGGAAGTAACGTTTTTAACAACTATGGAACGCTTTGATCCTTTCATGACCAGGTATACTTCTCCATAAGTCACTTTTCCTTTTTCGTTAACTGCAGGTGCATATCCATACAGGTACCCGAGCCGGCTTGGAGAAATATTATAGACATGGTCTTTCTTTGTTCCCGCTCCAACAATGGTCTGGAAGGAAAGTGGAAGTTTACTGTTTTCCATGGCCTTTAACAACATCATCTTTTGGACATCATCAGAATGCGGGACTTTGGCAGTCAATCCGCCTTTGATTGTTTTTTGGGCTTCTTGTACGTAATGGATCTGATAATTTTGATTACCGCCCCGATTATCATAGTAGTTTGTGTTGATTTTCTGAAATTCCCAGTTCGGTGCTGTCTCTGTTGATTCATAATTCAAGGGCCATTCTCCGAGGAAGATTGTTGCCCTCATCCCGATTGCGAACGGTGTTTTATTCATGCTTGACTCATTGAACATCCGAATCAGGTTAGGATTTTCAATTTTAACATCCGAGGTTTCAAGCAATTCAGCGGTCAGCTCGCTTGGCTGAAGATATGGCAGATCCTGAGTCGGATTTGGATAGGTATTTTCTTTGGCAATATTGAGTACTGATGAAGGGATTTGGGCTTTTGGCTCAGCCTGTTTCTCTTCAGTCTTCTCTTCGTCCTTTTTCTGGACTTTCTCTTGTTTTGGTTCTTGTTGTTTATCTTCCTGCTTTTCTGCAGAAGCTGCCGGCAGGATCAATGATGAGAAAAGGAACATCATAAGAACATTGCGTAAAAGTTTCATGGCGTTACTCCCTTCTTGCATTTGCTTTTTCTGTTGTTAGTTTTTCCTTTGTTTTCATTGTTATCCAAGCTATTTTAAAAAAGTTGGTCGTTATTTAAATTGAATATTTACAAAATTCAATTTTTATTGTATACTATTTTTATATCAGCCGGGACACCGGCAGCAATATTTCATTCCCTAAATTCCCTACAAAAAAAACAAGGCGTAAGCTGAAAAGCTCACGCCTTGTTTTTTTGTAAATAAGTTTTTAGCTCTGGGCTTTATATGCTTCATATGCTAAGACCATAGCCACTCCCCTGTTAATCAAATTAAAAGTCTGTTTAAAACCTCCTCCATTAACACAGATTAATATCGTACATTTAAAGGAGGTAAAAATATGTCCCTTACATTAAAAGAAAAGATTGTTGAGTTAATCTCCAACCACAAAGTAGGAACATTGGCTACTATCAGGAATAATAGACCTTATTCCCGCTTTATGATGTTCTACAACGAGGAACTCACATTATTCACTGCCACTAACCAGCATGCCCATAAGGCAGAAGACATCGCCCAGAATCCTCATGTCCATATTTTGCTTGGTTTTGACAGAGACAGCGATCATGCACACTATGTGGAAATCGAAGCAGAAGCGGAAATAGAGAAATCAGAGGAGCTCAAGGATAAATTCTGGAATGAATATCTCAAACCTTGGATCACCGCACCTGATGATCCGGAGTACATGCTTTTAAAGCTAACACCAAAGACCATCCTTTACTATGAAAGAACAGGAAAAGAGCCTCAAGAACTGAGCCTCTAACTCTGCAATACTTTAAAGCACGAAAAGGGACAGTCCCATTTCGTGCTTTAAAGCGTTAACACACAAAGAGGGACTTTCCCTCTTAGTGATGTGAAAAGGTGAAGGACAGTGGTATCAGGATTTTATTTCGAAGGTTTCTTCGACTTCTATGCTGCCAATGACCGACTGGACCATTGAGCAGTTCTTTCTTGTTAACTCCATCGCTTTTTGTATTTTCTCCTCCTTCAGGTTGTCACCTGTAATTGTAAAGTGCAGCGAAACCTTTTCAATCCTGTTAGCTTCTTCCTCATTCCTCTTTACGTCAGCTTTAATTGATATGTCTTCGAAACCTACCCTCTGTTTCTCGAGGATTTTCCTGAGCACTCCTCCGCTGCAAACCGCAATGGAAGACACCATCAATTGATAAGGACGGAACCCATATTCCTCATTGCCCGATACTTCTAATTGGCCAAATGGAAGGTCAGCAGCAAAGCCGCCTTCTTTCATGTTAAATTTCACTATACTCACTCCTTTAGATTTCTTACAAGGTTGCTGAAACTCCGTTCAAACTCAACGGGGCCTCTCAAAGGTAGAAGTCCAGTCCGCAGCAGCCGGAACATGATTTAAAGACGCCAAGAAAAAAATCCCCAGTCTGCCTAACGGAAACAACACAAACAACCCTTGCCCAAAAGTTTACTTCATAATGTTTTATCTTGCCAATATTGTGAAATGACGATACCATCGTAGAGGAAATACGTACGTCGGGAGATAGATATATGGATAAACAAATGAAATTCCGCTTCTGGGTGTTAATAAGTATAGTAGCCATTTCAGGATTCTCTCAAGGGATGCTTCTTCCTCTGATCGCCGTCATTTTTGAAGGAGACGGACTGTCCTCTTCACACAATGGGTTGAATGCTGCCGGGCTCTACATCGGGATCCTGCTCGTTTCCCCGTTTATGGAGGACCCTCTCAGGAAGTTCGGCTATAAGCCAATCATCATCGGAGGGGGACTGCTTGTCATTTTGGCCCTGGTCCTTTTTCCTCTCTGGAAATCCTTCTGGTTCTGGTTTGCCTTGAGGATGCTGGTCGGAATCGGCGACCATGCCCTCCATTTCGGAACACAGACATGGATCACTTCATTTTCTCCAGAGAGTAAGCGAGGACGGAATATATCGCTGTATGGATTATTTTTCGGTCTTGGATTTGCCGTGGGTCCGATGATGACTCCATTGGTAAAAGTAAATGAATCACTGCCTTTCATCGTCTCTTCCTTATTATGTCTGGCAGCATGGGTGTTTTTATTTATATTAAAAAATGAATACCCTGAACAGACTATGGAAGTCAGTTCATTCCGCAGCACTATGTCCAGGTTCAAAAAAGCAACAAAGTATGGCTGGGTTGCCTTTCTTCCTCCCTTGGGATATGGGTTTCTAGAGGCTTCTCTAAACGGAAGTTTTCCGGTATATGGACTAAGAAATGGCATAGATGTTACAAGCGTTTCCATTCTGCTTACTTCTTTCGCCATTGGCGGAATTGTATTTCAGCTGCCGCTTGGCATTTTAAGTGATAAATACGGAAGACGCAAAGTGCTGCTGATGATTCTTCTTCTTGGCTTCGTCAGTTTTACTGCCGCTGGTTTTCTTGAAGCCTATATTCCTGCATTGACAGCAGTTCTGTTCATAGCAGGAATGGTGGTAGGTTCAACCTTCTCACTCGGCATCAGCTATATGACCGATTTGATGCCCCGCAAGTATCTGCCGACAGGTAATCTGCTGTGCGGTGTCGCTTTCAGCATTGGAAGTCTTGCGGGTCCCTATACAGGCGGGATCTTTATCGAACTTTTTGAAAACATCAGCTTCTTCATGATTATCAGTTTTATTCTGTTATTCATTTTTCTGGTCATTCTGTTTTATGGAAAAGAAAAGGAAGCACTCAGTCCATACACTCTTAACCGCTTCACTTATTTCTTTCCAAAGCATAAGCTGTATGGTAAAATAAAAATCAATCAAATAGGAAAATTCTGTTTTCAAACGAGCACTACAGCTGTCATCTCCCAAGATGACAGCTTTCGTCGTTTTAATGGGGAAATGATGCTGATTATTGTTATCAATTAAGACCAAAAGCGCAAGCGCCTTGATCAGCCCTGACAGGCAAATGTTCTCAAGAGAAAAAAGGCGCTTTTTCCTTTTATTCTCGTGAGGTTATTTGACCCCGAGGGGCTAGGGGCTGGACGTGAATACCATAGTTAAAAGTTGTCCACAAGGATTAATTTTATAATTCCCCCTTGCTCATACAGCATTTATAAAAGAAAACGTTTAGAAGGAGAAGAGAATATGAGCTCACACGCAAAGTCGATGTCTGTAAATGCACACACTGAATCCCAGGCAATCTCTATCTTTGAAAAAATCAAGCCGCACGCTGAATTGATTGCGGCACTCGTCAGCGGAGTCTTTATCTTACTTGGCTGGCTGCTGGCAGATAACTCCTCTTCAGTATCAATCACCTTTTATCTTCTGGCCTTCGTAATCGGTGGTTTCGCCAAAGCAAAAGAAGGCATTGAAGAGACCATTGCCGAACGGGAATTAAATGTGGAGATGCTGATGATATTCGCCGCAATTGGTTCTGCGATCATCGGCTATTGGACAGAAGGTGCCATCCTGATCTTTATTTTCGCTGTAAGCGGTGCACTGGAAACTTATACACTTAATAAAAGTCAGCGGGAACTTTCCTCTCTAATGGATCTTCAGCCGGAAGAAGCTCTGCGTGTCAACGGGCAGTCTGAAGAAAGAGTGCACGTTTCGGAACTTTCCATCGGGGACAATATCCTGATTAAACCGGGTGAAAGGGTCCCTTCTGATGGATTGATCGTCAAAGGTTCCACTACCATTGATGAAGCTGCTATTTCAGGTGAATCAATGCCCGTGAGCAAATCGATTAACAGTGAGATCTTTGCTGGAACTGTAAACCTTAATGGAGCCATCACTGTTGAGATTACCAAGCCGAGCAATGAAACACTTTTCCAAAAAATCATCGACCTGGTCCATTCTGCTCAAAGTGAAAAATCTCCTTCTCAACTTTTTATTGAGAAGTTTGAAGGGACTTATGTGAAGATTGTTTTACTCGTCGTTCTGCTCATGATGTTCCTGCCTCACTTTGTCCTCGGCTGGAGTTGGACTGAAACCTTTTACAGAGCGATGGTCCTATTGGTTGTAGCCTCACCCTGCGCTCTCGTTGCTTCCATCATGCCGGCAACGCTTTCGGCCATTTCCAATGGAGCCAGAAAGGGAATCTTATTTAAAGGCGGCATGCACCTGGAAAATCTAAGTAACCTTCAAGCCATTGCATTTGATAAAACAGGCACCCTCACAAAAGGAAGGCCGCAAGTAACGGATATCATCATTAATCCAGACTTGTCCGAAAGAGAAGTTCTTGGCATAACAGCGAGTATAGAAAAACAGTCAAACCATCCGCTGGCTCAAGCAATAGTCAAACATACCGCCAGCTTATTCCCTGACCTGACATTAAGTGAAGCCCATTCACTGCAAGACGTGTCTGGCTGGGGGGTTAAGGCAATTGTGAATGGTGAGGAGTGGAAAGTCGGAAAAGCGGAGTTTGTCGGAAGCGAAGCTGCTTTGCCGTTTGCAGAAGGCAAGTCGGAACAATTGGCTGCTCAAGGAAAAACCATTGTATTTGCAGCGAATGACCACGGTATTGCAGCACTGATTGCGCTTAAAGATGTGATCCGGGAAGAGACCACGCAGGCTTTGAGATCTTTAAGAAAAGAAGGGATTTTCACCATCATGCTTACCGGAGACAGTGAAAGCACTGCGCAAGCAATCGCTCATGAAGCAGGAGTCGATGATTATATAGCCAAATGTCTCCCGGAAACCAAGGTGAACGAATTAAAGAAACTGATCAATCAATATGGTACCGTGGCCATGGTCGGAGATGGGATAAATGACGCGCCTGCCCTCGCCACAGCGAATGTTGGGATGGCTATGGGGGAAGGAACGGATGTAGCCTTGGAAACAGCGGACGTCGTACTCATGAAAAACGATTTGAAACGTATTGCCGATGCTGTGCGCCTATCGAGAAAAATGCAGCGGATCGTGAAGCAGAACATCATCTTCTCCCTGAGTGTCATCTTTGTACTGATTGCTTCCAATTTTCTGCAGGTTTTGGATCTGCCGCTCGGGGTCATCGGACATGAAGGAAGTACCATACTGGTTATTTTAAACGGTCTGCGCTTGCTGCGCTCTTAATAGTAAAAGTATTTTATTCAAAAAGGGTTTCCCGTTGAGGAAACCCTTTTTCTATATAGCTTCAAGCACTCTAGTGGTAACCGTTTTGACCGTTAGCAGATCCTGAAGTTTTGTTCTGCGGCTTCTGCTTGCTGTTTTGTTTCGTGCCGTCATCTTTTTTAGTCTTTTTTGTCAAGGTCTTTTCCTCCCTCAAGTGGTAGTGAGGCTCCTTGTAAGCCTCTTCTGCTTAGTCTGCTCCAACTGAAAAAAGAGTTTACCGGTAATAACCGGTAAACTCTTCTCAGCATTCTGATTTTTTCACATTCATGATGGCATTGATATGTCCGCCGATCATAATGATGATACCCGTCAAATAGAACCAGATCATCAGGACAATGATCCCCCCGATGCTTCCATATGTGGCAGAGTAATTTCCGAAATTGCTCACATAGTAAGAAAAAGCCAGCGAAGCACCTACCCAGCCAAGTGCTGCAAACACAGCTCCGGGAACAGCGCTTAAACATTTGATTTTCTTACTCGGGGCAATAAAGTAAAGACCGACAAATACGATGAACAAAATGATTGGGGAAATGGCCCACCTTATGGCTCCCCAAATCGTCAGGAACTGATCGGAAAATCCGAATTGAGAAAACAGGAACAGCCCGATCTGTCTGCCGAACACAGGAAGCAGCAACGCAATGACAAACACAAAAATCATCGCGATGGTCAGAACGATTGACATAAGCCTCGTCACAATAAACGACCTTGTCTCTTCGACTTCATATGCATCATTTAATGATTTTACGATAGCGTTCATACCATTGGATGCCGACCAAACCGTCGCGATAATACTGAAGGATAATAACCCTGTGTTGCGATTGGACATAACTTCATTTAATGTTGATTGAATCATGTCCATTGTTTCACCTGGTGCAAAATCCCTGATCACATTCAAAATATCTCCCTGCTCAACTGGCAGATACGGAATCAACGTCACCATGAATATCAATAATGGGAAAAGTGAAAGAAGAAAGAAGTAGGCAAGTTGTGCAGCCAGTCCTGTCACATCTCCATCTGTTATCTTCTGAAATAACTTCTTAAAAAATCCTTTTACTCCTCCAGCTTTGCTCCTCTTAGTCATCCTTTCACCTCTTATTATGCTTTATTTCTCCACACTGTTATTGGCGGAATGACCCTCCTCCTCAGTAAATACCTCTTTATAAGATTCTGAAGAAGAATGCAAGGTTTCTTTGGTGTCTTCTATCAATTCCTTTACCTGGGGAGACAGCTCTTTGATTTCCTCTACTTTAGAATTGATGAATTCCATATCTTCTCCTATTTGCTGAGCTGTTTCTCTGACCTTTTCATAAACTTCCCTAGTGGATTCCACCAGAAGCTGAGGATCACGGGCATAACGGCTGATGAATTCTCCGCCCTTCTTCGTGCTGTTCATCACATCTTCTCTGGTCTCTTTATTCAGTAATGTAATGAATCCCCCAGCCATTGCGCCAAAAACCAAACCTTTGAAAAATCTCTTTGTTCCCATAGTCATCCTCCGATACATTAATGTTGTTAGCTTGCACCTGTTTACTTTCTTTAATCATATAACGATGAAGCAAAGTGAACAAATCTTAAAGACACCAACCTCTTCTATCTTCTTCCCGCTTCTTATCAAAATCCCTTTTATCGAGACACTTTCTAAGTCTTGCAGTTGATAGAACAATAGTATTATTTATCCATTTACCCTGTCGTTCAAACATACCAACACGCTGTGGCTCCCATCCTTATTTATATTGACATCGCTCTCTAATAATGAAAAGATGTTACTAATGACCAAACCCTAAAAGGATGGATGAAAACATGGATCTTTCACAAAAATCTTCGGAAAATGTAGAATTTATGATTGAACAAATTAAGGAAAAGCTAAGAGTCGTTAATGTAGGCGCCATTAAGCCTTCCCACTTTGACGGCGAAATGTATGAAGAACTTCGCGATATTTACGAAATGGTTGAGCGTAAAAACAACTTCAGTCCCCGGGAAATGCAGGCAATCGTTGAAGAGCTTGGGAACTTAAGAAAGCAGTAAGTGTGCTGTAAAAGAACCGCTTTGAAAATTTAAGGGCACTAAAAAATCCTACAATAAGGAAAAAGGCAGAATCGCTCGCTTCAAAGAGCAATTCTGCCTTTTTTACTTCAAGTTTTACGAAAAAGTGTGGATTTCCGTTTCAGGTGCACGACTCCAATCAATCTTTAGATAAAAGGACACTACCCGCTATTAAAGCCTTACTTTATATTAGAACTATTAATAAAAGTTTGTGGTTTCCAGTGATTCAACAACAAAAAATGATGTTCAGTTTATATGAAGGGCTTTATGATATTGTCGTTCCTCAAGACTGTGTTACAGAGAATAATTGAATAATCATCTTTTCCTTGATTTTCGAGTAGCTAAAAGAAAAATTTTGTATTGATAATGGTCGGAATGCGATTGATCCAATCTTTATGTTCAAATATTTGTTTTTGAAAACCTTTCGAACTGGCTCTGGTCCAATTGGCATGTAATTACAAGATTCCATGACAATAATCATGGTGAACGATTCTATAATTTCTCGGGTACTAAAGAGCAATTATTCAAGATAAAAGATGTGTGCTAGAAATTCACAGATTTTCAGAGCCCTCGTTAATACACTGGAGAGAGTTTTGCATATAATGCTTCTTCTATAATAGATTCTATGTAGTTCTTCTCTCTCACTAAAACTCTTAGTGCATAAAGTAAGAGGGTGGGACAAAACCTTATAAAAAGCTCTTTTCAAAAGAATGTGTCTGAGTATAAAGAAAGGATTTCCGCTCCAGGTGCACGACTCCGCGGGGCGGGCGCTGAGCCTCCTCGGCTTTGCCTGCGGGGTCTCACCTGTCCCGCTAGTCCCGCAGGAGGTCGCACACCTTCCGCTCCAATCCGCCTACGATCAGGAACTGGCGGATAACCTAATCTAAAAAATAACATGTTTAAGGTAAGAGCCTAATAACAAAAATGAACCGCATGAGATCAAGTATATAACCTTGACCTCATGCGGTTTTATTTTCGATGATTTCTACTTGCATCAATTAGTTTTCTACTTTTGTCCCAGCCTCTTTTCAGTAGATCTCTATGATGCATTTTTTAATAATTTCAGTGATTCACGGACGAATGCCGGGATGTCATCTGGATTTCGGCTTGTAACAAGCTGGTCTTTGCAGACAACAACCTCTTCATCTTTGTATTCAACACCTGCATATTCCATGTCGACCTTGATGGATTTGAATCCTGTCGCTGTTCTTCCCTCGAGTGACTTGGCTGTGATAAGGAGCTGCGGGCCATGGCAGATAGCGAATACTGGCATGTCAGCATCCATAAAGCTTTTCGTGAATTGTACAAAACGATCATCTGCGCGTAATTGGTCTGGAGAAAATCCTCCCGGCAGGAATAGGGCGTCGAAGTCATCTGGGTTCACATTGTCGATGCCTTCATCAATTGAAACCTTCGCCTCTCCCTGCTTTCCTTCCACTGTCTTGCCCGATTGTTTCTCAATCGTCACGATTGTGTGTCCTTCTTCTTTAAATGCATCTGCTGGTTTGGTATACTCCACATCTTCAAACATATCTGTTACTAAACATGCGATCTTTGCCATTGTAACCTCTCCTTTTGCTTTGCATTTTTTCTACACTTCATTTATTCCCTGTGCAATTTCTTAAAAACATGCTTGGGGATATTATATTATGGAATTTTTTATTTTTTAAAAACAGCAATATACCAGCCGCCTTCTTTAATAATGGGATCAATGGAAACCATCTTAAGTCCGGATTCTTTTGCAAAACTCTTTAAATCCTTTTCTGTCGGAACTGGATACAGATTATCAAAGGTCATGAAAAAACTATTAAAGGCACTGGAAAATTCTTTTCCATGCTTGGGTTTCTGAATGGGGGTTATGATAGAAAGCACTCCATTCTTTTTAATCCATTGAGCAGCATTTTGGAAAAAACCGGTCCTGTCACCCGGCTCTATATAGTGAAGAAGGTTGTTGGCCATTACAAGCTTGTACTTACTCTCCGGCTGATACTCATTTATGTCCTTATTCAGGATTTCAATGTTCCCATGTTCTTTCACGGCGTTTCTTGCATTGTCGGCTACTTCCTCGTTCACTTCAACGCCTACCATTTTTTTATCGGGGAACTTCTTTGACAATTTCCGTAAATACCCCGCTTCTCCACAGCCGACATCAATAATGGAATCCACTTTGTACTTTTTCATTACCTTTTCAATTTTTGGATAAGCAAGCTGTTCCAATAGTGATGATGTTTTGGCAACCGTCGGTCCATGTACAGTGGAATCAAAATGCTGCTTACTTTGATTCCTGAGAAGTTCGGGATATGCCAGTAAAGAAGGTATATGAAGTTCCATCATTTCCTTTAGAATAATCCCTGAAGAAAATCGATTGGATTTTGATTTCGGCAGTTTCCATTTCTTAATGGTTTTTACTTTTTCCGCCGACATCCTTTTGAAATGCTTAAGGATGATCCCTACCTCAACCCACTGTTTTAGAAGATCATACTCAAGCTCTCTCTCCGCTGCCACTTTTTTAATTGAAGCAGGTTTATTAAATGACTTGAACAAATCCAGCTCGTATCCTACATAGGCATGCCAGCTTCTAAGAAACGGCATATTTTGTTTCATCCAGCCCCTCGCCCGCCAAACCCTTATATACTCTCTTATCATATTAGCTGCTCCTTCCGTTTCCATGGATAGTCTTGTCTATCCGTGAATAACTTTGCCTCTTTTTCTTTCTCTGTAAGGGGTGTGCTCCTTTTTGGAAGCAGGCCGCCTTGGATAAGCCGGTCTTTTATTGTGTCCTCCCACATGCCGAGCCCTGATATGTTCAGCATTTGTTTGAAGTGAAGGATGGGATCCTGCTCAATTCTCATCAAACTCCTCTTTCTCAGCTTTCCGACCGACCTGTAGGGATAAGAATAGGCCAGGGCAGAAAGATGACTCAGCTTCATTTGATTTTTAACTCTTTCCCTCCGTACATGAGGGTACCACTTAAGATTTTCTGAGTTTAATTTGTTTTGAGAATACATATCACACAGAAGCTCCCCGAGAACGTCTCCGTCCTGTATGGCCATGTTCATTCCTTCCCCAGCCATTGGGTGGACGGTATGGACAGCATCTCCAATAAGTACTTTATTCCCTTTTATATATTCTTTTGTATGATAAGCTACCGGTACCATCAGCTGAATGGTTTTCCAGTTAGGGATCTGGTTCACGTATCCCTCCATCTCAGGACATAATTCAATATATAAATCGTAAAGATGCTCTATTGGTTTTTTCCGCAACTCCTTATACTCGCCTGCCGGAATGAGGTAGACCGAACGTACTTCGTTATTAGGGAGCGGAAAAAGCCCAAGGAAACGGTCAAAGGTTGAAATGATTTTTCCCTTGGTAAAAGAGGGAGGCCTGGGAAAAGTGACAGTGAGAAAATGGTGGTTGTACTGGTTTTCCTCTTTATCAATTCCCATTTCATTCCTCGTAACCGAGGTGCGTCCTTCCGCACCTATGAAAAAGGAGCTTTCATACATCTCTTCTTTCTTGTCTTTTCTATCTTCCACTATGGCGTTGCCATTAGAGAATCCTTTGCAGCTGCTGTTTGACTTATAATGGAAAGCCTGATAGGAAAGTGCAGCATCCCTGATGATTTCTTTCAATTTTTCATGGTGAATCATCAGTGAAAAGGAATATTCACCAGGCACCACGTTGTATTTCATATTGGATTCATCCATGGAACCCGAATTTTTATCTATTTCCACAAGATTTAATTCTTCGATAACATGGCCGTTTGCTTTTATCTCCTCTAAAAGCCCTAATTCGTCAAAAATCTGAAGGCTTTTAGGCTGAAGAAGTTCGCCTTTATATACAGGTGTCGGACCAGGAAGCCTTTCGATCACTGTTACATCAACACCGCATTTTGCAAGCTTAAGTGCAAGTGTAAGTCCTCCAATGCCACCGCCTGATATAAACACATCCGTCTTCATCTTGATCACCGCCTTTTCCCGGTATTTATCCTTTTTTTCTAATTTCAAAACCAGTCGATGTGCGGATCGTTAAATGCAGAAATTGACGCAAGAAATAATTTCCTTTTAAAATATTTCCCGGAAAATAAGAGTAAGTGGCGAGCTATTGCCAATTGTGTAGAAAATAAGAATTCAGTATGCAGAAATTGCCGCTGCGTAGAACATTATGACTGTCGGGCCTGTACAGGGCGCTTCCACTTTATATATAAAAACTGGCTGATGCATCTTTACACCAGCCAGATCCTTAACCAGGTTATTTACTTCTCTCCAATATCCTTGAGGTAATATTTATCCGAAGTGAAAAACTCTTGAGTAAGCCTCTTCACTTCTTTGCTGAGAAGCAGTACCGCGATGATATTAGGTACCAGTATGGCCACAAGTGCAAGATCAAGGAATTGCCAGATTACCCTCGCAGCACCCATCGAACCCAGTATGATTGCAGCTATATAGACAAATTTGATAATTATGGCGGCTTTCAGTCCAAATAGAAACTCCGCTTGTTTCGATCCATAGAAAATAATAACTACAATAGTTGATAATACAAAGAAAATCATTGAAAATGTCACGAGGAAGCTTCCTGTGTTGCCGAGATAATTGGAAAATGCCTGAGTGGTTAATGCTGATGGATTTTCCAATGCACCCTCAGCTGTCCATACACCTGATGAAATCACTACAAAGCCGGTTGCCGTACAAACGATCAGTGTATCAATAACGATTCCTATAATAGACCATAATCCCTGTCTTACCGGATGGTCCGTCGTTGCTGCAGCATGGGCGATAGGTGCTGTTCCAAGTCCTGCTTCATTGGAGTACAGTCCTCTGGCAAATCCCCAGCGAATGGTTTCAGCCACCGCTGCACCTGCGAATCCTCCAATTGCCGACATTGGCTGAAAGGCATGTGTAAATACAAGATTCAATACATTGGGCAGCTCTTCCAAGTTCATGAACAAGATGGCCAAACACGCACCGACATAAAGGAATGCCATGAAAGGAACCAGAGTCTCAGTTACCTTTCCTATTCGCTTAATTCCTCCGAAAACGATCAGCGATACCACTGCTGCTATAGCCACACCTGTGATCCAGCCGCTCACTTCAAAGGATTCCTGCACAGTTGAAGCAACTGCGTTACCCTGAACCATGATGCTGGGGATCAATTCGATCATCAAAGCAAATGCAAACCAAACACCAAGCCACCTCATATTCAGACCATTCTTCATATAATACATCGGTCCGCCGACAAATTCGCCTTGTTCATTTTTCTCACGGTATCTTACCGCCAGTACACTTTCAGAAAATTTGAGTGCCATGCCCATTAAAGCGATGACCCACATCCAGAACAGCGCTCCAGGGCCGCCAAACATGATTGCAGCCGGAACTCCTACAATGTTCGCTGCCCCAATCGTCGCTGAAAGTGCGGAGGTCAAGGCCTGCAGTGGGGTGACCGTCCCCTCACCTTTCGGCTTCTTAAAAATACTTCCTAACGTTTGCTGAAATATGTAAATCGGATATCGAAATTGCACAAATTTCAATAATATTGTCAGGTAAATACCTGTACCTGCTAATATGATAATTACTGGCGGTCCCCACAACCATGCCGAGACTGATCCTACTGCTTCTAAAAACCCTTCCAATTTTCTAAACCCCCTGATAATTGACTAAGGATTAATTACCCCTTCGGCTGTTTGTAAAACTCACAAAAAATTCCTGCAGTAAATTACTATCTTACTTAAACAGCCTGACTTCAGCTATAAAAAATAAGAGGCTGGGACAAAACCTTATAAAAAGCTCTTTTCAAAAGAATGTGTCTGAGTATAAAGAAAGGATTTCCGCTCCAGGTGCACGACTCCGCGGGGCGGGCGCTGAGCCTCCTCGGCTTTGCCTGCGGGGTCTCACCTGTCCCGCTAGTCCCGCAGGAGGTCGCACACCTTCCGCTCCAATCCGCCTACGATCAGGAACTGGCGGAAAACCTAATCTAAAAAATAACATCTTTAAGGTAAGAGCCTAATAACAAAAATGAACCGCATGAGGTCAAGTATATAACCTTGATCTCATGCGGTTTTATTTTCGATGATTTCTACTTGCATCAATTAGTTTTCTACTTTTGTCCCAGCCTCTTTTTTTATCCAATATTTACTGAATCACTCTCGGCAGGATCAATACTTCCACTCTTCTGTTTTTGGCTCTGCCTTCTTTTGTGCTATTATCAGCCAAAGGCTTGAATTCACCAAAGCCTTTGGCACTGAACCAGCGGGGATCAAGGTTTTGGTTTCTTAAGACAATTTTCATGAAATTGACTGCCCTCATAACACTAAGCTCCCAATTGGAATCATAGTTGGCAGTGGAAATTGGGATATTGTCGGTATGCCCGCTGATGATGACACTCCGAGGTGTATCCATTTCAAGAAGACCTGATAACTCCCTTGCCACTCCCTCATCTTTTGCGGCTACGTTCGCCGACCCTGATTGAAAAAGCACATTATCCCTTATTGTCAGAAGCAGGCCTTCAGAAGTAAGTTCTGCAGCAAATTGTTTCTGCAGCTGATTAGCTGTTATATAACCGTTGACTTTCCTCTCAAGTTCTTCCAGTTCCTGTCTGTCCTTCTTTTTCGCTGCCTCAACTTCATCAACTGTCATCGGATTTTCTTCATCTGCCTTCTTGTTCTCCCCAAGATCACTCTCCGGCACAGGGGAAGGATAATCCATTACAGAGGCACCTCCAGTGAATATCTGATTAAAGGCTTGGGACATTGCATTAAACTTTTGCGCATCAACACTGCTGGAAGCAAAAAGAACAACGAATAGTGCCAGAAGCAGTGTCAAAAGATCAGCGTAAGGGATAAGCCAGGATTCATCCATATGATCATCATGCTGCTTTTTTTACGCCGCCTCATCATTACCCACTTCCTCTTCCATGATTCGTTTTCTTTCACTTGACGGCAGGTATGAGGCAAGTTTCTGTTCAATCACACGAGGAGCTTCCCCTTCGATAATAGATAGAATTCCTTCTATCATCATTGTCTTTTGTTTAACTTCCTGCTTGGACTTTCTCTTCAGCTTATTAGCAAATGGATGCCATAGTACATAACCAGTGAAAATCCCCATCAAGGTGGCAATAAAAGCAGCTGAGATGGCCTTTCCAAGGTGGTCGATGTCATTCATATCGGTGAGTGCCGCGATCAATCCGATTACTGCTCCCAGAACTCCGAGGGTCGGAGCATATGTACCTGCCTGGGAAAATATCGCAGCGCCAGCTTGGTGCCTCTCTTCCATTGCATCAATTTCCTCATTCAACACATCTCTGATGTAATCAGCACTTTGTCCATCAACAGCAAGTCCCATCCCATTTTTCAAAAATGGATCTTCAATCTCATTTGTCTTGGCTTCAAGAGCAAGCAGCCCTTCTCTTCTTGCCAGGTCAGCCCATTCCGAGAACATTCGGATGGTTTCTTGAGGCTCCTGCATCTTTGTTTCCTTAAAGATGACACCGAAAAGTTTCGGCACTTTCACTATTTCAGATGTCGGGAATGCAATCGTCACTGCAGCGATTGTACCCATAATGATAATCAAGATGGCTGCGGGGTTAAATATAGCATTAACCGGTACCCCTTTAAGAACCATTCCGACTCCAACTGCAGCAATACCTAAAATAACTCCAATAAATGATGTTTTATCCATAGAATTCACCCTATATAATTATTCTTTCTTTTTATATCGGATGGTCATGAAATTATTCAAGGACAAATTTTGCATTTCAATGTTTTACTAGTTTTCACCTCATAAATTTCCTATTGAAAACAGTCATATGTATAAAATTCATGGCTTCGGTCAGCGATTTTATAATTAAAGCATTCGAAGAAGCACATCATGCTCATTAAAAATTCCATTATATTATATAATTTTCCATTTTAACTATTGAAAAATTACGAAAATTTACGATAAAATAAGTAGAATGCATCACTAATCGACAGGAGAGACGTACCATGACCATTGATGGTTTAAAACTGCAGGATTTAAAAAAGAAGAATCTTTTGATGCTGCTTCTCTACTCAGCTTCATTGATTGCAGCAATCCTTTATACTGTTTTTAATAAAAATCCTTTGATAGAAACAATCCTTTACTCAACCCAGTTAGGAGCTATGATTGTTTTCTTTCTAATTTTCCATGTATCTATAAAGAAATATTCCTTATTCCCTCTCTTCACTTTACCTGTTGTCTACATAATAATCGGAGTCGACATCCTGGTGAATGGCGGTTCAGGAAACAATTTAATCATTTTGCTTTTTCTGGCAGTCATATCGGCACTTCACTTTAAGCTTTCTCTATTCGCAATTGGATATGGATCGGGTTTCATTCTATTTATACTCAATAAACAATTCTTTACGGGACCTGGAGAGATTGATTCTATCTTTATCCCTGGAATTCTCGTATACATAATGCTGGGGATTCTGCTGTACATTGTCGTCAAACTCAATACGAACCAATTTTCACAACTGCAGCAATTCATCATTGACGCTGAAGCTGAAAGTGTAAGAAAAGAGAATCAAAAGGCACTCTTGGAATCAGAACTGCACACCATTTTCAAGAGCATCAATAAAGTGAATGACCAGATTCAGCATCATTTGCTCTCCCATAATGAAATGAAAACTGCCCTGCAGGAAATTTCAGCCGGAAGCCAGACTCAAAGCGACCAAATCAACAGTATAGCTTCCATTTCTGAGACAACGATGAATCAAATGGAAGGCATGGCTTCCATGGCGGAAGTGCTGTTTCAACATTCGGAAGAAGCCAATACAACCGCTGTCAATGGAACAGAGAAAGCAGACGGACTTCAGCTGGATATGAATGAGTTGAACATACTCATTGACGAACTTAGTATCACGTTCGCTGAACTGACAAATAAATTCGAAGAAACAAACAGCTTCGTCGGAATCATCCAGGGGATAACAGAACAAACTAACCTGCTGGCCCTTAATGCTTCCATCGAAGCAGCAAGAGCGGGTGAGGCAGGAAGAGGCTTCTCAATAGTGGCAGATGAAATCAGAAAACTAGCTGTGATGACAAGTAACACGGCCGCTAGAATCAATGAAAACCTGACAGCTGTTAATCAGACTAATTCCACAGCTTTGCAGAAGATGAACCTGAGCAGCAGCAAGCTGTCCGAAAACATCCAGGCCGTTGGAGATGTTAGCAGTTCGTTCAAGGAACTGAGATCCAAGCTTCAGCTGCTTCAATCTGAATTCCATACAATGGCTGCTAATTCCGACTCTGTAAAAGAACAAACCGTCCATGCTGAGCTTTCTACGAAAGAACTCGCCGCCGTCATTCAAGAAGCTTCAGCCGGGCTGGAAGAGGTCAGTGCAACCATCGAGACATTGAATGAAGATACTGGCACCATTGCTTCATATATAAATGAAACAGTTAAAAGCGCAGAAAAAATCCAAGCCAACATCGATAATAAATAATTGGCCATCCTATTTACAAATATCCAGTCATGGTTCATTTAAGACATTGAAAAAGGAGTATCCCGATGCAGTTGGGATACTCCTTTTCTTTATAGCAGCTTCTTTTCTATTTTATGTTCATAGTTTTTAAAAACAGAACTATTCGTGTTGATTCTCTTCTTCGACATCAACCCGTTAAACTTCAGCATTTTTTCATTCAGGTCCCTTTTCAGGCTTTCTTTCTCGAGCTGGTCCTCGCAGTCCCTGATTAAATCCTCTATCCGAAGCATCTCTTTTCTCAAAGTGTTTTCTTCCGTTGTAAAACCTGCGTTTTTCATGATGCGGTGGGCCATACGAAGTTCTTGAGGTATATGTGAATCATCTTCCAGTTTTAAAGGCTTGCCGTAACCTGGCAGCCGGTCGAATTCTCCGTCTTCGTACGCTTTCTTGATATGCTGTTCAGAAAGGATAGTAAATAAGTCCATAAGCATCCCCCTTCAGTTTTAAACAATCTTTGAGCAAGGCTCTTTTTTCACTTTATTGCTATTGTGCAATGAGCCAACTCAAAATCCTTACTTTCATTATATCCTTTTATCGTTGCCACATGGTCTTCTATTCTGACCATTTTTTGACAATCACACCACCCAATGTGTTTGCTCTCATAAAATCTGTCTCAGTGGAAAAACTAACATCAGGAAAAAGGGAAAGAGGTGTTCATCATGAGCAGAGGAAAATCGTTTCAGCATAAAAAGAAGGGCCATCCAGGTAACAACCCTTCAGACTCACTGACAGAAAAACACACAAAAGAAAAAATTGAAGACGAAGAATATATTGTGACACAGGAAGCATTCAAAAACCGTGTGGATGGGGATTGAGTTTTTCGGGAAGAATCTGCTTTAAGCGGGTTCTTTTGTTTTGAAAGCTCAGAGACGTACTGTTAAATCTCAGTGACAGTCTCTCTTACAGTGTTCGGCCTAAAAGGCACACTATATGTTCCTCACTTCTGGCACCACTTTCACTCACTAGTCCTGTCTTGTAAACGAATCTTCGGATATAGATGTCTGTAGAAATTTTTTAGAAGGCTCTTTGTATGAAAACTCCTTTGGCCAGAAGGCAACACTAAGCTAAGCCCTCCACCTTCTCACTTTTTTGGGGGCCAAGGATCTGTTAGCTATATTACTTATTATTTAGGCAGACTTATCTTCTCTTAATTCTATGTTGTAGCCTTTCTTCTTTAGATATTGAATTATTTTAAGGTCTTTGTTTTGTTCTTTCTGCTGATAATAATCAGGGCCTAGTTCCTGATAGGGTTCTTTTGTTTTTAAAATGTTATAAGCAATTGTTAAAAGTAAATGAGCAGATGCGATACGAGATTTGGCTTTCCCTTGTCGTTTCATAATTCTTTTTCGATGTGCAGAAATGCGGTTAACCTGTCTGTCTGTAGCGAATGAACATTCTACGGCAACCGTTCGGAGAGCTTTGTTTCCATAGGTAGTTTTACTTTTTTTTAATCCCAGCACTCTCATAGTTTCCGGGACTTACACCCGCCCAAGATGCCAAACGCTTTGCTGATCCAAAGACCGACATGTCCACTCCCATTTCGGCTATGAAAATCGCGGCTGAGTCTTTATTCACGCCAGGTATCGTATCTAACAGTTCGCATTCCTCTCGATACGGAATGAGTACCTGATCAATCTGTTCGACTATTTTATCGATGGTCTGATCCAGGTAGGAGATATGTTCCCAATGAAAACGCAACATATCACAATGGTGTTTGCGGATACGTCCATTTAGCGCTTCATAAATTTCTGTTAGGGAGGCCTTTACTCTTGGGTCTACCATTTGTTGAAGGGAGTGGAGTTCAATCTTTTCTCCGTTAATGAGTGCTTCAAGAATACGACAGCCGGTAACACCAAATAAATCTGAAAACACAGAGGTTAGCTTAATATTGGCGTCTTGAAGTATTTTGTGTATTTGATTGCGCTCGGCAGTACGAGAATTAATCAGCTTTTTTCGATACCGAGTTAAATCACGCAAATCACGAATATCTACTGGTGGTACAAAACTGCTTTCGATTAATCCTGACCGCAGTAATTTTGCCAGCCATTCGGCATCTTTAACATCTGTTTTCCTTCCTGGAACATTTTTAACATGCCGGGCATTGGCAAGCACTAGCCGCACACTATGTTCAAGTACATTCCAGACTGGCTTCCAATACACACCGGTGCTTTCCATGACGGCATCTATTACGTCGTGTGAGGCTAACCAATCACTTAACGCCAGAAGACCTGATGTAGTGGTTGGAAAAGTTTGAATTTCTTTTTTAGGTCTCTTATCCAAAGGACCGAACAAAACACAAGCTACTACTGTTTCTTGATGTACATCTAGGCCTGCACACCGCTCAATCATTGCTTCCATTTCAACGTCACCTCATAATAAATTACTAACAATACAAGCGACAGGCGAATTAATGCAAAATTTTTGTATACGTACCACACACAGGCACAATAGATGGTTCTTCAAGTCTGTCACAACCAGTTTTTCGTACAGGGTATCTTCAATTAGAAGATCCACCAAAGAGTCTCCGGACTGGCAGTATTGTTAGGTTCATTATGGGCAGATAATTATAAAAGCAGACCTTATACAAGGCAACGGCTATTTTGATGATAGATGGTGGCGGCGGGAAGCGCCGTCATGGGAGTTTTTCGTAAACTTTGTTGCTATTTAATATAATTTTCGTAAGCTAATGTCATATCCCGCTGAAATTATCCCTGATAAGCTAGAAAGAAAAGAGCATCTCTCTCCGTTTAAAGAAAAAAGCCTTAGTATCCGGAGAAAAAGCCGGCTCTTGGGATTTTTCCGAAAGCAGCAATATACGCGAAAACAGCCTTTTAAAAATAAGGGAAGAAATTCCGCTTATTTAAGAAAAAACACTAAAAAGAAGTAAAATAAGCGGAATTATTCTCCTTATTTTCTTAAAATGCGCAAAAATGAGCCCTTTTTCTAGGCTTAAGCGGAAAAAATCCGCTTATATTCACCAACACCAAGCAGTTCTCACAACTTAACCGGAAAATCTCCGCTTATTTGAATTCTTACGTATAACTCAACAAAGGATTGCTGGGATACTTCACAGTCACACCAAGCTATAAGCTCTCTGGAACCAACGGCGTAGCCAAGAGTTTTCAAGTCTATAAAAGGCGCCGGGATCCATTCCCCGGGCGCCTTTCACTATTTAATCATGCTTCTTGAAATTCAAATTTCATGGCTGGTCCGAAGAACTCATAGCGGATGCGTTTTTCAGGAATTCCTACGCTCATTAAAGAAGAAATGACTGCCTTCATGAATGGAGCAGGACCGCAGACATAGCAAATGCTGTCTCTGTCCACAAGACTGTCCAATACCTCTCTATTGAGGTAACCCAGGTGATCGTAACCTGCTTCTGGATTAATAAGATTTTCATAAGCAAAGAACGCTTTTCCGTTATCCATTGTTTCAATCAGTTCTTTTACGTCTTCTTTAAATGCATGCACTTCTTCATTCCGGCTGGCATGAATGAAAACTGTCTGCCTTGATGAATTGTGCAGGGCAATGGTTTCCAGCATGCTCAGCATTGGAGTAATGCCAACTCCTCCACTGATGAGAGAGACAGGAGATTTTTCCTGTGGCTCAAGATAGAAGTCCCCTGCCGGTGCACTCACTTCAATGACGTCCCCGGCATTCAAATTATCATGAAGGTAGTTTGATACTTTTCCTTCAGGAGAATAGTCTGCTTCTCGTTTGACGGAAATGCGGAAGTACTCATTATTAGCTGCCGACGATAAGCTGTACTGTCGATTGAAAAGGTATTTTTCACCAGGAATCCCCAGCCTGACCGTAATGTATTGACCTGGCAAATATGAAGGCACCTTCTGGTCATCATTCGGTTTAAGATAAAATGAAGTAATCAAAGAACTTTCTGTTTCTTTCTTGATTACTGTGAAATTCTTAAAATCCCTCCACCCAGCATCTTTTGTTTCAGCTTCTTTATACATTTCTTCTTCCACATCGATGAATACCTGTGCTATGACTCCGTAGGCTTCTCCCCAGGCTTGCAGTATTTCATCCGTCGCTGCATCTCCCAGGACCTCCTTAATAGCAAGCAGGAGGTGCTCGCCTACGATTGGATATTGTTCCGGCTTGATTCCAAGGCTGCGGTGTTTGTGGGCGATTTGCTTTACTGCAGGCAAGAGCGTTTCAAGACGGTCAATATTTTGTGCTGCGGCATATACAGTATTGGCGAGCGCCGTTTGCTGACGCCCTTTCTTTTGGTTGACGTGATTAAAAACATTCAATAACTCGGGATGGTTCGTAAACATTTTATTATAAAATACAGTTGTAATTTCAGTACCCTTTACTTCTAACACTGGGGCAGTTGATTTAATGATATCGATGGTTTTTTGAGCTAACATTTGATCGCTCCTTAAAGATATATTTTGAATACATCTTTATGTTATCCCCTGGAAAACTTTAAAGCAATATTTTAAATACATCTTTAACTGAATAGACACATTTAGACAGCGGAAGAATCAAATTGTATAATGGAACTATCCTGGTTATCTCAAATTGAGCAGAATGACCAACTGAAGGTGAAATAATTGAAGCTTACTTTATATACAGATTATTCTTTGCGCGTACTGATCTATCTGGCAACCAAAGGAGATGGCGGGCTTGCTAATATCAAAGAGATTGCCGACTCCTACCAAATATCTAAGAATCATCTGATGAAAGTGACTCATGAGCTAGGAAAGATGGGAATTATTGAAACCATCAGGGGCAGAAATGGCGGAATCAAGCTTGCCAAGACCCCTATGGAGATCAATATCGGCGCTCTTGTCAGACAGACAGAGGAAGACTTTCACCTGGTGGAATGCTTTTCCCCCGAAAATAACACTTGCATTATAACTCCTGTCTGCGGGCTCAAACATGTACTTGCCAAAGCCTTGAATGCCTACCTCGATGTTCTTGATCAATATACGCTGCAAGATCTTGTCCAGAGGCCAGCGGAATACAGGCTGCTGTTCTCTTTAAATAATCCAAAAGACAGAGAATGATCAAAACCGGCTGTTGAAGCCGGTTTTTTTACTTTTTGATTCTCAAGAGTTCCTTTAAAGCACTTTGAAAGACTTAAACTGCTATGAAAATGAGATTAATCGGCCTAAAGAAACATATAACTAAAGTAGGAGGTGTTGAAATTAACTCAATTGAAATGAAAAAATTTGCAAAAGCCTTATTGATTGTTAAAATGAAGTTAGAAAGATTCTGAATTAAAGGAGAATACATATGGATAATTTCAAACAAAATCTTGAGAAATACGCAGATCTAGCAGTTAAAGTGGGTGTCAATGTTCAACAAGGACAAACTTTGGTTGTCAATGCTTCCCTTGATGCTGCTGAGTTTGTAAGACTTGTCGTAAAAAAAGCTTATGAAACTGGAGCAAAGCATGTCTATGTAAACTGGAACGATGACACAGTAAACCGCTACAAGTATGACTTGGCACCTGATGAGGCATTCACAGAATTCCCTGAGTGGAAGGCCAAAGAAATGGAAACGCTTGCTGAAAACGGGGCTGCTTTCATGTCCATCGTTTCTGCATCTCCTGATCTTTTAAAAGGAGTGAACCCTGAGCGAATCGCAAACTTCCAAAAAGCAGCCGGCCAGGCAATGGACAAATATCGTTCTTATATCCAATCAGATAAAGTAAGCTGGTCTGTTTTGGCAGCGCCTTCCGAAAAGTGGGCAGCTAAAGTATTTCCTGACGCCCCTGCCGAAGAGCAAGTAGACAGACTTTGGGATGCTATCTTCAAAGCAGTCCGCGCAGATCAAGCGGATCCTGTTCAAGCTTGGAAAGACCACGACAAGAACCTGCATGAAAAAGTGGATTACCTTAATAGCAAGAACTACAAGAAAATACATTACACAGCGCCTGGTACAGACCTTACAATCGAATTCCCTGAAGGCTACATGTGGGTCGGAGCAGGAAGTGTGTCTGAGCAAGATGTAAAATTCATGGCCAACATGCCGACTGAAGAAGTTTTCACTGTTCCATTGAAGACGGGTGTTAACGGTACCGTTTCAAGCACGAAGCCTCTAAGCTACGGCGGAAACGTGATCGACAACTTTAAATTAACTTTTAATGATGGACGCATTGTTGAAGTTCAAGCCGAGGAAGGCGAAGATATTCTGAAGCGCCTGGTAGAAACAGATGAAGGTTCACATTACCTTGGTGAAGTAGCATTGGTTCCACACCAGTCCCCTATCTCCCAATCCAATGTTCTTTTCTACAATACTTTGTTTGATGAAAATGCTTCAAATCACCTTGCCATCGGAAGCGCTTATGCATTCTGTGTGGAAGGCGGAAAGAAAATGTCCAAAGACGAGCTTGAAAAAGCCGGCTTGAATAACAGTATCACTCATGTTGACTTCATGATCGGATCTGCTGAAATGGATATCGACGGCATTACTGAAGACGGTACATCTGAACCTGTGTTCCGTAATGGAGATTGGGCGTTTTAATTAGAATATTGACTAAAAACCAATTCGCATTTTGCGGATTGGTTTTATTTTACTGTCAGCACTAGTGGCCGCCGGCTAAGCCAGTCTCTAATTATACCTTGGAGTTTAAATCTGCCCCTAATCATCTCTCCCCTTTTTCAGCTGTGGTGTAACTATAATTCATCTTTCTTCGCCCTTTAGGAAACCTTCTTGCCCGGCCCTTTAACTCCCGTAAATATTTACCTGTAGGCTCCCGATAGAAAAAGAAAGAGCCGCTTTCCATATTCATTTAAGAAAATAAAATATGTTTAACTGTACAACTGCAAAAAGCTTCCACAAGAATAGTGATTAGCCCGTAAACACCATATTAAACTCCAAAAAGCCTCTCCAAGTATAGTGATTAGCCCGTAAACACCATACTAAAATCCATTAAGCCTCTTCAAGTATAGTGATTAGCCGGTAAACACCATATTAAACTCCAAAAAGCCTCTCCAAGTATAGTGATTAGCCCGTAAACACCATACTAAAATCCATTAAAGCCTCTCCAAGTATAGTGATTAGCCCGTAAACACCATACTAAAATCCATTAAGCCTCTTCAAGTATAGTGATTAGCCGGTAAACACCATATTAAACTCCAAAAAGCCTCTCCAAGTATAGTGATTAGCCCGTAAACACCATACTAAATTCAAAAAATCCTCTTCAAGTATAGTGATTAGCCGGTAAACAGCATGAAAATTTCGTTCTTGATTTCCTAAAACAGTCTCTTGTAATTATCTGGATACCCCTATATGATATTAAAGGTTAAATAAGGGTGAACGAGGAGATTTATTATGAGAATCAGAGATTGGGATCGAAATTTGAAGGTGAGGCTTTTCGGGGAAGCGATGATGAACATTACGTTCTGGATGTTCTTTCCGTTTCTTACAATATATTTTGCAGAGGCATTCGGGAAGCATATGGCTGGTTTGCTGCTTATTGCCTCACAGGTTTTCGCGGTATTTGCTAACTTAATGGGCGGTTATTGTGCTGACAGATTTGGCAGGAAGACCATGATGGTGCTCTCCTCTTTCGGGCAAGGTTTGGCCTTTCTTGTTTTTGCTTTTGCCAGCTCTCCCTGGCTCGAGTCAGCAGCACTGGGGTTTGTCTGTTTCACTTTGGCCAGCGTTTTTGGATCCTTCTATTGGCCTGCCAGCCAGGCGATGGTAGCAGATGTAGTCCCTGAAAAGCATCGGAGCCATGTATTCGCTATTTTTTATACATCTATCAATATTGCGGTTGTAATAGGTCCCATCTTAGGAAGTATTTTTTATGTGCACTATCGCTTCCAACTGCTTTTAGTTTCTGCGATCATCTGCATGATCCTTGGTCTTATGCTTGCTAAAATGACAAGAGAAACGGCGCCTCTTAATCAAGAGGAAATTACTGCAGCGACCGGACAATCAAAAGCGTGGTATCACGCGTTAACAAAGCAATTTAAAGATTATAAAGTGATAATTAGGGACAGGACCTTCTTTCTGTTTATAGTAGCAGGTGTCCTGGTGGGCCAGACTTTTATGCAGCTCGACCTTCTAATTCCGGTTTATATAAAAGATTCAATGGAAACTGCTTCATTACTTTCCTTTTCATTGACAGGTGAACAGGTATTTGGACTGATCCTTTCAGAGAACGGACTTCTTGTAGCACTATTCACTGTTGTGGTCACGAAGTGGATGACCAAATTTAGAGAAAGAAATGTATTTGTTCTTTCTTCGTTGATCTATGCAGTATCCATCTTTATATTTGGTCAGACAGCCTCGATTTGGATGTTTATTCTTTCAATGGCTATTTTCACTTTTGCAGAACTTATGACAGTCGGTATTCAACAGAGCTTTATTTCCAATCTTGCCCCTGAGAATATGCGGGGCCAGTATTTTGCTGCAGCAAGCATGCGGTTCACATTAGCACGGACCATCGCACCGGTGTCCATTACGTTTTCACTGTGGGCGGGGTACCAATTGACGTTTTTCATTATTGCCCTTTTGGCAGCGCTGAGTGCCGTTTTATACTACGTGATGTTCACTCAGATTGAAAAACAAAACAGCGTTAAACAAGCAGCCTTACCACCTAAAGAAGCTTGAGGTGAAATGAATTTTATAAATTCGGCTATACCCCTTTCGTCATGAAATTATAGATGTTACAATGGGACCCGTTGAAATTTTATATTTCATTTAAGCTTTTTTCGTACACATTGCTGCTATCTTAAAGAGCAGTTATTTACAGAAAAAGCCGCTTGATTCCATTCAATAAATCGCAAAGAAAGGGTGTATTTCAATGCATATCGGAAGCAAAGGCTGGTACGTGGAAAAATTAAAGGAAAAAGGTGTTCGCCGTTATGAGGAACGCAAATTGGAATCCTACAAAAAGCACATTTTAGCTAACTTATTAGAGAAATATGAATAGTATTTTCAGCCGGGGAGGTCATCTCTCCGGCTTTTTTTATTGAGCTGTTTTTCAATATTGAAACAAGACCAGCTGCATTTAACCTAGGCCCGCACCAAATGAATATTTATTAATAAGAATATTCAAGCATGTTTGTTATATCTGATTTAGTGAATTATAGTAGAAGAACCAATATTGGAAAGGTGATTATGATGAAAGAATCCAAAAGAGTGAAAGATACGAGAACAATCAAAACAAGCCATGTGCTTCCTCCCGATACGAACCACCATGGAACATTGTTCGGCGGAAAACTTATGTCTTATATCGATGATGTCGCTTCTATCGCGGCATATAAAATGGCAAGAAACCCCGTTGTTACAGCATCTACTGATTCGGTGGATTTCCTGAAACCAATCAAGGTCGGAGATGCCGTCACACTTGAGGCTATGGTGACCTATACCGGCAGCAGCTCTATGGAGGTTTGTGTAAAAGTGACTTCAGAGAACTTGCTGACTGGGGAAACGGCAGTGGCCGCCATTTCCTTCCTCACTTTCGTAGCCTTGGATAATGAAGGTAATCCATGCCCTGTTCCAAAGATCATCCCTGAAACGGAAGAGGAAAAGTGGTTGAACGAAACAGCTGATAACCGTGCAGCACACCGGAAAGCCCGCAGGAAACACAGCCAGGAACTTGCTGAATTCTTTGCGAATAATTAAGCAATGCAACTGCCGTCCTCAACTTAATTGTGGACGGTAATTTTTGTCTGACCTTCTGATATTACCCGTACCAAATCAAGGAGATTTCAACTTGAACTTGTACCTTTTAGGGCATACTGGTCTATTTTCCCCCGCAAGTAATATAAATTAGATGAAAGGGATCAGGGAAGGAGATCAGCCTGATGGTAAAAACATATTGGGGTGTGGACTCAGCATCAAGCGTTACAAGTGATGTATATAATAGTGTGTTGAAGAGATTTGGAAAACCGCTCTTCTGGGGAAGATGCTTAACGACTGTTCAAGGTGCTTCAGAGGGCCTGTCCAGAGTGGAAATTGAATTTTTGAGAAGCCGGGGCACAAAGCTTCTTCCAATATATAATAATTTCAGTTCCGCAACAGGCTTCCGCAGCGGCATGACCTCTGCGGTGGATGCTGTATCGAGCGCAAGGAGAATGGGTATCCCAACCGGGGTCCCGATTTTTGCTAACCTGGAGCAGGCATTGGACGTCGATGCTGCATGGCTGAGGGGCTGGTATGAAGGGATTCAGTCGAAAGGCTATACAGCAGGCTTCTATCACGATCTTTCAGAAGAGACCTTTAAAAATTCTTATAGTGCCGCAGCAAAAGAGAATGACAAACTTCATTCGGATACTATCCTATGGAGTGCCGAAGCAAGATCACGACCATCTGGAGAAAGAAATGCGCCTGCCTACAACCCAAGAACACCCTCTCATTCGGCAAACGTATGGAGCTGGAAATACGGAGGCGATTCCGAAACGGGTGCGATTGATACGAATCTTGCGACAAAACCCTTGTTTGATAAACTTTGGTAGCAAATTTATTTTTACCCCATGATATGAAAGTCTTCATGAAGGTCATACTTCCATCAGCAAAAGAAAAAAGGTCAGCGGCTCAAGCCTCTGGCCAATTTTTCATTGGGGTCCCCTCTGACAGCTGATGATATTATATACTCTAACGCCCAGCTAAAGAAAAGACCTATTGCCATCAAAATATCACCACAGAGTATCCAGCCCCTCTCAAGCCAACCTCTAATAAAGACAATGCCTGCCTCCTTGTTTAGTTTTTGCACACTATAAAAAGCCGGGTCCAGCTCTTGAATACATAATTCTTTAACGCATACTTATATACACTAGTTAACTTGTTTTCCGACTTCCTCTTCATACTTCTCAACCTGCTCATTATTATCAGATGTATCATATTTTTTTCGAGATGGGGTTTCAGTTTTAACCATATAACATTCTTTTCATAAAGGTCCCTGTCGAAGTCGTGGTTAAGTTCCTCCAGGCTCAGCCCTAGTGCTTCTGCATAAGCTTGCTGCTGCGGCAGGTCACTTTTATCAGGTCCCTCTTTGATAAATTGATCGACTTCTTCATCAGTTACAGTGATTCCATATTCTTCTTCAGCAATGGATTTCCACACTTTATCTTCCACCATCGCTTGTTCTGCTAGTTCCAACACTTCATCATCTGATAGATCTTTTTCATAAAGAAGTTTTTCTTGTCCTAATGTCCGTATGATCCACTTGTTTAGCTTTTTATCATCTTCGAGCTTACCCGCTTCAGACACCACTTCATCAAAAATCTTCCTATAATCATCATAGGTATAAGTCTCGAAAATTCTCTGCTGTTCTTCTTCACTTTTCATTTCTATGTCCAGTTCCGTATCAGCCTGTGATTGGCATCCTGTCATTAAGATAATGGCCGACATCCAAAATGAAAGGTGTTTCATTCTTTTCACTGTTTACCCCTCCCCGCTTATTCGCCTGTGCTTCATTCCAATTATTAGACGGAAGACAAACAAGTTAAGTTTCTGAATTCTTTATTAGTCTGTAGAATTTTGATGGCGTTCTGTTAAATCCGCTCATCTGTAAATTTTTTTATTTGCTCAGCATTCTTCTTCCTGAATTCTTTTATTACTTCATCTTTGTATTCGTTCCACTTTGTTGTTTGTTCGTGGGGTGTTTTCATTTCAGCTGTTATATTGTCATTCAGTTTATTCTCCAATAACTTTCCCTTTATCGATTCATACGCATATTCTCTATAGTATTCTTCTATGGACATATCCATTTCATCCAGCATGCTAGTGAATTTTTCGTTATCTATTTCTTTTGCTGTCTCTATATAAAATTCTATTACCTCTTGAATTTCTTCATAGGAGACAGAGAAGCCTTGGGACTTAGCTTCATACATAAGAATATATTCATTAATCAATTGTTCCATCGCTTTGGCTCTTATCATCTCTTTATCTGTTTCTTCTAAAGGAGCAAAGTTCTCTAGTGAATAAACTCTCCTATCCATTTTTTCTTCTGTAGTAGCCTCGTCCATAGCTTCTGCCACTTCCATTCCATTTTGCCCGCCACCTGTACCGCACCCAGCCAAAAGTAAAAAGACAAACAGCATTACCATAATATTTTCTCGTATCAATAGCAGCCTCTCCTAATCGTATTAAACCTCAACTTAACTTTACCATATTCAGACAAATGTTTTTTCCTATTTTCATCCACACCAACTTGAATAAAGTAAAAGAGTTTAACAGGCAGTTTGACTCCCTTCTCCTTTTATTTTTATTTCTACCAGAAGAATCACTCTTAACAAATAGTAAAAGGATGCCGATATTACAGGTACGGACATCTTCTTATTGTCCTACAACCGATTAGGGGGAACATCAGTGAGAAAAACATTACTTACTTCTCTGATCATCGCTGTCTTATTGCTGGCGGGATGTTCAGGCGCTGCTACTTCAGAAACAGAAAAAGAATATAAGATCGGGGTGCTTCTGTCTGATACCGGTCTTGGGGATGAATCTTTTAACGATTCGGCGTTCAGAGGGCTGGAGAAGGCCCGAGACGAACTGGGAATCCTTTTTGATTACCGTGAAGCCCCGGATGGTGATTTTGAAACACCTCTTGAAGAACTTGCGAAACAAGGTAATGACCTGGTCATCGGCCTTGGCTTTTCTGTACAGGAAGCCATTGAGAAAACCGCGGCAAAACATCCTGATCAGCAATTTCTTCTCATTGATGGAGTTTCAGAACTCAACAACGTAACCTCCATCACCTTTAAGGAACATGAAGGAAGCTTCCTTGTAGGAATGGTTGCCGCGATGTCCAGCAAGAATCAGAAACTTGGAATCATCGGAGGGGCCGATGTGCCTGTCATCCATCGTTTTGAAAAAGGGTTCAGGCAAGGAGCACAATACATAAATCCGGAAATCAGCATCATCAACGAATATGCGAATAACTTTGGGGATGCACAATTAGGCAGAAAAATTGCGGAGAAACAAATTAAAGAAGGCGCAGACTTTCTTTATCCTGCAGCCGGCTTTACTGGTGTAGGTGCTATCCAAGCTTCTCAAGACAACAAAGTCTTTACAGCTGGAGTCGACTCTGACCAATATTTTGTGGCGGAAAAAGCCGTTGTTACATCCATGATGAAAAATATTGATGTGGCTGTCTTCGATGTGGCTGAAAGCCTTGTTAAAGAAGGTAAGATCGAACAGGAAATCTATGAGCTCGGCCTGGCGGAAAATGGAGTTGGATTAGCGCCAATCCGTAATCTCGTATTGTCAGATGAACAATTGGATGCAATTGAGACCGCCAAAGAGAAAATCATCTCAGGCAGCATTTCCATTAATTTAAATTAACAAGGGAGCAGGATATATGAAACTACGAAGCAGATTGATCATCTTGGGTGTACTCCCTCTCGTATTTTCAATCAGTATCATCGCCTTTATGATATTTCAGATTGTCAATATACAAAGTTCCGCAAAAGATGACGTACATGTATTAACAGGAGCAGAGTCACTCAACGGAACTCTGATTGTCACAAAACAATCACTGGGGAATTTCGCCTTCAACTCTTCAGATTCAAACAAAGCTGAAGCCCTCTCACTGTTGAAAGGTGCGAAAGAAGAAATTACCCAGTTGGACAAGCTATTGAAAAACAAAAGTGAGAAAGAAACTCTCAGTAAAATTGACACCAAGTTCGAACAGCTAAAAACGGCTTCAGAACAAGCACTTGAAAGCCAGGATACAGCTGAGGTAAAAAGGCAGTCTTTACGAATTGCCGGCGTTCTAAATGACATGCACCTATTGAATAAACAAACAGATGAGTGGTACGAAGGAATCTTGAAACAAACAGAACAAAAGATTGCTTTCATCACCCTTTCCTCCATTATCGCTTCAGCTTTGCTGATTCTAATGTCGGTCGGACTATCGTTATACTTGTCGAAAAGGATTGTGCAGCCAATAAACAGGATTGTGCAAGACGCAGAACGGGTAGCGGATGGAGATTTAACAGTACAATCACAAGCCGGACGGAAAGACAGCCGTTATGAAATTGACAAGCTGCAATCTTCCTTTTCTGATATGGTCCAAAACCTGAAACAGACGGTCCTTTCTGTTGAATCCATTGGCGGCAGGGTCAAAACGTTCACAGACGAAGTAAACGTGCATATGCAGAGCCTTACAGAAAGCAGCAGCCAGGTAGCTGTCTCTACTGAAGAACTTTCACGGGGAAGCCAATCCATCTCTGAAGATATCAGTGCTGCTGCCGAGTTGATGAATAATATGGGCGAAGAGTTTGGAAAGAATGTACATGAAAGCAATCTTTCCGTACAAACCAGCAGAGAAGCCTTGGAGATGGTCACAATAGGAAAGTCTACATTGGCTAAACAGAAAGCATTTTCTGAACAGCAATCCCACTCCTCTATGAACATTATGCAGGCGGCCGAACAGTTCGCCAAGTACACAGATGAAATTGAGCAGGCTTCCGCTTCAGTAAAAAGTATTGCGGATCAAACCAACCTGCTGGCTTTGAATGCTGCAATTGAAGCTGCCAGGGCAGGAGAGGCAGGAAAAGGCTTTGCGGTCGTGGCAGAAGAAGTCAGAAAGCTTGCTGAAGATTCATCTAAAGCTACTGGACTGATTGGAAAGATGGTTCTCAACATCAAAGAAGGGATTGGCTCCATCATAGAATTGTCGAATGACGGCAACGACCTGTCACAGGAACAGCTGTCATCCATGAACGAAACCGAAGAAACATTTGAAAACATTTCAACTAAAATCACCCTGGTATATAAGCAGCTGAGTTCCCTTGTAGAAGGAATGAACCAATCGAATGAAATGACGAGCAGAGTGATTTCAGCAGTTGAAAACATTTCCGCTGTTACAGAAGAAACAGCAGCAGGTACGGAAGAGATATCAGCTTCCACCGAGGAGCAGCTGAATTTCTTTACCCAGATGAATACTAAAATCGGTCAACTTCACGAAATGACTGAAGAAATGAACGAAGAACTAGGCAAGTTTAAACTATGAGTAAAAGCCGGTCCCTTTTATTAACTGGGACCGGCTCTTTATTAATGGCTGTTTTCGCATTAATTGTTGCTTTCGGAAAAATCCCAAGAGCCGGATTTTCCCCCGGATACGAAGGATTTCTTCTATAAACGGAGGGTGTAGCTCTTTTCTTTCTTACTTACCAGGATATTTGTGGGGAATTACGGCGTTTTCTTGCGAATTACATATTAAATAGCAACAAAGTTTACGAAAAGAGCCTTTTTAATTTATAGCGCCTCTAATCAGAGGTTATATCCATAATCGGAAATCTATATATTTAGGGGTTAAGGTTATCTGAAACCAGAACTATAGTGGATAACCACATGCATATAATGAAATCTACGATAAGCATATTCCAGAACAGCCCCCCATTCCTCCTAGATAATCTCCAAATTTTATCATTACAAGTTTACAGGAAGTTTAAGTTTTATTAACACGGCAATATAAAAACAATCTTTTATATACCTGTCATTATCCATTGATGATTGAGAAGACAGGAATATGGACGATTTTCAAAGGAAAACCCTATTGTAACAGGCTGTAACAATCATTATTTGGTAAATTTATCCGTGACAATAACCGTCAAAAATCTCCTATAATTTATGAAGGATATAAAGATAGACTTAGAAACAGTTAGTTTACTAAATTACGAAAATAAGAAGAATGTCTAAAAGTTGGAGGAATAATTATGCTTTCAAATTCAGAAATCGGGATTGATTTAGGTACTGCCAATATTCTGGTATACAGTAAAAATAAAGGAATTATATTCAATGAACCTTCCGTTGTTGCCATTGATACGGAAACAAAAACTGTGCTCGCGGTGGGTACTGAAGCAAAGAGCATGATTGGAAAAACACCAGGCAAGATTGTCGCAGTCAGACCATTGAAGGACGGGGTCATTGCTGATTTTGATGTGACAACTGAAATGCTGAAACAAATCATGAAAAAAGCAGGAAAGCAGCTTGGACTATCCATCAGAAAACCAAGTGTAGTCGTCTGTACTCCTTCAGGTGCAACGTCTGTCGAAAAAAGAGCCATCCAGGATGCGGTTAAAGGAAGCGGCGCCAAGTCCGTGACTTTGATTGAAGAACCGGTAGCAGCTGCAATCGGCGCTGACCTTCCAGTCGATGAGCCTGTAGCGAACGTAATTGTCGATATCGGCGGTGGAACAACCGAAGTCGGCATCATCTCCTATGGAGGAGTTGTATCCTGTAATACGATTCGAATCGGCGGCGACCAGATGGATGATGACATTATCCAGCATGTCCGCAAGAGATACAATCTGTTAATTGGGGAACGTACTGCCGAACAAGTCAAGATGGAAATCGGCCACGCACTGATTCCTCATGAGAGAATGACCATGGATATCCGCGGACGCGATCTTGTGACAGGACTTCCTAAAACGATCACGCTTGACTCTAATGAAATTCAGGAAGCACTGAAAGAATCTCTTCTTCATGTTCTGGAAACCATCCGGGCTACTTTGGAAAACTGCCCTCCTGAACTGAGCGGAGATATTGTGGATCGCGGTGTCATCCTGACAGGAGGAGGAGCTCTTCTTGGCGGAATGCAGGAATGGCTGTCTGAAGAAATAGTGGTACCTGTTCACCTTGCTCCAAATCCGCTGGAATCTGTAGCTATCGGAACAGGCCGTTCACTATCAGTCATCCATAAACTTCAAAAGATGGCGAAATAATGAGCAAAAAGCCTTGAAAATCGAAGTTGATTTTCAGGGCTTTTTTATATCAGAATTCTATATATAGTTGCTGCCAAATGAAAACCCGGCTGCGCAGCGTTCAGCAGCCGGGGTATGAAGATGAAAGGAGGTTCTTCATAGTACATAGTATGAAAATATTCCTTCCGTGCTTGTACTTCCACCCATTTTTTATTTTTAACAGGAATCGGGCCCCTTCCTGATGTTCATACTAGTACCAATATACGGAAAGGGTGATTGTCATGACTGAATCCCAAATGGAAGATCTATTTGATTTTTATGGATACAGCAATCTTTACAAACGCTTCAGATACCCGCTTTTCGTCACAGGGCTAATGGATGAATCAAGCACCGAAGATCTGGAAGATTTCTTTGAAAACTTCTCTTTCCATGACCACCAGCCGCTTTTTGATGAGTTCAGGTACTGGTTTCGTTACTTTCTGATTACCAGAAAAAGCTTTCATCAAGAATACCGTACTCAACTGTAAGGTTTTTCTTGATAAAAATAATTCGGTGATTTCCATTCATTATTATAGCTTTTATGGAAGATATGAGTCGCTGCCGGTGAGATGGGCGGAATCAGCCAGGTCCAGTCTCCAGTCAATTCCCTTCCGCATTGCTCCTCTTTATTTTCAAACAGCTTGAATTGCTGGGCTGCGGTATGATGGTCGACAATGCTGACTCCCGCTTTTTTAAAAGAATGAAAGACGGCAGCATTCAATTCGATCAATGCTTTATCCTTCCAAAAAGTCGAGGCTCTTGAAGTGTCGAGGCCCATACAGCTGCCTACTTTGGGCAGCATATCATAGCGGTTCTCATCGGCAAGATTTCTTGCCCCGATCTCCGTCTCCATATACCACCCATTAAAAGGAGCCGCTTTATAAGAAATTCCGCCGATTTCCAGTTTCATATCCGATATGATTGGCACTCCATACCACTTCAGCCCGAGATCTTCAAACCAGCTGTATTCAGGATGGATTACGGTTACTTCCAGAAGATGATCCTGATTCACTTGTTTCCATCGGGGTGTATTTCCCCCGATTCCAACAACCCATGGCAGTACATCAAAATGCGATCCGCTCCCCCTCCAGCCAAGTTCCTCACACTTTGCGGTAAACTCCAGAGAGTCAGGATCTCCGGCAATCCCAAATTCAGTTTTGTATCCCGCATAACGGATCAGCTGATGATTCCAAATCCTGATATCCGGTTTTCCTGGCAGCGAAGGACGAAAAATAGTGATGGTTGGCCTGATTCTCCCGCCGTTAGAGGCAAATTTAAGATGCTCTTCCAATTCTGCAAAAATCTCTTCTTCAGTAGATGCATCTCGTGCATCCCTAACATGCATAGTGTCCCAAAAAAGTCTGCCGATACAACGGTTGCTGTTTCTCCAAGCCATCTTAGCACCGTGCTCGATTTCTTCGTAAGAGTGGGTATAGGTCCCAGTGGTTTCTATTTCAGTTTGAACTTGGCCGATCCGCTGATTAATCGATTCCTCGGATTTACCCAATTCTCTATAACATATTTGTATAAATTCGATAGCTTCTTCAATTAAATTAGCCAACTTAAACTTCCTTTCGCAGCTGGTTGCTACCGTGATTATACCATGTATGAATTTATTCCCGAAAAACGAAACTCGTCCGATCATGACAACTCTATGAACTTCGATATATCAGGTGATTGAAAACTGCAGAAAAGAAGGGGGTTTGAGCATGGCGTCTGCTTATGAATCATTTCCAAAGCTCTTTTCGAAAGGCTCTTTTCTAGGAGATTGTTGCTTTTAAATGCTATTTTAACCTCCTCTTCCTTTTTCGTTGAAAGATTGGAGCGGAAGGCGCGCGACCTCCTGCGGGATTAGCGGGACAGGTGAGACCCCGCAGGCAAAGCCGAGGAGGCTCAACGCCCGCCCCGCGGAGTCGCGTGACTGGAGCGGAAATCGATTCCTGTTATACAGCCAGAATCTTTGCGAAAACAGACTTTCGAAAACCTAGTATCCGGCTCTTGGAATTTTTCTAAAAGTAACAACACATGTTATCTTTAAAAAAGATTAAATAAAAAAGAACGGCCTTTTGTCGGCCGTTCTTCCGTCCAATTAATCATGTCGTTTATGCTTATTGAGCAGTTCTTTCAGCATATTGATGATTGTCGCTCTTTCTTCCTGATTGAACGTCGCTGTCCATTCAGTGACAAGCTTGTTTTCATCGGGATGAAGCTCCCTTTGTAACCCGTCTACTAAGGTTTCATGTATCTCATCCAGGCTTTCTTCCCTGTTTCCTCCGCGGATTTCTTCCATGATGGCAAACCTCCCGTTCTTTTTATTGGTTATTCCCTCAAGGAAGAAATCTAAAACTTGCAGGAAGATCTCAGAGCACATTCATTCATTTTTGTATTGATTGGGTCTTCAGGGGCATATGATGACATAAGCTGAACGGAGTAGTCTATGAATGCCGCCATGAGACACCTTTTTCCTATTCAAGAAATTATATGGGCTTTAAAAGCTCCCTTGGTGACCTTTTCGCTCGGATACCTTTCAGTTAGGTCAGCTAGAAAGCCCATCCTTTACAGCAGCTGTTCAAGCAGGGAGTATTTATCGTCCCGTTCTTTTTCTTTTAGCTCCTTTTCAGCATAAAGCACTTGGAGAATTTCAAGGTCCGTTTCTTTCGAGAGCTGCTGGTCGATAGTTGTAATCTCAGCCTCGATGACTAGCAGTTCTTCTTCCAGGGCATCCAGTGAAACAGAAGGCTTTTCTTTTTCCTTTTTAACTTGTTTCTCCCTGCCGGTTACTTCTTTTGATATAGAAACAGGTTCTTCCTCGACAGTGATTTCACTCAGCTTTTCCTTGGCATAAGAGTAGCTTCCCGGAAAGAAATGCAGTTTATGGTTGTGAATCCAATATGTTTTTTCGAACAACTTATTTAGAAAATACCTGTCATGAGATACCGCCAGGATGGTTCCATTAAAGCTTTCCAGCGCATCTTCCAGAACTTCACGGGAATCGATATCGAGATGGTTTGTCGGTTCATCCAATACAAGAAAGTTGATATCCTGATGCATCAACTGTGCCAGACGAAGTCGCATCTTTTCACCGCCGCTCAGCTGGCCGACCTTTCTGAAGACAGCTCCCCCATAAAACAGGAACCCTGCCAGGATATGCCGTGCTTCTCCCTCTGTAACCGTCACTTCGTCCCTAAAGGCATCAATCAACCTCATATTGGGATCAGCTACCGTGAAGTGCTGCGAAAGATAGCCTGTTCGGACATTGCTTCCCAGCTTTACTTCCCCTTCATCCTGTTTCAATTCCCCCAGCAGCATCTTTATAATGGTGGATTTACCAGTTCCATTTTTCCCGACGATACTGGTGCGGTCTTTAAAATGGACATCGAGAGAAGCATTTTTAAAGAGAGGCTTGCCGCTGAACGACTTTCCAGCTTCTTTCATAGTGAAAACCACTTTTCCGCTGCGGTCACCGTTTTCAAATTCCAACCCCATTTTCTTTCTATCTAATACCGGACGTTTCAATTTTTCCATTCTTTCAAGAGCACGTTCCATATTCCTTGCTCTTCTATGAAGATCGGCATTGGGAGGGCTCGCCTGATTGGCCCATTCCCTCAGCCTCTTGATCGCTTCTCTCATTTTCTTGATTTTCTTCTGTTGCTCTTGGTATTGCTGAAATTCAAGCAGCAGTCTTTCCTCTTTTTCCTTAACAAATTGGGAATAGTTTGCGTGATAAAGGCGGACTTCTCCATCCTCAAGGTCTATTACTTTATTAATGGTTTCATCAAGGAAATATCGATCATGCGATATCACAATCACAGATCCACTGTATTCTTTCAAAAAACCCTCCAGCCATTCTACCGCTCCGATATCCAGATGGTTTGTTGGTTCATCCAGCAGCAGCAAATCAGGCTTTTTCAAAAGGATGAGCCCAAGACATACTTTGGTTTGTTCTCCGCCGCTGAGGGCATTGAATGGTTTCTGAAGCAGGCCTGTGATTTCAAGGCCATTTGCGACTTTCGCTATTTCCGATTCTATTTCATAACCGCCTCCCAGGGTGAATGCGTCCTGTAGTGGTCCATACTCTTCAAGCAGTCGTTGTAGTTTCTCAGAATCCTGCTCTGTTCCCATCTTCCCTTCCAATTCCTTCAACCGGACTTCTATTTTCAGTAGTTCACTAAACGCTGATTTCAGTACATCTTTACCGGTAACGGTGTCCTCATAATGCGGAATCTGTGATAAATAACCGATTCTTGCCCCTTTTTTAAAATGAATTTCACCTGTATCAGGCTGTTCGACACCTGCTATCAATTTGAAGACAGTCGTCTTACCGGTGCCATTTCGGCCGACAAAGCCGATTCTATCTCCTTCGTGCACTTCAAAAGATAAATTTTCAAAAACCAGATTTCCTCCGAACATTTTACTGATCTGTTGAATACTGCACATTATCATTTTCATCTATCCTTTCTTCCTCATATTTTTTAATGAGTAAGAGGATTTTGGCTATAGAGCTAAAGCGTGCGGCTCAGTCCCGACTGGCTCCGAAAGAGAAAAAGTTTTTCTTTTATTCTTTACCTTAAGGGGCTGAACATGGTTGTCTATAGTCAAAAGTTACCCACAGTGGTGGATTTTATATTTTCAATAAATATAAAAAAGCCATGTATAAGAAAGACCTTATACCATGGCTTTTGAAATTCGGGCATAAAAAAGGAAAGCGTGACGCGCTCTCCCCCCGTTTTCTATAAAAGTGTGGGTATTGAGACCTCTTACCGTTCTGTTTCATATGGAGTTGCTAAAAATGGGCATACGTATCCCGTTGAAAGCAAAACCATGAAAAATCGCACGACAAATGTAGATATATTCTAAAAATTGACCGTGCAACCCGACAGAACTTTTCATCTCAATACACACCTCCTTAAATTCCTAGTTATATTAATAGTATACAATTTTTCAAAAACTTTATTCAAGGGTTTTCTCAAATTATTTGGCTGTTTTAAAGTAATGGATTTCCACTCCAAGCGCCCGACTCCGCGGGGCGGGCGGTGAATTAAAAAGCGGAGGCGGCCGTTAAGCGACGTACAGATTTTAGGGCTCTCGTATGAGATAAAGGAATCACGAAGAGCGGAAGCGATTCGATGATGACTTATCTATATAAAGTGGAAAGGCCCCGCTCAGCGGCGTACGGACTGGACTGACTCCGCATGAGATAAAGGAAACACAACGAACACAGTGAGTTGATGTTGACTTATCTTATAAAGTGGAGAGGTCCCGCTTAGCGGCGTACAGATTGTAGGGCTCTCGTATGAGATAAAGGAATCACAACGAACAAAGTGAGTTGATGATGACTTATCGCAAGGAGAGAGACCGAAATCTGCTAGTCGCTGGCCGCTGGAGCTAGATTGGCCTCCTCGGCTGCGCCTGCGGGGTCTTACCTGTCCCGCTAGTCCCGCAGGAGGTCGCACGCCTTCCGCTTCAATCCCTCTATGTAAAAGACGAAGGAAGATAAAATAGCATTCAAAAGCAACAATCTTTTAGAAAAGAGCTAATTACTTCAAACATTTTATTAAGCAAAGAGTGAGTTCATCATCAAGCCTTACCATTTCCCCTGGTTCAACCATCCGGTAATCATAAACTACTCCCCTTCCATCAGGGATGTATCCTCTTTGCAAATACAGCCGCTGCGCTGGACCGTAATCACTGTATAACCCTACACATAAACCGATACTCTGGAAGCCCTGCTCTTTAGCATACTCCTCCTGTGCGGCCAGCAGCTTTGCACCTATCCCTCTGCCTCGTTGGTCCGGCCCCACAATCAAATCATTGATTTCCGGTATATTTTCACTCCTGAGTTCAGGATGCCTTGATGTTAATAATAAATGACTCATGCCCACAGTCTTTTCTTCCGTCTTTGCGAGAAATATGACTCGCTTTCCTTCCTCCACCTCGCGAATACAGTCCTCCAAATACTCAGCATTTCTATAAATACCATGGGATTCCAAATCCATCGATACCACTTCGATTTCGTTCTCATGCAGAAACCCTATTTTCACCTCTGACATTCAACCCGCTCCTTTTACTAGATATAATAAAAGCAATTATTGTATACATTGTTGCTTTCGGAATAATTCCAAAAGCCGGATTTCCCCCCGGGTACTATGTATTTATCCTCTAACCGGAGTGATCAGCTCTTTTCTTTTCATGTTAACTGGGTTTTTTTGGGGAATTAAGGTTTTTTTCGGGAATTAGTATTAAATAGCCAAAAAGTCTACGAAAAGAGCCTAAAAAAAGATTCGCCCTTTTAGAGCGAATCCCTTGTTTACACCAGCCGTTTAAAGTTCTGGCCGAGTATTTCATTCATATTATGCACCGTAATGAATGCTGTATTGTCCACTTCCGTAATAAAGCCTTTCAGTTTGGAGAAGTCCTTTCGACCAAGGATGGTGGTGATGACTTCTTTGCTGTCCGATGTAAAAGCTCCCTTGGCTGTATGGATTGTAGCACCCTTTCCAAGTTCTTTTACAATATAGGTGCGGATTTCATCACTTTCCTTGCTGATGATAACTACTTCTTTGTTCGTATTGAATTGCTGAAGAGTATAATCGATGACCAGGCCATTCAGGATGACTCCAAAGAATGCGTACATTCCAACCTGCGTACCAAACAGGAAAGTAGACGACAGCGCGATGGCCAAATCAGAGAAAAGGACAGCACGGCCAATTTCTATATTGAAATATTTGTTCAGGATCATGGCAATGATATCCGTTCCGCCGGTTGAGGCTTTCTGATTAAATACAAGAGCCATACCGGTTGCAGCGATGCATTGGCCGATAATCAACTGTATAAGAATGTCTTCGCTCATAGGCCCTTGCAAAGGTACAGCCGCTTCTAACAGCCAAACATAACCTGACAGAGCAAAACTGGCATAGACCGTTTTAGCTCCAAAACTGAAACCAAGGAATATTATACCGACGATGAATAGAACAATGTTAACCAGAATCATGAACATACCAATGGACATGCCCGGCATCACTGAATTTAGCAAAATAGATAAACCGCTGACTCCTCCTGTTGCCAAATTATTTGGTGAAAGAAAGAAGTGGACATTCACCGCAACAAAAAAAGCGCCAAGATTCATCAGGAAAAACGATATCAGCTTTTTTCGCATCACTGCAACCTCCTTTTATATAAAATAGTTATTTAATATTTTCATTAACAACGGGATTATATAGGTCATAAATACCTTTGTAAAGGGGTTTGAATAAGGTTTAATTATTGAAAAAATTGCAAAGGTTTACACTGGAAATTCACTGTTGTGCAGAACATTCTTTCGAACTTTGCAGGTAGGGTTAAATCGCTCGTATATATGTATATTGCGCTCACAAACCTCCACTAGGAACGCCTGGCACGTTTTATAGTTTCTTGGTCTCGATCACAATTTCCATTAAAGACATAGAATCCCCTTTTTCACCCGAATTGTCCTCATAAATCCTCATCCAAAAAATTCATCCCTTTCTTCCTAATAAAGTATCTTCCCAAATGAAATCCACACAAAAAAACCACCCAATCAGGATGGTTTCCAAGAGATTATCCAGCCAATCCGACTCCACTGTCCTTTTCCTTGCGGGCGAACCTTACAAGAAGGTAAACCAGCGGGGTATCGACTACAGCAACAACCAGCTTGAATAAATATTGTGTACCTATCAAGGCAAGAAGCGCTGTCAGCGGCATCGTGCCGAAGAATGCGATTGTAATAAAGAGAGTGGTATCCGCGAGCTGGCTCAACAAAGTTGATGAATTATTGCGCAGCCACAGTTTTTCAGTTCCATGCATGGCTTTCAGCTTGTGAAAAACCGAGACATCCAGGTTTTGACTGACAAAATATGAAATCAAGCTTGCCAGTGTGATGCGGAAACTTCCATTCAAAATGGATTCAAATTCTGTCTGCATTTCAAAGAATGGCGCCGACGGCAGATGGATGGCCGCCGCTATGAAGACAAGTGCAAAGACCTGTGTCAGCAGTCCGGCTCTTACCGTCGCACGTGCAGCGTCTTTTCCGTATACTTCACCAATAACATCCGTAATTGGATAGGTGAATACATAAACGATCACCGCTGCGGGAAGGACAGCCCAGTCACCAAGGCTGAAGAGTTTAACCGCTAATATATTGGAAAGAATCAGAAGCCCGACAAAAAGAGAGTTGAGATAGATCAGCATGGCTTAACCTAACCCCCTTAACGGTTATCGATGGTTTCCGGATACAGATCATGATTCATCATGCGGTAATCGGCCATCTTTTCAAATTTGGTACCGGGTTTTCCATAGTTGCAATATGGATCGATGGAGATGCCGCCTCTAGGGGTGAACTTGCCCCACACTTCGATATAGCGGGGATCCATCAATTCTATCAAGTCGTTCATGATAATATTCATGCAGTCTTCATGGAAGTCACCATGGTTGCGGAAGCTGAATAAGTACAGCTTTAACGATTTACTCTCCACCATTTTAATATCAGGGATATAGCTGATGTAAATGGTGGCGAAATCAGGCTGCCTTGTTTTCGGACAGAGACTTGTGAATTCAGGGCAGTTGAACTTTACAAAATAATCTCTATTTGGATGCTGATTATCAAAAGTTTCCAGAACTTGGGGTGCGTACTCAAATAAATAATCCGTTCCTTGATTTCCTAATAATGTCACATCTTGAAGTTGTTCATCTTTTCTTCCAGACATATTATAATCCTCCCTTAAATTACCTATTTTGAGGATCCACAGCCAAAAATTTATGATGAGAAGCATAAAAAAACCATATCCGGCATGGATATGGTTACAAAAGTAAGTCTCATCCATAGTTTTTTATAGAGGGTTTGGGCTATGAACCTCTCCTGCGATAGGAAACTATTTAATTAACATCTTTCTATAGTATGGCAGCATGCCCAGAATGTCAACAAACAAAACAGAAAGCGATTACAATTACAACATAATTATTTTTATTTTCAGACATCTTATCTTAGCAGGTTTCAACTTCTTATAATATGGATATATATTATTCTACGATATTATCAAATTGGAGGTAGACGCTCATGTTTAGTGGGTTAACATTCACCATTATCTCTTGTTTGTTCTTCATGGGGCTTGTTGCATGGATTTCATACATAAAGACTAAAGGTTCTGTAAATGATTCTGATGGTTATTTTCTAGCCGGACGAGGACTGACTGGTACGTTCATTGCCGGTTCTCTCCTGCTGACAAACTTGTCTGCTGAACAGCTGGTAGGGTTAAACGGACAGGCGTTCCGTACTAATCTTACCAATATGGCTTGGGAGGTAACAGCAGCTTTTGCAATTATAATAATGGCGATTTATCTTTTGCCGAAATATCTTGGAAGAAGCTTTACAACGCTGCCGGAGTTCCTGAGCCAGCGATATGATGAAGGGGTAAGGAAGTATACGGTCATCCTCTTCATGCTTGGATATGTATTTGTCACAATTCCTTCCATGCTTTACTCAGGCGCGCTTGCGGTATTAAAACTATTTGATGTTCCTGAACTTCTTGGCATCAGCTATTCACAATCCGTGTGGCTTGTTATCTGGGTGATTGGGATTATCGGAGCTGTCTATGCTATTTTTGGAGGATTAAAGGCTGTAGCCGTTTCCGATACGATAAATGGAATTGGACTGCTTATCATTGGCGTACTCGTGCCGGTCCTTGGTTTCTTTGCACTTGGTGAAGGAAACTTAATCGGCGGAATGAAGGAGATTGCCACAACCAATCCGGAAAAATTGAATTCGATTGGTTCTAGCGAGGATTCTGTTCCCTTTTCAACAATTTTTACAGGCATGATCTTTGCCAATCTGTTCTATTGGGCAACGAATCAATATGTCATCCAGCGGACATTGGGGGCAAAGAATTTGGCCGAGGGTCAGAAAGGTGTGATTTTCTCTGGATTCTATAAGCTTCTCGTTCCATTTATGATGATGATTCCAGGTGTCATAGCTTTCCATCTCTATGGTGATTCATTAAGATCCGTTGACTTGGCTTATCCTACATTGATAGCCAATATTCTTCCAAGCTACTTGACCGGGTTCTTCCTGGCAGTTCTTTTGGGAGCCGTTCTCAGTTCTTTCAACTCTCTTCTTAACAGTGCTGCAACACTGTTCGCTCTTGATATCTATAAGCCTCACTTTAATAAAGAGGCGAATGACCAGCAGTTGATTTCAGTGAGTAAGAAGTTCGGTATATTGCTGGCAATCATTTCGATGTCGATTTCACCGATGCTGATGAATGCCACAGAAGGACTATGGGACCTTATCAGACGATTCACCGGATTCTTTAATATTCCAATCGTCGTCATCCTGCTTGTAGGGGTTCTTTCAAAACGCATTCCTTCACTTGCAGCCAAAACGGTCATCATTTTCCATGTGATTACTTATTATATGCTCGTATGGGGAACCAACCAGTTATTTGGATTTGAACTTGGCATAAACTTTATTCATATCTATGGCATACTCTTTACGATTGAAGTATTGATGATGATTGTAATTGGAAGGTTGAAGCCGCTTGAAAAGGCTTATCACTACCAGGCAGACTCCAAAGTCGCTATGACTCCATGGAAATATGCCTTACCGATGTCGATCTCCCTTCTCGCTTCTGTAGCAGTTGTTTATGTGATCTTCTCGCCCATTGGCCTGGCTTACAGTGATGGAATTGTCTCAGCCGGTTTCTGGCCGATCATTATCGGCATAGTGACTGCTGCTGTACTTCTGATTGTCTACGCATTGAAACATTGGAACAAAAAATATGCAGGCTATCTGGAACGAGGGTATTCTAACAAAAAAACCAATCCTATCAAGAAAACTATCAACAAATTAAAGCCAGCACTTTCCAGTGAGAATGAAAACTAATAGAATATCAATTTAAAGAGGCTGGGACAAAAGTAGAAAACTAATTGATGCAAGTAGAAATCATCGAAAATAAAACCGCATGAGATCAAGGTTATATACTTGATCTCATGCGGTTCATTTTTGTTATTAGGCTCTTACCTTAAAGATGTTATTTTTTAGATTAGGTTATCCGCCAGTTCCTGATCGTAGGCGGATTGGAGCGGAAGGTGTGCGACCTCCTGCGGGACTAGCGGTCGTCTAGTTCCAGAGCCTAGCCCCTCGGGGTCAAACAACCCTCAGAGAATAAAAGGAAAGACCGCCTTTTTTTCTCTGAGGAACATTTGCCTGTCGGGGCTGACCAAGGCGCTTCCACTTTTGATGACAGGTGAGACCAAGGTTACGTACCCACTGGAACGTAACCCCGCAGGCAAATCTAGCTCCAGCGGCCAGCACCTAGCGGATTTCGGTCTCCTTCCTTGCGATAAGTCATCTAGTTCATTTCCTCACTAGCTTTAAAGTGGTTATAAGAAAAAGTCGGGTCCTGGACTTTTTCGGTGATTAATCTATTTTAGTTTAGAGTTTATTCTTACTCACAAGGAAATGAACATCGAATCGCTTTCGCTCTTCGTGATTCCTTTATCTCATGCAGGAGCCCTACAATCCGTACGGTGCTGAACGGCCGTTTCCGCTTTTTATGAAGCCGAGGAGGCTCAGCGCCCGCCCCACGGAGTCGTGCACCTGGAGCGGAAATCCTTTCTTTATACTCAGACACATTCTTTTGAAAAGAGCTTTTTATAAGGTTTTGTCCCAGCCTCTTTTTTATGAATTAACCATCTTCAATTTCACTACTAGTAATGTACACCAGTTATGGTCTCTTGCTTTTCTTTTACAGCATTAAGTACTAGAATAAGAGTAATAGGCAAATTCATCTAAAATATTTATGTCAAATAATAATGGAGTGTCCCCTCTTTGCAAAAACAAGTAAGAATGCTAACAGAAATGGCGATTGCCGGCGACCTCCCTGAAATCCATAAGTGGCACCAGGAAAACCGGGGATTGTCCCTTTCAACAATAGAATTTTATGAAAAGCTCTTGAAGCCTGTCATGGAAAGCGTGGGCAGTCTTTGGGAAAAAATAAAATCACCGTAGCGGAAGAACATCTCGCAACAGCAAGCATTGACTACCTCATGACACAGTTAAGATATCAGATTGTCCATCCAGGGCAGTTAAAGAAATCTCCTTCCATTCTTTTGTTCTGCCTTGAAGGCGAACAGCATTCCCTGGGTTTAAAGATGGTTTCTGACGTGTTCAGAGAAAGTAAATGGAATGTCAAATTCCTGGGTTCAAGCGTCCCAACTGAAGAAGTCATCAAAACCATCGATAAGTGGGAACCCGATGCTATCGGAATCTCTATTGCACTTTCTCCTCTTCTGCCTAAATTGAAAGATTGTTTAACTCAGATTTCAGAACTGGGAAAAAATATAGATATCCTGGTTGGAGGACGTGTTGTATCCCTTTATAATCTTAAGGATTTCGGAATAAGCAATGTTCATTTATGCCGCGATCTTAGAGATATTGAATCATTCGCCTTAAAAGGCATGAGCAAATCCCAGCCTGTCTTGTCTGAAGGTGATGCATGATGGAAGAATTATATTATATCCCTATCCCGTTTTTCATCTTGGATGCACACTTAAATATTGTGGAAGCCTCTTCCAAAGGATCAAAGCTGATGCAGGGATCAAGTTTTCTTGATATGATTGAAGAGGAAAGCGCCACAAAATTCTCTAAGTTCTTTCACCGTCATTCCGAAGGGTTGATTGAGATCAATCTTAAATCCAAGGAAAAACCAGGTATGCCAGAATTATATGATGTACATTTTCAATTCGCTGAAATGCAGCAGAAGTACTTTGTGGCCGTCATCAGCAAAGCCGCTAACTATTCTGACATTTCAAAAAAACTCGACACAATCCAAAAACAGCTGTGGAACCCCAACCAAGAACAAGCACTTCAAAAGCAGCTGCATCCGAGTTCCTTTCACCTTGATTCTGCAGCGGGCCAGATCCGCAAACAGGAAAATGATATCGAGGCGGCCATTCAACAGCTTCATCTGCTGCAAGCTCAGTTAAAAGACCTGGGTCCGGATAAAAAGCACTTGGTGAAACATTGCATGAGAATAGAAGAAACGCTTAAGAATAATAAAAAATCACATTGATTTATAGCGGAGGTAACCTATGTCTCTTTTAAACGACATTCTTTCATTCAATACCAAATTTGTTTCTGAGAAAAAGTATGAGTCTTACATCACGACAAAGTTTCCAGACAAAAGACTTGTCATCCTGACATGCATGGATACCAGACTGGTTGAACTTGTTACCAAATCAATCAATATGAAAAACGGCGATGTAAAAATCGTACGCAATGCAGGTGCGGTTGTTTCTCATCCATTCGGAAGTATCATGAGAAGTTTATTGCTGGCCGTTTACGAACTTCAAGCTGATGAAGTGCTGGTCATCGGACACCACGACTGTGGAATGGCTGGCCTAAATGCCGACAAGGTCAAATCAAGCATGCGGGAAAGAGGCATAGGTGAAGAGACCTTTGATACACTGGAATATGCCGGAATTAACCTGGATGAATGGCTTACCGGTTTTTCAAGTGTGGAAGAAAGCGTAGCACACAGCGTAAAAATGATCCGAAACCATCCTTTAATGCATGAAGAGGTTCCCGTGCATGGATTAGTCATCGATCCTTCCACAGGAAAATTGGATTTGGTCACTTCAGGATATGAACTCTCTGAATAATAAAGTGCACTTTAAAAGCATCCAATCCTGGATGCTTTTATTTATGAATTTGGAAAGATAACGCCACAATTCACCTAAGGAATCCTGGTAAGCAAACAAAGCGCTGCTCACCCCGAAAAGACAAAAAACCTGGGATCTTCCCGGAAGCAACAATCGCCTCGCCGCAACCCATTTACCCACATACTTCAACGAATTCAGGGTATATATAATGAGAAAATCAATTAATAAAGGAGTATGATTTATGGATGAAATGACGTTACGTGTAAAAGAAGCGACTGACCGTGCGACTATACAGGAATTAGAAAACTCCTTATTAAGCCTGGAGGGGATTGAAAGGGCCCTGATAGATACGGAAGACGGCGAAGTGAAAATCACTTATAATAGTGAACAAATCTCCCGTAGAGAAGTTGAGGAGATCATCCAGCAGAATGGTCTTCAAGTACAGTAAACAAATCTTTGTCCAATTAACATTAGGTATCTCTTAGCGATCAGCAGCAAAAGTATCATAAACAAGCCTAAAAAAGAATCCCGCGGGATTCTTTTTTAGGCTTCAACTGGTATATGGATGAGGAGATTCGGTTCGTCTTCATAGGGATGGTAATCAGCAGGGTATTCTTCAAGATGCTGCAGGATTTGCTGATTCAAACTATACCCCTGCTCTTCTATCCACTGATAAAGCACACCGTAGGAATTCATGACTTCAGCTCCCTTATGTTCCAGGACGGCATACGTATAAGCAGGCACTTCAATAATTTCAAGGCCATACCGGATTTCTCCGATGTCGTTTACTTCCTGGCACAAATAATAGGTGAAGCCTCCAGTGAGGTTGTGATAAGACAGCCCCTTAACAATCCCTGGCTCTGCCTTATTTTCAATTCCATCGGTTACTTCTCTCAGCTCAAGGAACAGCTTTTGGATGCCTCCTTGAGAAGCCTCTTCAAATTTGCCTTGCCATTTCAAACCAAGTGCCTTGAATCCTTCTTTCTTCATAATTCTTGGTTTCATTTTTCCGCTCCTATCTCGGGGCACTATTGAGCAAACTTGCTCTTCATCTGCCGGCTAGAGTTCATATTAAGGCTGGGTACTCTTCTTATTTACCCAGAAAAATACCTTTCATTGCACACCGATATCATTTCTTTCAAAAATTGGTTGGTCTTAATGGACCTGCGCATTCTCGACGTTCCACTTTTCCCCATTCTTAGATTTACTGCTTCATGAAAAAGCGGACTCCAGCGCGTGCTGACTAACTCACCGGCACTGAGCAGCCCTTCACTCTTTGACACAATATCTTCCCGCTCGAGGGTAACCAAAATTCGGGCGACCGTGCACACCGCAAATTCCACCCATTCATCGGTTAAAAACAGATATTGCTTGTTAAGCTTGCTCTTCCAATAGCCGTTGATGTTATATTCCATTTCTTTACGAACCTCATCCCACCCAATTTGATACTGTAAAACAGCATGTTCCCCAACAAGTGGGATTCCTTTGCATTTCAAGATAAACCAAGTGACGGCATTGATATCCCAATGCCCCCTTTTGATTTCACCTTCCTGACAGAACAGATAGGGGGCGATTTCGCTGTTTCGCTTTCCAAGATCAGATTCTGTAATATACATTCCGTCCATCTTCTTCCCCAAAGGATGATTACGAAGATCATCGTGAATTGATTGGATGGTTTTCGATTCCCCCTCCGTTACGTCCCTGGAAAGTACAGTCAGGAAATCGATATCACTTCGTCCTTCTTCATAGGCACCAAGCGCAAGGGAGCCATACAGAAAACTTCCAGCAATTAGTTCCGGTGGGAGCCATGCCTTCAGGGAATCAGTATATTGATCCAATAAGTCACTTACCTCTTTATTCATTTTCGATACACCTCTTTCCTGCTTCCGGCATATTGTAGTGTGAAGGAGGTGGTTGATTTGCTTTCGCGTATTAAATGGCTGTCTTTCTCTATAGAAGCCCTTCTTGCTCTTCCGATTTTCGGGAGTGTCGCTTCTGAACTGATGCCTTTTTATCTTTGCTTCATCGCTGTTTGGCATGCTTGTGTCTTAATGGTTTCAAAATCGGAAAATCAACCTGTTCTCGGCAGTGCTTTTGGGGTTATTGCTTCCTTTACAAATTTCTTTCCTTACGTACGGATTGCCGCACATGCTGTCACTGCATTCATTCTCTATCTGGAAATTAAAAAAGCTCCTGGAATGGAGTAAATCAAGCCGGCTCACCTGTTGACCCGGCTTTTACTTGTTCTTTTTTACCACGCAGTCCTCTATCTTGACTGTCTCATCCATAACCGCGTATAAAGATCTTCCTAAATATAACGGAATGGACAACCTCCTGAAGTCCGGCAGCCCCTTTTCGTCAAAAAGCTCATCATCACGGTAAAACGTGGTAATATCCGCTGCAAACCAGTCATGATCTCCATAAGAATTAACATCAATGGTATTGCACTCATACGCTGCATAAGCATCTTTCAAAATAGGTGCCTTTGTGGACCTTCCTCTTTCAAATTCCATTTTCCCTATATCAAACTTATTTACATCACTGCCTGAATAAACGCCAGATTGTTGAATGAACTCGGCATATTCAGCCGGAAGGAAATTGATGGCAAACTCACCTGCTGCCTTAATTAATCCATATGTATGTCTTTCTCTCCCTATAGCCACTCCGTAAATCGGCGGCTCATAGGAAATATAAGAATGCCAGCCTGCTGCCATAATATTATCTTCTCCATTATGTGACACTGTCACCATTGCTACCATTCCCGGATAACTGTGCATTACTGTCTTCTTCTGTACTGTTCTCATGTTTCCACCTCCATTATTATTATCACACACTTCGGAAATATCTGTCACTTGTTCATTAACTTTCAACCCACTGTTTTAGGTTTGTATTCGTTCAATACAGCTGCGCCCCAGTCCATTACCGGATGAATTTTCCTTATATATAAACTATCTCTTACGTGCATCCTAGGGGATGAGGATTTGTTCGAGTAATGTGGAGGAGGATATTTATGAGCAGTGCTGGATGCGGAACTGGAACTGGTACCGGAGGACAAAGCAATAGCGGCGGTTCCGGCAAAGGGGATTTAAAATGGTGGCAGCTGTCCCTGATGGGAGTGGGCTGCACAATCGGGACCGGATATTTTCTGGGGTCGAGTATCGGGATCAAGCATACAGGCCCATCAATCGTGTTTGCATTTATCTTAGCTGCCGTTGGAACTTATATCGTTTTTAACCTGCTGGCCAAAATGACAGCTGAAGACCCCCAGGAAGGATCATTCTGTTATTACGCCAATAAAGCTTATGGAAAATGGGCGGGATTCAGCTGCGGGTGGAATTATTGGTCATCCAATATCTTGATTATGGGAAGCCAGTTGATGGCCCTTTCGCTTCTCTCACAATTCTGGTTCGAGAAGGTCCCTTTATGGGTGTTTGCTGCAGGGTATGCCATCTTGTCTATTTTTGTCGTTCTTCTCGGTACGAAAGGTTTTGATAAAGTCGAAGATATACTGGCCGTCATAAAAACCGCAGCAATTATCATGTTCATCATTCTGGCAGCTGCTGTACTGTTTGGCTGGATTAATGGAGGAGGCGGCAGGCCAGCCTTCCCTTCCTCCGCTGGGAAATTGTTTCCGGAGGGATTCAAGGGATTTTGGTCTTCCCTCATCTATGCCTTCTACGCTTATGGAGGAATTGAAGTCATTGGTTTAATGGCGATGCAGCTGAAAAACAAGGAGGATGCCCCAAAAGCTGGGAAAATCATGCTTCTTCTCCTGCTTGTCATCTATGTGATTTCTCTTGGGCTTGCCGTATTATTGGTATCCTATGATAAATTCACCCCTGATGAAAGCCCGTTCGTGACGGCCTTGAATGGATCCAATCTGAAGTTCTTTCCTCATGTCTTCAACGGTGCCATCATCATTGCCGGGTTTTCGACCATGACGGCTGCTCTATTTGGGGTAACCAACCTGCTTGTTACCATGGCAAAGGACGGAGATGCCCCGAAGCTTTTCTCAAAGAAGCTGGAAAAATTCAAGAAACTCCCGCTTCCTTCTCTTGGTTTAGCTGCAGCAGGACTATTGCTTTCTGTCATCACCGCCTTGCTTGTACCAGGAAAGATCTATGAATACATCACCACAGCGGCAGGGATACTGATTCTATATAACTGGGCTTTCATCATTCTCTCAGGGCTGAAAATTCTAGAAAATAAAATGTGGAGTAAAGTTTTGGGCATCTTTGGAATGGTCCTGCTTCTGGCTGCCGTCAGCGGCACGGTCATGGAAAAAGAATACGCCTCGGCTTCTTCATCTCCCTTCTTCTCGTCGCACTGATTGCGATTGCTGCTTTCATCATGAAGAAGAAAAAATGGAACAAAGAAGAACAGAAGAGCGGGTAGACACAAAAGTGGAAGCGCCCTGGTCAACCCCGACAGGTAAAGAAATGCTTGAATCGCACCCAAAAACAATGTCTATTGGTTTCCACTCCAAGTGCGTGACTCCGCGGGGCGTGCGGTGAGCCTCCTCGGCTTCATAAAAAGCGGAAGCGGCCGTTCAGCGACGTACAGATTTTAGGGCTCTCGTATGAGATAAAGGAATCACGAAGAGCGACAGCGATTCGATGATGACTTATCTATATAAAGTGGAAAGGCCCTGCTCAGCGGCGTACGAACTGGACTGACTCCGCATGAGATAAAGGAAACACAACGAACACAGTGAGTTGATGTTGACTTATCGCAAGGAGGAGGCAGGGAAGTACGCTAGCCGTTGGGGCCTTGCAGCTAGATTAGCAAGGAGAGAGACCGAAATCTGCTAGTCGCTGGCCGCTGAAGCTAGATTCGCCTGCGGGGTCTCACCTGTCACGCTAGTCCCGCAGGAAGTCACGCACCTTCCATTCCAATCAAATTATTGCTAGATTTTTATAATCAACTACTCACCTTTAGATTTATATTGAGATTGAAAGTTTTTAGGAAATTGTTTCACAAAGGGTACATTTCGTTTAACAAACTTGACGGTTTCACCAGCAAGAATACCGTTAAATCAAGAAAAAGGAGGATCAAAATCAATGCGATTTGACAATCCTTTTGATGTGTAATTTTTAATTTTACACTCAAAAACAGAACCAGTTAATCTTTCCTTTTATTCCGGCAACCGAAAAAGGCTGACTCATCAGAATCCCTTAATTGAGTCAGCCTTCTTCTAATTTTATTCAACTAACGCATGCTTGAATGCATAAATGACCGCCTGAGTCCGATCAGCAACATTCAGTTTCCCGAGAATGTTGCTCACGTGGGTTTTGACCGTTTTTAAGGCAATAAACAACTCATCGGCAATTTCCTGATTCGTTTTTCCTTCGGCAATCAGCAGCAGGATTTCCATTTCACGGTTGGTTAACTCTTCATGGGGCTGCGAAGTGTTCCGGCCTCTCATTTTCAGCATCATTTTCCCCGTCACTTCCGGCTCAAGGACTGTCTGGCCTTGGTAGGTCGCCCGGACAGCATCCGCTATTTCACTTGCCTTGGAGGTTTTCAGCATGTAACTTGTTGCGCCTGCTTCCAATGCGGGGTACACCTTATCATCATCCAGGAAGCTGGTGACAATGATGATTTTCGCCTCCGGCCATTTGTCTATGATTTGGCGGGTTGCCTCGATGCCGTCCATTTCCTTCATCACGAGATCCATCAAGATGATATCCGGTTTGTGCTTCAGTGCAAGATCAATGGCTGTACTGCCGTCGTCCGCTTCTGCCACAACCTCGATGTCCGGTTGGGCGGTCAGATAGGACGACACCCCGATCCTTACCATTTCATGATCATCTACAAACAATACTCTAATCATTCTTCATCACCCTCTGTTTCCACCATTGGAACTTTTACTTCGAGCCTTGTTCCCTTGCTTGGCACACTGACGATCTTAAATGAACCGCCGATTTCCAAAGCGCGTTCCTGCATATTTTGCAATCCATAAGAACCTGTCTTCTCTTTCTCACTGTCAAATCCGATCCCATCATCCATTACCCTCAAGATCACGAGGGAATCTCTTTTAATCAGGAGGACTTCCAAGGAGGATGCTTTGGAATGCCGCAGAGTATTTGAAACGGATTCCTGCAGTATCCTGAAAAGGTGGTCTTCAATCCCTTTGTCCAAAGCGATTTCCTCTACCTTCCATTCCACTTCCATCGGTACCTTATTAGATAGTTCCACCAACAGTTCATGAATTCCTTCTTTCAGTGTCTTGCCTTTTAAGGCGACCGGTCGAAGGTGCAGCAATAAGGCTCTCATCTCCAGCTGCGATTGGTGAATCATTTCTTCCACAATTTTCAGCTGTTTTGTCTCTATGGGGCTCTCTTCTCCGGTTTTGGATTCATTGATGGCCGACATCATCATGGAAGCTGCGAACAACTGCTGGCTCACCGAATCGTGAAGTTCCCTGGCAAGCCGGTTTCTTTCTTGAGAAACAATTTCCTGGATGCGCTTTTCCTGTTCCTCCGCTTTTTCATTAACAAGCTTCTGCGATTGCTTTGTCCTGCGGTTGATTTGCTCCTGAACGTTTACCATGCCGCTCCATACCCCGGTCAGTTCCGTTATGTTGAACATTTTATGAGAATCCAGAAGACGGCCATGTTCAATATCCATCACCCCGGACTGGATCTCATTTAGTTTCCTTCTTAAAGGCAGGGCTGCCCAGGCACCGCCCGACATGCCGATTAGAATGGTGAGGAATGGTATATATACAATCAATGGAATATCCATGATTTCTTTTCTGATAAAAAACTGCCAATCGGGAAGAGGAAAAATAAATGTAAATATGACTATAAATACAATCAGCAGGACGAATGAAAGGATTAGGCTGTGGAGAACCTGGCGTTTAAGAATACTCATATCCTTTTCACCTCTAGATCGCCGACAGCCAGAGCAGTAATGATTTTGACTTTCTGAGGAGCTGTGTCATAATCGCTGGACTGGTAGTAAATGGACTGGTTGAATGATTTCGGTTCAACACTATCAAAAATGCTGACAGCACCCGCAAGCCCATTATGATGCACGCTGACTTCTATATCATATGGCACCATGATCACAATATTCCCAAGAATATGGCGCACCGAAATGACAGAGGTTCCTTTAGGCAATACAGTATTTCCAAGATCAATGACAGTATCGCCGATTCCACCCTGGATATTGATATCGTTCCATTCATAGACGTGTCCGGGCGTCTGCTGGCGGCCGAACCACACGTTCTGCATAGTCGACTTCTTAATATAAACAGGTGCTTCTCCATCATTAAATGTCTGTTTGATCTCCGGCTCAACCCTGTCCGGTTTTTTCTTGGACTCTGCAAATTTAAGGATCACCATCACTAAGAGTGCCAGTAAAAAGAAACGGAACGCCATGGTATTAAGGATCGTAAGCGAAAGCCCGATGATTCCAAACCAAAACAGAGCTTTTCCTGATGAACTCGGAAGTCTTTTTCTCCCTGCGTATATGCAGCCAAAAGTGATAATCAGAAAGAATACAACTCCCCCATCATAAAAGGACATTTCAAACAGGAGCATGATGATTCCTATAAGCAATATCCAGCTAAACCTGTCAGTCCTGAATTTATCCAGCATGGGGGAACCCTCCTCTCTATCGTTTCATTGTAATACGTTCTTTTCGCAATGCTGTTTTCTCATAAATTGTGGTTGTTTAAAAGTAATGGATTTCCGCTGCGGGCGGACGTCTTCCGCTCCAAAGCCTCTAAGATAAATTAAATTTAAAAGTACAGTTTTTTTGAAGAAATGCTATTATTATCGTGCTGACCATTCTTTTTAATCAGGGATTCTAATAGACTTCCAAAAAGACGCAGAATCCTGCGCCTTTTTAGAATACCATGTTTTTACTGTGAAATAGAATGAGTTTCTTCTTTTTTCATCTCTTTTTCAAGCTGAGCGATTCTTCCATCAATACTGCTGCGGTAATAGGAAGTGTTCACCCCATGCTCGAGACGTTCAAGATAGGCTTCCATTTCTTCAAATCTTGAGAATGATGCATCTGAATATCCTTCAGATGATTGAAGCACCTTGTTCATCCGGTGGTTCGCTCTGGCGATATTTTCACGCCCCATTAACTCCATTCGTTTAATGTACATGTCCTTCAGCTTATGCTTCATTTCTTCATACTTTCTCTCAAGCTCACCCAATCCATTTTCTGTTTCTTTTAAGGAGGTTTGAAGCCTCTCAGACCTGTCTGCAAAGTGCTCATGCTCACTCATTGCAAACTGGTAAAGTTCCATTTCACCGGCGTTGGAAGCGATCTCTGCCTGATGCTTCCTTTTATCCGCCAGCTGCCTTGTTTCTTCAAATTTTTTCGTGAATTCCTGCTTTAACAAATACTGGCGCTCAACCAGCTTTCTTACCTTCTCCACTTCCGTTTCACATTGGCGCAGATACTGGTTCAGCATTGAGATCGGATTTTTCTTCTCCTTTTCATCCAGCATTTCGTGAACATCAGAAGTAATTGAATTTTTTAGTCTGTTAAATAACTTTGCCATTGTAAAATCTCTCCTTGTTTTTTAAAGTAGGTTCTTCTCTTCAACTTAATTGTTTTTCAGATTTGCCCATTCTTTTTCAAAATTTGTGAAGGGGTCATCGCTTTCATTTACTTCCGGCTTTTCTTCATTCCACTTCTTGATCACGACGTATAGCAGATAAATCGCCGCCAAGCCGATGATGGCCGGGAAGTTTGAAGCTGAAGCACTAAGTGCCGCAAGCCCGATGATGGCCCAGATCACTTTGGCAAAAGTTGAATCTGTCTTCATGAACTGTTTGAATGAGTAGTAAAGAATCAAGAGGCTGATGGCAAGGCCGATCATCGGACCCATATTTGCCAGGAGCACAATAGCTCCGATTCCTCCTAACACCAATAAACCAAATTTCCTCATGTTGCTTCCTCCTTATGGCTGAGAGTTCAGCCTGATTTCGAATATTGCTTTGTTCTTCCGTTTTCTTGTTTCTATCGTACCTTTTTCCAGGGTTCTTCATAACGAGCCTGAGCTTTATTTTCCACTAAGACCTGAGGCTTAGTGAGGATAGGTCCGTGTTAGCCTTTTGAACATTTAACAATGATTCAAAAGTCAGCAAAAAGACCCGTCAATTGACGAGTCTTATCTCTAGTGAATAAATGTTCTGTATGATGGTTCAAGTGCCAGTAAGAAAAGTTGGGTTATAATAGATTCTCAGTTTCTCCCCATATGATGACTGGAGTGGAAGGTGTACGACCTCCTGCGGGAGCAGCGGGCATCTAGTTGCAGCACACCCAATTCCTGAGTTTCCACTTACCAAAGCACATCTGTATACTGGTTATCAAAAAGGTTTGTATCGATATTACATTCTTGTGCGTCCAATCCATATTGCCAGCCGATTACGACTGCTCCTTCTGGTGCCTCAGGCTGGTATTCAGGAGCATCTGCTTCTGTTGTAATTCCGGCATTTGGGGCTGCGGTCCAGAGGTAGGTGTCTTCTTTTATACCGGAATTCCCGCTGACTGCCTGGTTATAGGAGGCAGCAAGATCGGTGTCCCCTGAGAAAATACCGTAAATTCCAGGGACATACGCTGATGAAGACAATGCATCATACCACCCTCTGATGAAGTCACTGTTCACTGGATAGGTTGGCTCAATATCAGCAAAAATCGCTGTGCCTTCCGGTGCTCCCAATTCCTCGGCAAGAGATATGGCTTCTTCTCCTTCTTGAACTCCATTTTCAAACCCGGTCGCATCTGAGAAGCGGTTATGAATCAATAAAATTTCATCATTGTTGGATTTTATTAACTCAACTTCTTCCTGAGTCAACCCGGCAGAAACCCCTTCCTTATCTCCTAAATATCTTCCGACCACTTCTGGATCTCCAAAGTTATCCCGTACACACATGTTAAACTCTTCGTTAGTAGCACTGGCGGTATCAATCCCCCAGGCTAAACCCGACTCACCATCGCCATTGTTATTTCCGTCACCACCGCCATTGCCGTTGCCGCCATCGTTTCCATTTCCATTACCGTTTCCCGATCCGTTTGTCACACCGTTAGTGATAGAATTCGTGACAGAATTGACTACATCGCCGTCACCTTCCACTGTCACTTCAACATTGTTGGTGATATTGTTCGTTATATTGTTCTGAACCTCTTCGCCGCCCTGATTATCAATCGTATTTTCAACATTATTTTCTGCAGACTCCGCGCCATTGTTATCAATGTTGTTTTGAATATTATTGGTTCCATTCATCGGTGGTGAAGCATTGGTGGATTCTTTTCCTTCAAGAAAACCTGTTTTATAGATATACAGTCCCGAAAAAAGTGATAGAAGTAACAGCCCGGCAGCCAAAAGAACTCCGACATACTTACCCTGGTTCATGCTTGATTCACACCCTTCATAGCTATTCCTTACAGCTTATGAGGGGTGGATGTGGGTGTGTGGGCTTTGACGAATGGATTATTATGGAAGTAATTACAAGGGTAAATTTATTTAGGAATTTAAACTAGTGTTTTTGCTTTCATGAAAATTGGGGTTCTCCTATTTTATTCTCAGTGACACCTCAACAGCTTTTTGCCTCTCAGAACATTTCTCAAAAGCACAAAAAAGAGTCAAAGGCATCGCAGGCTGCAATTCCTCTGACTCTTCTTATGCTATGTGTCCAAGTCCTCAAACTCTCAACGATCCCCTGAATCCCCTGGCTGCATAGTAGGAATCTGCTCCATTGTGATACAGGAAGACATGGCCAAAGCGGAAGTCGCAGAAAAGGGCGCCTCCGAGCTCTCTGATATCACCAGGAGTCTGCACCCAGCTCGATGTTTTGGTATCGAATTTCCCGAGTTTTTGCAAAGCGCGATATTGCCCTTCATCCAATATTTCTATACCCATGTCAGCTGCCATATCCATCGCATTATTTTCAGGCTTAAACTTCTTTCTCGACTCTAATGCTTTCCGGTCGTAACACACACTTCTGCGGCCCTTGGGACTTTCTGCAGAGCAATCGACAAAGACATACTCGCCGCTTTCTTCATTAAAACCCACCACATCCGGTTCGCCACCAGTCTTTTCCATTTCATTGAGCGACCATAGTTTTTCAGGAACAGAATACAGCTTCTCTTGCACCTCATCCCACTGAATTCCCTCATGACGGTTCATGTTTTTCTCAAAACGGGTCTGTAATCCTTTTAGTAATTCTTCAGTTTGTTCTTTTGATAATTTTTCTTGTGAGTTTGTTCTTGCCAAAATTTCTCCCTCCTTAATATCAATTTAATTTGTCATTGTTAATTGTACAGGATGTCAGGTCTGAACTAAAGGAGGACTGGAATTTGATTTTTAACAACACACTAATCCGATTCGGCTGCCAATAATTCACCTTTAGTGAAAAATTATTGAATAATATCTAAGAAGCATCCTCGCCTGCAAAAATAGCTTTTAATGTTTTCAAATGATTTGTACTGCTGATGATCTTATAGTCATTAAGGGCATTTTCATCTAGTTTTATATCAATCACTCTAGTGAGAAAACGATCCTCGTCTGCTTGATTCTTCACTATAATTTCCACATGATATTTATAAGAATCCCGGGACATACCCTCTTCTTTTTTAAGGTCTATTTTTGAAAGATCATCGATAATGCTTTCAATCGTATCCTGATCTTCAATGGATTTACTCGCCTTTGGTTCTAAGAAGTCGTTTGAGGGGTCATACACGCGAATATTAATTGCTTCAATGACGCTTTCTTCCTTAAGGGTTTTATCATAGAGTTCTAAAAAAGTTGTATATTTAGATTGTTGAACGGTAAGAGAAGCTCCCAAAACCAATAAAGCAATCGCCATGATCAGAATTCGTTTCCTTTTTATGAATATACTCAACACAAGTGTTGTAAGTACAATCAAAACAGCAATAAGAAAAACATCAAAATATTGTAATGTGAAATCCATAAACCCTTCCACCATACAACTCTCCTTACTATAAAATCCGGTTTATTTTTAAGGCTCTTTTCGTAAACTTTGTTGCTATTATTTTATATGAACTTTGTAAGATAACGCCATTTTCAAAAGAAAATATTCTGGTAAAGTAAGTTTAAATAAATGAGCTGCTTTCCCTTTTTGAGATAAAAATCATAGTATCCAGAAAAATAATCTTTAATCAACCTTTACGTAGGAGGATTGGAGCGGAAGGCCTACGATCTCCTGCGGGACTAGCGGGACAGGTGAGACCCGGGTTCCGTACCCACTGGAACGGAACCTTCCTCTCGAGGAGGCTCACCGCCCGCCCCGCGGAGTCGTCCGCCTGGAGCGGAAATCCATTCTTCTCAATAGCAACAATCTTAGCGAAAAGAGCCATTTTGAAATTAAAATGACTTCATTTATGATTAGTCCTCCTTTTAACAAACAAGTAATAAAAAATAGCAGAACCAAACATTTTACGTTTTGGCCTGCTATTCTTTATATTATTTGAAGTGATAAAAAGGACTCTATTTGTTGGTTTTTTAAATACCAGGCTCTATGGAATGATTTATTCCGTCAAGCTTAAAAACTCTTCAACGTCATTGATGCAAAGAGAGATGCCCTTTTCCCAGAAAGCTTCTTTCGTAATGTCTTCTCCAAGATGTTTCATCGCCAGTTCCTCTACTGACATTACAGCAGTATCCCTGAGCAGCGCCATGTATTTCTCTTCATAGTTCCCATCGGACTCCAGCGCTTTTGCATAGATGCTCAATGAAAATAGATAGCCAAAGGTGTACGGGAAGTTGTAGAACGGCACACCGGAAATATAGAAATGCAGCTTCGATGCCCAGAAATGAGGGTGTGTCTCCTCAAGACCGCCTGCAAAAGCTTCTTGCTGAGCCTCTGTCATAAGCTCATTCAAGCGGTCGGCTGATACTAATCCGTTCTTGCGCTCTTCATAGAACCGTGTTTCAAACAGGAAGCGGGCATGGATGTTCATGAAAAACGCCACACTTCTTTGGAGCTTATCTTCCACCAAGGCAATTTTCTCTTCCTTGGTCTGCGCTTCCTTCACCGCGGCATCCGCCACGATCATTTCTGCAAAAGTAGAAGCTGTTTCCGCTACATTCATTGCATAGTTCCTGTTCAATGTGTGCATCGGTCTTAAGGCATAGGAATGGAAGGCGTGCCCTAGTTCGTGTGCTAGTGTTGCCACATTGGACATGCTCCCCGAATATGTCATGAAAATGCGTGACTGTTCACTTAGCGGGAAAGATGTACAGAACCCACCAGGTCTTTTTCCGGCACGGTCTTCCGCTTCAATCCATCTGTCTTCGAACGCTTTTTGGGAGAACGCCGCCATTTCATTTCCGAAGCGTCCAAAATGTTTCAGGATAAACTCTGCTCCCTCGTTGTAGGTCATCGTTGAATTGGATTCGGCAACAGGAGCGTCCATGTTATGCCAGTCAAGTTTCTCTTTGCCAAGCATTTTCGCTTTTCGATCCAAATATTTTACAAAAGGTGCTTTATGCTTCGTGATGGCTCCCCACATGGCATCAAGAGTGTCTTGCTGCATACGGTTATACTCAAGAGGTTCTTTGAGCACTTCATCCCAGCCCCGCTTTTTGTAAACATTCAAACGGAAACCTGCTAGATGATTCAAGGTCTTGGCAAATAACTCTTCCTTTTCCGTCCACGCTTCTTCAAGGCTTTCGAAGATTTCTTTTCTGACTTTCTCATCCTGATGGGAGCTGAGGTTATTCGCCTGGCCGATGGAAAGCATTTCACCATTATAAGGAATCTCCATGCTTCCCACTATCGTGTCATACATCTGGCCCCATCCATGATAACCATCAATTGAAAGAGCCTGGATAAGCGCCTCTTCCTCGCTCGATAATTTATCCTTGGCTTTTTCCCGCCATTCGTTCAGTACGAAAGTCAGCTCCGCAAGAGTGTCGGTTTCAAGAAGCTCACTCCATACATTTTCCGGCGTATCGGAAAGCTTCTGCTGAAAACTGTTGAAGGAAACCTGAAAATCAGCGCTGGCCGTTGTCAGTTCACCGCGGAGCGAATTTGCTTTCCTGTCCTTCATATCCTGTGCTTCAAGACATCCAATAAATGCACCTGCCTGGCGAAGGTAAAGCATGATTTCTTTAGCCTCTTCAATCAGGTTCGCTACGTGAAGGCTGTCTTCTTTTGATTGAGGTGCTTTAAATTCTTTTTCATTTTGAGCAAACACCGCTTTTTTCTTTTCCAAAGTATCCAGGTGTTCTCTCAACTGAGGCGAGCCGCTTCCTCCCTCAAAAAATACATCTAAGTCCCACACATCAGAGTATGCCATTAGAATTTCTCCCCTTTTAAATATGTAATCTACTTATGTATATGTACAGTTTATCATTTTCCGACTTTTCTTGCTTTTATTTTTTACCAGAAAACAACTTTTCCACACAGCCATTTAAAAACATTTCCGTGTTTCTAAAAAGGCGGGCGTGGAATAGTAGAAGTATAAAAGAAATATTGGAGGTCTAATTATGGGCAGACTTTTACTTAATATTGCTGCATACATTCTTGTCATTGTGGTGAATGCTTTAGCTGTGACACTTCCCTTGAACGGACAGACTACGGGTGAAATATCGAATAAGCTGAATGTCTTTTTCACCCCAGCCGGTTATGTTTTTTCTATTTGGAGTGTGATTTACCTGCTGCTTGGGGTCTGGGTTATCAGGCAGATACCCAAAAAGAACCGGGAATCTGAGTATTATCGGACGCTCAGTCCTTACTTCGTCGCTACCTGCCTCTTGAATTCGACCTGGATCTTCATGTGGCATTACAATTACTTCGGATTGTCGGTTATTGTAATGCTCGGACTGTTGAGTACACTGATTCTTCTTTATCGGAGGGCAGAAGCCTTATCCAGAGGTTTTTTCGATATGCTTCCGTTCTCTGTATATATAGGATGGATTTCAGTGGCGACGGTCGCAAACATCAGCTACTACCTTACCTATATTGAGTGGGGCGCATTCGGATTTGGAGAAGCCTTTTGGGCGATCTTTCTTCTGGCCTTCTCTCTTGCACTCGCCGTGTATTTCAGGATAAGTAAGCGTGATTGGATTTATCCGTTGGTATTCGTTTGGGCGACCATTGGAATCGGCGTCAATAACCAATCCGAACACCCCGTCCTCTCTTCCTTGAGCTATGCAGTTGCCGTGCTGATCTTTCTAGCTGTCATTTTCTTCAGAGGCGATAAACATAAATAATATTCAAAAGCGGAAGCGCCTTGATCAGCCCCGACAGGCAAATGTTCCATAGAGAAAAAAAGGCTGTCTTTCTTTTTTACTCTTTGGGTTATTTGACCCCGAGGTGTTAAGTCCGTTCCAGTGGGTACGGACCCTCAGGCGCTGAGCCTCAGCATGGTTATCACGTGTGAAATCTCCAAATCAGCTGTATTATTTTCTCCTGGGTGAGTACAAAATATAGAGACGGAGGTGAAGTTATGAAAAGACAAGATGGGAAAAAGTATACATCATCAGGAACGGACGTTGATGAGGTGAAGAGGCTCAATGCCCAATCCGGCTTATCCTATAACCAGGTGAAACAGCTGCTGGCTGATAGAGCACAGGAAAAAAATCAGTAATTCACGTAACTAAAACCTTTTACAGAATAAAAATGAGGTTTTTAAAAAAGGCTGTTTTCGCCTATATTGTTGCTTTCGGAAAAATCCCAAGAACCGGATTTTTCCCCGGATACTAAGAGTTTTATCTTTTATCGGGGGATAGTAGCTCTTTTCTTTTCGGTGTTCCCAGATTTACCCCTCTTAATATGGTTACTTTTTCGGAATTAGAAACAAATAGCAACAAAGTATACGAAAAGAACCTTAAAAAATCAAATTATCAACCAATTTAACACCCCTTTTAGCAGTAATGAATAAATTTATTCACTGCTGCTAAAAGGGGTGTTAATTAGTATGTCCGCTTCAATCAATAGCAGTTTAGGAAAAAAATCAGATGCTTCGTTGGTACTCCATTAAAGATAATTATATTTGGCTACTTTGATGGCAGATTATCTCGATTCTTATATTTCTTTAACATACTTGTGTTAACGAACCGGATTGAAACTACCTCCCCACAATCCAAACAGACAGTTAGTTCTTTTTCAAACTCTGGTACTTTTACAAATGAATTCCCACCACAACTTGTGCATTTTTGCATCTCATATCCCCCGCATTTTTTTAAAGTTAAATGCCTTTCATTATTTAATAAATTCCACATAAATGGGCATTTAACCTTCTTAAGACGTACTGACCATTACTTTGATACCAATCCTTCATAATTAGCCAAGTTTATAAAAGGCTCTTTTCTAAAAGAATGTTGCTTACGAATGCTAAATTTTCCTCCTCCCCATTTTTACGTAGGAGGATTGGAGCGGAAATCCACCACTATTAATAGCCACAATCTTTGCGAAAACAGCCTTATAAAAACACTTCATAAAAAGAAAAAACTTATCCTCTCCTGGATAAGTTTCAGTCAATAAAGCGGGTATGTTTTCAAATGTTTGTAACTTATCAGATCACCATTTGTGTTAATGACAACCTCATCTACTCCGTAACTCATATGTGCATCATAATAGGGGTACACTTTAAGAGTTATCTCATATACCCCCCAACCCCATACAGCTGATTAACCTTTAGGATTTCAGCATCATAAGAAGCCCACACGAGGTTTTCTGGAGCTTCTTTATCATCCTTATAAATTTCAGCTACCGCTTCATCTACTGGTTCTCTAAGACTGCTTATAAGAGCGTATTTAAATGTATCGCATAATTTAGTGTCAGCCTCATTTATTACTGCATTTGCATAATGATTAGTGTCTAAATTTGTTAATGACAGCATTAATATGAAGATGAAGTTGATTCTTCTCATAAATATCACCTCACTTTAGTTTTCCATTTACTAAAGTGAGGTATTCCGTTAATGGAACATAAACCACTCATTGATCTTGCTTACAAAAAAAAGAATAGCAGCCCCATATTTCACCATGTGGTCTGCTACTCTTTATGTTATCTGAAGAGTTAAAGGATACTTTTTCCCCCTCATCAAAACGGGTTAGGAATCTTCTGTTGTGGGCTTGCTGTTCTAATTATCTTTTTCTTTTCTTTTCTCATTCTTCTTAGCCGGTTTTTCACGCTGTTCCACCAGCTTTTCCTGAATCTTGTTGAATTCCTTGCAAGGCTGGGTCAAACTGACGACCACGTCCCCTGCTTCTGCTTTTGCTGATCCATCCGGCGTGAAGAACTCAATTTTCCCGGAAGGCTTCAAAACAAATAGAAGGATTGTAAGCTCTTCCCTTTCAGACAGGTATTCTTCAAATGGATATTTCTCCGTTATGTTGGTTTTTCTAATGATGTCCCCGCGTTCGATACGTTTGTTCAATTCATCCCATGTGGCATTTTCCTGGAAAAGTATCCTTCCCCCAATCGTATGAACGAGATCCTCAATATCATCACTTCTTTTTCCTTTCAAACTGAGCTGGAACAAATTATTGCGGCCGATGGAAGGAACAAAAGTGGTACAGACAAGAGCATTGTAAGAATCAATCTCTGTTGCCGCTACCAGGTACTCATATGGTGTTAAATCCATGTGATAATCAGTTTGTTCCGATAGAATCTCCCCTTTGTAAAAAGGGACTCCGGCTTTTCGGGCTGGGAAAAGCCTTTTCCACGATGAATCAGCAATCAAAACTGGAGTATTCAGGTCCCTGAATGTCTTCGCCAGCTCTGTATTGAAGCTGCTGCCTCCGATCAGGAGAACTCCCGGCCTGTCATTGATGGCGAGATCAAGCTTCTTCGCAAGCCACCCGATGGAAAATCCATGGACGGTTACTGTTCCAAATACAAGCGCAAACGTAACCGACGTCAGGACCGCCGCATCTTCAAACCCAGTTTCTAGGAGGATTGAAGCAAAGTAACTGGAAACAGTCAGAGCGACAATTCCCCTTGGCGCAATCCAGCCGACAAGTGTTTTTTCCTGCCAGGAAAGATCCGTTCCAATGGTTGAAAGAAAAATGGATAATGGACGGACAATGAAAAGCATCAACAGAACAAATCCAATGATCTTCCAATTGAATATTTCGATTAAAGTTTCCAGCGAGAGTGACGCAGTCAGCATCACAAAAATCGTAGAAATCAACAGTACTGATATATTTTCCTTAAAGTGGCGCATATCATCTATGGATGAAATGTGCATATTGGCAAGAGTCATCCCCATTGCCGTTACAGCAAGAAGCCCAGTCTCATGGGTGATTTCATCAGAAATTGTAAAGCAGGCGATAACCACCACAAAAACGACGGGTGATTTCAAGAATTCAGGGACATGCCCTTTTTCAAACATCCAACCGATTCCCTTGCCGCACAGCCAGCCGAATACGACCGCAAAGAAGGAAGCCAGGAAGAACATTACCAGGGCATTCCCTCCTCCTTCTGAGGTGAAAAAGAGAATGAATTCAAAAGCGAAAAGCGCCAAAAGGGCTCCAAATGGATCTACAACTATCCCTTCCCATTTTAAAATGGCTGCCGGACGCGGCTTTAATTTTGCCTGCCTTAACAACGGCAGGATGACAGTGGGTCCTGTTACGATGAACAGCCCCCCAATGACGAATGCAACCGCCCATGAAAGCCCTGCAACATAATGGGCAGCCAGGGATCCCAGAATCCAGGCAAGGAAGGCGCCTATTGTGACAATCCGGAAAACCGGTCTCCCAAGACCCTTCACTTCACGAAAATCCAAGTTTAAGCTTCCCTCAAATAAGATAATTGCAACAGCTATTGAAATGATAGGTTTAAATAAGTCCCCGAAATCCTCTTCAGGGTGGATGATTCCGAGTAACGGACCTGCCAGGAGCCCCACGATGGACATAATGACAATCGCAGGCATCCTGAACCGCCACGCGGCCCATTGTGATAATATGCCCAGCAGGCCAATAAGCATCAAGTTGAATAGAATCGAATCAAACATTTAGCCTCTCCTTATAGGATAAAAATTTAGGTTTATTTTATCTTGCCGATTATAGTATGTAAAACCATGTGTTTCCCTGATGTTCTATTTCCAGGCAGGCAGCATGAAACATAAGGGGAAATATCCTTAAACCCTAATGGAACTTTTAAACCATAGAGTAAGACCAAGACGGCTGCAAACGGTATGGTAATGAAGCAGGGTTAGCAGGACAGCACCTGCATTCATGCCGATCAGGACCCCCGCCATTCCGAACTGCGGCAGCGAACCAAGAAAGTAAATGATCGAAAACGAAACCATGGTTGCCCATATAGTATGATACAAAGCGTCCTTTATCAATCCAAACCCAATCATAAATGCCTGCAGAGGCATCACAAAAAAATGGAAGAAAAAATATGGCCACAATAATTTCAAATAATATGCGGCCGAGGTAGAATGAAAAAATAGTGCAGTCAGCTCATCTCCCCAGAAATAAAAGATCATGACAGCCGGCGCTCCGTAACTTAACGTAATCAAGACAACTTGCCTGAGTATTGAATGTATACCTTTAATATCATTCTTTGAAACCTTTTCCGAAACAATCGGAATAAGAGCAATCAGCAAGGAATGGGCGATAAACGCAGGAAAAAATCCAATCGTTAAGGCAACACCCGCCATCACCCCAAAATGTTCTGTAGCCATGACATCCGTCATCCCGGCATGAAGAAGGGCAGCCTTGATTAAAAAAGGCTGAATGGCATGAGAAACAGCGTGAAAAATCCTTAGCACAGTTGTAGGAAAGGAGACTGACAACAATGCCTTTCCGACTTCCGCTTTGTCAGCATATTTGTTTGCAGAACTTTTTACCTTCCTGAACGAAAGCACATAGGCTTGCATGAAGTAGACAAACACCACCCCTTCACTGCCTATGAACGTACAAAGGGCAATAATGATGGCCGTATTGGTGTCAAAGGAAAACAATTGATAAACTACGACCAAAAGAAGCAGCTGGGCAATCTTCCTCAAGAAATTGGCTGCTGCGATTTTCCCCATCTGATGAACTCCCATAAAATACCCTCTTGCTATTGAAGAAAAAGAAATGATCGGAATCAATAGCAGAGTCAACCACCGCACACTTGGATGATACTCGGCGAGAAACGGAAAAACAGAATATAAGATTGTAGCTGCCAGCAAAAAAACACAAGTAAAGATTATTGTCAGTCTCCACACTTGCGATAGGATATTCCGATGATAGACCACATCTTTTTCAGCAATGAATTTTGACAGTGACACCGGAAGCTCGAGACTTGCAATGATGGCGATCAGGAAGATAGAAGGAAGAATGGACATATAGATTCCCATTCCCCTTTCCCCCAGTTCCCTTGCAAGTATCATATTTACGACAAACTCCAAACACTCTCCCAGAAAGGCGGTGATTATTAAAAAGGATATTCCCCTAATGAATAATTTCATCTTTTCTACCTCCGAAATTAGTACATGCCCTATCATATGATGGAGGTAAGGGGTTTAGGATTTTTTTCATTCGTTATTCTGTTCGCCGTTTCTTATCGGCAGCCATATATATTTTAACTTCAGTATTAAATTTGCAGCTTTTATAAAGGTTCACACCAGAAACCGCTCACTCTGTCACCTGCATTTTCCATGCCAAATTCTTGCCCCGTAAGCCTCAAATCTGCTAGTAGTAAATCAAAATCACCAGTGAGAACTGGTGGTTTGCTCTGCGACTTGAAGCCTCTCTTACCAGCCTCTGCCTAAAAGGCCCACTGATTGATTTCATCAGCAATTTTTCCCTAATGAAAAAAGTTCATGAAATAAGGGAAGAAATTCCGCTTATTTTAAAAAGAGCATTAGAAACAGCTAAATTAAGCGGAGAAGTTCCGCTTATTTGCTAAAAAGATGCCAAATTGGTCAATTCAGCTTTAGCTTAAGCGGAAAAATTCCGCTTATTTACCCCATATCGAATGCAATTTCGCAGCTTAGCCGGAAAAATTCCGCTTATTTTAGGTTATTCATGTCCTTCACTAATAACCGCCGGCTTGCATGGTAAGAAGTGTTAGAGAAACCTGCTAATGAACGGAGATTTTCCATTCCTGCTATAAACTCGCTGGATCCCCCATCACAACCAGGGGTTTTCGGACCTAGAAAATAAAAACGGGTCCCCGCCTGGAGACCCGGATACCCGAAAAATCATTCACAATTCGGGCAATATCTTATTGAAATTCACCTCACTTCTGTACTAATTCTTCATTCAGAAGAGCGATGCCTTCCTTGCACACCCCGTATTCCAGCCAGGAACAGCCCGCGCAAATTTGGTCCAGATCATCCGGCTCCACCTTTTGGGCTGTTAACTCTACAAGGTAAGACTTCTTATAAACTCTTCCTGACTCCAAACCAAGGTGATCAATCGTCCTTCTGTCCAATCCCATCACCTTATTATTCGACTTCACACTTCCGCTGCACAATGTTTCCCCTCTATGAGGGCACGCGGAACAGGCGTCATCAAATCCGGCGATGACCCTTATATCAAAATCTTTCTCTGGATCTCTCATATCCCCCACAATCTCCTTCATCTTTTCTACAAAGGATGGGCTGTATCCCATACCTTTAAATCCATGGACACACAGGAGATGATGGCCCCTTAAAAGTTTACTCACAAGGATGCCTCCTTTAAATGTACTCTTTTTATACCTATTCTAGGGCGGATGGGAAAATCCTGTTTTTAAGAGGACGGGAACCATCAAGAGGGCTGTCCGTTTTGGAGGAGCACCATATTGCTGGATTACAGCCCCTGGTTGGATCAGTTTTATTCAGTGAAGCATTATACTCCCGTGCTGTCCTCCAAAACGATCATACATCAAGTCAGCCCGTTTAATAATTTTACTATTCCATCTATTTCGATTACCATTTATATATATAACTGAAAAGGCGGGATCTTAATGGATTTCAGTATAAGAGAAGAACATGCTATTGAATTGGACAAAAAAGACGGCTTGTCTCATTTTAAAGAAGAATTTTACATAAAAGATGATTGGTACTATATGGACGGAAACTCACTTGGCCTTCTTTCCAAGAGAGCTGAAAAATCGCTGCTGACTTCATTGGAAGATTGGAAACAGCACGGAATAGACGGGTGGATGGATGGCAATCAGCCATGGTTCTATTACTCTGAAAAACTGGGAAAGATGACTGCTCCCCTTATCGGAAGCAAAGAAGAGGAGACTATAGTGACAGGATCGATCACCACCAATCTCCATCAATTAATCTCGACTTTTTATCAGCCGGCAGGTTCCAGAACCAAGATACTTGCAGATGAGCTGACCTTTCCCTCGGATATCTATGCGATTAAAAGCCAGCTTGAGCTAAAAGGCTACGACCCTGATCAAGAATTGATTCAAGTTAAAAGCAGGGACGGGCTGACTATTAAAGAAGAAGATATCATAGAGGCGATGACTGATGAAATTGCTCTTATCCTCCTTCCTTCCGTAATGTATCGTTCAGGCCAGCTTCTGGATATGAAGCTTTTGACAGAAGAGGCGCACAAGAGAGGCATCCTCATTGGCTTCGATTTAGCGCACAGTATCGGAGCCATTCCTCATGAACTGCATGACTGGAATATCGATTTTGCAGTATGGTGCAATTATAAATATTTGAACAGCGGACCAGGAGGAGTCGGCGGGCTGTTTGTCCATGAAAATCATTTAGGCAAGAAGCCGGGGCTGGCAGGCTGGTTCGGTTCGAAAAAAGAAAAACAATTTGATATGGAACACACTTTAGCACACGCCGAGACAGCGGGGGCATTCCAAATTGGGACTCCCCATATTTTCAGCCTTGCCCCTCTTCTTGGTTCACTGGAAATCTTTGAAGAAGCCGGCATTGAAAATGTGAGGAACAAATCACTGAAACTGACAGCTTATCTAATGAGACTCATTAAAGAAAGATTGTCCGATTACGGCTTCACAATTTCAAATCCTAAGGAAGACCAGGCACGCGGCGGCCATGTTTGCTTGCAGCATAATGAAGCTGCCCGGATCTGTAAAGCTTTGAAACAAAACGGAGTCGTCCCTGATTTCAGGGCTCCCAACGTAATCAGGCTTGCTCCTGTCGCTCTATACAGCTCCTTTCAGGACGTCTGGAAAACCATAGATATTTTAGAGACCATCATGAATGAAGAACAGTACAAACAATTTGAGAAGGGCCGCAATGTTGTGGCATAGGAGGAATAAAATTGAAACTTATTGATATATCACAAAGGCTAAACAGCTCTACTCCCGTATGGCCAGGAGACACTCCTTTCTCCTTTTCCTTGAACTGGTCAAAGGAAGAAACCGGCTCTGTCAACGTAGGGAAAATATCGTTCAGTGCGCACACTGGAACACACATTGACGCTCCCTTTCATTTTGATGATAATGGCAGGAGAGTTGCCGAACTTCCTCTGGACAACTATTTCGGAAAAGCTCTGGTGGTTGATCTCACTGGGAAGGAATCTATTGGCGCAGAAGATTTAGAAAGCCTGAATTTGGAAGGGATCACGAAATTATTGATCCGTACCGGCAGCTGGGAAGATAGAAACGCCTTTCCTGATAAGATTACCTACCTTCGGGAAAGCGCCGGTCCAATCCTTAAAGCAAAAGGAATCGACTTGATCGGAGTGGATGTCCCTTCCGTTGATCCATTAAACAGTAAAGACCTCCCGGCACACCGCTCGCTGCAGTCAAACGGCATCGGGATTCTAGAGGGAATCATTCTGGATGGGGTTGAGCCAAAAACTTATGAACTTTCAGCATTTCCCCTGTCCGTGGAAGAGGGGGACGGCTGTCCGGTAAGGGCGGTTCTCATTGACCGTTAACCCAGGGAAATTATTGCTATTTCATCTCGCAAGTTCCTTTACTTCATGATGAGATATTGGGTATAATTATAACTATAAGAATAATGGAAGACATGAGAGTTCCGGCTGCCACCAGAACCCTCATGCAAGCATACACTGCAGGAAACAGCAGCTCATATTTTTAGATACGGAAGTAACCTACCCAGGTTGGAAGCCATGCGGGTGGGTTACTTCTTTTTTGGTTGACTGCGACTATTGCTACTGTCAGGGTTCCAAACGCAATCATGATTTGAAGAACGTCAGCTACTTCTACCATTACAGTGACTCACCTCCCCTCAAGAAAGGGAGCGGCCGCTGCCCGCCTGGCATGTATACTATAGCATTATTTTAACACAACAAGGAACATATGTTCTATTTTTTGTTTGTTTTTTCTAAAAATGGTCCGATTCTACCGAATTCTTCTTAAGGTCTATATGGATATTCTCCTTCATAGATTAGCTATAGGACATTGTAAGAAGGAGGAGAACCTATTGGATTTATTTGTATTGATCGGCCTTTCCGTAGTCCTGCTCTTGATTGGCGGATTTTTTGTATACTTTCTTAAAAGCACTTTAAATGTTTCAGACAGTTCCACGATTGACCCTATACCGGAGGAAGAAAATCCCTCAGAATCTCAGGATAAATAGAAAAGGCTCTTTCGTAACTTTTTTGTTATTAATATGATTTTCGTTAGGAAAATCGGGCTCTTGGGATTTTTCCGAAAACATCAATGTATGTGAAAAAGACATAGGAAAAGACAGCGTCCAGCTTTGACGCTGTCTTTTTGTTACGCTGCAATTACTTTCTTCTTATTAAATTTCCGATCATAATAAATAGAAAACCCAATGATGGCAGGTGTAAGGATAATGGTCGGCAGGAACCAAAGGAGGATACTGACCGATTCGATATTCATTAATCTTGGTGCACCAAACACGGTGAAAGCAGTTATGGTGGCGATCGAACAGCCCAGCATGCCCCCAAGATGTTCAAACCACCAATGCAGTTTCCGATCAGGTTTTCTGAGCCAATACTTTAACTGTGTGCCGCTGAGGAAAATCCCCAAGAACGGAAACCATGCCAGAAGCTGAAAGTTCTGCAGAAATCCATATACACTCACAGCTCCTGAAAAAATAAGCAGCAGCAGAGGAAAGCCCAGATCCACCACCTGTTTATGTACAGCTTTTCTTCCTTTAAATCTTAATACCCTGATTCCATAATAAGCTGTAGACCCGCTTAGAATGGAGATATAAATTAAAAATATGGAGAAGGAAATGACTTCACTGCTACTTGCAGGATCAAAGAGCCGGTAAAGTCCCATGTAAAGTGCCGATATCGCCACAATAATCATTCCCCAAACATAAACCCAACCGGATATTTTATGAATTCTGCCGCCTTTCCTTGTGACAACAGGAACCCAAAAGGTCAATAGGGCTGTAAAACCGCCAATAATATGAAGCATTCTAATGATAGAAAATAAATCCATTCCTTCACCTCCTTTTTTTTACATAGAGAGTATATAAAAGAATTCCCTACTTGATACCAAAAACCCTTTTCAAGACTAAAAGCATGAGCGCCTTGCTTAACACCGGCAAGCAAATGTTCTCAAGAAGAGACGGTTTTTACCATAATTCTCTTAGGGGTATTTGACCCCGGCGGGCTAGCGGAAAAAATAAGGGGAGATTTTCCCGTTAATTGCAGATTGAAACTCATTTTGCAGGTGAATAGAGGGAATTTTTCCCCTTATATAAAGAAAAAGCACCTGCTTTCTAGTGATTTGAGTCAAATAAGGGGAATTTCTCCCTCTATATTAAGCTATTTTTAGTGATATTTATTAAATAAGGGGAATTCTTCCCTCTATTTAGGGGCTCGTACGCCTGCAGCGAAGATCCCCTAAATAGAGGGAAAAGGGTAAATTAGTATAGAAACAATCTTTTAGAAAGAGCATGAAAAAAACACCCAGCTCCCTCTCACTGAGTGTCGATCCATTTATCCGCTTACCTTTTTTTCACCTTTAATCATTCTCGTCTCGCAAAGCGGACACACTTTTCTTTTTATATTTTGTTCGGCCTCTGTCTTGATCCTGGACCAGGCAATACAGTTGTCATTGCTGCAAATCCAGGCAGCAACCTTTATCATTAGGAGCTCCCTTTTAGGCTTGTTTATTTCTTTTTCCTGCTTTTCCACTGAAAATACATCAGTGAGGAACCTTGAAATTTCTCGCTTTTCACCCTGATAGTAGGCGGGGGAACTAATGAACAGCTCATTTTTGGCTCGTGTGATGGCGACATACATAAGCCTTCTCTCTTCTTCGAGTGCAAGCAGGTCCTTCTTTTTCCCATTCTGCTGAATTTTATCTTCCAGTTTATCCGCATTGAGGGCAGAGGAATGAGGAAGATTTCCTTCACTTGCACCGATAACAAAGACAGCTGGAAACTCCAAGCCTTTTGCACGGTGGATTGTCATCAGCGAAACGGCATCCGAATTCATTTTCTGATCCTCTTTCTGCATCTTTTCATGTTTCTCCGTCATGCTGTCTATAAACGAGATAAAAGCAGTAATAGTTTGAAACCGGGCAGCCGATGCTTCAAGCTCTGATAATGTTTCTTTGATTGCCTCTTTATGTTCAGTGACTGAAAAGCGTTCGTTGGTATCCATGAAGGTATCATAAAAAACTTTCCTCAAACGTTTGATGGCTGCTGCCGGCGGCTCTGCGGAAAGATCCTTGATGAGCTTTATTCTTTCTTTCACTTTATCTTTCTGGAACTCTTTTAACTGTTCCATTTTAGTCAAATGGATGAGCGGATACTTCTTTCTGGCTGTTTCCTCCTGACTGGCGATCATTTTCATTCCGGCCTCTCTGTTGATATAGAGGGTGGAAAGGATGCCTTCTATTGCCGGTAAATTCCGGGGAACAAGAGAAAGTCTCAAATGATCGACTAAAGGTTTTACGATCCATTGATCATAGAAATGCTGATCGCCGAGATTATATGAAAAGAACGGAATTTCCTCGATGACTAACCGTTCAAAGATGGCACGGCTGCTGCTGATTGTCCTATGTAAGATGGCAATGTCCTTGTAGGCAGTATCTCCTTGCTCAATCATTCTTTTGATTTGGGAGATGGTCCATTCAGCTTCTTCATCGGAATTAGAGGGACGGCTGTATTTTGGTTTCATTTGTTCTTCATTGACAGCTTGAAGAGCCTTCTCTCTCCTGAAGCGGTTCATCCTGATCACTTCATTTCCGAGTCCGACTATGTAGCTGTTCGACCGGTAATTGACATCCAATGTAATCACCGCCGCATCCGGATATTCTTTATCAAAATCAAGGATAAATGAATGATCAGCACCGTTAAATGAATAAATCGTCTGGTCATCATCCCCAACGACAAAAAGATTTTGCGACCTGCCTGCAATCATTTTGATCAGCTCATATTGCAGCCAGTTTGTATCTTGAAATTCGTCCACCATGATATATTGAAATCTGTTTTGCAAGGCTTCGAGAAGAACTGAATCACCATGAAGCAATTCATACGCTTTAACGAGAATATCATCGAAATCCATTTTGTGATTGCTATTCTTCCATTCCTCATAACTGGATAGAATCTTTTTAATCTCTTTTTCCCCAGCCGTTTTCTCTGGCATTCCCTGCACAGACTTCATCCCTATCTTAAGGCTCGAAAGTGTGGATAACAGTGTCTCCGGCTGATAAGGGTCCTGAATACCTAATTTTCTCTGAATCTGTTTTAATATGATGTGCTTGAATCTATCATTACCGAGAATTTCCTGTGTGACCCCCCTGCTCCTCAAGAGAAATAAGAAAAAAGAGTGAAAGGTGCCGGCTTGTATTCTATTCGCTTCATGCCGGCTAATCCCAGGCAGCCCCGAAACCCTTTGCTTCATTTCCATTGACGCTTTCTTTGAGAAAGTCAAAAGCAGTATTTTCTCAGGAGAAACCCCTTCTACCTGCAAAAGATACCCGGTCCTGGCCACGAGGACCGAAGTTTTTCCGGAACCTGCCCCAGCAAGCGTCAGGCATGGACCTTTCAGATGTCTGACGGCTTTCATTTGAGATTCATTCAGGTGTATTCCATCCTGCTCAATCACCTGAAAATAAAAGGCGTCTTCTTTGCTATCGGGTTGTTGAGACTGATTATGATAGATGTCTGCATTTGGCATAATTTCATTCGATGAACCAAATGGCCTGTTGGAAAAGTAGTTCATTTTTTAGTCACCCAGCTTGATTTTATTGATTTGCAATTTAAGTATATATGCACCTGGTTAAGAAGAAATTTAATAAAAGATAAAAAGAGTGCAAAGACAGACTGAGTCTTTACACTCTTAGAAACAGTATTATTTTTGTTGATAAAAGTCAATTAACGCATGGTAGATTTCAATCGCTTGATAAGATAGAAGTGTAAGCGCGGTAAACGAAAAGACTCCCATCATGATAAATCTGATCCACATATTTCTCCCTCCTTGAATATCAATTTGCTAATTGATGATTCAATGAGAAAGGCTTTACGTAATTAGCCCCGTAGAAAACAGGTATCAGCAGCAGGCGGATTCTATAGCCGGCAGTGGTGCGGAAATTCCCGTGGGACAGCAGGCATAGCACTGTCAAAATTCCTGCTATGAAACTGGCAAAAGGATAAAAGGCACTTTTTCCAAGATCAGGATTTTCTCCAGGAAGCAATTTTTCATAAGCTAACTGTTCTATAATGGAGGCTTCATGAACTGCTTTTACCGGGACATGGGGCACTCCTACACTGTTAGTCAGGAACGCAAAAGATAATAGAACCGCCAAGATCAGTTTTCTATTCATCGTTCACACTCCCTAAAGATCGATAACATCATTATATTCCAAATGAATGAATTAAGCACCTTAAACATTTGGAAAATGCCATAAACCCGTGCTTTAATGGAATTGGTAATTATTTTTCCCTTGCTGCTTAGCTGCATACATCGCCATATCGGCTGCCTGAAGAAGTTCGTTCGCATTCCTGCTGTCATCCGGAAAGAATGATGCACCAAGACTGAAGGTGATGTTTACCTTTTCCCCATAAATCGAATAGCCTTTTTGGTTGGCCTCAAAAAACTTCTGGATGAGAATTTCAATCTCTTCCTTCGACTTGGTCCCTTCCAAAATGACCACAAACTCATCACCTGACTGCCTTGCAATAAAGGCCTCCGGAGGAAATTCCCTTTTCACTCTCCGGGTAAATTCAATCAGCAGTTCGTCACCGTATGAGTGGCCAAGCCTGTCATTGATTTCTTTAAATCTATCGATATCAATGAAGATCACAGCAAATTCAACCTTCTCCTCCTCCTCGAGAGACTGTTCGAACAAAGTCTTCAGCCTCCCCTCCAATGCCCGCCGGTTCCATATATCCGTGAGCTGATCATGGAGAGCCATATACTTCAGTTTGGAGGACGACTTTTCAAGTTCAGCATTCTTCCTGCTTAACTCCTCCGTCCGTTTATCTACTTGAGTCTCAAGGTCCCTGGCCAGATTTTGATAGGATATAGTCAATTGATTCAACTGGGAGCTTGCCAGAAGCTGTCTGGAATAGACAAGGAATATGATGATCAGCAGCCCTGCACCCGCTGTCAGATCCTGACTCATGCTGAATATCAGGAACAGGGTGAGTATGCTTCCGATATTGACAACGCTTCTTGCCAAAGGGTACGAGCCTGCATTATAGTTGAAGGTGTTTTCTCCCCTGCGGAAGGTTGATTTTTTCAATAGCAATTCGAACGCCGCTATCCCCTGCAGAATGATCGCCGAACTCCACAATACTTCCAGGAGGCTGCCCGGCTCAAATCTTCCATAATATAAAGCAAATAAATGTATACTGTCACTTATCAAGAACAAGGCTATGGAAATGGTGAGTAAAAGCATGGCCTTCATTGGGAAAAAGTACTTTTTCAGAAACATGGTCGCTGACAAGGCAAATAGCAAAAGCAGTTCGAGAGCGGGGTAAATAAACGATGTGATCCCAAGCCCATACGTGACACCAGCTTCTTCATATAAAGGGTGAAACCAATAAACCCATAGAATAGCAGTGATAGAAAAATAGATGATCAAAATATCTATGGCAAAATAGACAACCTGATATCGATTTTTTATGGCAAACGTCAATAAGGAAAAAGCCCCGATGATCAACAGGAGGTTCAATATGTATAGGACGTTGCTCCAAATCGGCACAGAATCGAGACCGCCTGACACCGTTTCTTCATAAAGCCAGACTACTTCAGCAGCTGCATAGATAATGGTTGCCAGGAAGAGCAGCCCGATGAACCTTCGCTGAAGCCCTTCAGTTCCCCTGAGTGCCAGAATCTGCATTAACAATGTGAACACAATGGCTGACGCTGCCATTGCACTTACTCCCAGGGTCCGTATCTCCCCTTGTATAGTGAGTATCCACCCGCCAAACAATAAAACAAAAACCCCCAGTCCAAATAGTGCATTTCTTATGTAAATAGTTTCCTTCATGTCCATCGCCCTATTCTACTTTATTCAAGCATTGTTTATTTTGTATCATCAGCCCAAATACGTTGACTGCTTTTCAAGCGGCCTGCTTTCCCTGAAGAAATCAAGACATTACCTTTGCGGCAGTACCAGCATACCTGAAATTGAGGTCTCAAATCTTATCCGGTTACTTTCTGAAAATGAGAAAGGCCCCCCATCCACATATACTTACCATGGGTAAGGCAAAAAACCTGTCGGCCGGCTCTTATGACCATAATATAAGCTTCAGAGTGATTATCTGCGGATCTAAGAACTATTCATTATTTTTAACCTGCTATCAATACTCCCTTTACCCTGATAAAGTATCCGCCAAACCATATTCGTTACTATAAGACTAGTAGATAATAACCAGAAATCAAGCTGTGAGACCCCTGACAATGTCACTTAGAGCGATAATGGCCAGATATAGGCTGTGAGGCTGGGTGAATAGCATTGGTGAACTATTGTCTCCTCTTCCTTTGGCTGCGGCCATAAAGACTGTTCCTCAATTATAGATTGTGCTTCATACAGTTCCCAAGGTTTATGATGGATAGCACCTTTATACACTTCGTTATCCTTTATAGTCCACAGGCAATATCTTTCAGTCAGCCACTCTGTCAATGAACCTTTAACTGGCTGGATTCTTTCTCCGTGAGTATACTCTATTTTCAAACTCTCGCCGTTCGTTCCTGTATGAATTCTTCTTGTACTGTACTTGACTGTTCCATTACTGACTTCCATCTTCATATCAGCGTTAAAATACGGAAGTGAAAAGAAGCGCCGTGCTCCGGCAACTGCAGGGGCATGATTGGCATCCAGACTAAAAAAATACACACCCGGTTCTCCTTTATAAGTAACGTAGGTCCTGACATTGCACTCAAGAAAGGTTCTCGCAAAAGGGATCTCCGGGAGACCGCGGCCCCTGATGTGGTTCATGGCGAATGGAATAATCCCGATCCACGCGTTTCCTTCATAAGTATCAAGTTCAAGCTGTGCTGGCAGCTTTTCTTTCAATTCCTCCACCGGCACTTGCCAATGAAGGAACAACACGTGTTCCCAAGTTTGCGTCATTATCCAGCCGGCCATTTCTTTATCCATCCCTTCTTCCTCCTCTGGTTCTTTAGAGTGACTCTTATTAGTTACTTTACTCCAAGTTATTGCTTTTCAAACTAACTGAGAACTGCATACTGAAACGTTTGCCCCTTTATCTTTACCGGGAATATACACTATACCAATTTGAAGGGGAGGGGCACAGCTTGAAACTAACGAGGTGGAGTTATTCCAGAAGATTCAACATCAAGGCAAGCTTTGACAGCTTTCCCCATTCGACAGTCCTTTTCCGTAAAATCAAGGGATACTACTTTGTTTATAACGTCTATTGGTCCCGGGAAGACCCGGTGGTCACCCGCACAGAACTCATTGAAATGGAGCTGCTCCTTAACAGGGAGCTTGGTTCAGAGGAAGAATACTCCAACCGCCGGAGCTTGAATTGACATCTTGTTATGCCGGGCTTTACGGCAGCATAATCTGTGCTGCTCCGGTTTTGCTGCGATTAATTTTTTCCATGGACTATCCTTCTGCTTTTAACACCTTTATAATGAAGTGAGATAATAACATTTCAATAGAAAAGGTGCTTTCAAATGAGTATATTAACAGTAAATAATTTAAGCCATGGCTTCGGTGACAGAGCCATTTTCAATGACGTATCCTTCCGTCTGCTAAAAGGTGAACACATTGGTCTTATCGGCGCCAATGGAGAAGGAAAATCCACCTTCATGAATATCATCACCCGCAAACTCGAGCCGGATGAAGGAAAAGTACAATGGGCAAAACGGGTCCGAGTCGGGTATCTCGATCAGCATACCTCCCTTGAAAAAGGCATGACGATCAGAGATGTGCTGAAGACCGCTTTTCAATATCTATTCGATATGGAAACAGAAATGAATGAACTATTTGCCAAAATGGGAGAGGTCTCCCCGGAAGAACTTGAAAAGCTGCTCGAAGAAACCGGTACACTTCAAGACGCACTTACAAACAATGATTTTTACATTATAGATGCAAAAGTCGAAGAGATTGCCCGCGGCCTTGGCCTTGATGAAATCGGCCTTGAGCGGGAAGTACAGGATTTGAGCGGAGGACAAAGAACTAAGGTACTCCTTGCAAAACTACTGTTGGAAAAGCCTGATATCCTGCTGCTTGATGAGCCTACCAACTACCTTGATGAACAGCACATTGTCTGGCTGAAGAGATATCTGCAGGAATATGAGAATGCATTCATCCTCATTTCCCATGATATTCCGTTTCTGAACAGTGTCATCAATCTCATCTATCACATGGAAAACCAGGAGCTTAACCGTTATGCAGGTGATTACGATGATTTTCAAAAGGTTTATGAAATGAAACGCCAGCAGCTGCAGTCTGCTTATAAAAAACAGCAGCAGGAAATATCTGAACTGAAGGACTTTGTTGCCCGGAACAAAGCCAGAGTGTCAACACGGAACATGGCCATGTCCCGCCAAAAGAAACTGGATAAGATGGACATCATCGAACTTGCAGGCGAAAGGCCTAAACCCGAATTTCACTTCAAGCCTGCCAGAACTTCAGGCAAATTGATATTTGAAACAAAGAATCTTGTAATTGGATACGATGAACCACTGTCCAAGCCTCTGAACCTCCGAATGGAGAGAGGACAGAAGATTGCTCTTTACGGAGCCAACGGAATCGGGAAAACCACATTGCTCAGGAGCATCCTTGGTGAAATCAAACCTGTATCCGGCGAAGTAGAGTTAGGAGAACACCTTCACATTGGCTACTTCGAACAGGAAATCAAAAAAGCCAACTACAACACCTGCATCGAAGAAGTCTGGAGCGAGTTCCCATCCTTCACTCAATACGAAGTCAGGGCTGCCCTGGCTAAATGCGGCTTGATGACGAAGCACATCGAAAGCAAAGTCGAAGTGCTGAGCGGCGGCGAAAAAGCGAAAGTCAGACTGTGCAAGCTGATCAACAGAGAAACCAATATCCTCGTCTTTGATGAGCCGACAAACCATCTCGATGTCGAGGCCAAAGCCGAACTCAAAAGAGCCCTGCAGGAATACAAAGGCAGCATCCTCCTCATCTCTCATGAACCTGAATTTTATCAGGACATTGCGACTGATATGTGGAATTGCGAATCATGGACGACAAAGGTATTTTAATTTATCGGAACCGAAAATATCTACACAGAAAAAGCAGCGCTAGAATTACAGTCAGCGCTGCTTTTTTATTAGCTTACACTTTTCCGGCTCACCTTGAACCTTTAGGTTATTGGGTAGTTTGTTGAGCCCCTGGAGAGCTTATGACTCTTTCCTGATTTTCAAACATTGATGCTCATTGCTAGAGATATCCTTGTCACTGTTTTGAGCTGATTGGTAGTCTCTAAAGCCATTCATCAACTAACAATTCCCAAACCAATCAGAAAAATTAGAGACTATAGGTATAATGAAACTCGGAATGCTTCACGAATCCAAACTTTTCATAAAGTTTTTGTGCGTTGTAATTGTCATGTGCGGTTTCCAAAGTTACTCCCTTGGCACCTGTGGATTGGGCAAGCAGTTTAGCATGATGGAGCAGTTCTTCGCCAATTCCTCTCCGCCTTGCTTTTTCAGCGACAAACAAGTCATTCAACAGCCAATGGGTTTTCAAGGATACTGATGAAAAAATCGGATATATCTGGGTAAATCCCAGCGGCTCCATCCTCTCCCCCTGTTCTTCAACTGCTAGAAAAATGACAGACTCATCCCTTTCCATACGGTCTCTTAAAAATTCCCTGCAGCTCTCTATATCATTTTGCTGATTATAGAAAACCCGATACTGATTAAACACTTCTGTAACTAAGTCCAGATGCTCGATTTCCGCTTTTATCACTTCCATTCCATATCCCCCTTTAGAACATTTCCTCTAATAGTATTGTAATCTTATCTCCGCTATTCAATCTTCTGCTTCTTTTAACGATACCATCATTCACCAGGATGGATCCTTCCCTGATCAATTCTGCTGACCGGGTGCGGCTCAACAACGAAATCCGGTCGCTGAGAAGTTTATCAAGCCTGAACACACCATGGACGTCTTCAATGTCGATCAGCACCCTGGAATGTCCTTTTGATATGAACTTATCTATGTCAACTTGCTTTACTTCATCTTGTCTATCAGGCAATTCCTTATACAGCCTCACATGACTGCTGAAGCTTTTATATGTCTCCAGCTTCCGGTTCCATGTGTGGTTTTTCTCACATTTATATATGGCAAAACGAAATATATTTTTCCCATTGGCATTATGCCTTCTTACCAGTGTGTCTTGAAACCGGACGGTACGCCCGCAATTGGAACAATGTCTTTCTATGAATAATTCACTTTCTGCATCTATAAGCTGCCACTTCAAGCAGACTGTTTTCATATTCCTTCACCTCGAAGTAAAGGAACGAAGCACTATTTGAATTTCTGGCATGTCAGCGGGTCCGGTGAAACAAAAAAAGCTTCCCCACCAGGAGAACCTCACTAAACATACTGAAGGCTGTTCCGTTCCTTTGTAATGGGATAAATGGACAGACTGGTATTAGGTGAAAAAACAGGTTCATTTTTTTCCTCAACCTTCTATCCGCTTAAAGTTTTCCATTACAAAGTTGTTATTGGCATAAAACAGAATTCCTTTCTATTCAAATAGTATCGAGTTTATAGTAACATGGTTCGTAAGTGTTTTCCATAATTTTCTCACTATTCAACTATAAGGAGAAATGTATTTTGAATAAACAATGGGCAGATATCATTATTAAAAGTGATTCGATATTCACGGCAGACAGAGATGGACTGATCGATGGAGCCGTCGCGATTAAGGACGACAGAATCCTGGGAATTGGAACTGAAGAGGAAATGCAGCAATATAGAGGTTCTCATACAAAAAAATCCAGGCAAACGGCAAACTTGTCTCTCCCGGTTTTCATGACTTCCATGTACATTTGTGGCTCGGAGCGATGTTTCAGGAGTACGCATCACTCACCTTCTGCGGAAGTGAAGAAGAAGCTGCCGACAGAATGGCAAAGTATGCCGAAGAACATCCAGGCGACCCCTGGGTGCTTGGCTTCGGCTGGCATCATGTCAGATGGGCAGGGCAAAAGCTCCCTTCCCGCCATTCACTCGATCAGCGAATAAAGGACCGCCCTGTCTTTCTTTTGAATGAAGAAGCTCATAGCGCCTGGCTGAACACTAAGGCACTGGAAATCCTCGGAATCGATGAAACGACCCCCGAACCTCCCTTTGGAGTGATTGAAAAGGACCTTAATGGCAAACCAACCGGGTTTCTATATGAAACAGCTGTCGGTTTAGCGTTGGGAGCATTCGAAATTCCTTCTGATAAGAAGACAAGACTGATGGAATCGTTTTTAGAAAAAGCAGGAAAACTCGGGATTACATCGATTGCGGACATGCTTCCGCTGCCGGGATTCACATTAGGAGATCTTGAAGAGTACCGAAGATTTGAAGAAGAAGGAAAGCTTACGGTACGCATTCACTTCCTCGCCCCTCTTGATGGAGAGTTCAAGGGCCTTTCCTATTATGAAAAATTCGACTCAGATAAGCTTCAATTCTCCGGGCTCAAACAATTTATTGATGGAGTCCCCTTAACCTATACAGGCTATCTATTGGAACCTTACTCTGACCGCCCCTCAGTAAACGGCGGGACGATTTATTCAAAAGAAACCTATTTTAAATGGATTGAAGAAGCGGATAAAAAAGGGTACCGAGTCAGACTTCACGCATGCGGGGATGCAGCGGTCAGACTGGGGCTGGATGCTTTTCAGAATGCAATAGAAATCAATGGGCCGCGGGACTCCAGGCATACAATTGAACATATCGAAGTCATCCATCCTGATGATATACCAAGGTTTTCCGAACTCGGCGTACTTCCTTCCATGCAGCCTGAGCACTTATCTTCAAGCTCCATGGAGTCACATGAATATATAGATCGGCTCGGGCCAGAGAGACTGCCCTACACCTGGCCGATCGGCGAGTTGGAAAAAAGCGGTGCCCAGCTTGTTTTCGGCAGTGATTACCCGATTGTTGAGCTGAACCCGATGCTGGGAATATATAGGGCTGTCACAAGGAAACACGAAGACGGCACACCTTCCGATGGATGGAACCCGCAGCATAAAATCAGTCTCGCCAAAGCACTTACCCATTTTACCAGTTCACCCGCTTACGGCAATTTCCGGGAAAAAGACCTGGGAACTCTCCAAGCAGGAAAAAAGGCAGACATCATAATACTGGACCGGAACCTTTTTGAGTGTGATCCTGAGGAAATCAAAGAGTGTAAGGTTCTGATGACTATGATGGACGGCAGGGTGGTGTATGAACAGAGTAAGCCTGATTTCTCTTTTTGAGCCTGGCTCAGATCTCCCTTTTTGAGCCTGGCTCAGATCTCCCTTTTTAGCCAGGCTCAGATTACTCCTTTTGTACCTGGCTCAGATTTCCCTTTTTGAGCCTGGCTCAGATCTCCCTTTTTAGCCAGGCTCAGATTACCCCTTTTGAGCCTGGCTCAGATCTCCCTTTTTGTAGCCTGGCTCAGATTACCCCTTTTGAGCCTGGCTCAGATTACTCCTTTTGAGCCTGGCTCAAATATTCCTTTTTGAGCCTGGCTCAGATCTCCCTTTTTGAGCCTGGCTCAGATCTAGCCTTCTTGCACAGATGCTGTAAACACAAAAAAAGCAGGCTCAAATTCTCAATTTTGAGCCTGCCTCTCTTATTCCATCACATTACAAAACCCCTGAGAACAACCGCGCAAATGATTCCTTGGCACGATCTACTACGCCTCTTTTATAGTATTCCACCGGCCTGATTCTTACGCTGTCTTCCATGTCTTCTTCATAGTGAACGGACAAGTCACGGATCGAACTGTTCCCCAGCAGGAATACATTGACTTCGAAATTTAAGTGAAAGCTTCTCATATCCATGTTGGCTGTTCCGACCGATGCCAGGTTGCCATCCACGATGATGATCTTTTGATGCATGAAGCCTTTTTTGTAAGAGTATATCTCCACTCCGCAGCGGATCAGTTCAGAAAAGTAAGATCTGGTGGCATACTGGGTAAGAAATCCGTCGTTGGTTTCGGGAACCATGATTCTGACTTCGATGCCTTTGGATGCAGCGACACGAAGAGCAGTCCGGATTGATTCAGTCGGCACAAAGTAAGGTGTGGCAATCCATATTGATTTTGTTGCCGAGGAGATCAGTGAGTAGTACAGATCGCTCATGATGCCAAGCTGGGTATCCGGTCCGCTCGCGACAACTTGAACCGCTCCGTCCAGTTCTTCTGAAGGTATCTCCGGATGACTCTGGTATTTTTCAAGCACCATCTCTCCTGAAACGTATTCCCAGTCGAGCAGGAATACGGTGTGAAGGGTATATACCGCTCCGCCTTCAAGCATCATATGGGTATCCCGCCAGAAACCGAATTTTTCACTCTCGCCAAGGTACTCTATGCCGACATTCAAGCCTCCCACAAAACCGACTTCCCCATCGATCACTATAATTTTACGGTGATTTCTAAAGTTGAATTTCTGATTGAAGAAGCCGTATTTCAACGGCAGGAATGGCTGCACCTTAACCCCTGCTTGATTCATTGCCCTGATATCCTTTGAGGAAAGGTGCATGCTTCCGACTGCATCAAAGATGAAAAGAACCTCTAAACCCTCTTGAGCCTTTTCGATCAGGATGTTAATGATTTCTTTTCCCAGCCTGTCAGAACGGAAAATGTAATATTCCATGTGAATATACTTTTTCGCGTTTTTTAATTTCTCCTTGATTTCAGTGAATGTTTCATCTCCATTTTTCAAGATCTTTGTGGTTGAAGAAGTGCTGATTGGCGACCATGCGACTTTGTTGGCAAAGCTTGCGAAGTTCCGTTGGTTATCCTGCAAGAATGCCAAGTCAGGGGAATTTTCTTTCTTCAGCAGCTTCTGCCATTCCTCACGGTCATTTTTTCTCTTGCTTTTAAAAAGGTATCCTTTTAGATACAACTGCCCGGAGTACAGGTAAAAGAAGTACCCGAAAACCGGGAAACAGACAAGTACATAGATCCATAACAAAGTATGTTGAGCTGATCGGTTTTCCAGGATGAGTGAGAGGACACTGATCAAGATGATAATAATGTAAACGGCTGCCGCCGACCATTTTATGTAAGCAGGAACTCCGCTGTAAAAAAATATATACATGCACGCAATCAGAATGATGACAAATAAAAATTCAAGTCTTCTCTTTTTCATATGACCAATCCCTCAAGTTAAGAATACTTCCCTGCCGGATAAAAAATTCTATCCTTATTGTTACACGCAATCCAATAAATAAGCTGAGTATTTAGGCTGAAAGTTAAAAAAGTTCTTTTATGTATTCCCCTTATTCTGTAAAAGCTAACCTGATTTTTTTATGTTTAACCATGGCCCGCAATGGAAAAAGAATAATAAAACACAGAAAGGATGATTCTTAATATGAGTAATGATAACGGAATGAAAGACAAACTTAAAGGTGCAGCTAAAAAGGCTGAAGGAGAAGTAAAAGAAAAAACAGGCAGAGCAGCAGATAATCCTGAAATGCAGCATGAAGGAAACGTAGATAAGGCAAAAGGAAAGGTACATGAGACGGTAGGAAAAGCAAAGGATGACCGTGCAGATAAATTTTAATTCTCTTTAAAACCGGTTAAGCACTCTGCAGCAGAGTGCTTTTCTGCTCTCTTAGTTTAAATTTTCATAAATGAGGGAAGTTAAACTTATCTTAACAAAGGAGGTTCTAACATGCTCTGGACGATCATTGGTATTTTAATTGCTTTATGGCTGCTTGGTCTGCTGTTTGAAATTGCCGGAGGTATCATTCATATTCTCCTTGTCATTGCAGTCATTGTCCTTGTTTACAAATTAGTTGTAAACAGAGGAAAGCGGTAAATGAAGGCCCGGATTGAATCATTCAATCCGGGCCTTATCTGTCTTAATCAGCGCTGACAGTATGGTTTACCAGGCTGCTGCTGGTGGCTTCAGTCTTCCACGTGGTTTATCGATCGTCTGAAATTTCCCCGCCATGAATACGCTTCTTCGCCACTTTCAAATCCAATTCGCGTGCCAGCTTTTCCAAGAAGCTTTCCTCTCTTTTGGTGACTATGGAAATGACTACACCAGATGCACCCATCCTTCCGGTTCTGCCTGAGCGGTGGATATATTGCTTTGTATCTGATGGAAATTCGAAGTGGATGACATGAGTGACCCCGCTGATATCCAAGCCCCTTGCTGCAACGTCCGTTGTGAGGAGCATAGGGACTTTCCCAGCCCTGAATTTATCCAGTGAATGCTTACGTTCCATCTTTTTCGACTCGCCTGCAAGAACCTCCAGAGAAGATTTTTGGTATTTCAGCTTTTCTTCCACTTCCGATAACTTCTCGAGGCTGTTGAAGAACACCAATGCTTTGATATCTTTCACGTTTGAAAGCTTTCGGAGCACTTCTATTTTATCCCTCTGCTCGGACAATAGATATCCATGTTCCACCTTGGATGAGGAAATGACACCCTGATTGATCCGGATCACATCATAATCGTCCATGAGTTCTGAAGCGACTTCATCTGTGACATCTGAAAGTGTTGCTGAAAAGAATAGAAGCTGCCTTTCAGCCATTGTGGATTTAATGAGCTGTCTGATGTTGTTAATGTGCTCCTTTCCAATCATCAAATCAAACTCATCAACGACTATGGTTTTGATTTCATGCACTTTCAGTTTCTTCATCTTAATCAATTCCATGATCCTTCCGGTGGTTCCTACAATAATTTTAGGTTTCTTTTTAAGTTTTTCTATTTGATTTTTCACATTGGCTCCGCCAATAAGAGCGATGCTGTTGATGCCGGAATCTTTCGTCCATTTTTGCACTTCCTGATGAATCTGCATGACAAGTTCATGGGATGGCGCAACTATAAGTGCCTGTGCCTGCATTCTTTTTTCATCAATGCTATTGAGGATCGGCAAAAGGTAAGCAAGTGTTTTGCCTGTTCCTGTTGGAGATTCGCAGACAAGATTCTTCCCTTCAAGAATTTCAGGGATTGCTTTTTCCTGCACTTCCGTAAGCTCAGTGAATTCGGATTTTTTCCATGCGTCCTGTAAAAAGGGCTTTAAGTTTGTAATATGTTCCATTTAATGATTCCTCTCTCTGTTGAAGATGCTGTAGTCCATTCTACACGAAGTATGTTCGAAAAGCTGTATTCAAATAGTATTTTCTCATCAGGACAGGGGAAGGGATATCGTTACGGTTGTTCCTTTTCCTTTTTTACTCTCGTAGCTTATATCTCCCTGGTGCCGTTCAATGATTTTCTTGCAGACAGCGAGCCCAAGGCCTGTTCCCTTTTCTTTTGTTGAATAGAAAGGTTCTCCAAGGCGGTCAATCCGCTCCTGGTCCATTCCCGCTCCGCTATCCTGGATTTTTATTAAAGCATGCGTGGCATCTTTGGCTGTTACTACTCTCACCATTCCGTGTTCGCCAATCGCTTCCACACCATTTTTTATTATATTGATCAAAACTTGCTTCAATTGGTTTTGATCTGCATTTACATACATCGGGCCATCTTGGAAGGGTACAAATTCAATCTCGACGTTATCCAGGTTGGCTTGCGCTTCCATCAATACAATGACCTGTTTGATTGTATCGTTGACCTCTTCTTTGCCGAATAATATGTCCTGCTGTTTCCCCAGGATGAGCATTTCACCTGATATGAGATTGATTCTTTCTATCTCAGACAGCATTATGTTGAGGTGCTTCTCGTCAGCTTTCTTGGTTACCTGCATTAATTGGACAAACCCTTTTAATGAAGTTAAGGGATTTCTGATTTCATGGGCAACGGCAGCAGCTAACTGTCCAATGACAGACAGTTTCTCAGATGCGATCATCATTTCCTCATTTTCACGGTAGTGAGTGATATCTCTTGCCATACCGAAGACCCCTATGATTTTTTCATCCACGATAATAGGAAGCAGCGTACAGCGCAGGAGCCGTTTATTTCCTGCTTTACCGAAGATATTCATTTCGAATTTTTCAGGCTTTCCACTAAGAGTTTTCTTAAAAAGGCGCTCTACGTATCCTCTATCATCCGGGTGTACTAGGAAATCCAGCGTTTTGCCTTTTAAATCCCCCGCCGGGCAGCCGATGATTTCTTCTCCCTCGGGATTCAGCGCAACTAATTTCCCATCTCTTGTAATCTCAAATACTGCATCAGGATTGTGGCGGAACAGCGATTGATAGTGCTGGTTGCTCTTTTGAAGCTGTCTCTCTTTACTCCTCAATTCTTCAGCTGATTCCACCAGCCTGGATGCTCGCTGATAGATTAAAAAATAGATAAGGAATCCGGTTATCAGAATGAACAACCACCCTTTATATCTCTGAAAAAAGACGTACGCGCGCATTTCATTTTGGGCCAAAACCAAAGAGAACATGTCGGAAAATATAATCCACAATGCACCGATGACTATATATACTAACGCAATTTTCACTGCAATTTTCCTTGATTCTTTCATAAGCGGTCTTCTCCTGCCATCAGTTGTTATATACACCTATAATACCTCAATTGGGGCAATTTATGTCGGCAATATCTTGTTTAGCAGCTTTGCTTAACGTTTTATTCCCATTCACAATGGATATTTATTAGTAAGAGGTGAAAAAGCTGATGTGGCATAAATACAAGTGCAAGGATTTCAGCAAAACCGGCAACGTAACATTACCTAATCAATGGAGGCAGCAATTTGGACTTGTCCCCGGGAGGCAGGCGGAAATCTGCTATGACGAGGAGTCTATAGTGATTAAAAAACCGGAGCAGCACAGCACAAATAATAAGCGGTATATTTCTGAAAAAGGCGCCATCCACATCCCAAAAGAAATCAGGGACATCAGCGGCATTAAACCACAGCAAGAATTCTGCCTGTTTGTAGATGAACAGGACAAATGTTTCATCTTAAAAGTCATTTAACAACAATTGTTGGGAAAACAAAAAAAGCGAAGCGGTTTTTTCCCACTTCACTATTTTAATTAGTACTGCATTTATTTATTTTTAGGCACCTTTATCACCTTGACCCCATGCGATTCGAGTTCGTCGACTTGAGCTGAAGTGGTAGCCTCATCAGTTAAAATGATATCCAGTTTTTTTAAAGGATACATACTGGTGAATAAGTCAGCCCCCACTTTTGTATGTTCAGCCAATGTGATGATCCGGCGGGAGTTTCCATATACTTTTTCATGAAACAGAGCCACTTCAGGAGTAGAAGTGCTCAAGCCCCTCGCTGTGAGCCCTCCTCCTGTAGCAAAACACAAATCATAATGGAACCGCTCCGCGAACTGCGAGGCAAGAGGATCGGTTATATTACCGGAAACCTTCATTTTCCCGCCGATCACATAGGTATGGATATTTTCAAATTTTCTCAGCTGATATGCAATTTCAATAGAATTCGTTACCACTGTAAAGGAAAAATCCTTCGGCAGATAAGGAATCATCGCATAATGGATGGAGGCTCCGCCAATAAAGACCGTTTGCTCCGGATTGATATAGGCAGCTGCCCTTTCAGCAATCTCTTTTTGGTAAGACGTACTTTCACCAAATCTTTCCTCATTGTTTCTTGGCATCGACCTTACTGCCGGAAGAGGGATAGCGCCGCCATGGGTCCTTTTCAATTGCTGCTCGTCTTCCATGATGGATAAGTCCCGGCGAATTGAATCAATCGAAACGTCAAATTGTTCCGCGAGCTCTTTTACAAGTACTCTTCCTTCTCTTTCAAGGGTTTCAAGGATTTTCTTTCTTCTTTCCTCAGAAAACATGTAGATTCCGCCTTCCCCTTCTAATATTAATCCTATTATTGCTGTTTTGTTCTTGTTTTGTCAATTGTTATTGCTGTTTTATGCTTCTTAATTTTCGGGATTAAATTTTTTCTGGAAAAGAATTTACATTCAAGCAGCAAACACTTTTGCGAAAAATACATAACAAAAAACCAGTAAAGTTACTGGTTTTAAAATGGTCATATCTCAATTCTATAAAAACTGCCAACATGTTTGACTACCCTTGAATCATTCAACTTCACAATGATATCTTGAAAGCTTTTTCTAGAGGCTTTATGAGTTACCAGGACTATTTCCGAAATGCTGCCCCTTTTTGGGTTTTGCCAAATCTTTTCCACGCTTATGCCTTCATTTGAAAATAGTGACGTAACTTCTGCAAGTGTGCCCACTTCGTCTTCAACAATCAGCCTGATAAAATACTTTTTGAACACCTCGTCCGCTTCCATCATCTTTTTTGGAAATTGTGGAAAAACTGCACTATGGCCGTTGACCCCGAGTCTCATATTCCGCATAACTCCCACAAGGTCGGAAACAACAGCAGTTGCTGTAGGAAGACTCCCTGCTCCCGGCCCGTAAAACATCGTTTCTCCAACCGCTTCACCATACACATACACGGCATTGTTTTCATTTTTCACAGCTGCAAGAGGATGCGAATCAGTGACCATGGCAGGCTGAACAGTAACGTCGATCTTCTCTCCATCTCTTTCAGCGACCCCAATCAACTTCATTGTATATCCAAGTCTTTTTCCATACTCGATATCCTGCTGTGAAACATTGGTAATCCCCTTGAACCGTACATCGTCAAGTCCAACATTCATCGAAAATCCAAGCGTCGATAGTATGGCCATTTTCCTTGCCGCGTCAGTCCCCTCGACATCAGCCTCAGGGTCTGATTCTGCAAATCCCAGGTCCTGCGCTCCTTTCAATGCTTCCTCATAAGTCTTTCCTTCATCGCTCATTTTGGTAAGGATATAATTCGTTGTCCCATTGACGATGCCGATGATTTTATGGATGCGGTCGGATGCAAATCCATCTGCGACACTGCGTAAAATTGGTATTCCTCCTGCCACACTAGCTTCATAGAACAAATCGCATCCGTTCTTAGATGCAGTTTCTAACAGTTCCGGTCCATGTAGTGCCATTAAATCCTTATTGGCAGTTACAACATGCTTCTTTTTTTCAAGGGCTTTCAGAAGAAGCTTTCGCGTGTCTTCTATCCCTCCCATCACTTCCACAATGATATCAATGTCCGGGTCCTCAACTATTTCATTGGCATCTAATGTCACCTGCTCCGGAACCACTTCTACTTCCCTGATTTTTTCAATATCCTGAACCAATATTTTTTTTATCTCCACTGAACATCCTACCCCATGTACCAGTTTATCCTGATGATTGCGTATTACCTTCACAACGCCAGAACCTACTGTGCCCAAACCCAACAGCCCTATCGAAATCTTTTCCAATCCTCCGCCTCCTGTCACTATCTCTTTTTAAATTGTTTCCTATAAATTGTCGCTTTTAGTAAAATTCACAGATCACGATTTTCACCAACGACACAAGGAATTTTCTTTTTAAACGCTCTTTTCGCAAAGGTTTTTTCTGTTTAAAAAAGTAATGGATTTCCACTCCATGCGCGTGACTCCTCGTGGGTCTTGAGCCTTCACTTTATGATCTGAAGTCAAAGTCACCTGAGGATGTATTGACTTTGATAGTATATCTGCCATCTCCCATAGTCCCTTTGATGCGGTGGTCCTTCTTTTTTCATAATGGATGCCATCCAATTCCAGATGTGCTTCTCCTGAGCTTCCTGAGAAATCCAGAGTAAAAGATTGGGGTTTGTTATCAAAGTAAAGCATCACATCTCCGCTCGAAGCTTCGGCGTCTATATTGCCTGTCAGTTCTGCTGAATGAAGATCAATTCCGCCTGAATTCGATTCCGCGGTGATATTCCCCGTCCATTTCTTCCCGATCACTTTTCCGGAAGAAGCTCTGGCCTGGATGTCATCAGCTGTCAAGTTTTGCAGTAAAATCGTTCCGCTGTTCGCCTTTGTATTTATTGAAGGCGCGTCAATCCCTTTCAATTGAATGCCGCCGCTGTTCGTTTTACATTTAAATTCGGTGTGTGCCTTTATGCGTGCAGCATCCACCTCTCCTGAACTTGCTTTGAACTTCACTTTCTTTCCTTCCAAGTCTGCTGCTTCAATGCCTCCTGAGGAAGTTTCAACAGTGATTTCCTCATACAGCCTTCCAGGAACTCCAACCCTCAGCGCCAGCTTGATGACTTCAATTCCAAAGCTAAAAGCGTTGTCCCGGTCGATCTTCACTTGTACATTCAGGGCATTTCCTTGCTGAGTCACATCCATCCTGAGATTATCTATTAATTTAGGGCTGATTTCACCTTTCAACTCGATTGTGATATCTTCCAATTCATGTGTGAACAAAATGACTTCAGCTGAAGTTGTTTCGATATTCAACACATTCAGTCCGCTGCCATTTATAGTTTTATCTCTATAGATTTCTTCTGTTTTTTTAAATCCTAACATTTTGTCACTCCTTTAAGTTTTGCTTTCTTTATGTACTTATCATACCCCTCTGAAAAAGCTCTCTAAAGTCTTCTTTAACTCTATTCAATGAATAGTTCAATATCCCTTTAAATTAGGCTCTTTTCGAAAACTTTTCTGCTATTTGGTATTCATTCCACAAGATAACCCTATAATTCACTTAAAATATCCTGTTAAGAAAGAAAAGAGCTGCTCACTCTGATTAGCGTTAAAAACCGTAGTATTCGGGGGGAAATCCGGTTCTTTGCATTTTTCCGAAATCAACAACATAAGCGAAAACAGTATTAAATTAACAGAAAAGGGGACACGATTTATTATCATGTCCCTTTCATTGATTATTCCATCCATGTATACATATAATTTTCGTCTTCGATATCGTGAGCTTTTTTGACGATTTTTAATGGTCTGAAGGTATCGATCATGACGGCGAGCTCCAGAGTTTCCTTCTTTCCGATACTCTTTTCGGTTGTGCCAGGATGTGGTCCATGAGGAATGCCGCTTGGGTGAAGGGTGATCGATCCTTCGCTGATTCCCTTTCGGCTCATGAAGTTTCCTTCTACATAGTAGAGGAGTTCATCGCTGTTCACATTACTGTGGTAGTATGGTGCCGGAATCGATTCAGGATGGTAATCATACAGGCGCGGCACAAAGGAACAAACGACAAAATTATGGCCTTCGAATGTCTGGTGTACCGGCGGCGGCTGGTGAACGCGCCCTGTGATAGGCTCGAAGTCTTCAATATTGAAGACCCATGGGTACAGGTAACCATCCCAGCCCACTACATCTAGCGGATGGTGATTCAGTACATGAGAATTCAACAAGCCCCGGGATTTGGTAATGACTTCGAACTTGCCCTTTTTACTAAAAGTTTCCAGCCTTTCAGGACCTCGGATATCCCGTTCACAAAATGGGCTGTGCTCAAGCAGCTGTCCATATTCGTTTCTGTATCTTCTTGGAGTTGTGATCTGGCTGAAGGATTCAATAAAGAGAATCTTCGTGTCTTCTTCAGGCAGGACTCTATATATGGTGCCAATCGGGATGATGACGTAATCTCCTGGACGGTAGGTCAATGTTCCGAACATCGTTTCCACAGTCCCTTTTCCACGATGGATATAAAGCATTTCATCTCCATCTCCATTGCGATAGTAGCTTTCCATATTTTCAGTCACCATGACCGTGCCAATGAGCAGGTCCTCATTGCCCAGCAGGTATTCTCTCCCTTTTAAAGCATCTCCAGCTTTTGCAACCTTATCAGTCAGCAAATGACGATGCTTTAATTCTTGATTTTCTTCATATTGGGGCAGATAAGAACCAAGCAGCCGGGCTTCAGCCACCTCCGTAGGCATATGGTGATGATACAGGATCGACTGAGTACCAGAAAATCCTTTCGTCCCCATCACTTGTTCCCTGAACAGCGTTCCATCCTCTTTTTTGAACATCGTATGACGCTTATGAGGAATTTTCCCCAATGTACGGTAATACATTATAATCCTCCTTCCTTAATCTCAGTTCTCAATTTCCCCAGACCAGTGATTTCAAGTTCCACAGCATCTCCAGGTTCAAGCCAGCGGTGGACCTCTGTGCCAAGTTCCAGAATGCATCCAGTACCGACTGTCCCAGAACCGATTATCTCTCCTGGAAATAGGGTCACATCCGCGGAAGCTCTCTCAATCATCTCAGCGAATGAATAGTAAATACTCTTGAAGTTCCCGGATGAAAGTTCACGCCCATTCACTTTGGCTGTCATCTTCAAATCGTAGCGGTCTCCATTGCGGTAAGGTTCCAGCTCATCCTTCGTCACGATATAGGGACCGATGGATGTGGCAAAATCCTTCCCTTTGGCCGGCCCCAATCCAACTTTCATTTCTTCCCTCTGAAGATCCCGGGCACTCCAGTCGTTCATGATACAGTAGCCGAATATGTATTCATCAGCGTTTTCTTTGCTGATATTCCGGCCTTCTTTGCCAATCACACAGGCGATCTCGAGCTCATAATCCAGCCAGCTGCAGGCTGCAGGACGTTGTATTGCTTCGCCGTCGCCTTTTACAGCGAGATGATTCGAAAAATAAAACACGGGCATTTCATACCACTCGGGAACTACATCCAGTCCACGGTTTTTCCTGGCGGTTCTCACATGTTCTTCAAAGGCATAGAAGTCCCGGATGCTGACCGGACGGGGAATCGGAGCTTTGACCATTACCTCTTCTATGGAGTATATGCCTTTATCAGCAGGGATAAATTCCTGCAACATCTTTAAGTTTTCACCGCTGTTCTCCAGGAAGGATAGGATATTGTCAGGCAGATTCCCTCCGCTTGCTTCATGGACATCCACCACAGTATGTTCATCCAGCAGGACGCCGAGTCTGGCGGCACCTTCCTGCTTCTGATAACTTAATAATTTCATAGCCTCACCTTTTCCTGACCATTTCAAATGTTTCTGCCATTGGCTTTGTATACATTTGCCCGGCCATCCTGCCGACAGGCTTCAATTGCTCAGTATCGATTTTGCCGTCATAATAAAGCTCATCGGCCACTCGGACATACTCCACCTTGCCGATGACCAGGCTTCCTGATCCTGCTCCCTCACCGAAATGCAGAACCTGATGAAGTGAACATTCAAGCTGGACTTTGCTTTCCTTGACACCAGGAGGACTCACCATAACGGACTCCAGCTTGGTCAAGCCGGTCTCCTCAAATTCATCGATACCTGCTTCAAACTCAATTGCGGTATTATTCATCTGCTCAGTAAACTCTTCGCTTACGATGTTGATGACGAACTCCTTAGTGCTTTCAATATTGTTAAGAGTATCTTTTTTGCCGCCATCCGTTCCCCTTCTCATAGGTGAAAAACAGACCAGCATCGGATCTGCACTGATAGCTGTAAAAAAGCTGAAAGGAGCAAGATTGGCTTTTCCATCTTCATCGAGAGTGGAAACAAAGGCGATCGGACGGGGAACAATCGATCCGACAAGCAGCTTATAAGCATCTTTCCACTCGAGCGTGTCCGGTTTAATTTCCATGATAGCCCTCCTTTTCTTCTTCCATGACTTGTTTCAGTCCTTGGATAAATGCTTGATTGTCTGTTTCAGTTCCAATAGTCACCCTGACTGTAGTCGGATATCCCAGCAATGTACCTGCCCGGACGATAATGCCGTGCTTCAACAGCCCTGCTGCCGCAATGTCTCCTCCCATGCCGCAGTCCACCATGATGAAATTTGATTGAGAAGGAAAGTAGGTTAACCCCATTTTCCTGAATTCAGCCTGCAGATAATTTCTTCCTTGTTCGTTCATCCGCGCACACTGTTCAATAAATTCCTGATCCTCGATCGCGGCTATGGCAGCTCCTTGGGCAAGTCGGCTGACATTAAAAACATCTTTGACTTTCCTTAATTGGGTGGCAATCTCTTCATTCATCACCCCAAAACCGACCCGCAGGCCAGCTAATCCATAGATTTTTGAGAAAGTCCTCAAAACAATCAAATTATCAAACTGCCGAAGAAGCGGAATGCAATGCAGATAGTCATCTGTCGACACATATTCCACATAGGCTTCATCCACAATGACAAGAACATCCTGCGGGACCTCTTCCAAGAATTTTAAAAGTTCCAGCTTTCCATTAATAGTTCCAGTAGGATTATTAGGATTGCAGACGAATACCATCCTGGTCCGGTCTGTAATCTTACCCAGCATCCCCTGCAAATCGTGGACACCCTCGATCAGAGGAACAATTACCGGGGTTCCTCCTTCTAAAAATACGTTGGTCTGATACCTGGGGAATGTGACATCCGCCATCACAGCTTCGTCACCTTCATTTATATACGCTCTCGTCAGCAGACGGATCACTTCATCCGAGCCGTTGCCGAATACCAGCTGTTCCCGTTCCACTTTCAGGAATTCACTTGTCTTTTCAGTCAGCTCCTGAGCCATTCCGTCCGGATAAAGATAGATATCCGAGCCTCCTGTACCCAGGTACGCCTTTACACTGGGTGAGCATCCATAGATATTTTCATTTTCCGAGAGCTTGCGAATTTCTGAGAGACCCAGCTCAAGCTTGATTTCAGCAATACTCTTTCCAAGGACATAAGGTGCAATCTCTTCGACTCTCTTTCTCGTTTTAAATTTCACGGCCACCTTCGACCCCCGCTTTCTAGAAAACTATTTTTGGATTGACATTAGATGCAGAAAGTCCAGCAATAAGAATCCCCTTGCTTAATTAATGCCTTCCATAATGAAAGGGAGCCCCTCCAAGGTTTCAAGTTTCAATCTCCGCCTGATGTAAAAGGCCGATTGATTTGATTTCCCGTTTCCTTGTAGGGGACATCCCTTTATGATGAGAGACCGTTTCCGGTCTTCTCAGCTGCTATTTTATAAGTTGCCCCGGCGTTCCTGTTCACGCTCGATGGATTCGAAAAGTGCTTTGAAGTTTCCTTCACCAAAGCCTCTTGCCCCTTTACGCTGGATCACTTCGATGAATAAAGTCGGTCTGTCTACAATCGGTTTTGTGAAAATTTGCAGCAGGTACCCTTCATCATCCCTGTCAACCAGGATCTTCAATTCTTTAATTTTGGAAATCTCTTCATCGATTTCTCCTACACGCTCAGACAGCATGTCATAGTATGTGTCAGGGGTATCAAGGAACTCAACACCGTTTTCCTTCAGGATGGAAATCGTCTCGACAATGTCTTCTGTCAAGATGGCGATATGCTGTACTCCTGGTCCGTTATAAAATTCAAGGTATTCTTGGATTTGGGATTTTCTTTTTCCATCAGCCGGTTCATTGATTGGGAATTTGATCCGGCCTCCATTATGCATAACCTTCGACATCAGAGCTGAATACTCAGTGTTAATGTCATCATTAGTGAAGTGCCTCATTTCTTTGAAGCCCATGACTTTTTCATAGTAGGAGACCCACTCTTCCATTCTTTCAACATTTCCAACTACATGATCGACAGCAATGATTCCTGCATCTTTAAATGGAAGGTTCATTTCCATCGCTTCGAAACCTGGCATGAACACGCCTTTATAGTCTTTGCGCTCTACAAGAGTATGGATGGTATCGCCATATGTACCGATAATGGCTTTTTTCACTGTTCCGTTATCATCGGATAGTGTCATCGGCGGTGTGATTTCGATTGCTCCCCGGGATACAGCTTCACTGTAAGCCTTTTCAACATCCTCCACAGCTAAAGCGATATCCTTGATTCCGTCTCCATGCTTTTTTACAAATGAAGCGACACGTGTGCTTTCAGTAAGTGAACCGGTAATCAGCAGCCGTACCTTGTTCTGCTGCAGGACATACGATACGGTTTCCCGGTTCCCTGTTTCAAGACCTGAATAGGCAACCATTTTGAATCCGAATGCTGTACAGAAGTAATGGGCAGCCTGTTTTGCGTTTCCTGTATAGTACTCAAGATAGTCTACATCTCTTACCGGAAAGAAGTCTTCTACCTTTTGATTTGTTTCAGCCATTTTACCTTGCATTATAACAACCTCCATTTTGTTTTGTATTATTCTAAATATTATGATAGTTTTTGTTTCATCTTTTCTCAAGAGCGGGGATTAAAGCAGAAACGCATCACCGTGGTAAAGCATTCAGCAAGAGGACTTGTCAGTTGGCTATTTTCGCAAAGATTGTGGCTGTTTTAAAAGTATGGGATTTCCACTCCAGGCGCGCGACTCCGCGGGGCGTGCGGTGAGCCTCCTCGGCTTTGCCTGCGGGGTCTCACCTGCCCGCTAATCCCGCAGGAGGTCGCACACCTTCCGTTCCAATCCTTCTACGAATAATAGGGAGGAGGGGTGAAATCGCATTCAAAAGCAACTATCTTTTAGAAAAGAGCCTATTAGATTAAAGAGTCTCTGGGCAGCTCAACTGGTATTTGTAAGATATAATTCCGCTTAAACTGAATATTCCTTTTGCTTCACTGGAGGAAGGTGTACCGCCTTGCCCTTCAATGCTTCCATAGCTTCCTGCAGGCTCTCGCTTGTGTTTGGATGCGGATAATAGGGATAAGAAAAATCTTCATCTCTACCGGCCATTTCCATCCCCACAGCTGACCCTGAAATCATTTCCACTGCTCCGCTGCCGATCATGTGAATTCCCAGAATCAAATCACTGGAAGAATCGGAGACAACCTTGATCAACCCTTCTTTTTCTCCAATAAGCTGGGCGAAACCGTTGCCTCCCATTGGATAGGTGCTCACAGAAATATCATGTTCCGCGGCCGCTTCCTTCTCAGTCATTCCGATTGAGGCGACAGGCGGAATCGTTTGGGCTACATCTGGCAGCAGCATCCCATCATACTCTGCTGCTAAGCCTGCAGCATTTTCCGCCGCCACTTTTCCCTGCCTGATCGCCTTGACAGCAAGCGGGGAGCCGTTCACAGCATCACCCACAGCATAAATGCCTGGTATTGAAGTTCTGCACGTTTCATCGATTTCTATGAAATGATCTTCAGTGAGGTCCATCTTCAATCGATCAACTCCTAAGCCTTCCACATTGCCCGTGATCTTCCTTGCTGTAAAGAAGTATGGGGTTTCCAATGTCACGGAGTCACTGCCTTCTTTTTCAAGTGTAATCGAAACTCCTCCTTGGAATTCTGTAACTTCTCCAGGAGTAAAGCCTGACAACATCTTCACCTTCATTTTCTTTAAAACCCTCGTCAGTTCTTTGTTAATCGAATCATCAAATGGAAGTTCCCCATCCATAACAAGAGTCACCTTGGTTCCTAACGCAGCAAAACTGGATGCCGCCTCGAGTTCAATATAACTGCTCCCATAAATAGCCAGTTCTTCAGGAAGGCTGCTTAATTCATATATAGAAAACTCGTCTACTATTCTTTCGCTGTACCCTGGGATAAAAGAAGGCTTTTCTCTTTTACCACCAGTGGCGATGATCGCGGACTGAAAAGAATAGACCGTGAAGCTGTGCCCGTTTTCAACACCTATTTTATTGGCGGAAAGAAATGACGCCGTTCCTTTTGCGATTTCCACTTTGTTTGCTCCGCAAAGCGAATTGACGCCTTTTTTCAGTTGATCTATTAAACTGTTTTTATAATCTTGAAGTTTGGAAAGGTTAACAGAAACATCGCCTGAGTCCAGCCCCATCTTTTGATAGTGACCCATCTCTTTATGCTTCCTGGCTAACTGTGTAAAGACCTTGGATGGTATACAGCCCTTATTCAGGCAAACGCCGCCCAAGTTTTCTTTTTCAATGAGCAGAACGGACAACCCCAGCTGCGCTGCTCTTATGGCAGCGTGATACCCGCCTGGACCTCCGCCTATAATGACCAGCTCACGTTCTTCCGCCAATTCACCAACTACCATTTACATCAACTCCACAATCATGAGATTAGGATTTTCGATCAGTTGTGCAAACCGGTTTGTGAATGCTACCGCTGTCGCTCCATCCGCTGCCCGATGATCGAATGACATGGAAATATTCATCATGGAACGGATTACGATTTCATCATTTTCATTGACCATCGGCCTTTTCTTTGTTTTATGAAAAGAGACCAAAGCCACTTCCGGATGATTGATAATCGGAGTTGCACCGATAGATCCTCCCATCGGCCCTACATTGGAAATCGTGAAGGTTCCTCCTGTTACATCCTTTGCGACAAGTTTATTTTCCCTGGCCTTCAGGGTGTATTCCTTCATTTCAGTATGGATGGTCTTTAACGACTTGCTTTCCACGTTCTTGACAACCGGTACAATTAGGCCTTCTTCTGTATCTGTCGCTGCCCCGATATTATGCTCTTTGATGAAGGTGATCTGCTCTCTTTCTTCATCTACTCGAGCATTGAAGATCGGAAACTCCTTCAACGCAATCGAAAGGGCTTTTACAAAAAAGGCAGAGGCAGAAATATTAGTATCTGACTGCTTCAATTGATTTCTTAGTTGCATCAGGTTCGTCACATCTATTTCCTCGAAATGTGTACAGTGAGGAATCGTCATCAGGGAAGACTTCATTTTCATGCCAATCTGCTTACGTCTGCCCCTGAATGGAATACTTTCACTATTAGCAGGGACTGCCGGCTTGCTTTCCGGCTGGATAACTTCTGCTGCTGGTTGGGCCGTGTCCATTTCAGGCTGGGATATTTCCCCTCCTTCTATGAATCTCAAAACATCTTCATCCGTTATCCTGCCGGCAGCACCTGTCCCTTCTACTTCGGTTATATCAATCCCTTTTTCTCTTGCAATCTTTCGGGTATAGGGAGCTGCCAAGATACGTTTTCTGCTCCTTGGATGTGCGGAAGTGTCCGCACCAGATTCCTCGGTAACAATTACTTCTTTATTCTCTCGTATTTCCTCCGGCTTCTTCCTTTGGCTTCCGGCAGCTTCCAGCACTAAGACGACCGTCCCCACTTCTATTGTGGTTCCTTCCGAGACGAGTATCTCTTTGATTGTACCGGCAGAAGGAGAAGGGATTTCCGCGGTCATTTTATCTGTCTGCACCTCTACCAATGGCTGATCCGCCTTTACTGAATCACCGGCTTTTACAAAGAAATGACTGACATGCGCCTCCGTCATTCCCTCGCCGATATCATGCAGTTTAACTTCCATCCTCTCCACCCCCTAGAATTTAGCTGCTTTCTCAACTGCCTTCAGGACTCTTTCTGCAGTCGGCAGATAATAATCTTCAAAACCGAAGTACGGCACCGGTGTATCAAAGCCGGTCACTCTCTCAACAGGTGCTTTCTGATAGAGAAATGAAGTGTCATTGATAATGGCGAGTACATCATTACCCACCCCGCCTGTAGCATGCGCTTCGTGGACAACAACCGTTCTGCCTGTCTTTTGCACGGACTCTGCAATGATGTCTTTGTCGATGGGATAAAGTGTTCGAAGGTCGATTACCTCACAGCTGATTCCTTTGCTCTCAGCTTCCTTAGCGGCTTGTGAAGCGACCGGAACCATGGCTCCCCAGGCGATGATTGTCACATCCTCCCCTTCCTTGACCAGATTTCCTTTCCCAAGCTCGATTGAATATTTCTCTTCCGGCACTTCCTGTTTGGCTGCCCGGTAAATCCGCATCGGCTCGAGGAAAAGGACAGGATCCGGATCCTCGATGGCTGCAATCAGCAGACCTTTTGCATCGTGGGGATTCGACGGGCAGACGACCTTCAGTCCAGGCATATGTGTAAAAATAGCTTCCGTGCTGTCTGAGTGAATTTCTGGTGCGCGGACACCCGCTCCATAAGGCGCACGGACCACAAGCGGGCAGGTGAAATGCCCTAGTGTTCTCGCCCGCAGCCTCGAAGCATGCGTCATCAGCTGTTCATACGCAGGGTAAATGAAACCCAGGAATTGAATTTCCGCTACCGGGATGAAACCATTCGCCGCCATGCCGATGGCTGCCCCGATAAACCCAGCTTCACTTAATGGCGTATCCATGACCCTGTCTTCACCGAATTCTTCCTGCAGTCCATCCGTTGCCCGGAAGACCCCGCCATTTTTTCCGATATCTTCTCCAAGAAGCAGGACGTTCTCTTTCTCCTTAAGCATGATCCGCATTGCATCCGTGATCGCACCGACCATTGTCAATTGATTCGTTTTCACCGCAGTCTTCATCATCCTTCACCTCTCAGCTGTCCAAGCAGCAGATCTTTCTGCTCTGAAATAGTCCATGTCGGCTTTTCAAACACATAATCAAAGATAACAGCGGGATCTGCTTCCGGATAACTCTCTAACTCTTCGACTGCTTGATCAACTTCCGCCGCACTTTCCTTTTGTACAGACTCAGCCCACTCCTGGTCCCACCAGCCCTGTTTATCCATGAATCTCTGAAGCCTGTCAAGCGGATCGCCAAGCTTTCTGCGTTCATCGCTTTCCTCTTGGTTTCTGTACTTTGTGGGATCATCTGCCGTGGTATGCGCTCCGTACCTCCAAGTCACCGCCTCAATCAGTGTCGGACCTTCTCCGTTCCTTGCCCGCTCCAACGCTTTTAAGGTTTGGAAGTAAACCGCAAAGATATCATTTCCATCAATACGGACGCCAGGGATGTCATAGGCAAGAGCTTTTTGAGCGATTGTTTTGGTTTTCATCTGCTTTGTCACGGGTACAGAAATAGCATAACCGTTATTTTGATTAAAAAAGACAACTGGTGCATTTAAGACGCTGGCGACATTAAGGCCTTCATGAAAATCACCTTCGGATGTGGCACCGTCTCCAAAGTAAACAATCGCAGCATTTTTAGTACCTTTCCGCATTTCAGCGTAAGCTGCTCCTGCAGCATGAGGAAGCTGGGTGGCAATCGGGATACCCGGCGGAAATATCTTCTTTCCTTCCGGAGGGACGCACCCTTCATTCCTTCCTTTCCAGAATAAAAGGATATTTCTCAAGGAATGGCCAAAAGTCATGGCTGCCCCGTGATCACGGTATGAAGGAAACATCCAATCATCATTCCCAAGGGCCACAGAACTTCCAACCTGAGAAGCTTCCTGTCCCTCAAAAGGAGCATATGTGCCAATACGACCCTGCCTCTGCAAGCTGATGGATTTCTTGTCGAATGTTCTGATTCTCAGCATTTGCCTGTAAAAATTCCTGGCTAGCTCTTCTGTAATTCGCTCGTCTCTTTCTCCCACAAACTTACCGTCGTTATCTATCAATCTATATATCGGGAACTGTTCCTCCATCTCTTCACCTCTAATCATGTAATGGAATTCCTTTACGTACGCACCGACCACTTCGGTCTCTTCATATGAGAGAAAAAGCTGTTTCGGCGTGAGCGGGTATGGATGAGATTTTCACAATATCGGTCAGCGGCCTCAACAGATGTAATGCCTTCTCTTTCTGCCTGTGCATAGATTCTCTGCAGGGAGTTGTAAATGGTTCTCGTCTTTTGCAGTACCCGTTCTTTATTTGGCTCATATAATTCATCTGCTACCTGAATCAGCCCTCCTGCGTTTACGATATAGTCAGGAGCGTAAAGGATGCCTCTTTCATGCAGCCTCTTTCCGTGTTTCATATGGAGCAGCTGGTTGTTCGCCGAGCCCACGACTGCTTTCCCTTTTAGCATTTCTACGGTCTCGTCATTGATGATGCCGCCGATGGCGCAAGGCACGAAAACGTCAGCATCAACCGAATAAATCTCATCACCCGAAACAACTTTGATACCCACACCTTTTTCTTTTGCACGTGAAACCAGGTCATCGATCGCATGCTGATTGATGTCGGCAATGAATAGTTCTGCACCTTCATCCATAAGGCGTTCAGCTACCTTAATGCCGACCTTCCCAAGCCCTTGGATGGCGTAGCTCCTTGCTCCCAGGTCCTCTTCTCCCCAAATGGTTTTGTTCGTAATTTGCAGGCCATAGATGACCCCCATAGCGGTCGGGATTGAAGAATCACCGCTTCCGCCATATTCCTCATTGACTCCGACAATACAGTTCGTCTCTTTCAACGCATAGATAAAATCTTCAGGTGTGGTTCCCATATCGGTACCTGTATAGAATCTGCCATTCAATGATTCTACGAATTGGCCGAATGCACGGAACAATTCCGGATTCTTGTCTTTTTGCGGATCTCCGATTATAACTGCTTTCCCTCCGCCGAAATCGACATCGGCTGCAGCACATTTATAGGTCATGCCCCTTGATAATCTCAAAACATCTTCCAATGCTTCTTCCACTGATTTATATGGTCTCATCCGGCAGCCGCCTAATGCGGGCCCGAGTGTCGTATTATGTATGGCAATGATCGCCTTCAAACCGGTCTCTTCATCATTGCAGAAAACCACTTGTTCATGCTCACGAATCTTTTCAAACATATCCATGAAATCATCTCCTATACCCTTTTGTTTGAAACCGCTTTCAAATTCCGACAAAATGTATCGGAATCATTCTCCCTTGTTCCCCATCATCTCTATCTTTTGTTTTGGAAGTATAACCTGCTTCACTTCACCAATTCCAATCAAACCATTCTCATTCCTTGCCTCTACTTTGGTCATTACAACATTTGATCGAAGCTCGGTCAAAGTTGCCGTTACGGTCACTGTTGTTCCTTCTTTACTGGGAGCAACATGCTTCATGGACACTGCTCCTCCCATTCCCTCTTCATCGTTTTCAAGAAAAGGCAGAATGATCTTCCTTGAAGCCCACTCCATGTGATAGACCATTGATACAGTCGAGTACACCGGATGAACAACTTCCCCTTCGAATTGGGCAAACATATCAGGAGTCACTACAGCGGTAACGGAAGCCGTCTGTCCCACCATCAAGCCGTTCTTCATATTGTCCCTCCTATAACCCCTTGTCTCAACACAAAACATATAACGTTTATTCAACGATATAATAACATTTTGTATAATAAATAGTCAATAAATTGTAAAGATTTAAATTAGTTTGATAAAAGGAGACCATAGATAGTTACATGAAAGGTCATGGCATATTGCTTAGGAGAGCGGGCCGGGGGCAGAAACTTATACTTCCGGAAGATTCATAATGTTATTCAAATACCTTTCAGGGTTCTTGAGGAATTTTTAAAATACATTTCGTCTTTTTTCAAAGGCTGTTTTCGCAAAGATTGTGGCTGTTTTAACAGTATGGATTTCCGCTCCAGGCGCGCGACTCCGCGGGGCGGGCGTTGAGCCTCCTCGGCTTCGCCTGTATAAAAAGTGGAAGCGCCCTGATCAGCCCGACAGGCAAATGTTCCGCATCGAAAAAAAGGCGGTCTTTCCTTTTATTCGATGCGGGTTATTTGACCCCGAGGGGCTGGGCGCTGCAACTGGATTGGGGGTTACGTTCCAGTGGGTACGTAACCTTGGTCTCACCTGTCCCGCTAGTCCCGCAGGAGGTCGCACGCCTTCCGCTCCAATCCTTCTAAGTAAGAGAGGAGAAGGATAAATTAGCATATAAAAGCAACAATTATTTATAATGGCTGTTTTGACATGTAATGTCGCGTTTAGAAAAATCCCCTAGAGCTGAAACTCCCCGAATATTAGTTTTCTCTATTTAACATGCAGGGAACAGCTCTTTTATTTCTTGCTTCCAGGGATATTTCCAAAGAATAATGACATCCTCTTAACAAATTAATATCAAATAGCAACAAAGTTTACGAAAAGAGCCTTATCAAAAGTGGAAGCCCCCTTGGGAGCCGCGACAGGCAAATGTAAAGAGAAAAAAGGGTCTCCCCTTTATTCTTTATTTGCCCCAAGAGGGCTAGCGGAAAAAATAAGGGGAATCTTTCCCGTTATTTGCAGATTGGAACTCATTTTGCTGGTGAATAGAGGGAATTTTTCCCCTTATATAAAGAAAAAGCTCTATATTCTATTGGTTTGAGTCAAATAAGGGGAATTTCTCCCTCTATTTAAGCGATTTTTATTGGTAATTATTAAATAAAGGGAATTTTTCCTTCTATTTGTTCCCTCTTAGGACCCGCAGGCAAATAACCTTAAGAGAAAGAATCTTTTGTCCTTGAGGTTATTTGCCCCCGGGATGCATAGCGCTGGAACTATACATCACCAAGTCCCTCAGTAGCTCGTCCGTCTTCCGCTCAAAACAAAAAGGATGGGGCCTCCATCCTTTTTTCTGTCAGGCAAGTATCGCTTTGTCGCTCGCCATTTGTGTTCCTCTGATTCTTTGAAACTCTTGTAACAATCCTTGTACAGTCAATTCCTTCTTCTGCTCTTCACTGACTTCAAGGATGATTTCCCCTTTATCCATCATGATCAGCCTGTTTCCAAGGTCAATCGCCTGCTGCATATTATGTGTCACCATCAAGGTCGTCAATTGATATTTATCAACGATTTCCTTAGTTAAGTTGGTGATCAGCTCAGCCCTGGATGGATCCAATGCGGCTGTATGCTCGTCAAGTAGAAGAATCGACGGCTCGGTGAATGTTGCCATCAACAGGGACAGCGCCTGACGCTCACCGCCTGAAAGCAGGCCGACTTTCGCGTTCAAGCGGTTTTCCAAATTAAGGTGAAGAGATTCCAGTACCTCCTTGAAGTACTCTCTTCTTTTTTGGTGACTCCACTTCTAAGTGTCCTGCGTTTGTTCCTGGCATAGGCCATGGCGAGATTTTCTTCAATCGTCATGGTTGGTGCAGTGCCAGCCATAGGATCCTGGAACACCCGTCCAATCAGTTTGGAACGTTTGTATTCCGATACTTTCGTTACATCATTGTCATCAATGATGACTTCTCCTGTATCCGGTGTCAGCACTCCTGAGATCATGTTCATCAAGGTCGATTTTCCCGCCCCATTGCTTCCGATGACCGTTACGAAATCACCGGGATTCATTGTCAGGCTGACATCTCCCAGTGCCACTTTTTCATCAGGTGTACCTTCGTTGAATATTTTATGGATTCTATTTAATTGTAACACTGCTCTCATCCTTCCCCTCTGGAGTTAAAGCGAGCTCCTGAAGCCGCTGGGCATGTTTCGCAGCCTTACGTTTTCTTTCCTTGTAGCGGTCCATGAACCTTGGCATCACCAGGGCCAGAATGACAATGGTCGCAGTAATCAGTTTCATATCACTTGTTTCAAGGAATTCAACCCGCAGTGCCATACTGACAACAATACGATAAATGATCGCCCCGCCGATAACTGCAAGTGTCGTTCTGACAATCGTCTTCGTACCGAAAAGAGCTTCACCAATGATTACGGATGCCAAACCGATAATAATCATCCCGATTCCCATACCTGCATCGGCAAAACCGCTGTACTGAGCGATCAAAGCTCCTGAAAGCGCTACCATAGAATTGGATAATCCAAGCCCTAAAATGATAAGTATATTGGTATTCGCTGAAAGGCTCCTGATCATTCTCTGATTATCTCCGGTCGCCCGGAGTGCAAGTCCGATCTCGGTTCTCAAGAATCTATCAGCCAGGAACTTTATCAGGAAAGTGACCAGGATCATGAAGAATAAAATACCCCAGGTTCTTGGAGAGTATCCTCCAAGGCCAATGGCGGACATCATGTTTTCCATAGCTGCATCAATTCCCAGCTTGGACCAGAAACTTTCTACATGTGTAAAAGATGTTTCCTCACTCAGAAGCGGCACATTTGATTTGCCCATGATCCTCAAATTTATTGAGTATAAGGCAATCATCATCAATATACCGGATAACAGTGCATTGATTTTTCCAAAAGTATGAAGTATTCCAGTTATACAGCCGGCAATGAACCCTGCCGCCACAGATACAAGTGTAGCCACAAATGGGTTTACCCCGCTTACAACAAGGGTGGCAGCAACTGCCGCCCCTGTCACAAAACTTCCATCAACAGTCAGGTCTGGAAAGTCCAGTATCCGGAAAGATAGGTATACTCCAAGTGCCATTATGGCGTATATGATTCCTGATTCCACGGAACCAAAAATTGCGGTAAACATGATGTATCACCCTTCCTTATTCTAAAAACTCTACCAGGTCTGCCCACTCATCCTTCACTTCTACCCCTTGTTCCTCTGCAGCTTTTTTGTTAAGTGTAAGGACTGCATCTTCAGGATATTCCACATCGATTTCGGATGGCTCGCTGTCGCCGTTCAAGATTTTAACCGCCATCAGTCCTGTTTGATAGCCAAGGTCTTTATAGTCAAAACCGCTTGCTACAATCCCCCCGCGCTTCAGAGAATCCAATTCGCCTACGAACAATGGGATGTCCTTATCATTGGCAACTGAAATGACTGATTCAAGCGCTGAAACAACCGTGTTGTCCTTAGGAATATAAATGGCATCGACGCGCCCGACAAGCGACTCGGCGGCCTGTTTCACTTCCGCGGAAGTGGAAATGGATGCTTCCACAACTTCCACACCTTTTTCTTTGGCAATTTCATTGACTTGTTCTACCTGAACCTCTGAATTCTGCTCACCAGAGTTATAAATGACCCCGATTGTTTTAGCTCCAACTTCATCAGTCATGAAACTGACAGTTTGCGGGATGGCATCAGGATTAGTGTCCGTCGTACCTGTGATGTTATCGCCAGGCTTATCAAAAGCTTCTACCAGCCCCGCTCCCACAGGATCCGTTACAGACGTAAAGACAATAGGTATTTCTTTTGTTTCATTCAGGACATGCAGCGCACTCGGTGTCGAGTTAGCAAAAATCAAGTCCACTTTATCACCAACCAATTTTTTTGCAATACTTTGCGAGTTGCTTTGATCATTCTGTGCGTTCTGAACGTCAAATTCTACATTTTCCCCTTCTTTGTATCCGTTCTCTTCAAGAGCTTTCTTGAATCCTTCATAAGCTGCATCCAATGATGGATGTTCTACAATCTGAGTAACACCGATTGTAAATTTTTTGTCACCTGATGCAGCATCCTTATCATTGCCGCATCCAGCGAGCATCAATGACCCTGCCAAAACAGAACTCAATAACAGCAAACTCTTTCTCAACTGAAATCCCCCTTTGTTCTATCAAGAATATTTATATACAGGGGCATGTACCCCTCCATACCAAAAAAAGTTGTTAAAGACGATTAGTTGATAGTCGTTTCTGCTTTCTTCTATCGCCGGGATCCTTCACTTCAACGCTTTAGTGTGATGAAAGTTACCATCTTCGTAATTACAACGTTATAGTATCACCGAAGTCACGAGAAAGTCAACAATATTCCGAAAATTAAAAAATTAGTATTATTATATAATGATTCGTTCTTGAAAGCCATGTCTTTTATTAATTTAATGCTTTCCCATCAAAAATAATTACGGTCAGAGAAGGTTTATAGACTCATGAAAATATACTGATTCAGTTTTTAGTGAACATCACCTCCTAATTTTAGGTGCGTTCACCTACTGGACTCGCGTCTTGGGGACATCATCTCCTGTTGGCCGACACTTTCATGTACCCAAGTTAGCCTCTTGGGAACATCATCTCCTGTTGGCAGACATAATCATGTACCCAAGTTAGCCTCTTGGGGACATCATCTCTTAGTGGCCGACGCTTTCATGTACCCAAACCAGCCTCTTGGAGACATCATCTCTTAGTGGTCGACGCTTTCATGTACCCGAGCTAGCTTCTTGGGGACATCATCTTCTGTTGGCCGACGCTTTCATGTACCCGAGCTAGCTTCTTGGGGACATCATCTCCTGTTGGCAGGCATTAATCACTGTACCCAAACCAGTCTCTTGGGGACATCATCTCCTGATGGCCAACGTCTT
>NZ_NIJF01000088.1 GCF_003316765.1 Bacillus sp. P14.5 | reverse complement strand
TTATAGAACATTCGTTCGACATATGCAAATATCAACACTATACTTTAACAGAGCCTTTTAAATAAGCGGAATTTCTCCGATTATTTTCCGATAAAATCTAATATTGATCAACAGGACATATAGTAAATCCCGATAAGGTAATCGGAAAGTCAGGTATCGTATGATTCAAATAGTTATAGTGGGTAAAAACAGGAATCACATTTCTTTATTCGAAAAAAATCAAACACACCTCTCTCCTTTTTAAAAGAACCCCCCAAACACCACTGTCGAGGCAATCACCATAGCAAGGGCAACAATCAGTTCGTACGGGAGTGCTTTCAGCCGCTCTTTCATTTGCATGAACAGGGATTCTCGCGATATATGAAATAGAGGCCCATGAGGCAGAAAATCAAACCCGACAGCCGCTGCGTTGATCATTGCAGCACCTGCCAGCGCGGTCACACCATTTTCAAGAAGCATTTCAGCGAATACGCTGCTCGAAATCGCGGCCGACGATGTCGCGGAAGCAGTTGCCAGCGACATGAAGGTCCCGGAAAGTGGAGCGATAAGGGATACAGGCAAATGAAAAAAGTTTAAGCCGGTCAAAATCAGGTCGTTTATCGAGGAATGAATGATGATCCCCGCCAATGTGCCGGTTCCTAGAATGACAATGGCTATTCCGGACATTTTCTGCAAGCCGCTTGATAGGTGTGCCTTGAACTCTCCTGCTTTTCCCATAACAAGCAATCCAAATAAACCTCCTGCAGGCAGCGCCGCCAATGAATCGATTTTGATTCCTGCTATCGGCTGCAGTGAAAGCAGAAAGATCGTAAATAAAGGCCCGGATATTGCTCCCAGGAATGAAGGATCTTTTTCGTTACTCATTCTCTCTTCTTCCGCCTTAGTCACTTTTGAGCCCTTGTTACTTAATTTTTTGGCAATTAAATATGTAAGTCCTGCTCCAATAGTCGCGGGCACAATACCGGCAGCCATGAGGGAGGTCAAGGGTAGTGAAAATCCATCGGCAGCTGCAATGGTACTCGGATTAGGTGCTATCGCATTCCCGGCTCTCCCTCCACAAAGTACGGCAATCAACACACTCAGCCTTGAAACCCCGGTCCGCTTGGCTATCATGAGAGCGATTGGCGCTACTGTCAAAATGGCCGCAGCAATAAAGACGCCCACCGCCGTCAAAATGAAAGAGGATAAGGTTATTGCCAGCAGAGCTTTCTTCTCCCCCAGTTTTGTTACAATGGCCGCGGCGATTACGTTAGCGGCCCCGGACTCAACCAGCACACCTATCAACACCCCTGCGGCCAAAATGCGTAAAACTGCTGGAGTCAAGAGCTGTGCCCCGCCTATCATATAATCAATCGTTGTCGTCAGATCAAGCCCGCCGATGATACCGCCGGCACAGGCGCCTGCCATCATGGCATAGGCCGGGTTAATTCTTCTAAAAATGAGGATGACGGTCAAAATCATCGCCAGGCCTACTCCCCACATACTTACTTGTAACTCGATGGAATTCACCGCCTCTCCCATTGCCTGCCCTTTTTCTATATAAAATTCAACAAGATATAAACATTCTCCTTCTATAATTTTCAGGGGGACTGATTGAACCACAAACGGGACAAGGAGTTTCTCCTTATCCCGTTTGTAATATCTTTCTCATTAGTGATCTGTATTTCTCAGGCATTTTTCACACTGGTTAAAATAAGCAAATTGGGTATCGTCAATGGCTTTTCCGCAATCACAGCATTCTTTGCTACCTTTTTTGGAAACATTTACTCTGTTCATTTTCCTTCCTCCTATCATCTTTTAGTTTAGCTTTGAAATTGTGCCGTTTCGGTTGAACCTTTAAGCGCTGTTGTGGAGGATGTTCCTCCAGTGATGACCTGTGTAACTTCATCAAAATAACCTGTTCCCACTTCTCTTTGGTGCCTTGTAGCGGTGTAACCATTTTTCTCAGCGGCGAACTCAGCTTGCTGAAGTTCAGAATAAGCACCCATTCCGCGTGTTTTGTATCCTCGTGCCAGTTCAAACATTCCATAGTTAAGTGAGTGGAAGCCGGCAAGGGTCACAAATTGGAATTTATACCCCATCTTACTGAGTTCAACTTGGTACGTCTCGATCGTTTCTTTATCAAGGTTCGCTTCCCAGTTAAAAGAGGGTGAACAATTATAAGCCAGAAGCTTTCCAGGGAATTTTTCATGAATGGCATCTGCAAATGTTTTTGCTTCTTCCAGGCTCGGTTTTGAGGTTTCACACCATATCAAATCAGCATAAGGGGCATAAGCCAGACCGCGCGCAATGGCCTGGTCAATCCCTGCCTTTGTGCGGTAGAATCCTTCTGGTGTTCTCTCACCGGTAATAAATTCAGCGTCTACCGGATCGATATCGCTTGTAATCAGGTCGGCGGCATCAGCATCGGTACGTGCGACCAGCACTGTCGGAACTCCGGAAACATCGGCAGCAAGACGGGCAGAAATCAAATTTCGGACGGCCGTTTGAGTTGGAAGCAAAACTTTTCCGCCTAAATGTCCGCATTTCTTTTCTGAAGACAATTGATCTTCAAAGTGAACTCCGGACGCTCCAGCTTCAATCATGCCCTTCATCAATTCAAATACATTCAATTGGCCGCCAAAACCTGCTTCTGCATCGGCTACAATCGGGGCAAAATAATCGATCTCTCCTTCGCCTTCCATATGTTGAATTTGGTCAGCTCTTGTTAATGCATTATTGATACACTTTACTACCTGCGGAACCGAATTTACTGGATACAAGCTTTGATCCGGATACATCTGCCCTGCCACGTTGGCATCCGCAGCAACCTGCCAGCCGCTGAGATAAATGGCTTTCAGGCCGGCCTTGACTTGTTGAACAGCCTGCCCCCCAGTTAAGGCACCCAGGGCATTTACAAAAGACTCTTCATTAATCAGTTTCCATAGTTTTTCTGACCCTTTTTGAGCCAGTGTGTGCTCCACCTTTAAAGATCCTCTCAGGCGTAAAACATCCTCTGGAGAATACGGGCGCTCAATCCCTTCCCATCTAGGATTCAATTCCCAATCTTCTCTCATTCCAAGTGCCTCATTTTGAACAGATTCGTTATTCATTCTCCTGCCTCCAACTCTTTAAATTTCACTGTATTAATACAGTTTTAGTTTAATTGTTTTTATTATATAACAAGTAAATCTGTATTACAACAGTTAATTTTATAAAATTCAGAAATTATTTTATATTGAAAATATCTGCCTGAGTACCTTATCAATAGGTTTCAAAAGGGATTCTATTGTTATACAACAGATTCATTACTCTTTCGCTTCCACCAAAAGAACCGCACCTCTCAATCAATGAGGGTGCGGTTCTTTTTACTAAGTATGATTATTAGTTTACCACTTTTTTGGCAAGTGCTTTTGCCTCCAGCCTTCTTCGATGTAAAATCGGTTCGGTGTAACCATTTGGCTGCCGGGTCCCTTCGAAGATCAATTCCTTCGCAGCCTGGAATGCTGTAGAGCTTTGAAAATGAGGTGACATAGGGTGATAATAATGATCACCTGCATTTTGCTCATCGACAACTTTAGCCATCCGCTCCAAGGTTTCAGTCACCTGTTTCTCCGAGCAGACTCCGTGATGAAGCCAGTTGGCAACATGCTGGCTTGATATCCGAAGTGTCGCACGATCTTCCATAAGACCTGTATTATTAATGTCCGGCACTTTTGAACAGCCTATACCTTGATTCACCCAGCGCACCACATATCCAAGGATACCTTGAATATTATTATCGAGTTCTAGTTGAATCTCTTCTTCTTGCAAGGAGAGAGTCTCCACAACAGGAATGTCTAACATTTCATCCCGGCCATTAAAAGTGTTCTCTTCTAATTCATTTTGAATCTGCCTGACATCCACCTGATGATAATGGAGCGCATGCAGAGTTGCAGCTGTTGGGGAAGGAACCCACGCTGTATTTGCTCCTGAATGGAGATGGCCGATTTTTTGATTCATCATTTCTGCCATTCTGTCCGGCATAGCCCACATTCCCTTTCCAATCTGGGCCTTTCCTTTAAAGCCTGCTTCCAGCCCTCTGCTGACATTGGCCCGTTCATAGGCATCCAGCCAATTTGTTGACTTCATGTCATTTTTCCTGCACATGACTCCAGCTTCCATGGAGGTATGAATTTCATCCCCAGTACGATCCAGGAAACCTGTATTAATGAATGCTATACGATCCTTTACTTGGTAGATGCAATTCTTCAAATTCAGGGAAGTCCGTCTTTCTTCATCCATAACTCCAATTTTCAAGGTATTCCTGTCCAGCCCTAACAGATCTTCAATCCGATTGAAAAGTTTGTTGGCAAACGCCACTTCTGCAGATCCATGCATTTTTGGTTTAACAATATAAACCGACCCTCTTGCTGAATTGGTAAAATTATTTTCCTGATTCAAATCACGCTTAGCTATTAAACTGGTAATCACTCCATCTAATATCCCTTCAAACACCTCTTCCCCATTTGGATCCAAAACGGCGTTAGATGTCATTAAGTGACCAACATTCCTGATAAAAAGAAGAGAACGGCCGCGCAATGAGAATAAACTGCCTGTTAATGAGGTATACATTCTGTCTTCCTGAAGGGAACGTACTACCGTTTTCTCCCCTTTTGTAAAAGTGGTTTGTAAATCCCCTGTCATTAATCCAAGCCAATTGCGATACACCTCGACCTTATCCTCAGCGTCTACTGCTGCGACAGAGTCTTCACAATCCATTATCGTGGTTACAGCCGACTCCAATACGATATCCTTCACACCGGCTTTGTCATTCTTTCCAATCGAATGCTGGCCGTCCACCACAATCTCAAAACGAAGGTTGTTATTTTTCATCAGCAATACACTTGGGTCTTCAGGTGTTCCGTTGTATCCCGCCAATTTTAACGGATCCATCAATTCGGCCGTTTCACCATCCGTCAACTGAGCTTGCAGTTTGTTCGCTACAATGCGATAGTGGGTTACTTCCCTATGCGACCCTCTGGTGAGAGGAATAGTGTCATCAAGGAATTGTTTGGAGAATGCAATGACTTTTTCTCCTCGTTTGGGGTTGTAGGACCGTCCTTTTTCACAGCCGTCATCTTCTGAAATGGCGTCAGTACCATAGAGCGCATCATACAGGCTTCCCCATCTGGAATTGGCTGCGTTGATGGCATAGCGGGCATTGTTCACCGGGACGACAAGTTGAGGTCCTGCCTGGACAGCGATTTCGTCATCTACATTTTTCGTCGAGATTTCAAAATCCTCTACTTCATCTTCCAGGTAATTTATCTCTTTTAAAAAAGCCAGGTACTTCTGGGGTTGAAATGGTGTGTGTTTGTTTTCCTTGTGCCATTGATTCAAGGAGCTTTGTAACCGCTCTCTCTGTTCCAACAGCGCTCTATTCTCAGGAGTAAGCTCCTTCACAAGCGCTTCAAATTTGCTCCAAAAATCATGCACTCCTGATTGGGGCAGCACTTCAGAATTGATAAAATCGTATAATACTTTCGCTACTTTTAACTCACCGCAAGCAACATAACCTTCCAATTGATTTCCTCCTTTGATTTGTAAAAACTCCTGTACTATTACAGTATTAAATTATTTATTTGTTATTATATAACAGAAGAGTTTTCCAATCAATACTTTAATTCTGTGGACGGAGGTATCTTGTTCCCTATGTTTTTGCAATTGAGGGGCGTTTGAGTGTGGGGTTTGAGTTGCAATACATTTTTGGCTGGCGGTGCCTGCTGCAGGCTATTCTGACTGCATTGAATTCTTTTTTTGCGGATTCCATGTTGCTTGTGAGCTCTTCTGACTACATCGAATTCTCTCTTATGGGATTCCATGCTGTCTGTGGTCCCTTCTGACTGCATCGATTTCTCTCTTGTGGGGTTCCATGCTGTCTGTGGTCCCTTCTGACTGCATCGATTTCTCTTTTGTGGGATTCTAAGCTGTCTGTGGTCCCTTCTGACTGCATCAATTTCTCTTTTGGATGATTCAATGCTGTCTGGGAGCTCTTCTGAATGCACCGATTTCTCTTTCGGAAGAATCGATGCTGTCTGTGCTCCCTTATGACTGCAACGATTCCTCATTTATGAGATTCAGTGCAACCTAAATGGCTATATTGACTATCAACTCTCATATTAAATAAAAGCAGCGCAACTCCCAAAAGGAATTGCGCTTTACAGATTCATGTTATCAATTATTACTAGTTTTGTATAATCTCTCTATTTTAACCATTCATTAATATTAACTATTCCCCTTCACGCCAACCAGCGCAGCTTTCGAACCTCCCTCTTCCTTTTTAACTATGGACAGAGAACCATCTCCTTCGAGCACAATCGCTTCTACATTTTCAAACGATCCCATTCCTTCTTTCCGGACTTTCGAACGCAGATCATCTATTCGAATTCGCTGCTTCTGCATTTCTTTTTCATAAAACTCTCCGTTATTGTAAAGAAAGGATGGAGAAGCTTTGATTATGTCAGAAAACCTCTTTGAATTTGTTGTCAGTCTGGCTATGATCATCTGCAGCAAAGTGAGCATGAAAAGAATGACGGCTCCTTCTGCAAGCGTCACTTTATCATTTGTAAGGATACTGGACAAAGTGGCTCCATAGGTCACCGTAATGATAAAATCAAACATATTTACATTTGTAAGCGTACGTTTACCGAATAGCCTCAGAACCAAAATAAGAAAAGGGTAAGCCATTAAGCACATTACTGTGGCTTTCATGAGGTTCTTCCAGTTGTCGAATAACAAGGTATCAAGCATTAATGCACTTCCTCTCCGGTTCATTACAAGTACATAGTGCGAATACCCTCAGACAGCCAGAAATAAACGGTCGCGGGAGAATCAGGTGTAGGGTTTTCCTCCCATAATCTGATTCCCGTTAAAATCCCTCCACCCTTAAATGGAATTATAGATTTCTCCAATTATTCCTTTCATCTGGTGAACACCTAATTCCGCATTTGTCATGATCACTACACCTTTTTCTAAACCCGGATACACAGCTAGCATACTTTGAAAACCTATGCCCCATCCCATTGAAGTGATTTCCACTTCACCTTCCTTACTATCGAGAAAAACACCTAACCCAGCCCAGCTCTTTCCTTTTTGAGGAGTTATCATTTCTCTTGCTAAACTTTCTGAAATGCCAATTTTACTTTTTCCTTTCAGAGCATCAATCAGCTCGATCACTAATACAGCTAAATCCGTTGAAGTCGTCCATAGACCAGATGCCGCCGGATAAGGGTAAATAGGATACCTTTCATCCACCACATCTCCCTTATAGTAATGGCCGCAAGAGAATTCTTCATGATCAATATTCCGCAAGTTTGTGAGAAAAAGGCTGTCTTTCATTCCCAGCGGCTCCAATAACAGCTCCTTCACCACTTGTTCAAAAGGCTTTTTCGTTACATCTTCAATTAGCTGCTGAATAACGCAAAAGCCAGCATCAGAGTAATGAAATTCACTTCCAGGCTTGCTTTTCAACTCTATCGGATCTTTACAATATGTCGTTTTCCCCTTCAACAATTCAACCATTGATGGGATTCCTATCTCCGCGGCCAGCTCCGAAAAACTGCCTTCAGGGTCCTGGATACCAGAATGATGACTTAACAAGTCTCTTAACGTAACCTTATGACTATTGATGAATTTATTATCTGGAAGCTTCCACGATACAAGTCTATCGTTCACATTTTGATCTAAATCCAAGAGTCCTTCGTCGATCAGTTTCAGAGCTGTCATACTTGTTAGGAATTTGCTGATGGAACATGCACTGAAAATCGAAGTGTCCTTTACTTTCATATCTTTTGTGTCTTCTAGAATTCCGTAATTTTTCACTCCTTGGAATTGACCGTTTTCAATCCATGAAATACTTAATCCGTTCACTATATAATGTTCCATTCGTTCTTTGATGTTTATGTTTGTAAAAATGATGATTCCTCCTTAATTTACTCTTCAAAGTTCAATCACATAAAAATAGAGTGCATAATATATTTGATTATGCACTCATTTTAATATGTTTACGAATATAAATTAGGAATGAACTGTTTTCAGGTTTTTTAAGTAACTCATTAATACATCTTTGACCATCTCTGTTTTACCAACTTCTATCAATTTATTTCCTTTGACTGAACCATATCCGCATACCTCTTCATACAGCATAGGTGAGCCGGTTCCTACTGTGTAGACCCTGTCTTCAATGAGTCCTTCTCCATTGACTCTTATGTTTGTAATGGTATTATTACGATCATTCCACGTTACTCCTGAAAATGATAGGGAACCTATTGGAATCCCGTGTGGTCGAAACCCATTCCCGTAGACCGGTTTGGAAGTGATTTCATTCTTATAACTATCTTCTATTAACCCAGCGATTTGTTCTCCCTTTAGTTCCATTAATACCGGGGAATGCATGCTTTTACAGCTATTCAACACAGCCCCTTTTGTTACATCGCCTGCTTCCATTCCTTCCAATGCCGCCCCGCCGTACATCAATCCAATCTCAGAATCCCATCTGTCACGCAAGCTGTCAGCAATCAGTCCAATGACACCAGCGTTTGACACTGGTTCACTCGTTGTAAATAAAACCTCTGAAAGAAAGTGTTCTGTTTCCTTTCTTCCTTTTTCTAAAATAGCCTCCATGGCATGATCTGGTTCAGAGTCAGGGGATATTTCCACTAACTTCCCATTATAGGATTCTATCTTGTGAGAACCAGTCTCGTTGACATCGATACTTAAGGATAATTCTCCAACATAAGTTCCGCAAGATCCTGCCTGAACGATTAGAACACCCGATTCCACCACGGGAGACTCCAGCACAGTGTGTGTATGGGCTCCAATAATCACATCCACTCTACCGCTGATTTCTTTGGCCATCTTCCTATCAGCTTCATACCCGAGATGAGACAGGAAGATGATTAAATCAGCCCCATTTTCTTTCAAATCACCAGCAGCCTTTGTTACTGCCTCCAAGGTGTCCAGATTCTTGAAACCGTGTTTATTTTCATAGAGGTCTCCAAATTGGTCTGTAGCGCTGAAAAGTCCGATTCTCATTCCGTTGGATGCAGTGAAAAGGAGAGTTTCCTTCATTCCTCCGATGACTCTCCCGTCCCCTTCTACAAGGTTTGCTAATAACCAAGGCACTTTTGATTGAAGACTGAGTTTTCTAATTTGATCAGGCGTAGAACGCAGCAACTCATTGTTTCCCACTGCCATGGCATGATAGCCGGTTTCCTCCAGCATTTCCAAGTCCAATCGTCCCTCAGTCGCCAAGCATTCATTGATACTCATATCCATATGATCACCGCCGTCCACTAAAAGAAAGCTTTCTCCATTGGACTTCAGTTCCCTGACACGTTTTTTTATGTAGGCAGCCTGCCTTAGTGCTTGCTCATAAGCACCATGAAGATCGTTCGTATGAAGAATCGTCAAACTCTTATTCATTGTTACTCCCCCTTTTGCTTTACAACCCGCTTTCTGTTTTTCTAAGCAGGCTGTAAGTTAAATCTGCTAATTAATAAATCCAGAACAATTTCTACTGTTTCATCTATAAATTTATCCACTTCAACCTCTGTAAGATAGATAAACTCATGGTCTTCTGAGATTGTACTGGTTTGGTAAAACTCTGTAATATTACTAATTTGTTTTATCGTTTGTCCTTTTGGAAAGAAATCCAGATACTCTGGAAAGTCAGTGATGTATTGAAAGTCCGTCCAAAAGATATTATCTTTATGGTTTTGTAAATAACGAAAATCCAACCCGTACCAATCTCTCTTCACAGTGCGAGCATAGTCAGGACTGTTCAGTATTTCTTGATAAACTCTTTCCTTTTTCTTATCTGCCAGAAGTTCCAGCCATTTTTCATCTGTCACCAAATGAATGTAATAGCCTAAGAGATAAGAGAATCTTTTTGAAAAATGTTCAAATTCATCTGTGAAGTGTTTCTCATAAAAGAAGTCAGAACTGATCCTGCCATCGAAATGGGAATGAGTGATCTCTTTTGGAGGTGTCGGTTTGCCATCTTCTCCAATCAACCCGCAATCCGGTCCAATATTTCCAACCAGAAATTCAACCTTTGAAACAGGAAGGTTCTTCTTTAACAATTCATCGGTAATCCTAAAATGAGTAACCCAAGTAGCCAATATTTTTCTCCCCTTTTTTCTTTATCAATAAGTAATTCTCAATGGTTATATGTGAATCCTTTTTTTACAGGGAAAAAGTGGGGGAATTTAACAAAAATCTACTAGTTTCGAAGGTGATTAAGCAGGTTGGGGAGGGAGCTTTTACCTCTATTTTTCGGGGAAACTCTAACATAGCGGCGAAGATTTGGCCATTTCTCTAAATAATATCTTATCTGCTAGAACCCTTTTTAACTCTCCTGCTTATTGAATGTTTGGGTTACACAATAAACATTTCTCTATCCTCATCAGTAAATTCTTCTTTTAACACTCCATTTTCTATAAATACCTTTTCTAATGCTTTAAGCATGTGAAGAGAATAAGCCAGCTTGTACACTATGAAAATACCATGTTCAAATTTTAAGGGAATTGTAGAAAATTTGATTTTCTCTTTTTGGTCAACATAACTTACTTCAACCTGGTTTTCTAAAACCTTTGCAAAAACAGACTGCGGTCTCACTTCATCGAAGCTGTACCACTCCTGCTTTATCCCTAAATAATTGAAGAATTTTTTCGTTTCTTCTATGCTTTTCATATCTCTTATCGGATTATTCGGAAAATGAATCTCATTAAAATAGAACTTTTTTAATGATTTTAGAAAGAAGTATTTAATCGCTTCCTCTTGGGAATCAAACCTTTTTATATCTTTCTTTTCCGGAGCTGGTCTGGCTTCAAAGTCAATTTCCGAGTAGTACCAGTGATCTTCATCTGACTCTAGTTGGTTATAATTTTCATAGTATCCGGTTTGTTCCCTAATAAAATCTTGCCCGAAAAGTAGATTGATACCTAAGTCACTGAAAATATGCTGCAATTGTTCTTTATTCAAAAGGCTCCTCCATTCTTCAAAAACAGTTTTTTCTTTTCGCTGCTTATTTTAATCCCTCTACTTTGAGTTATATTGAGAAAGCGGGACCCACTGTTGAGTGATTTCCTCTATGTCTTTTAGATTGATAAATTGGTAGTACTCATCTTTATCTCTCATTTTCATATTGTGCTTCTTCCCCAGAGAAACATCTCGTGTGTATAGCATAATTTGATCTCCTTCTACTGTTGAGCCAGTAAAGAGATCTCCTTTAAACCTTACACTGGTTTTCTTTTGATAAACAAAGCTCATTTCTTCCAAACGAACTTCTTTTATATACCTGTCTTCATGCATTTCCCCAATCTTCTTAAACCCTTTGTGCAGATCGCCGGGATCGGTAGAAAGAAGAGCAAAAGAACCATCAGATTTAGGAAGGAATCTGTATTCTTTATTATCGTATAATGCGAATTTTCCAAGGGTCCTAATCTCAATCACTCCTTGTTCTATAACATCTCATAAGCTGTTCCACGCTTTCTTTAATAGGCAAGGTTTTCTTTATTTAATTTTCCGCTTCTTGGATCAACGGAAAAAATCCAACTGCTTCTTCCATAAGGATCAGCGTAAGCTTTTCCTCCATCATAAACAATATACGGGGAAGATTTAAAAGTAGTTAAATAGACGAAGACAAAACCTTCAGGAGAATCACTTTCAAATAATAATATGCCATCCGTTGAATAACCACATAGTTTTGTAGCAGAAGGACCACTTTGTTTAACAACAATAATTAAATTATGCTCACTATATCGATGAGCACCAATAGCATTTAAGGCATTAATTTGCACCTGCTTGTTCCCATTTAACCAGCTGACAGTACCTGTTAATCTATCAAAAGAAAAGATGGGTTTTCCATCAAAAGAGATATAGTACATCTGCTCTTGATTATTATTTTCTCCTGCTTCAACAAAGACATAATTCTCATTTTCATCTAACGTTGCAAAGTAAGCATGTTCATAGGTGGATTTTATCGTAGTTCCGTTATAAACCCAGCATACTGACTGGCTCTGGCTATCCCACTTGAAATTTTTAATTGCCATAGTGCCTCTCCTTCATACCATCATACTCATAATTAAATTTGTTCATTGACTCATTGGCATACTATTCTGGTGAAAAACTAAACTTTTAAACCTACCTAGCTATTCCAATCCTTTCTAGTTCTTCTCTGTGTAAATTTACTTTAAAGTAAAAATCTGACCAACTTTCGCTTTCACTATCAACTATTCCGCACACCACAGCCACTTCTGCTTGGGGATGATTCGTAAGATACATAAGTTGGTATCCTTCAGGTTGATTGATAGTAAATAAGGCTTTACCGTTACTATCATACCCTGCAACCTTCTCGGGGTTTTTTGTCTCATCTCCAATTATAAAAGCCATTACACCAGAAATACCGTAGTATTTAGCACATAAAACGTTTTCCAGTTCCAGATGAACCTCTCTGTTTTCTATTTTCCATGAAGTTTTATTTTCGTTAATAAATATCATTTTTTCACTCTCCATATCAATATATCTTTGCAAAAAATGTATGGAATAAAAGGCAGCCCTTTTTTTCAGAACACTGTCCGGATAATTTTTTGTCAGTTCATGAAAGGCTATTGTATAAACCAATTAATTCTTCTACTTTTAATAGATAGTACCCTCTACTTCCATCCGTGGTATTCTAAAAATTTGTCAGGAATCCTCAATTCAAGCTGCTCTCTAAGTTCTTTGCAAAAAACATCTAAGTCGGCTTCATCATACCATTTCTGACTATTTTTAAGACCAATCCCTGCATCACCAGTAACGATCGAACAACCAAAAGAACCTCTATCGTAATTTAAAATTACGTTAAAATAATTATAAGCAGTAAACTGCAAACTAAACATTGTGTAAGGGATATCAGTCTGACTGAAAACTGAGAAACTGCCGATTCTATCATCGAAATGCTTTTTTAAAGCGTTTTTAATTTCATTTTTTATTGATTCATAACCTTTACTCTGCAATCCTGGCTTCGTCAATAGTTCCTGGTTTTCAGGAACCTTTAAAAGTAGTTCAGGATACTTTTGCAGAAAATCTATATTAATTTCGTTTTCTTCCTTAACACCAGTTGGCCATTGACCCGTTTGTGCATAAATCATGACTTCATAAGCATCTTGATCTGATTGAAACGCCTTTTTCATATTCTGTTTAGAAATAGGATAAAATACCGGTTGATTATAAGGCCCTTGAGCCCAGGAAATTTGATATTCCCCATCTTTCTCTATAATCGCAAAACCATCTCCACGATGTATCTTTTCCATTGGTTTTTTCTCACCTTTCCTATTTATAAATTGGTAACATCGCCCATCTGGTCAGGAAACCATTCCCGGCCCGAGTATTTATCTCCAACCGTGATGCTCCAAAAATTTATCTGGTATTCTAAGTTCAATTTGTCTCTGCAGGTCATTGAAGAACTTATCAAAGTCGGCTTGATCAAACCATTTTTCACTAGATTCTATACTAATCCCATACACTCCATTAACAACTGAGCATCCAAAGTTTCCTCTGTCGTAGTTGAACCTCACATAAAAATAATTGTACATTTTAAAAACTATACTAGTCATCGTATAGGGAATATCAGTGCTATTGGATATCACAAAATCTTCTACCCTCTCATTGAATCGATTCTTAAGTTCATCAATTATAAAATTTTCAATCGTTTCGGCATTATGCTGCAACCCTATAGCCTCCTGCTTTTATAAGTTTGTTGTACTCAATACTTATTTGTGATTTATCCAAGTGGCTTTTAAGATTAAAAGTTGTTATTTCTATTATGCTGACTAAGGACAACTTTATAAAAGTAATCAAATGCCTCAGATTCATCGTCAAGTTCTTTAATAATGAAGTGGCCACCACGTTCTCTTGTTTCATATACTTTCCATGCCCCTTGTTCAATTACACATCCTAATACAGGTGGAGCATCAGATAGCTTGCCGATTATTATAGAATATTCACCTTTATTTAATTTTTCTGATTCTACTTTCTTTAAGAACTCCTGTTTTGTCATTCGTCCCACCAACCTAATTTAAGGAGTAGAATCGGAAAATTTTATAGCTCCCTTAATATTTTGCCCGCTCTTAATCTTTTAATAAAATCTTTCAATGCTTCTTCCTCATCCTCATAGGTACCTTGTGAATTTGTAACCTTGCTAGCCCTTTCATCTGTTACATAAACTATCCATTTATCATTCTCTTGCCTTAAGACAACTTCATTTTCTCTATTTTCCCTTACTTCATTCATGTTATAATCTTGTAACTTCTCCACATGAATAATTCTTATTGCATCATTTAAATTCATGTTTTATCCTCCTGTTAATCTTCAATACATCATTCGCATTTAGTTTTGCTTACTTGAATTTAAAAGTGACTTCCGTTAAGACGCTGCCATAAATATGGCTAGTCAGTTCTCAATCAATATTAATTGTCATCGTACTGTTTCATGTGTGCCCACTCCCAATAATTCATTTATGGCATTCATCGCCTTTTTTAACTTTTCTTGATATGTGCCGGTTATGACTAGATAGGGAGTATTATTCTGTTTCAGCAATTCTTTCAGCCTCTTGTCGTTTTCAGATCTTATTGACGGCTCTCCGTGTTTTCTTAATCCGTCATTCACCCACTTGACGTCAGGCTCCAAGTAAAGGCAGAGGTCGTATTGCTGGGTTTTTGCTATTTCATCAATCACTTTTTGGTGTTGATGAAGATACAGCTCAGAATAGAATTGAGTGACTGTAGCTTCTGTATCGATGAACATTATTTTGTTTGCTGCTAACTGTGATTGGTGCTCTTTCATTTTATGACCGTAGGCAATCAACGGAAAATCTTCTTCCAAAATAATACCCTCGCATCCTCCTATTTCTTCGCACAAGGTCCGTCCGTATTCTTCCACGAAGGTTGTATTATAGAGAGCGGCCAGATTACGAGTTAATGTGGATTTCCCACAGCTTTCCGTACCCAAAATCGCAACTTTTTTAACAAAAAATGGCTGCACGACTTTCGGTATGAAATTCCAATTAGCATACACACCTTCTGTTCGTATTTTAGTAGCAGAAACAGGCATCATTATCCTATCCGGATCTATTAAAATATGATTGGAGTCTTTGTAAAGCAGCTGAAAAATGTCGTCATAATCTTTTTCAGAACTGAAAACGTGAGTAATCGGTTTTCCAATCGCCTGCTTGATTTTCTTTGCACCCAGTTCCCAATCATATTCGTCCTCGCCCCCATTATCCTCGATGGATAATACATGGACATTTTCCATATCTTTTGTAAGTTGATGGAGCCAACGTAACCTGACTCTTGCGGGAATGTAGGAAAAGTCTGTTTTTTCACATGTCTTCCTATCTCTTTCTTCACTGTGAGAAAAGATAATGTACAACTCATCAACTGTCGATGAAGCCTCTATAATTGCAAGGACATGCCCTTGGTGGAGCGGAAGGAATTTACCGCCAAAAAATCCGACTGTTTTCATTGTGTCTCCCCCTTTTGTTTGAACCAAAGTTTTCTCCAGTTGACATACCCGTACACGCTGTTCACCAGGAACGCCGTCCACATCACCAGCATGGATAGATCGTTCCCGCCCTGTGTCACCAATGCTGTCACCCAAAGCGCGATTGATAAAATGTTTACAGCAATCCAGAACAACCACTGTTCTGTTATGCGCTTCAACATCAATATTTGCGCGATAATTGATAGTATCGTAGTTGAAGAGTCAATCCAGATGCTTTTTCCGCCTAACGCTTTTAATAAAATGCCGTAAAGAATCACCAGAATGATGGAGCTAACGATTGTATACGCCCAACCTTTGTTAGAAAGGCTTTTTATTTGGACATCCTCCCCTTTTATATCGTCTTTCACTTTGTGTTTACTCCAAAGGTAAATCCCTGCAAACTGTGCAGGGAAGTAAAACAGTGCGTTAAGCATCGTCTCCCCGTACAATCCGTAACCGTATGAAATATATGCGTACGTCGCTGTTTGAACGATTCCAAAATAGTAATTGCTTATTTTCCCTTTCGCAACTAGAAAGACACAAAGCATTCCTGAAATAGAGGTAACGAACCCCAGGAAGGTATCATCCCAGGCAAAAAACAGATAAACATTCACAGCAGTAAATAATCCGAGCCAGATTTTTTCAAATAATGTCCAATCTTTCAACATCAGTTATCACTCTCCATTTATAATGGCTGCGTTTAAAACATTATCGAAATGCTGCAATGCCATCTGATGAGCAGGTTCATTGAAGCTGGCCACTGCCTTTTCATGAATGACGATGCTGAATCCTTTGTTGTAAGCATCTATGGCTGTGTGAAGGACGCAGATATCTGTGCAAACACCTGTTAAATGGATCTCCGTTATGTTCCTTTCTCTTAGCTTTGCTTCAAGATCTGTGTAAGCAAATGCACTGTAACGGGTTTTATCCATGTAATAAACTTGACCATCCTCATTTTCTTCGGCCATCTGTTCATGAAGTTCTTTCACTTTTCCATACAATTGTCTCCCCCAGGCACCTCTCACGTTATGAGTAGGGAATAACTTTGTTTCCGGATGAAAGGGATCGTTTGGCGTGTGTACATCCACAGCCTGAACAATGAACTCTTTTTCCCGCCTGAAATTTTTCATGAGTTCGAGTATAGGACCTTCAATTTTCTGTCCCGGCTCTCCGCAGGTAAGTGCTCCCTTTTCGTGAACAAAATCGTTGGTGTAATCAATGACAATCAATGCTTTTCTCATATTAACTCCTCCTCATTCTCGGTTTATAATTTGCAAAGTGTTAATTGTTGTTTCCAAAAAAATTAATAGATGCTTGGGATCGGTTGATAATCTTTAAAACGAAACATTCTTGTCATCTGCTTGGCTGTTCTATTCGTTTTTTGACTTCGCCCTTTTGATTTCTCGCCACTTCTAAAAACGGATATTTCGGTGCATCTCTGACAAAAGCTGAATTATTTACTATCCCCGGGTCATCGCTGACAAGTAGTAAAACACTTCTTAATTCTGAAAGTGTAAATTCCTTTGGGAGAAACTCTTTTGCAACTGTAGTTTGGAGCAAATCTTTTCGAATGATCTGGAAGGCATCATGTATGATGGTTTTATGGTCAAAGGCTAATTCAAGCTGATCAATTTCCTTTAGTGTGAACAATCCAACGTTTTCTGCATCATCCGCCGCTTTCCTTTTTTCCAGATAATCGTTCGTGACGATCGCGTAGAACGCATTGGAGATGATCCACCCTCGCTTATCTCTACCTGGCGTGTCGTATACACCGAAATGTTTCAGTGTAATATTGTTTACACTCGCTTCTTCACTGAGCTCTCTGACAGCTGCTTTCGACGCAGTTTCATCCGGTTTCACAAAGCCTCCCGGCAGCGCCCACTTGCCGCCTTCGATGTGTGGTTCTCCGTCTTTGTCTGTTTTCGCCCTCTGAATCAAAAGTAATTTTAGTTGAGCTATGGGTGGTTTGTATTCTTCCTTATACGCAAGTTCTATAGTGAAGACTCCGATGTCTGCTGTATAACCGTCCGGAGTCACATACTCCTTGGAATTATAATGCTGAAGCATCTCTTCTTCGTTTTGATACTTCATACTTATCACCTCATTTAGTCTGTTTGCAGGTTTTTATATATTATAACAACATGCAAATTGTTAATTGTTAATTACACTTTTATTTTATACCTTTATTCAGCAATTGTGCAAGTGTTCTTATCACGTATTTTAATAATAAGGAAAAATACGAATGAATTTTAAAAAGCAGCTGGATATTTTGGTTCCAACTGCTTTAAAAAAGTTACTTTTTATTGGATAGTACTGGGGACAGTTCATCTGCCCATTCGTCCCAAGATACAGTGTACTCATGCTTTCATACTCGTAATATAAACATTACATTTTTAAAAATCCCCTTACCTAGCGATTCCTATTCTTTCCAAATTATCCTCATTTAAATTAACTTTGAAATAAAAATCTGACCACGATTCCTCTGAACTTTCTATATCAATAATTCCACAAACTACAACAATCTCTGCTTTCGGATGGCTCGAAAGATACATAAATTGGTATCCGTCGGGTTTACTGTTATCAAATAATTTTTCTCCATTTAGATTATATACCAATAACTTTTCAGGATTAGTTGAATCTTCTCCTATTAAAAAAGCAACTACCTTGGAATTATCATAGTATTTTCCACTAATGACATTATCCAAATTGAGTTTAATGTCTTTATCATGGATTTTCCATCCTGTTTTATTTTCATTAGTAAATTCCATTAATATTCTCCTCTATTCTAAATATATTTCTTCAATTTTTTTCAAATATTTCATTCTATCTGCAGGCTTTACAAGCAATTGTACTTGATGACCACCACCCGATAAATATTTTCCTGCACCCTCTTCAATTTGTGGGCCGACCTTTCCTGAAATTACTGGTAATTCCTCAATAACTTCATAAACAACCACTCTATCAATATCAGGTTTCCACTCACTCTTTACTGCTAATTGATTTCTAACGTAGTTAGTATCAGTTATTCTATCAAATGTCCCAAATCCTCCGGGACGGTCCCAAGGTTGTCCAGGACCAAGAGCCATTTCAAATCGGGCACCAGGTTTTAGAGTAGTTTTAGCTACATCTTTATTAAATCCTAATGGCCAAGGATCTTGATCTTCCAAAATTTTCATAAAAGCTTTAGCGCGGTCTTCAGTTGATTTATACAACTCTTTTGTATCCAATTCAAATTCAGTATACGCTTGTTTTCTTAATCTTTTAGTATCTTCATCAACGCCTTTATAGAGTATATCCTCGAGGACTTTTTCTCTATGTCTAACATCAATTTTATTCCTATGTTCAACTCCCCGACCCTTAACATCCCTCTCAACAGAAAACCTACTCCACCCCGGCTCTCCAAACCCACCTTTCAGCATCCCATTTTCGGCAGCCATCATAGGCCGGTTATAAAGATCATCCAGCCCCAACCGGATCTCATTCCATCTTTGATTTAATGAAACTTTAGGGACTGCCTGGCGTGCTGTTGCTGAGACAGTTGTTTGTCCTTTCACACCAAGGCCGGGTTTGGCACCGCCGGCTAGGAGTGCTGCAAGACCGAAGCTGTTCAGCCAATGTTCCTTTGAAAAGGCATCATCGGGATTTACCGCTCCGTTGTAGAGATCCATGCCGCCCATTGTCAGGTAGTTGATAAAGTTCGAAGGGTCATCCATGGCCACTTCTGCACGGTCTTCCATACCCTTCCACATGTCTTTTCCAGCACCAAGCGCTCCGCTGGTTATATAATTGCCGAAATCATAAAAGGAGTCAAACTTCTTCTCGCTTCTATTCTCCATTCCGCCCCAAAAATCCTGTGCGATATCTTTAAAACTGTTGAGCGATTCCATGAACGGGTTTTCGTTGACTTCTTCTTCAGGAACGGGGTTGGGCTCTCTTGCTTGTTCTTGTGCTTCTTTGAAACTCAAGTAGGATTCTGTCTGGGCGGTGATCTCATCTGTTAGCTGGTATGCATTGCTGGAATAGTACGCTGCTGCGTTGAAATGCAGCGGTGATATGTGATTCCCTTGCCTGGAGGAGTCCATTAACTGCCTCATCAGCCCGGTAATCATTTGTTCACTGCTCTCCAAGTGCTGATATTCCCTCTTTAATTCTTCATCAAATCGGTTTATGGAGTCAAGCGTATCCTCTCGCTTCTTCCTTGCCTGCTCAAGGTGGGTATCAAATCGTTCTCTAGAAAAAACATTCAGTGGATGAATATCTCTAATCCTATCCAGTATACCTTCCAGCTCTCGCTGTTGAGCATCAATCATCTGATCGGAACGCCTTTCACTCTGGTGAAGATTTTCTTCCAGGAATGGAAGCTCCACCGTTTCCCTGCTGAGATTTCGGCCTTCAGCGTCATCATGAATGCCACCGAAAAAAGCGATGTTTCTTTCTGTGAGCTGAATCCATATGTCTACCACATGGATTTGGGCACTGTAGAAACTTTTAATGGCATCGGCGCCTTTTCCTTGGAATTCATCATCGAGTTCGACTATCGCTTGAAAAGAGTTTTTTAGTGTCTGGAGTTGGTCTCTTAATGTCTCATATTCGCCTAGGCGTTCGGACATTGCGTCAAGTAAAGTGGGGGCTTCATATACTTTCAATGGTCGCCTCTGCCCTTTCTATTAAGATCTTTTCGGAAACTTTGTTGCTATTTAGGTACCAATTCCAAAAAACTAATCAGAATTCACCTTAATAACCTGGTAATCATGAAAAGAAAAGAGCTGCTTTCGCCGATTAGAGAGAAATCCCTTAGTATCCGGGGAAAAATCCGGCTCCTGGGATTTTTCCGAAAGCAACAATTCATGTGAAAACAGCCATCTATTAAGATCTTGTTATGGCTTCGTCTTGCTCTTTTAAGGTGTTTACATTCGCTTTGGTATCTTCAACATTTTTTTCAACTACGGTGATATACTCCTTCAATAACTGGTGAATACTCTGTTCACGCTGCATCCAGGCATCAGTATAATCCAGTTTATTCCGTCCAATCTGTCCCTCTGCAGGCGGATTTATCTGCAGCCGCTGGAGGGAACTCATAACATCATTCAGTTTCGCCATGACGGCAGCATGGTTCAGTTTTATTTGCTGCCCAGACCCGCCGCCTGAACCCGAATTCACATTCATTTAAAATAACCTCCCTTTCAAGTCACTGATTTTATGGGAGACCTGATCATAAAAATCTTCACCTTTGGAAAGCAAGGATTCAGCATCATTTGCCAAATTCCCATAGAAGGAAAAGGCACTCTGCTGTGCCTCCAATATATGAATCTTTGATTCTATTGAACTTACGTATTCATCATAGTTTTCATGTCCGATCTGTCTCATAGCTTGCAGGGCTGATTCACGATTCGCATCATAATCATCCGATCTCGGACCAAGCCAATTGTTATGTAATTCTGGCTGCTGGATTTGCTTTATTTCATTCAAAAGTTGGCTTTGCTCATTCAGTATGGCGTATTTTGCTTCCCTCAAACGTGATATCTTCTCTTGGATATCTCTCGAACGGGAGTGAATCACAGTCTGAATGTAATTCAATTCATTGTAGAGTCCCATATCGGCATCTCCCTTACAATAAAGTACCTATATTATCCAATTGCTAAAAGTATCGTACCACCATTTACCTGTTAGTTCTATTTCAAAATACCCATTTAGCAAAAACAGGAAATTATTCCTCGTTCTTTAGTAGTGTTAACTCTGGGAAACTAAGTTCTTTTTACCACAATAAGTTAATAAGTGAAAAATTTCATACAAATAATGACATAGGTAAGAATACCCCTTGTTCAAAAAATTCAAACAGAATCATAGAACGGTTTTTGGGATGGAATGTTCTATTTTTTATTATGTAAAACTCTGCGGGAATTACGAATTAATGAAGCGAAGACTTTAATGCTTTAACGCACGAAGAGGGACTGTCCCTTTTTGTGCGTTAAAGCATTAAAACCCTCCCCGCTTGGTGATGAGGTCATCACAAGATGGGAGGGTTTCTATATGATTTGGTGCAAATCTATTTAGAGAATGCTTCTTTGCAGTTTAAATTAAATCGTTACCTATGTACGCTTAACTACGTTATACAGAATTTAATACCACCTTTTCCCCCTTGCATCATATAGTGTAACGATGAAGAAAGGTGGGTTATACATGAGTGAAAATCTAATGATTGAACTGAATCGATTTGCGGCCGAGATGATAGAAGAATGGAACAAGGCATGCAATCTTGATCAATTGCCGATAAGTGATGAGACCTCTGAATTCAGTGAACAATTGGATGAGTTCTTAAAACAATTGGAGCAGCATAGGAACAACAGCAGTCTTTTGGATCAACAAATAGCCAATCAATTACAGCAGCAATCTGTCCTATTATCACAACAATGGGAATCAATAGTAACGCAAACAGACAGCCAAAGAAATACCTCCGCCGTGCCAATTGGCGGACATAAGCTGCCTCCGCTTCCCTATCCTTATAAAGCCCTCGAACCTTATATAAATAGAAGAATCATGGAACTTCACCATGACAAACACCATCAAAGCTATGTGGATGGTCTCAATAAAGCTGAAAAAGAAATGGAAAAAGCAAGGCGAACGGGCGATTTTTCACTGATCAAACATTGGGAACGAGAAGCAGCCTTCCATGGTGCTGGCCACTATTTGCACACGATTTTCTGGAGTATCATGAGCCCTCAAGGCGGCGGTATGCCGAAAGGAGCTCTAAAGGCTGAAATTAATTCATCCTTTGGCAGCTTCGATCAGTTCAAGCGCCATTTTTCAGAAGCTGCCAAGAATGTGGAAGCCTCGGGATGGGCTATTCTAGTCTGGTCTCCCCGTGCCCACCGTTTGGAAATCCTTCAAGCAGAGAAACACCAGAACTTGAGCCAGTGGGACGTCATCCCCCTCTTGGTGCTGGACGTATGGGAGCATGCCTACTATTTACAGTATGAAAACAACCGCGGCAAATACGTGGACAACTGGTGGAATGTGGTGAATTGGGATGAGGTTGAAAAGAGGTATAACGAAGCGAAGAAGGTTAAGTGGAAACCCTTTTAAGATGAGGCTTTTTGATTGTTGATTCTCTTAGGCTTGAGGGCATCGAGAATTTTTTGGCAGAGTTTTAGCTGCAAAGAACGTTTACGGGCGGTTGAGGATGCCATTTCCGCTGGGTATTGGGCCGCTACGGCGGCTTACGGGCGGTTGAGGCTGGCTTTTCCGCTGGATATTGGCCAGCAATCGTGACTTACAGGCCATTGAGGCTGGCTTTTCCCTTGGATAATGGCCCGCATCGACGGCTTACGGGCCATTGAGATTGCCTTTTCCGCTGGATATTGGGCCGCATCGACGGCTTACGGGGCCATTGAGTCTGCCTTTTCCGCTTGATAATGGCCCGCTACGACGGCTTGCGGGCCATTGAGGCTGTATTTTCGGCTTGACATTGGGCCGCAATCGCGACTTACGGGCCATTGAGTCTGCCTTTTCCGCTTGATAATGGCCCGCATCGACGGCTTACGGGCCATTGAGATTGCCTTTTCCGCTGGATATTGGGCCGCATCGACGGCTTACGGGCCATTGAGTCTGCCTTTTCCTCTTAATAATGGACTGCTATGACGGCTTACGGGCCATTGAGTCTGCCTTTACCTCTTGATAATGGCCCGCATCGACGGCTTGCGGGCCATTGAGTCTGCCTTTTCCTCTTGATATTGGCCCGCATCGTCGGCTTACGGCTCGCAATGGCGGCTTGCGGACCGTTAAGCTTATCAACTGTAGATTGTCCATTTTTCAAGTTAGCATACAACACCCCTCAACATAATAAAAGGACCACCCCCGTGCTAAATTATGCAAGGGAACTGGTCCTTTTATGTAAATGATTTATTTTGCATTCTCATCCGGTTGATGAATGCCAAAAATATTTCCTTCTGTATCCTTATAATAGCCCTGCCAAGCCATTCCTGGGAGTGCATACTTCGGCATTGCGACCTGTCCTCCATTTTCAAGGATCTTGGCTTCAGTTGCATCGTAATCTCCTACACCCATCGTACAGGCATAACCATTCATAGGCTGATTCGGTTCTGGAGGAGGCCCCTGGCGCTGCATCAAAGCTCCATTGATTCCCGGCTGATCTTCTCCGCCAGTTACGGCTCCCATATAAGGCATTCCCGCGAAATCGGTCCAATCTTCAAACGTCCAGCCAAATACCTCCCCATAAAACTTTACAGCCCGCTCCATCTCATTCACATGAATTTCAAAATGAACTATTCTCCCCATAATACCCTCCTGGTTTGTTCATATTTAAACTCTACTTAGTAGGTATTCTGCAATCAATCGAATACTCCTTCCACTTTGTGAGAAGAAGTTAGTTCTTTCCCTGAAATTCAAGTAATAATGAGGGAAAATATTGATCTCATGAAAAATGAGGACTGCTTACCAATAAGATTCAGATTTTATAATTAAACAATTTTAACTAGTACTGCCATGCTGATTTCACATTAAATAATATATAACTGCCTTAACCAGTCCATTAATCGCACCTGTCCCGATTCGTACGACAAATCATCCGTATTCACTGTGAAAATTTCATAACCAAATGAAACATTTTTATTATGCTCCTCTAAGACACCCTTAAATATTGAAAGGTCTTGCTCAGCATCCAGGAAGACAACCCACTTATCCACTCCTTGGATTTTGTAAGCAACAGCTTCTAAATCAAATCCATTCTCGTAATATCCAATATGTAAGTGCTGGTGTGATTCGAAATTCATTCTTATTTCTCCCTTTTACCTTGATGAGATGGAACTGCAGTCTTTAAGAGCTTTGCTGCCTCGAGCGCTTTACATCCTGGAATCCAATTGTCCCGCAAACTATAACCCCTGACACCAATACACCAGTTAACACCCCATTTCCACCCCAGCTTACATAGGCGCTGTACAAGCAAACCAATGCTATGACAAAGCTCGAATACTTTTCTCTCCAGCTATTAAGCCTCGAATATAAGTCTTCCCGCATACATCATTCACCAGCTTTCCAAAATATTAAAAAGATCACTCTCAATCATTATTAATCTTTTGTTCGCTGCTATTCTTTTTCCAATCATAGGGAACATCCGTCCAATGAAAAAAAGAGAGACAAGAAAAACCATAAAGCTTATCCCTGCATTCTCAGCCCACCTGACTTCATTGTGAATGAATAATTGATAAACCACAATTACTGTAAAATAGGTTGCGGAATATCCGATGCTCTTTTTAACCATTATCCTTAAACCTCACAATCTTATAATCGAGAGAAAAAACGTCCTTAGAAGTTCTTCCTAATATATCTCACCTTATAAACAGCTACGATTCATCTCAGCAAAAGTTTCATATTATTACAAAGCGCAGGAGATAAAGAAAGATATCCCTCTACTTAAAAAGATAAACGGCATAAGAAAGTATCAAGATGATACCTGCTGATACAAACAGCACAAAGCCAATAAACCCAGTCACACCACTTGGCGGGCGCACGGCGGAGTGGGCTTTATAGCGAATAGGATTATCCTTTTATTCAGTGGTGAAAATAAGGGGAGTTTTTCCCGCTAAATGCAATTTCTAAGCTCATATTGGAGTAAATAGAGGGAGTTTTTCCCCTTATTAGAAGAAGCAGCACCTGTTTTCTAGTGTTTTTGGTCAAATAAGGGGAATTTCTCCCGCTATTTGGCTGTTTTAACATGCTTTTTTGTAAATAAGGGGAATTTTTCCCTCTATATACTAGACAAATTGCTGAGGCTGATCGGTACCACTGGTCACTATTCCAGACCCTTGAATCGGCATCTTTCCCTCGTCTTGTTGAGAAAGTACATTCCCTGGCCCGGCAGGCGTTTGTTCTAAAAATCATTAAAAGGACTCTAAAGCTAATGGGATAAAAAAAGAGACACATTCAAAAAGCCAACTTTCTTCCGATTTAAGGAAGTATAGTTGACTTTTTCTTTGTTAAAGAGAGAATTAGGTTTTAAAATTGGGTATATTTTCAGTGCCCCCTCTGATTTCACTTTCATTTTGAGCTAAGCCAGTCTTGATCCCCGGCCAAATTAATCCTGCGATTTAGGCAGCATATCCAGCCAAAAATATTCATCTTGTTCACACTTAAAAGGATAATGAGTTTCGGTCAACTCTTTACTTCCACAGACTTCAGCCACGATGGTTTGAGCAGGAAGTTGATCTTTCTCAATTTCATGCTTACCAGCTGTGTCAATTTTAAACGTGTTGTTCGACTGACCATCATAGCTTTCCCGCAGACCATCTGTTTTAAGCTGATAGTATTCCTTTCCTTCTATATCAAACATTGAAGGGGTAATAATATCGATGTTCGACAGCAAGAGCTCTGCGTCGGTAAATTGCAGGTGATTGAGGTACTCTTCTTGTTCCTTCTTTACCTTATACCTTGAAACATCAAAGCTTTTTCTGTCATCGGAAAGGTCGATAATATAGTTAACCGTCCCTTCATGAGTTTGTTCCACAAGTCCAAAGCTAAGGAATTTATAAGTTCCATCCTCGTGAATCACCATATCAAGCCCTCTTAATTCGGTGCTGTTTTTATCCATTTTAAAATGATCTTTCAGGTGGACCAGTTCTTCCGCAAGGCTTCCTTCGTAAAAATTCGTATTTTGCAAATCAACATGCTGTGTACGTTCATAGACCATGGCTTCTGCCTGGGGAATGAAGAGATTAAGCATGAAAATACCCAATCCTACTGACGCTGCTATATGCTTTGTTTCTGCATTCAACTTAGGATTCCGAAAGAATAATAGAAACACAGCGAAACCCAATGGCAGCTTTACACTGTCTAAATCCAGCATGAAGGCACCGATAAAGGTAAACCCAAATAATTTCAAGAGTAAAAGCGGTTCGTCATCCTTGGATTTTTTAAAAAGCACCAGAACAGCCATAGTGGTAAGTATCAAAATAATCAATTGTGCCGTTTCGCTCATTATTTCCTCCTTCTCTTATCCTTTACTTGTCTCCGGAACTATTAAATGCTAATCCCTGCTCTTCTACAAACACTTGAACATTATTCCGGCCGTTTCTTTTGGCAGCATAAAGAGCCTCGTCTGCCTTACCAATAGCTTCTTTTATGCTTTCCTGTGAGAAGTCTTCTCTGCCGGATATAAAAGTTATGCCAAAGCTGGAAGTGACCTGGACCGGTTTGCGATCAACCTTTACCAGGTTGGAGGCTATAGTTATCCTCAATTGATTTGCTATCAAAAAAGCCTCTTCTAAAGGTGTTTCCGGCAAAAGAATGATGAACTCTTCTCCGCCATATCTGCCCAAAAGGTCGTGAGGTCTCAGGTGTGACTGGGCTGTGCGGGCAACTTGGGAAAGCACGGTGTCTCCTGCCTCATGGCCAAAGGTATCGTTGACCTGCTTGAAATGATCGATATCAAAGAGGATCAAGGAAGCACCGTTCACGGAGGAATCCACTACTGATTCGGCGTTTTCCAGGAAGCAGGTGCGGTTGTATACATTAGTCAGGCCGTCATAGCTTGCCAGCCTTTTTAACTTATCCTGCAGGAGCACTCTTTCAGAAATGTTCATAAAGGTGATGATGCTTCCGATTACTTCCTTGTTTTTGTGAAAAACAGGAGAGAACCGGACTTGATAATGCTCCACTGTACCATTCTTGGTACATTCATAGTCGCATTCCTTTCCTTGGCAGATAAGCCGGCTCAGTTCTGAATCCTGAAGCACCTTATGAATCGCCTTTCCGACTGACAGCTGGTTCAACTCTGGAATAACTTTCAGCATGGCATTATTGTAATCCAGGACAGCCCCCTTTTGATCAAGGACCACCACCCCTTCCCTCATGCTGTCAAATACCTTCTCCCTTGCGATCGGAAGGACATTGAACATTTGATAGGAAAACAATGCGATTCCATGAAGGATGAATGAAAGGCTCATCGACACCGGCCCTAGGTCAATCCCATTATCACTGTACTTGTTCACGTAAAAATAATTAGCGACAATGGGCACGAATAATCCTAAGATCATCAAGATGATTTGCATCCGAAAACGGAACGGAGCTTTTTTTAACTGAAGCAAAAGGAGAACTATACTCGTTGTCAGACATAAGAAAAGATATAGAGCATGGACATAGAATAAAGGTCCGTATGTCAATTCAACGATTGGAAAAGGCAGGTCTTCCCTCAGTTGAATCGATGTGTAATATAAATGATGAAGTTCATTCGTATGCTGTGTGAAAACCGTAATAATAGGTGGCAGAAACAAAAGATAGAGGTGGCGCTGCCTGAGCTCAATTCCGGCATACCTCACACACATCCATAAAAGGAAACCCGGTATGAACGGCATGACAAGATATTCCGCACCCAGCCAGAATTTCACTTCCATCAGCGTGCTGCTTGTCAATTCAAAGGCATATGCAAATGCGAAAACTGCCGATAATAAAGTAGCAATCATATACTGCCGCCCGCCTGGAGCCTCCTGCAATTTATAATAAGAAAACCAACTTAAACCCAAACTTAAAAAACCTGCCAGCGCAATCAGCAGGACATACAACAACAATTCCTCTGCCATTAATTTTCTCCAATACTAGTAAAAGGGATTTTAAATTCATTATATAATGAGCATTAGTAAATAACTACCTTAAAATAATCGATCCCATCTATTCTTTTCGAAGCATTTTTATTCAAGGCTCTTTTCGTAAACTTTGTTCCTATTTAATATGAATTTCGAAAAACATCACCAGAATTCACCGTTATATCCTGGTAAGCAAGAAAAAAAGAGCCACGCGCCCCGTTAAGAGAGAGAAACATTAGTATTCAGGGGAAATATCGGGCTCTTGGAATTTTATCGAAAGCAATAATCTATACGAAAACAGACATATTCAAACAGCTATAAACGGGATCTGATAAAGATTAGGGTCAAAAGTAAGGAATATTATGATGGCCAATCTGTATTTTATTTGTGGTGCTCTCTGTTATAAAAGGGTCAATTTTCGTTATCTGCCCTTACCTTTTCCTCTATTGACTCAATCGTTTCTCCTTCGCTCGTTTGTACGATAAGCGGTTCCTTGATTTCATCAAGTTGAATCATAATATAAGGTGTATGGCTTTTATGCTCCCCTTCCTTTAGATCGATGATGATTTCAGTGTTATTCCTTTGGCTGACCCTATCCACTTTTATTTCTTTGCCCATATAATCTTTACCGAGCGTCAATGTTACCTGCTTCCTTCCTTCAGAGACTGTCGTAACCCTATAGTAATCTTCATATTTTCGACTATCCCCTTCTGCAAACTTCGTACTTCCTTCATCAATGATACGATAATTCTTATTGGTGAAGACCAAAACTCCCAGTGAAATCGTAAAGACAAGAGGCAGAGAGATCAGCAAGATCCGGTCTCTTTTCATAGAATGCTTTTGTTCCGCTTTGCCGACTATGAACTTCAATAAGATCGTACCAATAATTGCAGTAATCAAAAATCCCAATCCGAGAAATCCGTAAGCCATTCCTTCAAAACCCCGTACAAAGTAAAAACCATAGGCAGTAATCAGGAATGCAGCAAAAAAATTGACCAGCGGCGGCACGAAATACTTCCCGTATTTTTTTGAGAGGATGTACGAAAAAACAAATAACAGGGTTCCCCAGAATAGACCAATGAAAAGTAATGCAATCATGTTACTTCCTCCCTTTTATAAAAGGCTATTTTGACATACATTGTTGCTATCGGAAACATCCCAAGAGCCGGATATTTCCCCGGGTAAATCAGAGGGATCAGCTCTTTCCTTATCATGTTAACTAGCTTATTCCTGAGAATTAAGCTTGTTTTTCTCGTGAATTAGTATTAAACAGCTACAAAGTTTTCGAAAAGAGCCTTATATAAATAACCATCTTAGAAATACAGTTGTCATGGTAATCACCAGAATATCCAAACATAATGAGAAAAAGCTCCATTTCTTATTGAAAAAAATAAAAGAAAAAACCGTTAAGAAAATCGCTGTCGGAAAATAGAACAGAAAGATTCCTGCTTCCAAATGTTGAATTGTTGTTTCAGACAGGGACATTCCATCAGAAAATTTGAGACTTGAAAAAATTAAGTAAAATAGGATTACCACCCTTATTCCAATCAATAAGATTTTGAGGCCAGTATTGAATTGAGCCAATTTTTTCAGCGGCGGTATCTCTACTTCTTCCTGGACTTTTGGGGATGAAAAGTTCTCACTAAATTCATTGATTTTGGCGTAAGATTGTTGACATGTCCTGCATTCCTGAATATGATCCATAAGTATATCTTTTGTAAAGTGATCTACGTCGTCCATGAGCGGGATCAGTTCCTTGCATAAATGATGGATTTTCTCTTGATCATTCACCTAATCACCTTCTCTCGCAATCTGCTTTTTTATTCGGAAGACCTTTGACTTTAGAGTGGAAATCGGAATATCCATCAGGTCACTGATTTCCTGATAATTGTAGCCGTAATATTCTTTTGCCAGAATAATAGCTTTATCAGTTGAAGACAAAGAACTCATGATGGCTTCCAACTCATGCTTGGCGACAACTTTGCTTTCAGGAGTGTTATTTTCGATTAACAGGGCTTCGATAATGGAGTCATCGTTCAACAAGGCAGGTCTCTTTTTTTATAATGGTCCAGCAACGTATTTTTAGCTCCTCTTGCAAGCCAGCTTTTCATATAGCGAACCTTAAATACCTGAGATGGAGTCAAAAGAATCTTCGCAAATAATTCCTGAATGATTTCATCGGCCAGTTCACTATCCCTTGTCAGTCCCATTAAAAAGTTCCTCAGGTAAACATAATGCTCGTTATATACATCCTCTATAACCTTTAAAGGTTTCCTTGCCATATTTAAAACTCCCCATCACTAAGCCGCTAGTAGTGAGACGATTCAACTTCAAAAAGGTTGCATTATTTTGTATTTTTTTACATGTCCTTTCAATAAATTATGAGTTTTCAAAAAAATATTGCTGCTCCTGGCTCATTATTCCTCCAAAGGCCTGGATCCGGCAGCTCCTCACTTCGAGCTAGTGGGTACGAGAGTTATGTTCTTCCCTCTCCCTTCCGAAAACCAAGTTACCTTTAATGAACATATAACTTCACAAACTTTTATAAATTTCAATATACACTTTTATGTTAGTATTACATTTGTTAGAGAAATTCCATTTGACTGCCAAAGTAGAAGGAATTTCCGCAAATACATAGGGGGTCTTTAAATGAACTCACGAAAGCTTATTATCCTGACACTGTCACTGCCGCTCTTGTTAGCTGCCTGCGGTAATTCAACCGAAGAGTCGAATGCTTCGCCTGGCAACCAAAATTCCGATATCAGCTCTTCTCAAAATGCTGCTGATGACGCAGCTGATACTGATAAAAATGAAGGAGCTTCAGAATCGACACCGGATTCTGATGAAGAAAAAGAACAAACTGAGCAAAGTAATACATCTGACGAATCAAGTAGTGAAGGGACAGAACAAGCCACTGACGAAAATGTGACGGCTGAAAAAACGAAGACAGAATACCTTGAAAAACTTAGCAAGATGGAAGAAGAAGACCGTTATGCAGAAGCTAAAGATACGATGGTTGAGATGGAAGAACAAGAGCAGGAACGGTTTAAGAAGTGGGACAATGAGATGAATGAAATCTATGGAATTCTGCAGGAGCAGCTTAGGCAGGAAGAGATGGACAGCCTGAGAGAAGAACAACGGGAATGGGTCGACCAAAGAGATGTTAAAGCTAAAGAAGCATCCCTGAAGTATGAAGGAGGCTCCACGGAGACTCTGGAATATATAGCGACACAGGCTACTCTCACTAGAGAAAGAGCCTACGTGTTAGTCTCGCAATATCTGAAGTAAAAAATGGTAGATTTCAACCTGCACTTTTGCACGTTAGAGCACGAAGAGGGACTGTCCCTTTTCGTGCTTTAACGCGTAGAAGACTCCCTCCATTCATCCTTCACAGAAATTCATGCCTTTGCTTCTTTCAACCTTTTTAGAACCAGGGTTTCACGTTTCAGCCATGAGTTGTTTTTTGTATTATGTATCAGTGCCTCATTTAAAACTATTGCTTCCTCTACTGTTATCCACACTGGTACAAAGTCCAGATCTGCTTCGTATTCATCCAAATTCATTGTATCCGTTTCTTCACTTGCTAATCTACAAAGATAATAGGTTGAAGACATACTAAATAAACAATTGCTTACAAACTCATCGGATTTTTCTTCAAGGACCCTTCCCAGGTTTTTTATCACCTCAATGTTTGTATATCCCGTTTCCTCTGCAACCTCGCGCTTCAACGCTTGTGAATGGGTCTCGTCACCTTCCATCCCGCCGCCTGGAAATTTATAATCTCCTTTTCGTGATTGGACTAAAAGAATTTTATTATCTTTTAAGATGACTGCACGTACAGCCTCTCTCTTATTGATCTTGTGATAGTCTTGTTTTAAAAGTGGTTCTTCGAGTTTAATAGTAAAAGTTAGCGCTTCTTTCATGTCATTGTTCTCCTAAGAATATGATTGCTGAAACTACATAATAAGTATTTGGTTTTACTGAAACAGATTGGCAGACTGTAAGATTAAATAATTCTTGCTTTATAATGAAAGCATCTCCCAATTCCAACCATCCCCTGCCAATGTATTACTTTGGGTTACTATCTAAAATTTATTTCGGAAAGGAACTGATTTTTTGCTAGCATTCCTGAACAATCTCTTTGAACTATCTGCAGTAATCCTGCTTCTATGTTCATTCTACTTTTACCGAAAAGTTAAAAAAATGAAGAGGAAAGGAGAATTGACTGCTTTTGAAGGTTCAATTCTTATCATTGCCAGAACTGCCATTTTTCTATGTGCAGGAAGTTATCTGCTTCTTTTCTTAGACCGAATTTCATGAGCCTCTATAATTCCAATACATAAAGGAAGCTTCAAAAGAAGGAGAAAAAGGGTTAAAATCACGTATGATTTTAACCCTTCAATTCTATAGCTGAATTACACTGTTCCTTCTATTGGAGGAGTTAAATCCGCCTTTCCTTCTTTCAATTCCTTCAATATCAGGAAGACACCCAAAAGATAAGTAAGGGAAATCGCAATGGGAACGATGGTGAACGCCTGATCTGTTAATAATCCGCCTAAAGCGAGTGACAGCAGGCAGACCCCTAAAGTAACTACCAAGTAAGCCTTACTTTTGTAAATCCACATATAAGGAAGGAAATGCGAGCCTGCCAGTAATCCAATGGTAAATGGCAGATACTGCGGAATATGGGAATGAACAAGGATAAAGACCGGAATAAAGAAAGCTTGAGGAAAAGCAACGATTCCTCCCAATGTGGCTAACTCGTTCTTGGACGTGAATAGATTGGCACCCAACAGCTTGGAGAGTAATAACCCCAAAGGAAAAATTGCGCCCAAACCGAAAATCCAGATTAATTGGACTGCTTCGATGGGCAGGAAGAAAGGCAGAAACGTGAATACAAAAAATACGATCGACCCTGCCAGCAGGATCGGATATCCTTTTTTCGATTCTTTGATCACCTCAAACTGCAACTGTTCCAGCGACTTATTCATCTTGCACCTCACAAATATTATTTCCAGCATATTCCTAATATACTTTATTTCTGAGACCTTTGTATATACCTTTTCACCATCATTTTTTCAAATTCGCTGCCCGCTATCGGCTTGCTGTAGATGTATCCCTGGATATGGTCACAATTATTGTGGTGCAGGAAATCAAGCTGCTCTTCCGATTCCACTCCTTCTGCTACCACATTGAGTCCAAGGCCATGTGCCAGTTCAATCAGGGATTTCGTGATGACGGAATCTTCCCTTTTTACTGGAACATTTTTAATGAAGGATTGGTCGATTTTCAGAGTATCGAATTTAAAATTTTGCAATTGCGACAAAGCGGAATATCCTGTACCGAAATCATCCAAAGATATTTTTACTCCCATGGCTTTAAGAGATGACATCGTTTTCTGGACAATTTCAGAGTAATGAATCAAAGAAGTTTCAGTTATCTCCAGCTCGATCCACGCTGGGTCAATATCGAACCGGGCTACATTGGATTGGACCAGCTCGACCACATCCTTCTTTAAGAAATGCTGCGGAGATATATTAATGGATATCGGAACGATCGGCAGTCCATTTTTCGACCATTCCTTTAATTGCCGGCAGACATCCTGCAAAACCCAAATCCCGATTTCGGTAATGAATCCACTGTCTTCCGCAATGGGAATGAATTCAGCAGGAGAAATTTTTCCCCATTCTTCATGCTCCCACCTGAGCAGCGCTTCAGCTCCTATGATTTCCTCCGTTTTCACATTCACCTTCGGCTGAAAATGCACCCTGAACTGATCTTGTTGGACCGCTATCCTCATGTCCCTCTCCAGACAATACTTCCGGTAGGATTCCTGGTTCATCTCCCTGGTATAAATCTGGTATGTATTCTTGCCATTTCCCTTGGCATACGATAAGGCGGTATCAGCGTTTTTCACAAGAGAGTCAGCGTCCTCCCCATCCTTTGGAAAAATACTAATGCCGATACTGGTTGAAATAAACAAATCATAGTCACCATATTGAAAAGGTTTTTCTAAAATGTCAATAAGCTGCTGTGCCACGTTCACTGGTTCATCAGGAGTTCTCAATTCCGGCAGGCAGACGGCAAACTCATCTCCGCTAAGCCTTGCGACAAATTGGTTTCCTGATCGATTCCTCAGCCTTTCTGTCACCTGCTTCAAGAGTTCGTCACCGACAAAATGTCCGAGGCGGTCATTGATGAATTTAAAACGATCGAGATCCATATATAGGAGCGCGAATGGCTGCTCGCTCTTCCGGTGATATTCGATTTGTTCTTCAATGTATTCTTCAAATCGTCTTCTGTTCGGAAGCTGGGTCAAGTAATCATGAAATGCCGCGTTATGAAGCTTTTCTTCCGACTTTTTCTTGTCTGTGATATCCCACATGATTCCATCCAGACGGATCAGGTTTCCCTCCTTATCACAGGTAGGAATGGCTTTGACATCAATCCATTTTAAGTCACCACAGAAATGGCGCAGACGGTACTGTTCAAAAATCTCTTTGCCCATTCGGATATCGGCGATGATGGCGCGGATTTTCTTGGCATCTTCATGATAGATAATTTCATCCCAGAGTGAGGGTGTTCTAATAAGGTCTTCCAATTTATAGCCGCACACATCTTCAAATTCATCTGAACAGAACAAAACTTTCCTGTTCCGTATATCTATGGACCAAATGATTTCATTCAAGCTGTTAAAAATCATTTCAGCCTGTGCCTCACTTTGTTGAAGCTTTGCCTCTGTCCGCTTATATTCAGTAATATCATGAACAGTACCTATCATCCGTGTCACTGTGCCATCCTCATCTACAATAGTATTCCCCTGTTCATGGACAATTCGTTCAACTCCGTCTCTTCTAACTATTCTATATTCCATACTGAAACATGCTCCTGTATAAAAAGCATTCATGCAGGCCTCTTTAAACACTTCTTTATCCTCAGGGTGCACCATCGAATAATAATTTTCTAAAGAAGGAGTAACATTTCCGTTATTCTCCAAACCGTAAATCCGATACAACTGCTCGGACCAATACGCATCCTGTGTTTCTACATCATACTCCCAGTTACCGACGTTTCCAACAACTTGGACAAAATCGAGATCCTCCTGGGTCCGAGAAAGTTTTTCTTCAAACAATTTAAATTCTGTGGCATCCCTAGCGATCCCAAACACACCAGTTATTCCGCTTCCATCATTGATAGGCGAATGGGTCATTCGCAGATCCACCCTGTCACCCGAATCGCAGCTAAACTCCACATCGTAACTGACTGTTTCTCCTGATAGAGCTAATTCGAATTTTTCTCTGGCCGTTTCCTGATAATCAGATGCCAGAAAACGAAAAAAAGGTCCGGCCAATTCATCTTCGGAAAGACCTGTATATTTCAAAAAGGCATTATTGGATTCCACAATGTTCCCTTTGCTATCCAAAACAAAAACCACATCCTGGTGATTGTGAAAGAAAGCCTTATATATATTATGCAGATTCCTGGCAGCTCCAGTCCTCTTCCCCTTTTTAATGTCATTATTATTTTTGGACACTAACATAAACCCCTTTTGCAGCAGCTAGTATAGTAGTACTTAGAAGAAAAAAATCTGGTATTCTATCTATATATCGTTCTCTTTCTAGGATTTTTTACCCATATTTCTCATAAAAGATATAAAATAGAATTACCTTAAAAGGAAAAGGAATTCCTTGGAAGTTATCAAAACTATTGGAAAAGAAATGGAGGGAAGAACATTGAAACGTGACTGGATTCCACTGATCGTCTCATTTGCCACAATGACTGTACTTTACCTCATAGGATACTTTGCAAGGATTGAAGTTCTAACATTCAAACTTTCATTCTCCTATACTGAAATATCACTGGTGCCGATTGCTGCAGGATTTGCAGCGGGCATGATTAGTCAGTGGGTTTTGAAAGAGAAGGTTGAGGCATAAGGGTTTTTCAGCAGAGTTAGAGGTCGCTTAGTATATTTAGCAGGGTTGATGGGCAGTGATGTTTCTTTCAATATCTTCTAGCTTTAGTGTGTAACAGGTTTAAACGGACAAGGCTTTTCCACTACTTTTGTTTTCATTAAGTTTTTAAACTCCATATAGAAATATGGAACCGCGTTTATAGTGTTAGCATGGACTCGCAGCCATTGGGAAAGCTCTTCATGCTCTTGGCTCCCAGCCTTTTTCTAAAGATTTCTTAAAGAGGGTCCTATAAAAATAGACTCGTCTATTGACGAGCCTGGTTGAATCTATTTTCCTAGTTTCGGGAATCTTTTTTTCGGCGAATAACAAAAAATGACACGATTCCCATGGCGATAATGATGATCAAAAAACTGATACCTAAAACATATGAAATTGAAAAACCTCGGAATAATTGAAACCAATACAATACAAAAATAAAAACTAAACTGAAATATCCATTTCTTTTGCTTTTGAGATAGATAGAAGAAAAAATAGCCATCAGCAGTGACACCTGTATTAAATGAGATGCAGTCATCATTAGAAACATACCTGTACTGATATTCAAAATGTCCACTCCTATTCTTACAGTATTTTAATTGATGTACTTAATAGGCTGCTATTTAAGCAGATTTCGAATGAGAACGCCATAAGCAAGAAGATTGTTCTATACAAAACTTCTTGAGGCCTTTCTTTTCAAACTTCGTGCGGCTTGGGTCTCTAAGAGCTTTCTTTAGGCCCATTACTCTCATTTTTCGAACGCCTCGGGTCTCTAGAAGCTCCCTAGAGACCTCTTATTCTCATTTTTTAACATCCTCGGGTCTCTAAAAGTTTCCTTGAGACCCATCATTCTTATTTTTCAACATCCTTGGGTCTCTAGAAGCTCCCTTGAGACCCTCTATCATATTTTTTCAACATCCTCGGGTCTCTAGAAGCTTCCTTGAGACCCATCATACACATTTTTCAACATTCTCGGGTCTCTAGAAGCTCCCTTGAGACCTTCTCTTTTCATTTTTCAAAATTCCTGGGTCTCTAGAAGCCTCCTTGAGACCCTCTTTCTCATTTTTAACATCCTCGGGTCTCTAGAAGCTTCCTTGAGACCTTCTTTTCTCACTTTTTAACATCCTCGGGTCTCTAGAAGCTCTCTTGCGACCTTCTCTTTTCATTTTTCAAAATTCTTGGGTCTCTAGAAGCCTCCTTGAGACCCTCTATCATATTTTTTCAACATCCTCGGGTCTTTAGAAGCTACCTTGAGACCCATCATACACATTTTTCAACATTCTCGGGTCTCTAGAAGCTCCCTTGAGACCCAATCTCCTCATTCTCCAACATCCTTGGGTCTCTAGAACCTTCCTTGAGACCCTCTCTCAACATTTTCCAAAAGCCTTGGGTCTCTAGAAGTCTACTTGAGACCCATCATACACACTTTTCAACCGCACGGGTCTCTAGAAGCTCCAAAGACATTTCTAAATAAAAAACTCGCCAATTTAGACGAGTTTTAAAGGTCCCATTAGTGGATATCCCTCTTTTTAAACCTGCCGCCGCGGACTTCATTGATATCGGCGACTGCCAGGAACGCTGTGGGATCCATCTCTTCGACAATGGATTTAAGTTTGGCTTCTTCGAGACGTGTGACGATACAAAAGATTACTTTTTATCGTCTCCGGAATAACCGCCTTCTCCTTTGAGATAGGTAACTCCACGGCCGAGCCTTGCCAAAATTGCATCTCCGATTTCCTGGTCTTTATCACTGATAATCCAGGCGGATTTCGATTCATCGAATCCATCAATGACAATGTCGATGGTTTTAAATGCGATGACATAAGCGAGTACCGAATACATCGCCCTGTCCCAGCCGAGGACAAATCCTCCCCAGGTGAAAATGAACACGTTGAACAGCATGATGAATTCGCCGACGGAAAAGGAAACCTTTTATTCAAAAGAATGGCCAGTATTTCACTGCCATCAAGTGCGCCTCCGTATCGGATGACCAGTCCGACTCCCGCTCCCAGGACAATTCCACCGAACACTGTGGCAAGCAGCATATCGGATGTGAAAGCTGCTACAGTATGAAGGTAATTGGTTGCCAGAGAAAGAATCGTAATCCCAAAGACCGTGGAAACCGCGAATGTCTTTCCGATTTGCTTATACCCCAGAAAGAAAAACGGGATGTTCAATAGGAAAATAAATACACCCAGTTTTATGCCTGTCAGGTTGTATAATATGATGGAAATACCGACAATCCCGCCGTCCATGATCATATTGGGAACAAGGAAAACTTCGATTCCCAATGCCATCATGATGGCTCCCAATAAGACGAAAAAGGCTCGTTTGATGATTTTCTTTGTACTCATTTTCTGGTGCTGCAGTTCTGATTTTAACTGCTGCTTTATCGCTTCATCGTTCATTCATTTCTCCCCCCGTTATTAATCTTCAATATTTAGCATTTTCTTTAATTCTCTCTTGCTGCTTCTGGATACTAGAATATAAAGGACATCTCCCTTTTCAATGACTGTTTCCCCAAAAGGTGTAACCAACTCACTGCCCCTTATGATGGCATTGATCAATACGTCTTTTGGAAAATCAATCTGTATCAAGCTTTTGCCGACGATAGGCGTTTCTTCGTTTGCTTCGACTTCGATGATTTCAGCATTGGCTTTCCCGATTGAAACCAATTCCAGTGAATGGACGGGCTCTACTTTTTTCGGACCGGTTAACCCGAGTTTTTCAGCAAAAGTGGCTATTGTCGACCCTTGAATCAGCGCTGAAGTTAAGACAACGAAGAATACAACATTAAAGATCATTGGTGAGTTTTCGATTCCTGCGATTAACGGGAATGTTGCCAAAACAATCGGGACAGCACCTCTCAACCCTGCCCAGGATAGAAAAATCTTTTCCTTAACATCGAAGTCCATTTTGACTAATGAAAGAAATACAGCTGCCGGCCTTGCTATCAAGATGAGGATCGCTGACAGCAGGACCCCTTTTAATACAACATCCCAGGTAAAGAGCTGAGATGGAAACACCAATAATCCCAAGATGATGAACATAAGTATCTGCATCATCCATGCAAAGCCTTCGTTAAATTTGAATATGGAGTGCTTATAAGTCAGTTCCGAGTTTCCGATCAGCATGGCCGCTACATATACTGCTAAGAGTCCGCTGGCGTTGAACAAATCGGTTATACTGTAAGCTAAAAGAGCAAACGCCATGGCAAAAACCGGATACAGTCCACTGGAATCAAGATTAATATTATTAATCGATCGTGCTGCCAATTTTCCAAATAGGATCCCTAATATCAATCCCAGCCCCATTTGCCAGAAAAAAGAACCGATAATTAAGGGATAAGACGGGTCTTCCACGGTCAATAATTCAATAAATGATATCGTTAAAAAGACTGCCATAGGGTCATTTGTTCCCGATTCGACCTCCAAGGTTGAACCCAGTTCCCCTTTAACATTCTGTCCTTTAAGCACGGCGAATACAGCCGCGGCATCCGTCGAACCGACAATGGCACCAAAGAGGAATCCTTCCAGCCAGGAAACTCCTAATATGAGCTTCGCTGCCACTGCGACGACTGAAGTGGTGACAAGGACACCGAGTGTAGCAAGCGATAAGGCGGGCTTGGCTACAGATTTCACTGTCGAAATTTTCGTCTGCAGGCCCCCTTCAAACAAAATCATCACTAAAGCAAGAACACCTATGAGCTGTGTCAATTCAGCATTATCAAAGTAAATCAAGCCCAGCCCGTCACTTCCCGCAAGCATTCCTACAAGGATAAATAGGACAAGCGCCGGAACACCGAGCCGTGTAGAGAATTTAGTTGTAAGTACACCTGTGACCAATAACAGAGCTGCCATTAAGATGAAATAATCAGAACTGAGAATAGGATTTTCCATGAATTCCTTACGCACCTCGCTGCCTTAAAGATTAACGTCTACCCTGATTGGTTCTTCGGTATAGATGTCAATTCCGATGTATTTCAAGGTTTCCGATGCTGTAGCGTGATTGAAGATCTTTTGGAGGATGGATACTGCGATGCCTTTCTTATAAGCATGATAGCCAAATGTCTTTCGAAGAGTATGAGTGCCGATTTTCCCTTCAACCCCTGCTTCCTGCGCGGCTTTATTGATGATCCGGTATGCCTGCTGGCGGGTGATGGGAAATTCATTTTTCCTTGATTTAAAGAGGTAATCTTCTGCGTTCAAAGAGGATTCTGCCAAGTAATCAACCAGGGCAGTCCTTACGACCTTATTTAAATAAAATGAATTTTCAATCCCTGCAGCAGGAGTATAAAACTCTCTCGCCTTTTCTCCGTCCCAGACATCCTTCACTCTTACCTGAAGAAGATCACTGATCCGGATTCCGGTATTCACTCCTAACACGAAAAACAGGAAGTCCCTCTGAGAATGACAATGAAGGTATTTTTTTATTTTATGTATATGACAAGTATTTTTGATCGGCTCTACAAATTCCATTGAAGACCTCCGTTATGTTACTTAATATTAATGATACTTGATTTATGTAACATTATAAAACAATTATGCTTGAGAGTTTTTGAATAGTACCTCTAACCTTAATGTTATTATAGCAAAATGGTTTCTAATGATAGAAAATTCCAAAAAATAAGGGGTTAGGCAGATGGTGATTAATCTTTCGTTGAGGATGGCTTCAATATTGTTTACTTTGATCTTACTGATGGGATTGCCTTACTGGGCTTTTTTAAAAACAGGACGTCCATTTATGGAATGGACCCTGGTAATTGGAGTATTAATAACTACAGGCAAATTTGCTTGTCATGGTCCTGGATATAGAGCTTTAGTGGAAGACAAAGAGACAAAAGTTTTTCAATCGCCTCCATTTTGAGTTTCCCTTATCTATACTCTGGTGGTTTCATATATTACATATATCTATTACGGAGAATATTTCTAGAGTTTTTATGCTAATTCGCCATGTGGATTAATACATAATAGTCGATGCCCAACCAATGAGCCACCCCTTCAGGTTAACGAACCGTATTGGCCATTTAGAACAGTACCTGGCAAAAAAGCCCCCTGCTAAATCCTTATAACCCGTTCGGTTGAGAGAGAGAAAAAGCATATTTGCAATTGCTTTTGCAGGAGAAAATGCACAGGGTTTTGCAAGCGGTTTTGAAGTGTAAAACGAATGCGAAATTGTTTTAAAAAAAGGGGCGATGCGGATATTGATTGCAGTGCCTCTTTCTGATGTGTTATTCAATTAAAGCCGTTTAACAGAACAGTCGCATTTTCAATTAAAGTACCTCTATCCATTTACTCTTGTTTTTTTGTAACTAAAAAAGCAAGAAGAAAATTATAAAAAGCCACGAAATAGTAACCTATTTTATTGTAATTACTTTGAAACGCCATATAAGTAAAGATAAAACCTATCATCACGAGAAGTGAACTAATGATTTTATTCCTCAAACTCATAACCAATATCCTTTCTAAGTACCTTAAAATCCTAAAAGCCGAAACTCCAACCTTATAGTCTGTTTAATTAACCTGCCCTTTAATTGAAGAACAGAAAAGCGTTCGCAGTATGTTGCAAACGCCAAGTGTCTAATTCAATCCTCATTGTCATTGTTTCTTGTTTCATTCTCCAAATCCTCGGCTGATTTTGACCAATACCCAATCGCTAACCACGATACTATTGTGAGGATGGGAACTGCCAAAGCAGCAATAATTTTTATCAAAGATAACACCTCCTAAAAAGACTTTTTATAATTTTACGTATACATATTGCAAAGTTTCAGTTATTCAATAATACTGCCCAATAATTGAAAAATGCAGGGGCGACTGCTTGTTCGGCAAACGAAACCGTTAGTTATATTTCACTGCACTTTTATAATAATAAATAAAACTTAGAGCTATGGTTAAAAGAGCCGTTCCGCCGATAATGTATACTGCATCAAAGTAATGAGATTTTCCAGTTAAAACCCAAACTTGATAAGGAATAAATATAATTGCAGAAATCACTAAAACTCCCCATAATAATGATTTTGCATTTTGCTGAACATCTATTAAAGCAGAATGCTTTTTGGAATATTTAATCATAGAGACTTTTCTCAAGGCGAACAACAAAACGAAAATCGCTAAAATGAATAAAAGATAGTTCATAGAATACACCTCCTTGCAGGAACAAATTAAAACTTTATTGCCGACCTTCTTATTCAACCAGCCTGCCCTTTAATGAAATATCAGTGGTAGCCCGCCATTTAGAAAATTCTGTTAACCTTAGCTTATCATAAGCCGGGTGGTGTATTGACTCTGACGGTAAAATTGTTACATAAAACGCAGCCTAAATTGCGAGACAGCATAAATTTATGATGTACTACAAATAGGGCTGCAAATTAGCATGAAAATTCACACACATAATCACCCAAAACATTGCTGTATCAATAAAAATGGCGATACAAAATGCTATGCAAATTGTACCGCAAATTACCTTGCAATTTATTGGTTTCTCCCTCTGAACCGAACGGGGTATAAATCCTTATGCAGGGGGATTTTTCTTATCCATTCTGGTGGTCTTCATCTTTATATTCCAGGATATCCCCTGGCTGACAATCCAATGCCTTGCAAATAGCTTCCAAGGTTGAAAACCTGACCGCTTTTGCCTTCCCGTTTTTTAGAATGGAAAGATTGGCCATGGTTATTCCTACTTTTTCTGATAGTTCAGTTACACTCATCTTCCTTTTAGCCAGCATCACATCAATATTGATTATTATTGCCATAACATTCACCTCAGACCGTTAAATCATTTTCCGATTTTATATCAATGGCGTTCTTTAACAGTTTTTGAAGCACTGCAGCAAACACACCAATCACGGTTGATGCAAAGACAATGATCAACCCTATCAAGATTACACCCGGGGCATCGTCTATTTCTGCAAAGATATAGAAAAGCGGCAGGCCGGCTATATATAAAATACTAATGGAGGCGGCACATAATTTTATTTTTTCAAGGCCATTACTGATAGTTCAGAAAAAGCTTTATTTCCATCAATATACTGTAAGAGCTTAAAGGCCTGAAATAAGGCAAAGTAGAATGGAACCGCAGACCCATACATCAAAATAACAATTCCATAAAGCACCCAGCTCCACTCTGAATTGCTTTCCAATCCCCACTTTACCATGACCGGCAGAGCAAATATACATAGAGCGAGCACCGGAATTCCTATAAAAAACAGGGCTGCCTTTAAAAAAAGGGTTTCACGTTTCACATTAAGCACCTCACATTAATATTCTCAAAATGATTTTACCTTATTTTTTATCGAAAATCAATAAATATTTATTGATAATTACTCATCAATAATCACTCCCTTCTAGGTGGATAGTGTAATATTCTTGCTGTTTTAACCCGAAGTTGCTTATTAGTATTCCGGCTGAATATTAGTTTAGTAGTATGGCTATGAAATTACTGAATGAATGAAAATGTCATTATTCAATTAAATTCAAGCTAAAACATTCCTTACGAACCTCGAAGTTTGCCCCAACATACACTATTCCATGATGGAAGAAGGAGGTGTGTTGAATGGGTCAAGAAGGTTATGGATATAACGCTGGCTTCGCTTTACTTGTAGTGTTGTTCATTCTTTTGATAATCATTGGTGCTTCATGGGCTGGTGGCGGCTATGGCGGCGGTTACGGTTATTAATCATTTAAGAAAATGAACGGCAGGTCTGTTTAGGCCTGTTTTTTATGAAGCAGTAACTGACCACCTTAGGAACCCTCTTCTATGAGTACATAAGAAGAGGGTTCTTATCGAGTTTTAAAAGATGTTTTTTGAAAAGAGGCTTGTCCTTCAGGTTATCAGCCTGCTCTCTTTATGCATCATTCCATACTATGTACTATCCGATCCCATATCTCCTTTTTCAATGATGTAAAAATCCCCTTTCACTGGGGATTTTATTATTGTAAACAAAAAGAAGCCCCCGAAGGCACTCCTTTTTTGGTTTTTGGGCTTTTAGCAATTATTGCCGCCAGTATAGGCTGCTCCTACAATGATCAACAAAATGAACAGAACAACAATCAGCACAAATGTTGACCCTGCGCCGCCATAACCGCCGCCGTATCCATATCCGCCGTAACAACTCATTATTATTCCTCCTTTCTTAGAGCAATATCTCTATACTTATACAGTATGTAGCAAGGTTATATAGTGATTGTACTTATGCCCTGAAATCAGAATGCATTATTCGGTTTCTGAAATGAAGCATTATCGTTTTAAGAGGCACACCACATGAATCAGCAAACTTTATAAGCACTTAAAGAATGATCATATATCCCAGTTTAGAAAGAAATACCTCAGTAACCGGGAAAATTCCCACAAAAAGAGCCAAAGTCCCAATGAGACTTCGGCCGTTCATGAATATCTATCCCTATCAGAAAAAGTTTTTTGGAATAATCACTGAAAAAAAGGAGCCAATACCACCAGGATAACTGAACCTGAAACTAAAAGCACCGTCAAACCTCTCGATAATTTAACGTTTCCTTCTCCTCGATAGAAACCGGTAAATTGAAATTTGTTTTTGTATAAAATAAATAGAAAAATCAAAATAGCGGAACTAACTAACCACCCGCCATTGGTTCCTTCCACTTTCATCCCCAGAGCAGCGTAGACTAAATTCATCGCTCCACCTAATAAAGCGCCCAAAATCAAGAACAGGAATAGGATTCGAAATAATTCCAATAGTATCTTCATCTTGATCCTTTCTGAATAGGAAGTTGGTTGAAAAGATACTTCTATTAAACCTTCAATGCAAATTACACTAACATGAAATTGAAATCAAAATCGTAATTCCATCAGCCAGCAATCCTGGTACACTCCTTCATGCAATTCATTTTCAGGAAGCACCTTAACTTTTTTGAAGCCGCATTTTTCATAGCAGCTAATTGCCCTGGTATTTCGCACCTGTGGATCCATCACGATGATTTCCACACCTTTTTGGTTCTTCAGAAATTCAAGCATTGAGGATACCAGCAGGGTACCCACCCCTTTATTCCAAAACTCTGGCTCTCCAATGAACTGGTCAGTTCCATATACCTTTTTACCGCTGTACCCATGCTCAGCTGCCGCCTCGTGGTCCAGGGGGTAGTATTGGATGTACCCAATCGCAGTCTCATTGAACTGAACTAAGCATTTGACTTCTTCATCGTCTGAATCAAAAAACACCTGCTCAACCTTCTTCAAATCAAACGGGTTGTCCCTTCCTTCATAGAATTCCAGGACCCGCGGATCCGAAAGCCATTTTTGTAAAACGCCACTATCCTTGCTTTCCAAGGGACGAACTAGTAACGAGCCTTTTTGAAAAAGCATAATACACCTCTATACCAAGTTAGTTTTCAAGATTAATAGATATCCTAATTTTACCACATTTATAATAAATGAGAATAAAAAATATCATCCAAAAGGAAAAGCCCGCTCACCAGCGGCAATGGGTCGTAATAGTCTATTAAAAGGAGAGCAGGCCTGATTATTTTTAATGTATTCCTAGTTATCGTAAGGTGCAGGCAAGCCCCGTTTTCTTTCCCTCTCCCTCTTTTCCAAAAGGCCCATCGGCAAATAGGTTAGGAAAAACAGTAATAGGGCAGCTATTTCAAGGTTAATGTAATACCAAATACCTGAACCAAAGAAGGACAAGATGGTTTTAGATTCTGTAGGATCGGCTAAATAGAAGAAATTCGTGTCGAGAAGCAGATTGATGAAGTAAATGGGCACTGCGAGCAGATTCAGCAATAGAAAACCGGTCAGCACAGCTTTCTTCGGAACACGATATCCTTCATAAAGGATGAAATATAGCACTGACCAGGCGATGGCGGAGTGATGAAGAAAGTATTTGATAAAACGGTAATGAGGGAATTGGTAAAATACTTCAGGAGTTACCATGCTTAAGATTGGCGGAAGAAATCCGATAAAAAACAACAAGTAAAACGCTTTCTTATTCGGGTTAAAGAATAAGAAAATAGCAATAAATGTACTAATCGAACATAAGTGAAGAGGCAAGTTTCCCAATTCCCACTGATTGGTGGTAATCACCCAGATTTGTGCAGAAATCTCACTAAGGACTAATATGCTGACTAGTGTCCACTTGATGAATGACTGATGAGGCCTTAAGACATCCCTGAAGACGACCATCCATATTGATACCGCCCCAAAAAGCAAAAGCACAGTGATATGAGGGACTGAAAATAATTCAAAAGTGCGCATCTCCGTTACCGAAAACATCATGCCACCCCTATCCCTTTTAAATGTGGTTATCAGGAATAGTTTATTCGGTGCAGCCTGCACTTTAGAAATTGTCCGGATGCAGTATTTCTCTTTTATATATAAAGACTGCAGTTCTGCGCAGACATGCAGCCACAGAGCGAACCTGGTTACATGAGTAGCTCTTTTTTTGCCAAGACATGTATCCATACAGCGACTCTGGGTACATGAGTGACTTCTTTTCTGCAAAGACATGTATCCAGACAGCGACTCTGGGTACATGAGTGACTCCTTTTCAGCGGAGTTATGTATCCACTAGGCGACTCTGGGTACATGAGTGGCTCTTTTTTAGCGGACTCATGTATCCACTAAGCCAATCTGGATACATGAGCGACTCTATTTCTGCCAAGACATGTATCCATTCAGCGACTCTGGGTACATGAGTGGCTCTTTTTTAGCGGACTCATGTATCCACTAAGCCACTCTGGATACATGAGCGACTCTTTTTAAGCCAAGACATGTCCCCACTATGGCCACCTGGGTACATGAGTGACTCTTTTTCTTGCCAAGACATGTATCCACTAGGCGACTCTGGATACATGAGCGACTCTTTTTAAGCCAAGACATGTCCCCACTATGGCCACCTGGATACATGAGTGACTCTTTTTCAGCCAAGACGTGTATCCACTAGACCACGTTGATTACATGAGTGACTCTTTTTCTGTCAAGACGTGTATCCACTAAGCCAACTTGGATACATAAGTCACTCTTTTTCAGCCAAGACATGTATCCAGACAGCGACTCTGGATACATGAGTGGCTCTTTTTCACAGGACTCATGTATACACTAAGCCACTCTGGATACATGAGTGGCTCTTTTTCACAGGACTCATTTACCCACTAAGCGATCCTGGATACATAAGTCACTCTTTTTCAGCCAAGACATGTATCCAGACAGCGACTCTGGATACATGAGTGGCTCTTTTTCACAGGACTCATTTACCCACTAAGCGATCCTGGATACATAAGTCACTCTTTTTCAGCCAAGACGTGTATCCACTAGACCACGTTGGATACATGAGCGACTCTTTTTCAGCCAAGACATGTATCCAGACAGCGACTCTGGATACATAAGTCACTCTTTTTCAGCAAAGACATGTATCCACTAAGCCAATCTAGATACATGAGTTACTCTACTTCTGCAAAGACATGTAACGACGAGTTTTGCCGTAACAGCTCTCCCTCATGAGATAACCCGCGGCTTCATCTATATCAATTACTCTCTTTTATAATTCCTGTTTCAACATAACTGACTTCCCCTGTGTGCGCATTGACCTTCTCGATGTGCCCTTTTTCACCCGGAAAATCAACCAAGTAGCAAAGTGTAAATACCTCTGCGTCATCAAAATTCTTTACACAGCGGGCGAGCTTCATTTCCATTTCATCAAAAACCCTGTCTTCCGCTTCTTGTAAGGTTATCAGTGGTTTCATATCCAACTTTTCCAACTTGGCAGCCTGCTCAGGACTTAAACGAGTAACCGAGCACTCCCTAATCAGCCCCGTGTAAAGTCCCACGTGGACATAAGCTTCCATCCCTTCAAGTCTAAATCCATGATGTACTCGGTAAAATGAGAACAATTGGGTGGGTTCAGGTTCAGGATAAATCTCATCTTCTTCTATTCCTTTAGGAGCATCCTCACAAAAGCCATCTACCTCTTCAGTGAACTCCACTAAGATTGGTTTCTCCAATACAAATTTTTCATGTATTGTTCCTTCTGCCAGTTCCAGAATTTCCAATGCTCTCTTTTTCAGCATCTCCATTGATAGGGGAAATGCATCTTTCTGCTTTTCAAAAGTCACATTAGAAAAACTGAAATGACCGGTTTCGTTGGAGGTTATAGAAATAAGCGCTTCTGCCTCCTCATTTTCAGTTGTATCGGCAGCCGGATCTATCCAGATGACTGAACCCTCTTCGTCTGCTCTTTTTTCCAAGTCATCATTTACTCCAAGCATTTCTTCTACTGAACTGGTTGGCTGTACCAAGGGAATGTTTTCAGTGGAGAGTTCTTCAGTTCCCAAAAATTCAGCTGCTCTTTCAATTCTCCCATCCACACCAATGCTCATGATGTCGTGGCTCGGACGATAAATCAACTCGGGACGTGATTCATCTTCATCCAAGAAAGGGATGTGAAGTCCCAGTTCAACATAATTCGCTTTTCTCAAGGTCCTTTTTGCTTCCTCACTGGAAATCTTGATATCCGGATATTCCAGCCTAAATTCCGTTTGACCTATGTGGGCTGATGTTAGAATCCCGTCGCTTGTATAATTGAGGGTGAAACCGGTATGAGGAAGCTGCAGCCCCAGCGTTGGGTCACGTTCTTCATAGGTGACCATAAAATGATTCTCACTCCATTCATTCAGCATGCTAAAGTGGACGTCGCGCTCTATAAATGTATCCGCAAACAATTGTGCCGTTTCAAGCATTTTATTTTTATTGGGCGGGTTTACAAATTGCTTTTCCTCCCCATCGTCGGCCTCAAGCCTTTCGAAACCCGTGAACCTGCCATCTTCAAAATGAACATATCCCAAGACATCTCCTGATTCCACATTGACAATTTCATTGAATGTTTCATCTTCGAAAATTTTGATCACGGGACTTCCTTCTAAAAACGGCTGCAGCTTTTCAACGAACTTAATCATGATGACACTCCTTTGAGTTAATTTTTAAAAAGCCGCCTTTTTACAAGGGCTTTACTTTCTGGACAGCAAAAGTTTTTTTCTGAGCAGATATTTTGGGGAACCAGCTGATACCTTTTAACAATTTTAAAAACAGGAAAGTTTCCGGCCAGCCTGTTACTGCTCAAAAAAACTAATAAAACATCCATAATTTAGAAATTTTTATAATTACCAAAAAAACAAAAAGCCTGAATCGGGAAAACATGCATGAAATGAGAACCTCGGGAAAAAATAGAAAAAATAAAAAAAGGTGACCTAAATTGACTAAACAAAATGACAGGATCAATATAATCAACGAAAAACAAAAAGACCTTACAGAAAACTGGATTGAGTATTGGCATCAGTACTCTTCCTTTGATACATGGCAGTTTTGGCTGCAGGTCATCCTTTTTTTTGCACCTCTTATTTTCCTATATTATAAAATTGATAAAAGCAAAGCTCTCCAGCTCGGATTTTATGGTTTTAACATTCATGTCTGGCTTGGTTATATAGATAAATTCGGGATTAACAACGCGCTTTGGCAGTACCCCTATCAATGGATGATCTTTCTGGCTAATAATGTAAGTTTGGATGCCTCTTTGATACCGGTAATCTTTATCCTAATGTACCAATGGATTTTGAATAACAAGAAGAACTACTACCTTTACATGCTCTTGTTAAGTGCAGGCCTTTCATTCATCTTCAAGCCCATTCTGAACATGCACTTCTTTTTAAAATTCTATATCGATATTCCTTATCTTTATCTTTTCTTGGGCTATATTGTCATATTTACGCTTTCAAAAATCATTACGGATATCTTTGTTCAGTTACAGAGAGGAAATTAAGGGCTTAGAACTGTATTTACTTTAATTTGATGCTGCTTTTATAAAGCTTATGTGCATTCTTCCTCACTCTCACCAAGCTGATAGACTAGTTCTGGTATCACTCTCGTCAGTGATATAACTTACTTGATGAAAACCTAACTGTCTGGAATTTTCATAAAGAAGTTCAAGTTTAACCTGGTTTTTGCAGTAAATTGTCACATCACAGCTGTCCACTACCAGCAGGATGATTTCACAGCTGCTTTCCAGAAAGCCTTCATATGTGTGAATGTCTTCAATCCGTATACCGTTGAAGGCCTTTAGATCAACAAAGATGAGGTATTGCCGGGACAGCTTAAGGTGTTTTTCTAGTTGGGCACCTGTCATCACCCTTCTAGCATCAAAAAAATCTTCTCCTAATTTATCATGAATTACTTTATATGATTCCCCGGCTCCAATCTTCCAGTTATAGGCAGTGATATCGATCGGCTTTAATATCTCGCTTAGAAACGTTCCATATTCATTGGGCAGTTCTAAACTGATGCCCCTTTTCACTAAGCCTTCCTGCCTTTATCTAAAAGGACTTCCTGCCCCTCTTCTGTATTGAAGTAGAAAGTGGTCCATTCACCTGTGAACTGATCATTTTTCATAAATGCTTCTTTAATGGTCCTGCCAGCTATCTCAACATCTACTACGTAATTCATGATGGACATTCTTCCGTTTTCAATGCTTCCTTCATAACAAGCTCCATTGCCGGTTGATCCTAATGCTTCATTCAATATGTACTCCATTTCATCTTTCATTTCCAGTATTTCTTCCCTATTTTTACTTCCATCGAACTTACATTGGACAACGACCTGAAATAATTCATCTTCTGGAAGGTATTGAAAGCCTGCCTGTTCTTTTTCTTGTGCTAATCCTTCCATCACTTTTTCAGCTTTTTGGAATAACTTCACCCTCCTGCTTTCCACTTCTCCGATTGCGCCTACTGTTCCATGTTGAATGGTTATATCTTTATTAAATTCCTGCCAGACTTCCCAGAATAAAAGCTTGCCATTCACTTTTTTAGTCATCCTGATCATAACCAGCACCTCCATCATCCTTGGATACAAGTTTCCCTTGTGATGTGTTACTTTTTTGTCAGATAGTATTTGGCATTAATATAAAATAATGTACCAAAGAAAAATAGTGCAGCTGTAAGCCAGCTGGCAATCGCTGAGTACTCGCCGTCCAGTACGTATTCACTTCCAAGATTCACAAACACCATGACAGCCATTACTATATACATCCATTTTAAATATCTCATTAGAAGGTCACCCTTTCAGTTCAATACTTTATAAGAGAACGTTAATTAATTTGTGATAAAAGAAGGGAAGAATCGAAGTAATCAATACAGCAAACCCAATAACCGTCAAAGACAGCACTCTGAACTTCCTGATGGTAATCACCTGTCTTTTATAAGCAATATTAAATAATTTTACTAAAAAATATGCAGTCATAAAGATAATGAGTGTTGTAAAAACACTGAATATAAACAATTCCATCTGTTTTCTCCTGTCTAAACTTTTCTATGTTACGTATTCTTCTCTCCCAATTAATTTACGAATGATAGAGGAAAAGGTTTCATGATCTTTGTTCTGGATTATCGTGCTTTGTAGAAGGTTTTTTCGCGTATTGTTGCTTTCTGAAAAATCCCAAGAGCCGGATTTCCCCCTTGATACTAAGGTTTTGCTCTCTTAACGGAGGGAGAAGCTCTTTTCTTTCTTGGCAGCAAAGTTTACGAAAAGAGCCTTGTAGAAAGACAAATTCAGGATGTGATTTCTAAAACATTCCCATCCGGATCTACCGCATGGAAACTGGATGAATCTTTTTTCTTCACATGAAAATTTCTTGAGGATAAGACTCTGTAGTAAAGAAATAGTTTCATTGGATGAGGTTCTTTTATGGCTTGTGAAATTTCATAGAGAACCTTGTTATTCGTCATGTCGCAGGACAGAGATTCTACAGCTGTAGTATTTAGACGCTTTCTGGATCTGTGCAGAGAAGTCTTGATAGATTCCTCACTTGTTCTTAGCATGATTGACAGCTCTTTCATAGTATAACCAAACACATCTTTCAGCGTTATTAGCATCGCTTGCTGCAAAGGCAGAACAGAGAATAAGATTTCTATTAAGCTGTCGTATTCCATGGACTCTTCCATCTTCCCAAAAAAAATCTTCCTCAAACAAAAGGGTGTCTCTACTTCTTCTTTTCTCATCAATTAAGAGGTTTTTGGCTGTCGTATAGAGAAAAGAATTCGTAAGCACTCGTTCCGGCTCTGAGTTTCTGACCATGTATACCTTCATTAAAGTCTCTTGTACCAGATCCTCCGCCTGCCAGGAAGACTTGGTTAAACTCAGACAGTATTTATAGAGACTTCTCATTGTGGATTCCAAATCATCAAAAATCATCTTGATCACCCTGAATATTTTTTTAAGATTTATTGTAACCTTTTCATCATTATATTCGTTATACATAAGAATTTCATTTAAAGGAGAGATTGTATGTTTAAAGTTGGAAGTGTCTTTGTCCCTGTAACTGACCTAAAAAAGTCATCCATTTGGTACGAAGAAAACCTTGGTGTCAAAAAAATTGAACAATGGGAAGACGGTGCTGGATTTTATTTTCCGACCAGTTCCACTCAATTGGGTTTGGTTGAAGTAGCAGCTCCCCAGCCGACAGAATTCGCGATTAATCGAGAGAAGAAAAATGTTTACTTTAACTTTGTTGTCGATAACATAGATGATGTTTATCAGCACTTACAAAACAAAGGAGTTATAACCACTGATATTGAGGATTTCGGCGGAATGAGAGGTTTCGATTTTTATGATTTAGATGGCAATACCTTCAGCGTGGTGGACGAAGCAGAGGGATCTCCTTTTCATTCTGATAATATTAAAAAAATGCAGGACAATGATTTAAAATAAGAATGTTTTAAGAAGGCGCCCGGTTCGATACTGCGAGCGCCCTTTTTTAATAGTGATCTTAGAGATTCGCCCTGACTCCAAAGGACTGCTTGAAATTTACCTGCACCCCTATACGGAGGAAGATCTTAGCTGCAGGCTTACAATCTCCTGCGGGACTAACGGGCATCTAGCAGCGCCCAGCTCCTCGGGACAAATATCTCCCTGTCGTGGATGACCAAGGCGCAGCCGCAGAGTCGTCTGCCTGGAGGGGATCTTGGCGAAAAGAGCCATTAAAAACCAGACCAAAAAAATCAGTCGCAATGAATGATGTTAAAGTCACGGCAATAAAACCTGTTTGAATAAGAGTGAATTTATAGTCATTTTTATTTTCAGCATATCGTTTTTCCATCAATGCCCTTGCCGCCTCTGAAACCAGGATGAAACCAATCAGCAAGGTATGTGTCTCAGTGAACCAAAGTGGCTCAACTCCCTCTTGAGACATGTTAAAGATGCAGCTTATGATTAATAATAGAATGAAACTGAATCTAATCATCCAATCTATTTTTTATGCTTAGTATTTATATGATTATAGGAAAACATTTTTTTCTTCTTAACCTTAAGCTTTTTCCTCATAACTGTATTAAATAAAAAATTACAAGTCCATACAGCGATAAAAATAGCAATATTTTCAGCCATACACTTTCCATTAAAGTTTTCTCCCTTCGTCTAATCTCTGTGGATTAGACGACACACATTGGACCTTAGTTTCATGCTTCACAAATCTCTGGCCGCCTGGAGCTGGATCAGCCTGTACCTTGGTCAGCCCCGGCAGTTGTGTATTCTCTTGTAAACATTAAAATTTTTGGCGGCTGGAACTGGATTCTGCACAGCTGCCTCCTTTTAGAGGAAAAGAATTCCCTTAATTAATAAATAGCATTAACAGCACAAACCTGTAAATAAAATAGTTTTGCATCGAATAAGAGAAAGTTTTTCCCTTATCTCAACCACAATTAGCTCAAATTTGATATTAACGGAAAAATTCTACCTTATTTTTATAGGCACTTTACTCAATTAAGGACCTGACTTTTTTCTGGTTCTATTGTATTTAAAATCCTTCCTTCAGAAATAAACTACTAAGCAAGTAATCCCCTTCTGGAGAAAACCAAATAAAATTCGGCTTTTGGTATTTTTCCGAATGCAGCAAACTGTCTATAAAAAAGAGCCTGATTAAAAAAGCACCCTGAGACTATATCTGCAGGGTGCTTACACGCCATTATTTTTCTTCCTGAAAAGATTCCTGGATTTCTTTTAGGATCTGATCGGCTCCTTCACGGCTTAAGATCAACTTTCCACCAGCAATTTCGATGTTTTTATCCGACACTTCACCAGTGATATGGCAAGTCATATTAGGTTTATATTTTGTCAGAATGATCTTTTCTTCATCAACGTAAATTTCTAACGAATCTTTTTCAGCAATTCCTAATGTTCTACGTAATTCAACAGGAATTACGACGCGCCCGAGTTCGTCCACTTTGCGGACAATGCCAGTCGATTTCATCTCAAATCTCTCCTTCAGAAACGTGTATTAGTACGAACGGTACCTTCGCTCTATGTTCTTTTGCAAAGGGATTTCACTGACTGTTAATCCCTTAATGAATGTTTGTAAGAACACCCAACATGCGACAGGAATAAAAACACTGTAAGCAGGCTTATCTTACAAGAAAAGAAAAGCAAGTTAGCTAGCCAGCCTTCTACTAATCATGATATGTCATTCTGCCTATCAGCTGAAGTGGCAAATAAGCAACATTTTTTAATAGTAAGGCTTGATGCTCCTTTAAAATCAATGAACGCCTGAATTATTTTAAACCTGATTGAATGTAAACAAGTTGAAAGTCCTCCTCGCTATTTTCAGACTTGAAATGCTCCTGGTCTTTTTCATCCTTCTTATCAGAACTTCCATTTCCTTTAATGTCCAAATTTGATAACCCTTCAAGACCCTTTGCAAGACCATTCAAAGAGAGAATCGTCAGTGAAAAGAAAACCATCGGCCCCATAAATATCCACCATGCATTGAATATTTCTTTATAATTCGAGGCCATCAAACCGGCCCACTCCTCCACAAAAGGCTTAGGCGGATCGCAAAATGGGTCATAACATACTTCTGTTCCCCCAAAATACAGGGTAAAGAAGCCCAAATGCGCAATGATCAATAAAGCCTGGATGATTATTTTCGGAAAGATGATAAATAATCTTAATTTCAGATGAGGCAGGATATGCTTTTTAAACAGGAAATACCTGCTGCCGCCAAGAACCCTGGCGCTCATAATGAATTCCTTTTGAAGAATTTCGCGGGTCTCGTTGGAAATCAAAATCGCTGTAGTCGGAACAGTGACTACCGCCAAGGTGACAATCTGCCAGAGAACGCGCTCGGTAAACGTCGTTTCAAAACCTCCCGGCGGTTCCCACAACAGAGGATACAGGACATTGTAAGCAATGATGGACTGCGGAATAAAATAGAACGAAGTCAAGATTGTCTGAGAAAAATACTTAGTTCTGGAATTCCTAAATGCACCGGCAACTCCGATGACGAATGATACCATGAAGCTCAATATGGAAATTAGAATGGCTGCGCTCAGTGTATATTGAGCTCCCTCCAATACTTTAAAAAACATATCATATCCATTCCGGTCAGTTCCCAGAGGAGATTCCATAGAAGGCTTGAAGGGGGCTCCTCCCAGCAGTTTCCCGGATTCATCATATTTCAAAGTGGTCTGCGGAATTTCTCCATTATATAAATGGTTAAAGATAAGACTACCGCTAACCATCAAAATCACAAAGACTGCGCAAATTGCCGCGAGCCACTTATAAAGGGTTCGACTCCTCACAAGCTCATCTCCTTTCCGATTCTCCGTTTGACCAGAAACTGCATCCCTTTTAACAGAATATAGATCGGCAGAAAGAGCAAAATCGCAGTAATCGCAAAGATCGATGGTGTATTGTAGGTGAACAGGAAAGCCGTTACCCCGAATACATTAAAGAGATACTCCAAGATCAATAGATAGGAAAGCATCATCCAGACGATTTGTTTACTATGATAAGTTAAACTGATTAAAATATTGCGGATTATATGTATAAATAGCAGTTTGTACTTTGTCAGCCCTTTTCCTCTGGCCAGTTCGACATACGGCAGGCCCTCTTCTTCCTTGATGAATGACACCATCAATCCCAGGAAGAAAAATGCCGGCAGGATACTCAGTGTTACAGCCGGAAAAAGAATCACCTGATTTTCCCCTGCCGATGCTACATCGATCAGAAGAATTCCTGATTGCTTGAAAAACCAGATGACAAAGATCTGCAGGGCAGAAATGATGAATATATCAGGAAGCGAACTTACTAGAAATGAAAACGACTTTATAGTACCCTTTAACCACTTTCCAGCAGAATAGTAGATTACCAGCATTAGAAGCGATGCCGATATAGCAATAATCAAGGCTAAAAATACAATCTTGGCGCTGCTGAGGAATGCTGTGAAAATTATAGGGAACAACTCTCTCTCTACATCTGACAACGGGTTTATGTAAACAAGCTGGAAAGGCTGTGATAATTCAGCTGCTACTTTCCTCAAGCTATCCCAATAGGTTAATAAAGATGGAGTTTGATTTTGGAAAACACCTGACCCTGCACTGACCAATATGATGCCCATTATGATCAGAAGAGGTTCAAGGAGATTACTCAGCCATCGATTTGGCATTGAAGCCAGCCCCTTTTTATGATTACTAGTTAATATAGTAGCACAAAAAATAGATGTTTTTGAATTTTCAGGAATATTTTCCTCTATTACTTGCATTCAGTTCTTCTTATGAGGTTTAAACGGTATCCACCCTATTCTAATCAAAGCGCATGGTGTCTCGCCCGATCGGCTGGCTTATGAATCGAATAGTTCATGAATGCCTTTAGAATTTCTGCTCACTGTGTCTCCCATATTGTTATTTTTAAATTAGCAGGTCGATCAAATCAAGGACTCTTACTTGTTTCAAAAAATAAGGGGAGAAATTACGCTTATTTAATGTATAACAACAAAAACAGCTAAAATAGGCGGAAAAATTCCGCTTATATAGCCCCAATCGAAATAGATTTTCCAGTTTAACCGGAAAATTTCCGCTTATTTTAGAAAAACTGGTTACTAATGAATTGTTCAAATCCTCTGCAGAGCATACCTCCTATTATTTTGGAATGATGTGATCGGGAAACACCCTTTGGTCCCCTTGTATACGAGGGCACTGAAAATATAATAAATTTTAGTATCCCAAAGAAAAAGTCAACTACCTATCCTTAAACAGGAAGAAAGGTTGTCTGTTTTCTTTGAATGCATTCCATCGAAAAGTCCTTTCTCGACTAATTGATGGAAAGATGCTGATTCAAGGATTTAGAATGTAACCAAGGGTACCTATCAGCTAGTTTCAGTATTTTGGTTAGTAATATAGAGGGAAAATTTCCCTCTATTTGCTAAAAATCATTTGAAACAGCTAAAATAGAGGGAGAAAATCCCCTTATTTGACTTACATCACAAAAAAACAGCTGCGATTTCTTGGTATAAGGGGAAAATTTCCCTCTATTTACTCCTAAATGAGCTAAAAACTGCAATTAACGGGAAAATCTCCCCTTATTTTTACCGCTGGATACTTCATTAAGGAAATGACAGGCCGTATACGCTATCAGGTCTACTCTAGCAGGCACCCTCCAAGTGGAGCCGGGTATCTTGAACGGAAACCAATGCCCTCTCATAAAACCTGAAGCGAAAAAGGCAGAATCCTTCTTTGAAGTGAACGGTTCCGCCTTTTTAAGTTGTTGGACTTTTTCTGTGGCCCCCGGCATAACCGGGGGTTTTCAAGACCAGCAAATAACAAAGAGATTACCTAAAACGGTAATCTCTCTGATTTCTAGATACCTAAAGAATCGGCACCCTTATCTTTAACATGCTTTTCTATCTTCTTTAAAGCTTCATTACTTAAGTGATATTGTATATTCATAACTTCCTGTTGAATGAGTGATTCTTCCAGTTCAATCAACTGAAAGAATTCTTCGAGAACCTTATGGTTGTTCTCTAATTCACGCCCTTTTTCCATTCCTTTAGGCGTAAGAGCTATTATTCCATAGGGCTTGTAATCGATAAACCCATCCTGAGCCAATCTGCCGGCCATCTTTGAAACTGAGGATACCCCTACCCCCAGTGATTTTGCCACTAAAGAAATCCTCGCATAACCATTTTCCAATACAGAATAATAGATCTCTTCCAAGTATTTCTCTTCAGAAGGTGAGGCCATTCTTTGGTCACCTCTTTCTAAACTGTTTCTTTTGATACAAGCTTTCTTCTGATTAGTTTCTTCACAACAATTCCGTGGGATGGAGAAAACAGAAACACAAGCAGGAACAGCCCTCCGGCTACAGAAATCATCGCACCTGCAATTGAAGCATCCAGAATGTAAGCAAGGTAATATCCAAAAATTGAACAGAGTATGCCGACACCCATACTGATAAAAATCATGCTGCTCAGTTTTTCAGTCAGCAAATATGCCGTAGCTGCCGGTACAATGATCATTCCCACAACCAGTATTGCACCGACACTTTCAAACGATGCAACTGTTGTCAATGAAACCAATCCCATCAAAAGGTAATGAAAAAAACAACGGGAATACCAAGCGCAGCTGCCATGGCTGGGTCAAATGAGCAAATCTTGAATTGTTTATAGAACAATCCTATTATCAAAATGCTTATTAAAAACACGGATCCGATTCCCCATACGGCAACGGGTCCCAGGCTCACTCCTCCTAGTTGAAAGGTATTCCAGGGAGCATAGGCTATCTCGCCATAGAGGACGTGATCAAGATCCAAGTGAATCTGCCTTGTATATAAGCTTACTAGAACCACACCAATCGCAAACAGTGCGGTGAATACAACGCCGATGGAAGCATCAGCCTGCACCCCGTTATTCTGTAACATTTGTATCAGAAATACTGTGACCAATCCAAATACAGCAGCCCCGATTATCATGATAAGTGAGTCTTTCGATCCGCTAAGCAGGAATGCAAGCACAATCCCAGGAAGGACCGCATGACTGATGGCATCCCCTACCATTGAGATTTTCCTTAATACCAGGAAGCAGCCTACAATACTGCAGGAGCAAGCGACGAGCGCACCAATCAATATAATCCAAAAATCATTCATGATGACCTCTCCTTCACTTCTGCTTTCATGTATACCTCTTCGTAATCCCGCTTTGCGGACAGTCTTACCCTTACCTTTGCAAGAACTCCTCTAGAAGGAGAGAAGATGACACTGATAACAAAAAATGCAGTTGCTGACAGTACGACCAGCGGGCCTGTCGGCAAGTTGGAAACCATTGTGCTGACGATTGTACCCACAAAGCCGCTCAGTGCACCGAATATTCCTGCGAGGACGACCATCACATGCAGCTTTTCCGTCCAATAGCGGGCTGATACAGCAGGTGTTATCAGGAGGGCAGCCATAAGGACGACGCCCACAGTCTGAATACCAATGACGACCCCAATGACCAGGAGGAGCATGATGAACTGATCAAGCAGGAAGATTGGAAGACCAATCCCTTTTGCAAAACCGGGATCAAAAGACAGCAGCTTAAATTCTTTAAAAAATAAAGCGCAAACGCCCACGAGAAACAGGCTGATGGCAGCCATTGTGTAAACATCCGATTGAACCATAGAGGCAGCCTGCCCGAATAAGAACTTATCCAGCCCGCTTTGATTGCCGCTGCTGCTGTGCTGTATCTGTGTCAGCAAAACAATCCCCACTCCAAAGAAAACAGTCAGGATAATCCCCAGTGCAGCGTCCTGCTTGATCCTTGAGTATTTGGTTATCAGGCTTATCATAAGAGTGGCCAATAGACCTGCAATGACTGCCCCAATCAGGAAAAAGCCAATAGACTTTGTCTCTGTGAGAATAAAGGCTATGCATATTCCAGGTAAAGCTGCATGAGAAAGGGCATCCCCCATCAGGGACTGCTTACGGAGATAGGCGAAACAACCGATGACCCCGCTGCTGATTCCCAAGAGCATGGAGCCAAGCAAAATCCACTGCGTATTAGGGTCTTGAAAGAAAGAAAGAAAGTTCAATTCCAACACCTCAATTCTCTATAAGAGCTGTAGAGCCGGAGTCCAGCATAGTTAATTTACCACCATATGTTTTATACAAGTATTCCTTGGTAAACAGCTCTTCAGTCGGCCCGATTCCAATCAACTCCACATTCAGCAGCATGATCCAATCAAAATATTCTTTCACAGTATTAAGATCGTGATGGACTACAAGGACCGTTTTTCCTTGCTGTTTCAATTCATTCAATAATGAAATTATCGCTTTCTCAGTAGCCGCATCTACCCCCACAAATGGTTCATCCATAAAATACAGGTCGGCATCCTGTGCCAATGCCCGGGCGAGGAATACACGCTGCTGCTGTCCTCCAGAAAGCTGGCTGATCTGGCGATTTGAATATTCGGCCATACCGACCTTTTCCAAGCATTCCATAGCAAACATCTTATCTTTCTTCCTTGGCCGGCTGATCCAGCCCAGGTGGCCGTACCGCCCCATGGTTACTACATCCAGAGCATCTGTCGGAAAATCCCAGTCGACTGATTCCCGTTGGGGAACATAGCCTACAAGCTTTCGGGAGTTTTTATAAGAACTCCCGAAAACCTCAACATCTCCTGCTAACGAAGGGATCAATTCAAGTATCGACTTTATCAGCGTTGATTTTCCTGCCCCATTTGGTCCGATAATTCCAATCAGGCTGCCTTCGGGAACGCTGAAAGAAATATTCTTTAATACCGGTTTCTTTTGATAAGCTACTGCAAGATTCTGAACTTTTAATGGTGAATTCATCTTTATCCCTCCTTTATTTTAAAGCATTGACGATTGTGTCCACGTTGTGTCGCACCATTCCGAGATAGGTTCCTTCTTCGGTCCCCTCTTCGCCCATTGCATCTGAGAAGAGTTCACCACCGATTTTCACTTCATGCCCTTTTTCCTTTGCTCCCTCAATGACAGCTTCGATGGCTTTTTTCGGCACGCTGGATTCCACAAATACTGCTTTCACTTTATTATCAACCAGGTAATCACGCAGCTCGCTTACATCTTTGGAACCAGATTCAGAAGCCGTGCTGATTCCCTGCAATCCCATTACCTTGATGCCGTATGCTTCACCGAAATATCCAAATGCATCATGAGCTGTCACCAGTACTCTTGATTGTTCAGGGATGGTCCTAATCTGTTCTTCCGCATACTGATCAAGTTCTTGTAGTTCTTTAATGAATGCTTCGCCATTCTCTTTATATTCATCGGCATTCTCTTTGTCATAATTGGAAAGCTCTTCAGTCACTGTTTCAGTGGCTTTGATCCACAGCTCTATATCAAACCATACATGAGGATCATGATCCGCGTATCCATCTTCGGATTGCAGCAGTTCCTCCTCAGGTATATCCTTTGTCACCGCGATCGTCGGCTTCTCATCTTCCATTTTCTCGAAGATATCAACCATTTTTCCTTCAAGATGTAATCCGTTATAGAAAATCAGGTCAGCTTCATCCAGTTTTTTCATATCTCCTTGAGATGCCTTGTAAAGATGAGGATCCACCCCTGATTTCATCAAACCGACAGAATCAACATGGTCGCCGCCTACATTTTTGACGATGTCATTAATCTGGCCGATTGTAGATGTGATCTTGATTTTTCCTTCATCTCCTTCTGCCTCTGTTTGATTATTGTTCGAACATCCGCTTAAGATCAATAGAAGTGCAGCACCCGTCAATAAAGCATTTTTCATAATTCTCATCTCAACATACCTCTCTCCATTTGTTTTATCTTTGGACAAATTAGTTACCTAACCACATAAGAGTTTCCCGTGTGCAACTTTTACACAAAAAAATATAGCACCTTTCAACTTTATTATTACCTCTAATTCACCATCCTTTTACCAGCCACATTCAACTATATTCTACAACACAGTAAATGTTTCCTTCAACCAATATATATTTATTTGTACAATTTATTTTCCTAATACCATCAATTTGTCCTTCAAAAGTATCTCTTTTGATTTTTTTCTGTTATTTTTTTCAGTTCTTCTTCGCTTAGAATTCCCATTGCCTTAAATACAACAGCATACCCGTTGATTTTCTTTTGTATTCTGCCTGAACGATACACTTTCACCACCCCTTTAATTGCTTTTACTAAATTATATTCACCCGTTCTATAAATGTTTCCTTAATACAAAATATTAGGCAAAAACACCGCAGAATTTTAAAACTTCTGCACCGTTTAATTATTGAATTCAAGTTTCTTCTCAGAATCCAGCCATAATTTCAATCAGAAGATTTATAGATTGAGGGCACCCAGCCAACTAAGTGCCCTCTTTAATATGTATTTGTATCCATTTACGATAAAGTTTGTTCCAATGCAAGCAGCCGCTTCATCTCCTGCTGCTTGATCTCCCGCAGTTCCTCCCGGCAGACGCCGCAGTGCATCAACACATTTCCCTTATAGTAAAAAGCTTTCGTGGAATAACGGATCCCGCAACTTATACAAGGCTGTTCCTCTCTATATCTCATATTCACCCTCCCAAATAATGATTACATGGAGTATTATGGGACAGTTTTTAAAAAATTATCCCAAATATGTACAAGCCTGGATTCCTTCTGTAAAAAGGCAAATAGAACCAAACCTTCTAGGGAATGATAAGCGCAAAACATCAACAGGAGGAAAAAAGCTATGAGTGAAAATACAAGCTTATTATCGATTTTCGCCCTCGGCGGGTGCAATGAAATCGGCAAGAACATGTATGTCCTTCAGTATGGAGATGATCTTGTCATCATAGACAGCGGCGGGAAGTTTCCTGATGAAACTCTCATGGGGATTGATTTGATCATTCCTGATATCAGTTATCTTGAAGATAATGCAGACAAAGTTAAAGCACTCCTGGTAACTCATGGACATGAGGACCACATTGGCGGTGTACCATACCTCTTGAAGAAATTGAATGTGCCCGTCTATGCGACCAATTTCACTTTAGGTCTCATTGAACTGAAGCTGGAGGAACATAAATTAAAAAGAGAAACGACCCTTGTGCCGATTGATACCAATTCAGTGATTGAATTTGGACAAATCAAAGCCTCCTTTTTCAACGTCAGCCACAGTATTCCTGACTGCCTTGGCATCGTTTTTGATACACCTCAAGGGACAGTAGTCCATACAGGTGATTTCAAATTTGATTGGACACCTCTCAATAACCAGAAGTCGGACATACATAAAATGGCTGAAATCGGCAAAAATGGCGTGCTGGCATTATTATCCGAAAGCACCAATGCCGAACGCGGAGGGCTTTCTCCTTCTGAAAGCATCGTCAGCAGTCATATGGATGAGGCTTTTATGAAGGCTGAAGGCAAAATTTTCGTTTCCACCTTCGCCTCCAATGTAAACCGGGTGCAGCAGGTTGTTCATGCAGCAATCAAAACAAACCGAAAGCTCGCTCTTCTCGGCCGCAGCATGGTCAATGTGGTGTCAGTTGCATTGGAAAGAGGCTACTTGAATGTCCCTGAAGGAATGATTATTGACCACAGAGATATCGATTCCTTTCATTCCGAAAAAGTCGCCATCCTTTGTACGGGCAGCCAAGGTGAACAAATGGCTGCGCTTGGCCGCCTTTCATCCGGACAGTTCCGCGACGTGACGGTCGACCCTGGAGACACAGTGATTCTTGCCGCTTCACCAATCCCTGGAAATGAAAAAGATGTCTCTAAAATCATTGATAACTTGTTCAACCTGGGAGCTCATGTCATCTATGGTACAGGAAGCTCTACCGGCATGCATGTTTCCGGCCACGGGTATCAGGAAGATCTGAAGTTGATGCTGACTCTGATGAAACCGAAATATTTCATCCCTATTCATGGAGAAACCAGGATGCTGCATCATCACAGGATGCTGGCAGAATCCGTTGGAGTGGAGCCTGGCAATACGTTCATTATAAAAAATGGCGAGGTCGTTGATATAGAAGCCGGAGAAGCAAGACAGACCCGCTCTGTACCAGCAGGTGATACCTATGTCGATGGAGTCAGTGTAGGGGATGTCGGGAATATTGTTCTGCGTGACCGCCGCCAGCTGTCTGAAGACGGTATTCTTGTAATCGTATTGACCTTAAGCAAGGCAGAACAACGTCTGCTTTCGGGACCCGATACGATCTCCCGCGGCTTTGTTTATGTTAAAGATTCCGAGGCACTGCTCAGGAAGGTCAATAACATTGTCAGGGATACCCTTGACGACCTGCCGCAAGGAAACCTTCAATGGAAAGTCATCAAACAGAGCATCATGAAATCCGTCGGCCAGTATTTGTTCAAACAGACAAAACGGAAACCGATGATCATTCCGATAATTATAGAGATTTAATCAGCACGTTTCTCAAAAATAAAACAATCTATATGTTCAAAGTTTAACCTTATTAAAAAGAACCCCGGCTGCCATTGTACTTCATGGACTGTTGGGGTTCTTTTATATTGATTTCTGGTTAAGTAGATAAACACGAATAGGACAATAAAAATAATAATGGACACAATAACCCATGCAATTTTCATAATCATCACTTCAATCTAGTCAGTTTGGAAGATTCTCCGGCGAAACAAACTCAACCGTGACTCCATCTCCACCAGCTTCGTCCTGTTTCAGTACATTTGCATATTTTATATATCCTGGGACCACTGGTTCCTTAAAGGAATTTCTGGTTAATGTTTCGATAGGAACCATACCTGATAGATTGTCCAGGCTTCCCCACTCTTCTATTATTCTCTCCCTTGTTCCTTCTTGAGCGATCTCTGGAAGGAATATCAATTCAAGCCGGTATCTTAAAGAAAGATTTCCTCGCTCGAATCTCCCTCTTGATGAAAACGTGCCATCTGATTCCACACTCATATAAACATCTCCATCAGCCCTGCTGAACGGTTCAGCGCGAAAGTTTTTAATGTCTTCCAACTCTGCATCATTTTTATACCTTCTAAGCCTCGCGAATACAACGGCTTCTTCCGGCAGATTTGAATTCCCTTTGATGCTGATTTCATTTCCATTTATAGTAGCTTGTCCTTCTAATTTATAAGTTGGTTCCCCGATTGGAGCTTGCTTTTCAGGTTCGGCATCTGCTACCACTGAGGTTTCTTTTTCATTTGAGTCCTCAAGACTGCTTTCATCTTTTGCAGACTGGCTTCTCATCTTTTCAGCAGCAGAGCGGGCAAATTCTTCTTGACCGGCCAAATCAATCCTGCAGGCGGTAAGAACAGGCTGAATTAATAGAATTATCATAAAGAATAAACTAATTTTTTTCACAGAATCACCTTATAATTCAGAATATTGTTTACAATACTGTTTCATTATTGTAACATTCTATTTGAAAAAAATGTTAGGATTTGCAAAATAGGGAGGAGTTCCATGAGACGAATTGCCAACACCTCGTTTCATTTCTTAACTGTCGTACTTGGATTATTCCTCTTAAGCGGAATCAATTCATTATTGAATTATGATACAGAGCTTGTACTGACTATCGGAATTTATGCAGAACAGATGAAACAGACAATTATGGACCTTGCGAATGTGTCTTCTATCTATATTTACTGGGGAGAAGGAGACAAGCAGTATCCTATCACGACTGTGTTTTCCAGTACATATGGATATTCCTTTACAATCATCTTTGCGGCTTTTATCGCTGCGGTTTCAGCTTCTGTCCTGCTAAGCTACTCCATCATGCTGATGCCAAGGCGGCTATATCGCTTCACCTTGAAAGTCATCAATACTTTAGATGCTTTTCCGGATGTTTTCATTGTTGTCGCGTTTCAGTTATTCATCATCTGGCTGTTCAAAAAAACCGGGGTCCTGATGTTCAATATTTATGCGTTTGGTGATGAAAGGACATATTTCCTTCCGATCCTGTGTCTATCTATTTTGCCTATCGTATTCTTGCTGAAACAGTTTCTCTTTCAATTAAAGGAAGAAGAGTCCAAGCCCTATGTTGAATTCTCTTTTGCCAAAGGTTTTAAAAGGCCTTATACCTTATGGGTTCACTTGTTCAGGAATGTATGGGTTCACTTCTTCTTCCACCTGAAGCCGATATTCCTTTTCATGCTGTCCAACCTATTGGTCATCGAGGTTCTTTTTAATATCAACGGCTTTATGACTGCATTGCTGAGGACTGCCACAACATCTTCCGCTGCATTCTTTATTGGTATGCTCCTTGTATTTGTACCTTTTTTCATTGTGTTTTCCACCGGTTCATACCTTCTTGGAAAATGGCTGAATGGAGGCGAACAGCATGTCTAAATCGATCTATATCAAATTAGCCTTGCCCATTCTATTATTAACTGGCCTTCTTATCACCAGTTTTCTGGTTCCGGTCTTGAATCCTGGATATGATGAAATTGTGGATTTCTTAAAAGATGAAAATGGAAAGATTATCGCATCCCCTCCATTTACAATCAGCGAAATGCCTCCTGCAGGCAGTGACAGGCTTGGCAGGAATCTGCTGTTATTGTTGCTGACAGGTGCGAAATATACGATTTTTGCGGCTTTAACAGTAGCTTTAGTGCGGATCGTTGTCGGTTTTTTATTTGCGGTCATTTACTCTTTCCTGCCGGATCGTCTGGGCAGATTTATTAAGTACCTCGGGGAATCCTTTCAATATATTCCCCTTGCGATCATTGTGTTTGCTCTGTTGGTACCATTAGAAAACGTTTTTCAGGGAGATTACTTATCTTCGTATAAATACTTCATCATTCAATTGTTTGGCATGGCCTTGGTTACGATTCCCTCTCTGGCGGTTTATCTAGGTGAAGAAATGAAGCTATTTATGAAACAGGAATTCATCGATGTCTCACGGACCATGGGCGCAAGCCGTTTCCATATTTTCAGACGGCACCTGCTCCCCCAATTCCGCCGGCATTCAATCGTCTTGTTTTCCGAGCAGGTTTCACAGGCCCTGGCTTTGTTCATTCAACTCGGCATATTGGTTATGGCACTCGGCGGTCTGAAAATAGCAGACTTTGCCTTTAGTTGGTTGGATCCAGCTAATCCCGTTTATTTTTCACACACGAATGAATGGGCTGCTACCATCAGTATTAATATTAACCAAATCTTCATTACACCAACGCTTGTAGTCGTACCGTTAATCCTGTTCGCAATCACGATTTTATGCTTTAATTCCATTAGTTCCAGCTTGAGGAAATTGTTGATTGAGGACGATGTTCCTGCTGCTGTTAAAGAAAAAGAAGCAGTTGAGAAGCCTTCGCAGCCGGCCGTTGTCAGTGAAGATTTATTTACCATGAAGCATTAAATGTTAAAGGATCAGAGAACTATTCTCTGATCCTTTTCTCTATTGAAGTCTTTCTTATCTAACTATATTTCTGTTAGTCTGTTGGAGAAATATCTCCTGGAGAATATTCATATTCAGTTATGTCTCCATTTTCAGACTCTAAATTTATTTTGAATTCAAGATTAGCCAATGCTTCCTTTACCTCTTTTTCAGTAATGCCCTTCGCATAAAAAACTATTTCTTTATGAAAACGGACCGTGTTTTCTTCTTTATTATTTTGTTCATATCCCTCATCAAACCAATACCGGACTTTACTATCAATTGAGTTGAAAGCCTCCTTCCAGCTGTCATTATCAGGAAATGAAACATCCCTTTCAACGATTTTATCTGAATGAGTAACTTTCAAATCAAAGGTGTATTTACGGAAATCGTCTTTAATAGGGCTGCCCAGTCCCAGTGTCCCTACCTTTTCAAACTCTACATCACTTAAGTATTCAATTCTTGCCTCCCGGGATGTATTGATGGAATTAGATAGCTGCAAACATCCGCTTGTGATAAAGATGAAAAGTGTCAAAGTAATCATAGGTTTAAGATTTTTTTCAAAAAATCCCCCTTGCCTGTATTTTGATTTTAGGCTGCCTGATTTGAGCCTGGCTCAAACCACACTTTATGAGCCAGGCTCAAACCACCCATTTTGAGCCTGGCTCAATCCACACTTTCTGAGCCTGGCTCAAACCACCCATTCTGAGCCTGGCTCAATCCACCCATTCTAAGCCTGGCTCAATCCACCCATTCTGAGCCAGGCTCAAACCACCCATTCTGAGCCTGGCTCAATCCACCCATTCTAAGCCTGGCTCAATCCACCCATTCTGAGCCTGGCTCAATCCACCCATTCTGAGCCTGGCTCAATCCACCCATTCTGAGCCTGGCTCAATCCACCCATTCTGAGCCTGGCTCAATCCACC
>NZ_NIJF01000029.1 GCF_003316765.1 Bacillus sp. P14.5 | reverse complement strand
TGTGGGCCCGTCACTCCTTGTGGACCTGTCACCCCTGGTGGTCCTGTGACTCCTTGCAGGCCAGTTGCTCCTTGTGGTCCCGTCACTCCTTGTGGACCTGTCACCCCTGGTGGTCCTGTCACTCCTTGCAGGCCAGTTGCTCCTTGCAGGCCGGTTGCTCCCTGGGGACCTGTTGCTCCTTGTGGACCCGTCACTCCTTGTGGACCTGTTACTCCTTGTGGACCTGCTGGACCTGTTGGACCCGTGGGACCTGGTGGACTTATATCAGAACCGAACAGTTCATCCGAAACTAATCTTTGAGCTGGAAGTTCACGGCCAGCTGCATCTTTACCCCATACAGAGATTTGGGTCTCCTCTTCACCCGGTCCTCCAGTTGTAAACAAGAATTCATATGCATCGAAATTCGCGAAATAATTTTTTGTTATTACTTGGTTTGGTCCAACAGCGAATAACTCATGGACATATAGAAATCTTGTTCCAGTCAACCTGTAACCGGAAATGGCTACTGAAGAAGAATTTACAGGGTCTTGATTGACTATTTTAATTGTCACTTGCTGAATAGGTCTTACACCATTCACTAGACTATTTTCTATTGGGCCAGTTGTTAAAAACATAACTTATGAACCCTCCTTCCAATATTTTTTCTTCTTAAAGAAGGAACTGTTTTTCATTAAGTTTTAGAATCTACACACTTAAATTAAGAAACAATTCTTCTATATCCTATGAAAAATTCAAGTTATGGCTTGGACAGATAAAATCATTTCAGAAAAGAAGGCTGAAAATACTCAAAGAAACTTGGGAAGATTTAAGAAGGGAAACATATTCATATTTTTATAGGATCAAAGCCTACCCAAAAGACCGCCTTCATCGCTGAGTTGGCGGTCTTTTGTTTGGCAATTGATAAAATTGAATGAAGCAGATTTCCGTAAATGTTTTTACTTCACTGCATCAAATTTGTTAGAACTTAAGCCTGCAGCCTATCACGGTTTACTAGCCAATAGCATTCTTTATACTAGTTGAAGCGGGAAAGAGCAGTGAAATTTTACCGACTCTTTATGTTGTCGCAGAGCATTGGGCAGAAACAGCTACTACCTAAAGCATCGGGAGAAGTACTGGGGGGTCATCTCATGTTTTGGGAGTATAATGATAAGTTTAATGAGATAGTTGAAGAATTTTTGGAAGCGGATAAATCATAGCCATCTCCCTCTTCTTCAGTCGTTCTGCCACAACAAACAATAGTTACAGACAGCCTTCGATCATTAAGAAGGCTGTCTTTCCTTTTGAAGCTTGTAGAAAATAATGATTGGCTGAGGACCAGGGAATGGAATTATTGTTATTATTTGTATAAACTTCTTTTATACCGTTTAAGTCAAGCGACTTAAAGGTATTAATCTCTTAGATACTGGATAGATATACTCAGGACCAAAGGGCGATTAATTGGTTAAGAAATGACTATATAAAAAAAAGCTTTTTGACTATTACATAAACCTTTTTCTGTATCTTATTATATTGCCAAGAATCATTACAGGATGATTCTAACTCTTTATCTCCTGTTTCCATAAGAGAATGATCTTTTATATAAATCCGCAGAAAGGACGAAAGCAATGTTTGTTATCTCAGCAATATTACTTATTTTTACCCTCCCCGGCCTATGGGTCATTTGGACTGCCGCCGATGTCACTAGTGGCAAACGGGAGAAAATAGAATGGAAGAAGCCTTTGATCCTCCTATTCATCTTGCTCGGGATCAGCGCACTATTAAGTTTATATTTTTACAACTCCTATCACCTTCCTTTCTGGCCTACTCTTTTTGAACATGTGGTGGGGCTTATTATAACGGGAGTCTTCCTCCTTATTTTGTCTATCATCAATATCGTGGTAAGCATCACCTACAAAGATGCACCAAAGTCCTTTCATAACCCCAAGGCTCTGTGGATCTTTATCGGAGTGCTGTGCATGATTTTTCTATTATTATTTTTATGGATCATTCCTTTTGCCCAAAAGACATCCTATGTAAACAAGATTCAAGTTGCGATGAATGCACTGGAAGAAGAGGAAAAAAACAAGGAAGAAATGACCGTTCTTTTCATGAGCTCTGAACAAGAGTGTGTCAGACGCAGAACAAACAGCTGTGCTGGTGAGGAATACGAAAATACCTTCTTCGTCAAAAACAATTTGGATGAGGAAAAAGAGGTACAGGTGCGGATAAGGGCGCTGGACTCTGATAAGAATGAATTAAAAATAGTAGAGTCCGAGATCATGACCCTTGACGCAGGTGAATTGAGGTTAGTTGAAACAGAGGAAACATCGGATAATTCGAGTGTTTGGAGCAGATCCTCTTTTCAGACAGAGTATCGAACTCATTTCTATCAGTCTATATTCAGGTTTCGGGATGTGGAGTGAATCTTAATGAATTATTTGCGACTCCCTATATATAAATACGGTTGCTGATAGAAAAAGAACAGCTCTGTTAGTTTGTTTTCCATACCTTACAACCCGTTTTTATTTAAGGATTGAGGCAGCAGAAGCTTAAATGCTGCCCCCAGAATGGTCAGGAAGGTTACAGTAAGGATAATGACAAACCATATTTTTGTTGAAACACGCATAAACAAGCCATCTTCACTGACCTCTGCTGTATACAAGTCAAACACACTCAATGTTTGGGTTGTTAAAAGCGCATAACCTGTTACCAGTACAAACATCAACATCATTAAAGCTGCGCATGCTGTTAGAGAAGTAAGAAATGATTTAATAACGATTTTTTTCACTAATGTCATCTCCTTAGGGTTTATTGTTGCTTCTTAACAAGAGTCTTGGTAACCCACTCGAAGGCAGTTATAGTTACAGATTCGCTTTATATTACTTAATTCCTTCAAACATTCTCATGTTTCCGCCGATTTAACGGTTATCAAGACAGTTTTAGTTTGGTTGTTGTTTTCCTGAAAATTATAAGAGCCGAATTCCATCCTACCAAAGAAGTCCTTAAACATTTATATGTTTCAGCGGAAGTTTATTCTTCAAATCAAGATTAATTAAGAAAATTCCTCTGTTTAATAACGCCAAGCTTCTTTAGTTTAGTGTTTCGCCCCCAAGAATACTCTCATTCTATTCATCTCCTCAAAGATTACTGGGTGAAGAGGCTCCTTTTGCTAAGGACAAAAAAACCTCCTATGATAGGAGGATTAGAGCTGCACAGTACAAGGACTAGTACATTTAATAAACGGCAGCTTGCAGTCTTTTTTAATGGCTGTATTCACCTACATTGTTGCTTTCGGAAAAATCCCAAGAGCCTGATTTTCCCCCGTATACTAAGGTTTTCTTTCAAATCTGAGAGAGCAGGTCTTTTCTTTTCCTGTTTACGAAGTTATCCGGTGAATTATGGTTATTTTTTGAAATTAGTCTGAAATAGCAACAAAGTTTACGAAAAGAGCCTTTTTAATACACGCTAAATTTATCTTCAATCGGTGTCCTCGGCCTTGGTTCAGGCGCCTCTTCAAAATATCCCATATGAAGAAAAGCCACAATTTTTTCACCAGGCTGAACACCTAAGTGCTCTCGTGCTTTAGGATCATAATTATGAGGATTCGTTTTCCAAACAACTCCGAGCTCCTGTTCCCAGGCAAGCAGCTGGAAGTTTTGGATCATGCAGCTCACTGCTCCATAATCTTCATCCCATTGCTTTTGCCTTGGATCTTCTTTCATAATAACAATCAGGAATGCTGACGGCTGGCTGAAATAGTTTCTTCTGTTCTCTTGCATCCCTGCTGGGTACCATTGGACAGCCTCCTCTACAAACTCTTGTTTCCGTTCTGTCGGGATAAAAATAAACCGCCATGGCTCTCTTAAGCCGTGATTCGGCGCCCATACAGCATCACTTAATATCTCTCTGATAACCTCATCAGTAACTGGTTTATCAGTATAGCCCGTTTTTATTGACCGGCGCTCGCGAATCGCTTTGGCTAAGGGTGATTTTACTTTTTCCATCCCTCATGTCCTCCTTTAATCTCTAATACTCAATATGGTTGCTTACAGAAAAAACCTCACCGAGGAAGTGTGGAAGGTAACTATATCCGATACTTCATTATTTGATTTTCCAATAGAATGGCCTATGAAATGTACTGGATGATGCTATCTGCCGCTGCCAAGAGCTCTCTATAATTTTTAAAATCCAGCCACTCCTCTGTCAACTCGTAAAATTTGCCTTCATCAGAATTTTCAAGCGCTTCATCTATACGAAATTTCAGGTAATTCACCCGAAGTTCGATGTCTATCTCTGAAATAAACAAGCCCCGTATGTAATATTGATTTAAATCCTCAACTGCTATATAAAAACTTGAATCGTTCACTTCAATTAAAACATACCAGCCATTGACCATGTTATATGTACGTTCATGCTGAATATTGATGATATCTCCCTGACGAACCTTTATCCAATCCAAATGTTCCTTATCCGGACAGAAACAAACAACCTCATGCAGGAATGATTGAACTGCAATATAATGATTCCCCATCTATTTCCTCCATCTTAAAGTAGTACTCTATCGATTCACCTATTACGAATTGATTCTTCATTAAATGGTACCTGTTCCAAACAATTCTTTGTACCACAGCAGGGACAGTGCTCACCATCAATGCCGTATTCACCTTCATCCAGCTCTTGTGTATAGACATAAAAGCACCACTGGCACATTATAAATTCGATTTGTCCTCGCCTGCCTTTCCATCCTCTTTCCTATTAATTGGTTTTCTTTCAAAACGTTTCTTATTGCCTCTGTAAAAGAAGCAATAAGAAAACGTCACTTGGAACCTGATAAAAGAGGGGGTATCAAGTTCTGAACATAAGGGACAAATGAGAATTGTTATCATTTGTGCTTTTATTATATATGATAATGATTCTCATTGTCAACTAAGCTTTAAAAGACTTTTTCTTAAAAAGTGACATGAAAAGTGAGACGGAATTCTTTCATTATTTTACATTATTTCCCTTGCTCAGAAGAAACCCCTCAATTGGTTAAAAGCGTACTGTGATTAAATTCAACAAAAACCTTTGGACAGTAGCTGTCCAAAGGTTTAATATACTGGTGAAAGTCAGCCTTACAGGATAATGTGGTGAATTCGCCTTGTGATCCTAAACAGGGGAATCTTTCACTGATACTGACTAAATAAGTGTTTAAGTTAAGGCGGCCCCTATCTTCCAGTTCCGGGACTGGGATATGATCATACGCCTAATGACTCTTTGAGCATATTCTTGATCTTTTTAGCAGCCTTCACTTTTGTTTCCAGACATGGTGAGATTGCGGTTTCGTAATGGCCGTTCTCAATGGTTGTCCGTATTTCCTCTATTGTATTACAGTCCCGGTCCAGGATATTCACAATGCTTCCCAGTTGGAGCGGATAGTGTGAATCACTTCCCCCAACTACAGGGATATTCAGCTCATTCCCAAGCTTACGGACTCTGAATTCCACTTCCCGCCCTTCATAATGAAGATCCTTTCCATTCAAGTCGAAGAAATCGAGCTGACTTAACAAGCCATGATCTATATGATGAAGCGGGGTTGAATTTCTAAAAGGATGTGCGCCAATCTTAATCACATTATAAGACTGAGCAATTGACAATAAATCAGCAAACGGGATGAAATTGTCTTCATGTCTATGCGCAGCCAGCCTTTCACTAATTTGCAAGATATCATTACGGCTGCCGATTAACAAAATATGTCCTGTTTCTTTAATGTCAACTTCCAATCCTGGAAATATTTTAAATCCATCGATATCGTAATATTCTTCTTTATATTTGAAATGCTCGTCCAGAGTTTCATAAATATCCGAGAACCGCAATGTATTGAAATGCTCAGTCATTGTGAAAGCGTCAAGACCGCTCAGCTTGGCTTCTTCCACCATTCCCAGTAAAAACTCTAAATCGAACTCGCTTTTTTTCGATAACTTTCCATGCGTATGAAAATCAATAATCATAATTGATGTACCTCTCTTTCCATTGGGAAGGCATTCCCAAAATAAATAATTCCAATAACTAAGATGATTGTAAATGTGAAAAAGTATATATCCCGCGGCTTTACCTTCAAATAGGAAAGCTTTAGTTTTCTGACATCATCATGATTTAAGGAATAGGTGAATCCTTTAACCTCCAATGCCTCGACCGTTGTCCGTGTCCGTTTTGCTGTATTAAGCATCATTGGATAGAAGGCGAATACAGCCGTTTTGCAATAATAAACGATAGTATGGTAGTGGAGAAATCCTTTATTTTCTGGTGCTTTCCCCCTTAAGCGGAATGAATTAAAGATATTATTGTATTCCTCCACTAAAATTGGGAGCATCCGATATCCATAGGAGATCCCGAAGCATAATTGGCTGGGCAGCCGAAAGCTCATAAGCGCATCACTGAATTTTTCAGGATCCATACTGGTAAAAACGACAATGCTGGCCAGTGAGATAATTGTAAGCTTTAACGTGAAGGTCAATAGCGCCATCGCTGCAGATAAATGTCCACCAAACATGACCGACACAAATATAATGTAGCCCGCTTCGGTAACCAGGCCGAACACAAGGAAGAAAATAATCAGCGGACTCACCTTTGAGATGGTCAGCAGCACGACCATATAGAGTAATAAGCCTAATAGAATAGTATTATTCCAAAACAGCCACGGAAGGATGGCAAATACCATATACCAAATGATCGCGACCCGTGGATCCAGCTTTCCCATCAGCGTGTCATTGTTTCCATAAGCTGTCCGCATCAATTCTATTTTTATATTTTCAACGGTAATTTTACTTAATAATTCTTTAATAGGCTTCAAGTTTCTCTTCACCACTTTCTACAACCAGGCATGAAAGCATCTCTTCAACACTCAATGGAATGGGGCTCATTCCCAGCTCATGTCCCAGCTTGATAATCTGGGGGGCCTGTATAGAGGCGTTCTCCAAAAGATCCGAGTCACTGAATATTTCCCGGCAGGTCCCGTCCTTTATGATTCTTCCTTGATCCATCACAATGACCCGGTTTGCCCATTCTGCAACAAGCTGCATGTCATGTGTGGCCACGACGACCGTCTTAACAGTATCTTTCAGCTGGTCCAGCATCTTCAGCATTTCTTTACGGCTGGAGATGTCTAAACTGCTGGTGGGTTCATCAAGCAAAATGACTTCAGGCAGCATCCCCAGTCCTATCGCCATTGAGGCACGGCGCTGCTGGCCGCCGCTCAATAACCGGCCATCTCTATCTTTAATCTTCTCCAGATGGAAGCGTTCCACCAAGTTCTGGACAAATGCTTCCCGGCCGAAGATATCTCTCACTTCCTGAAAATAACCAATGTCCTTGACTATACTATCCTCTATGAACATTTCTTCAGGATTTTGATAGATGTACGTTACTTTTTCTGCTAATGCTTCAGGGGATGTTTCCGTCACATCCTCTCCCCCTATTTCCACTTTGCCCTGCCTCAACTTGATGATTCCTGTAATGATTTTTAATAATGTTGACTTCCCTGCTCCATTACTGCCCACAATAGCTACCCGATCACCTTCATAGAATGATAGGTCCAGCCCGTTAAATACATATTTAAGTTCTCGTTTCAGCGTTTTATATCCATGCGTGACATCTGATAGGGAAACAACCGGCTTCCTCACTGCAGTCTCCACTTCGTCATTGCTGTTCATTTCATCGAGACGATGTTGTTCAATAGTAAGCGGCTGGCTGTTGAGATACTCCACTCCCTGTGAGACCGTGACCGGAAGCAAGTGGCTGTTTTGATTGAGGCGGTGCACCACTTGTGTCACTTGAGGAGGGAATATGTCCTTTTCAGTCAATTGTCCGACTTTGCTTAAAGCTACCTTTACAGGCAAGTTCCATAGAGCCTTCCCTTTATCCATCATGATGACATTCTTGCAATAGTCTCCAATGAATTCTGTGTGATGCTCAATGACAATGATCGTTTTTCCGTACACCTCGTTTAGTATTTTCAACTTTTCATAAATTTTCGCGGCATTGACCGGGTCCAATTGGGCAACGGGCTCATCAATGATAATGACTTCCGGATCGACTGAAAGCACACTTGCTAAAGCTGTCAGATGCTTCTGGCCCCCGCTTAGCTGCCAGATGAATTCGTTTTTAATATGCGTCAGATCCAGCATCTCCAAGGCACGCTGTCCACGCTCTTTAAAATCCTTCATGCCAAAACTCAATGGAGAAAAGGTAACTTCATCATATACGGTCGGACGGACCAGTTGATTTTCAAAGTCTTGATAAACATAGGCAATCTTCTTAGATAACTCTGCTACAGAATGATCTCTGGTATCTAGACCATCGACCATCACTTCACCGCCGATTTCACCAACATAAAAGTGGGGAATCAGTCCGTTGAAGGCTTTGCACAAGGTGGTTTTCCCACTGCCATTGCTTCCAATGACAGCGGTGAAATCACCTTTCTTTATCTCCAGATTTACACCATTTAATATAGTTTCCTTCCCGCCTGGGTACTTAAAGAAAAGGTCTCTAATAGAGATTAATGTATCCATTCCAGAAGTTAAGCTCCTTTTTTGTGTTCAATCCGATTTTGTTTTTTCACCATCTTGGTTATACCAAGGATTGCGACCAGCAATACAATGACAGCGGCTGATACACCAATCCATAAGAATTGCATACCAAATTGATCAATAAAATCCGGTTCCCATACAGCAAAGTTCACATCAAGTGTGGCCAAAAATTCACTTATCATGGCAACGAAGGCGAAGAAGACAGCTAAAATGATAAACTTTACATTGATAACTTCATTAGATGATTTAAAGGTTTGCGGGTTGCGGGGTTCAAAGCCCATTAGCGGCTCTATCTTTCCGTAAAGCTTGGGCACAAGCCACAATGCCGGGATTAAACCAAACAACACACCAGATATCAGCATTTCAGTCGTGAAGCTTATTCCCTCCAAGACAAGGATACTTTCCGCAATGCCTGGTACAGCTTCTAATTCTTCTATTCCGAACCAAACTTTTCCTATATCAACAATTGTACTTAGCATTTGGTCAATCCCGACACCAATCAAAGCGCCAAGTGCCAGCTGCTTTCTGTTCGTCGGATCTTTGACAAGCAGTCCAGCTACGTACATTCCCAAACCAAATTCAATGAATCCTTCAAGTTCTCCAATTCCCCCGAAGTCACCCATTAATAAATCCGCAAATATAATTTCCCCAAGCGGAGCTCCCAGGGCTGCATGGAGCGGACTAAATAGGAATACCATGGTCAAAGGTACGAAAGCAAAATATGAAACGGATAATTCCACAGGGCCGATGACAATTTCAGGAGTAATTTCGGTGATAATGTTTGCTATCCCGAAAAGTGACATAGATAAGATAAATACCATTAACTTCTGTGACTGGCTCAGCTGCTGACTTCGTAAATTGTTCAATTTAATCCCTCCTAATATCTAAGTTCAACTTCATTGTAAGGACAGATTATTAACTTAATATAAAAGCATCATTGATATCATGTAAAAAAAGTTGAGTATTTCTAAAATATGAAAGTTTTTTTCATAAGAGGAGGAAAAACCGCTATAATCTTAGGGAAGCCTTACAATTGAAGTTACTAAAAAAGGAGTGAAGATGTGGAATTTTTTGATGTTAAAAACACTAAGATGTCTTATAACCAGAAAAAGATTGCTGATTTCATCTTACGAAACACCAAAGAAGTTCCCTACCTTACCGAACAGGATATTGCCAATGAATTGGCCATTAGTATAGCGACTGTTTCGCGATTTTGGAAGACAGTCGGTTATCAAAATTTCAAAAGCTTTAAACTTCATCTAAAGGAACGATTGGATGTATCGCCCGCAAATAAAATGAAGCACATTATCAATAAAGTGAACCATAATAACCTTGTGTGGGAAATGATAGATAAAAATATTAATCATTTAATCGAAACGGGAAACCAATTGGCAAAAGATGAATTTAAGCATGCAGTGGCGGCTATCCATGAGGCAGAGAAGGTATATGTCCACGCCCCGGGGCCAGCAGAGGGATTAGGCAGATTGTTTCAGTTTCGGATGGAACGGTTTGGTTTGGACGTAAGAGTAATGGCAAAGAGCGGGCATGAATTGTTTGAGCAGCTCGTTCACTTAACAGAAAAAGATGTTGTACTGCTATTAGGCTTTGTGAATAGCTCATCAGAAGCAAAAGTGATTTTCGATTATAAAAACAAAACTAATTCCACAACCATCTTAATTACGGACAGACTTGTCTCGGATCTCAATACCGAGGCAGAATACGCTTTTTATGCAAGCAGGGGAGAAATGTGGGAGTTCCACTCAATGGTTGCGCCTACAGTAATCCTTGAATGCTTGATTGTCGGAGTGGGTGTACTGCGTGAAGATACTGTACTAAACAGACTTCAAAAGCTAAACAGCCTTCGCAAGGAGTACGCGCAATACCTGCCAAAGTAACAGACTTAAATGATTATCCGCTGTGAAATTTTCATAAAATAGGCTTCTCAAGAATCAGGTCGATTGAGAAGCCTTTTACGTGGACAATTTCCCTTACCGGGCTCTTCTTCATACCTCAAATGGCTGTTACTGATCCAGGGCAAATCAGATGTGATTGGCATCTTACTGTCTGAAAAGAATTGTGGGAGGAAAGTCTATTCCGTAGTAATCTGGCTGTGCGCAGTTCAGAATTGCGGTAAAGGAAAGATACCACTTGATTCACTTCTTATTAATACTATTTATACCTGCACTCGGTGGTCGACGTCTTATTTTATGGGTTCCATAAAGTTTACCTATCCATAAAAAAAGCTGCCCTTCCCTCAGGAAGAACAGCCTTTCTTATGTTAATAACGGCTCATGCCGGCACTCATTTCCACAAAAGTGGTCCCTTTGGAGGTCTGCTTATAATTCACAAAGATTGGAGTGGTCTGAATTTGTTCTTCCGACTCAATATAGTTCAAGATCTCCCAGAACTTCTCCTGTGAAGAAATTTCTACTTCCTCCAGAGCTCTCGTCATGACCATATCCTTGACGAAGAAATAACTCCGGAAGTTAACCTTTTCCTCTTCCGGCAGCTCAACCCGGCCTTCTTCGACCACAAAGAAAATTTCCGCAATCATCAGCTCATCAAAGGGATTGCTCATTATCGCAAAAAACATATCACCGGTAGTATGGTATCCATGCTTTGTCAGCAGCGCTTCAAAGTCCTCAAAGGCCAGGTTAATTTCCTCTGGAAGGAACCGGTACAGTTTGGAAGCTGTATTTCTATAGGAAATCGCATGCTGATCATACACCATGGGAATCACCTGAACCTGTTACAGGGACATAGAGATCAAGAATGATATCATCATAGACTTCCAATAGCACACAATAGAATGTATCCTCCACATCTACTCCGTTTTCGGACGAATAGTTTTTAATACTAGCATAAGCTTGGTTGAAATCCTGATATTGATCTGCCTGCCTGAGAAGAAGTGCATCCGGTACATCAACCTTTTCCTGATATTGAATATCTGAATCACCCGCCATTTCAACCTCTTCATTGATTGGCAGATAGTATGTAAACTCACCCGTATCCCCTGTATCATGGGATTTGAAAGTGAAAAAGACAGGTCCATTCTTATAGACTCTCTGCTCCAGCTCAAGCTCTTCAAGAACCGCAAAGCCTTCCTGCCAATCCTCTTTCTTTCCTTCCATGGAATACGTCATTAAGTGGTCAAAATATAATGAAGCTCTTCTGATTTCCAACCCTATCCCTTCCTTTCCAATCCAACTTTTTTAGGCGGTTTTACTCTTCTTTGATATATGTTAAAATCATCAAATCTGAATTTACAGTAAAGAATCACCAGCTGCTCTGGCAGGACGAAAATCATTCCATAGAAGATTAAAATAGGGAGGACGATCAATGTAACGGATTCTAATGATTCCATTTGGAAGTTTCTAATAAAATACTGAATAACAAACACACAACCGAGCCCGCCAACAACGGCAATCGGTAAATAGGATTTAGCCTCAAACCGCTCCCTGATTTGCCCTCGTGTTGATCCTTCCTGATACTCTCCTTTTTTTAGCAGCCTTAAAAAACGAAAGATTGTAACTCCCAGTAATAAAACGGCTGTAACAATAATAATTACAGTAAAAGTTACTAAAGATTCTGCTGTAGCCAATTCTCCTTGTCCAATGGTAAACAAGGCCCATAATAGACCCGGAACAGTAAAAAGCATGTGAGACACCAGAATTGACACTAAATATTGCAGTTTCTCAAATCTTTTATAAATAGCAGGGATTCCGAACAGCAGGCATAATATGCTGGTGCAAATGGTTGCTGCAAAATGAATTTCCTTAATTGTTTCTGTACCAGGATACTTTGTGTATGAAGAGGCAATAGAATACGTTATATAATAAATCAGCCATTGAAGAAGGATAGAGGCAATCAGATTCCCACCGAAAGAATTAGGACTTTGCCTCCCTGAAATAATTGGTGCTTTTAATACTTCAAAATAATGCTCAGGTAATTTATTCAGCATAAATATTTACCTACTTTCTTTTAGTGAAACCAGCCTTTGATTTTATCCATTACAGATTTGCCGGTCTTTTTGTCTTTTTTATTCAGCAATGTATTTGCAGCAATTCCTGCAGCCACTCCAATTGCAGTTCCAACCCCTGGAATAGGAATGAAAACCGTACCTGCTGCAGTGAAGGCTGCTTGTACGCCCCCTCCTACTGCTGTATCAATGGCTGTATCAACAGCTGCCCTTCCTGCCGCCTCTTTTCCTGCCAGCCCATCTTCCACAGCAGTATTATAGTTACTATAATAGGTTAACCCGGCACCTATAGGACCCAGGCTTTTGGTTGCCCCTTTAAATGCACCGCTCTTGGCAATGCTTTTGATATCCACAGTATCTTTAAGGGATTTGCCGGCACCTCTAAGGAGGGCTCCCCCGACTGTTTTTGCTTTCTCATAAAGACTGGCTTGATCATTCCAGTACTTTAATGCAGGAACCTTATCTAAGGCTTTCTCACCAACTGCAGACCATCCGCTTTGCCCCGGCTTTTTGGAAGCATACTTCAGGATAGTTGTGTTTTTAGCTGCTTTCTCGTAATGCTCCGGTTTAAGATTCCTTCCATTCTTGGGAACTCCGTGCATTAAATCCTTAAATGCCCGTCTGTCTGGTTCCACTCCTAACGCTTTAAGTGCATTCCCAGTTGCGTTTATTCGATAACCATACGTTTTTTTCCGGGGATCATAGGTCTTAGTAACTGTCATACCGTTATTTTTGGCGGCCATATACATCCTGAAACTTGAGATTCCCTCCCGAATTCCAGTGTTAGATTTCTTCATATAACCTACCGTATTTTTTGCAGCATACATATACGGAGTGATAGAATGAGCGTCCTTCGCAGACTCATTTCCTTCGCCGGAGGATACCTCTACTAAATTGGCTTCCTTGCCTGTAATCCTCGCTAAATTAGGGTCCGTTGAGGTATATTCCTCCCAGGATCCCGAGGGAAAATCCACCCCAGTCAAATTCTCCTTGACCAGTCCTTCCAACTCGAAAATCCACTTTTCCAGTGCGTTCAAATCGGCTTCAACGCTTTCAAGGACAGAGCTTTGCTGTGCATCGAATTCGTTCAGCTTCATGACTGAATCGTCTTTATGACTTCTAGCTGTTCTGGACTCATGAATAAATTGGCTATCATTCAAGCGCGGCAGGGTTACAATATCCGCTACTTTCCCCAAAATCCCATTTGTTTCATCCACAAGGCTGATTGTATGGTTAGTGACGGTAGTCAGAGCATGGTCCAGCTCGCCTTCGAGGTAACTGACCCTGATGTAGCCATTAGCATCGGGCTCCAGGTCGATCAGCGCAGAGCTGATTTTTTGAAGGGTATTCGTATAGTGTTGAATAAATTTTCCAAGGAATTCAAGAAAAGGGGCGTGGCAATTTGCATAAAAGGAACGGATGGCACTGCCGCCGTTTCCTTTCAGTACATCCTCCATGGCAGAAAAGCTCTCGACTGTTTCCAGCAAGTTCTGCAGGTTCTGTTCCAGACGGCTCAGGCTGCTGAGTCTTTCGGAGATTCCTTCATGAAATAGATTCATATCAGCTATTTTCATTTTCCTCATCTCTCACCTTCTGTTAATTTTGCAAGTAAGCTACTTGGTCTGAATACCTCTTGCCACACGCTGGTCGGAATCCTGCATGAAGGCAACGGACCTGCTTGTGGTATCCAAATTCTGATTCAACAGGTTTTGGTAGGATGCCAGAACTTGCTCCAGCTTGAGATTCAGCAGGTTAAGGCGGTCCACTGAGTCTAGAACGTTTCCAGCTATGGATGGTCCCGCTTCCGCAGGCATATTATGAAGAGAAGATTTAATTTTACTGATTCCACTTTCAACTTCCGCATAATTCACTTTAATTTCGGCAGCCATGTCTTCCTCCTTATGTTTAAGTAAGATTCCAGGTTATCCCTTTTAATTATCTTAAAATAAACACTTCATTTATATAGTAAAATGGTAGTAATTACCTTCATTTAGACGGAAATGAACAGGACTTCCGTCGGTGTTCTGACATACTGCCTATCTCATACCCCTTCTTAATGAAAAATATTCCTTTTTATTGAAGAAGTTGCATTATTATGAAATAAAAAATTCTCTGCAGTTTCAGCTGCAAAGAGAAGCAATGAGTACCAAATGAGTTATCAAATGACTGGTCTGATTCAGAAGGTGGCAAGAATACTCCCCTACTGTACCCTCTCCTCAACTTGCCTTTCAACAGCTGACTCCCCCTAAGTCGAAACAGGAATGATATTCTTCCTTCCAGATTACTGTGTATGTGTGATGATATCGCATTCATGTCAGAAGCCAAGGGAATGCTAATAAACAAAAAAGAAGCCTCCCAACAGTTGAATCAACTAATGAGAAGCTTCTTTTATTATTTTGTTAGCAAAATGTTAGCAAACCACTCTCAACTTACCAACAAATCCTTTTATATCAAGGGTTGAGGAGGCAAATTACATCATACCTCCCCTAAGGTGAGGGTGTGTAATATTTTTTACCTGGTGTACGTATAGTGCCGAAAATCAGAGTTTTGTTAATTACTTACTGTAATATCTTTTACAAGTTTTAACCGTTTTTCATTGGATTGCGTTAGCAAAATGTTAGCATTTCATTTACTAGTTAAAATCTATCTTTTATTTCTAAATCCTTATATTGATCTAAAATAGTGTGTTTTATTTCTTTTTCATCAATACTCCAACATATGAACCATTCTTCTTTTCTACTCCGCTGAGACATCTTCTGCATATAGCAATCCCAGACAACTGAGAGTTTATTTTCTCTTAGATAACTTTCTAAATATTCAGCTCTAAATAACAAATTACTATCATACCCCATATACTGAGCATCAAATGCAATTAACTTATCTTCACTATCTTTCCAAACCCCTTCAGAGCTTTGATATAGCGCGAAAAACTTAACTAAATTTGCATTTGGTAAAAGATAACTACAAGAAGTTCTTTCTCCAGAATCAGGGTTGATATTTGTTTCCCATAGATATTCCCATACTGCATCTTCACAATTAATACCTTCAAATTCATTATTATAGAACATATCCGAAAAGGATGGATGCCAATAGTGTTCAAATGCAAACACACTATATGCGTTCGACCACGAAACACTTAAATCTCCTTTTTTTTGTGATTTTAAAGCGATATATCTTTCTTTATCATTATCCGGTATAAAAACTGCTTTTGACTTTATGAAAAATTCATCTTTGTCTACAAAATTCTTCCCATTTTCTCTTTTTTGGAGAAACATTTGTGCTAAAGATATATATTTATTGCCTTCATATTCTATGAATACGAAGGCATCAAGATTTTCATACTCCTCTTCACTTTGCGCCCACACTTTATTTGGTTTTTTTGGCAGAAATGACTTAATTAACTTTTGTTGACTGTTATCATTTGTTGAGTACTCCAATAAACTAGGGTCAATGTTTCTAAGAAATGGATCCCATGGCCCATTATATTTTTTGTAGTAATCTTTCTCGACCCCTATAATATGTTCTTCTTCTGTTAATGTTTCTTTATGTTCATCAAATGCCAGTTCTGTATCTTCTTTTGCATCAATGCTGAGGTAGGAATATATTTTTCTATTTTCCCACTCCTTATATTCTTGATATTCAGGAGTATATAACTTTTGTTCTTTGTATACCGGGTAATTATCAGTTAATTTAGCCAATAATTCATATAGTGCAATCCATTGATACTTTTTACCAATACGTTCAATTAGATTTTCATGCCTGTTATGATAACCTAAACTTCGATCATAATTCCCATGCTCTTCTTCATTATATCCATAGTCAATAATCCTCATTGTAGCAATATTGCTTAAGTCTTGGTCATTAAATTGATTTCCCCAATCTGATAATGCACTCCCAAAAACATACCTTCCAAAATCCCCATACCAACCAGTTCCTCTACCATATTCAGTTGTCATAGATCTAATTATTGCATTGAAGCCACAAAACTCTTCTCTTGATACTTGCTGCATTTCTTTTAACTTTTCATCTACTTCTTCCAATGTAAATGTTTTTGAATACCAATTAGACGAATATGGGGGATTAATCTTTTTATATTCTTTAAGTTTGATAATTCCTTGATTGGCAGCGAATAAAATTATACCTCTAGCATAATCTCTAATTAGAACATTCGGATAAACTTCATCTTGATCAAATATCTTTGCATAAATAATCTCTATTATTTTCTCTAATTGCGGTACTACTTTCGACCTTAGTATTGCTCCATATGTACTGGCAAGCAACCTTTCAAATACATATGGGTCATTAACATCGATAAACCTATTAAGATTCTTTACAATAATTGACGGCTCATTCATGTATATTTTGACTAGAGCTGTAGTTGAAGTATCTCTTAGTTTCCGATCAGTACTTGTGAACATCCAAATAATAGTCAAGGATAGCAATTCAAAATTTTCATATTTGAATTGTTTAAAACTTAAATTTTGTTTTAGAATAATATCTACAAGTCTCGTTGGGATTTCTGAGTTATTATTTATAGATATAGACCAACTTCCGTCCCTAGTAGACATCGCTAAAGGCTTAAGGTTTCTATGTAGAAATTCTGCATTTAAGGGGGATTCTTTTATATAAGACTGTTTCAACAAATTTTCAAAAACTAGACTTTGTAAATTTACATCTTTTTGTTTAAGACATAACTCAATCCACTGAAGAGTTTTATAATTTATGTTTTGCACATTCCTCCACGAGATACCTCGAACAAACGATTCTGCTATATCAAATGTTATTTGTTCACTATCAACTAAATCTAACCATTCAATTCCTATTTTCTCTGGGACAACTATTGATAAGCTTTCATATACCCCATAATAAAATGGGTTATCAGATGACAAAATCTCCTCAAATACATTTTCATCTTGCTGATATCTTTCTAATAAAACTAAAGATATATATATATCCGCGAATCTTTCATAAGCGAAATATACCAGATTTTCATCACGAGAAACCGAATTAATTGTTAAAATATTCTCTTCTTCTAACCCTAACACTAATTCTCTATAACCAGTTGTAAAGGGACTAGCTACCTTTTCTACTACTTCATATAGTTGTTCTAAATTAATATATTGACTTTCACTTTCAACAAATTTGTTAGCAATCCCCTTTAGAATTTTATCAACCAGATTCAATGAGCTAGAAAACTTAAATCTTTGATCAAGTGACAATCTATTATTAACTTTTTCTAAAGATTTTTCTAAAACTTCAACAATACTCCACCCTCTATACCCTTTATATTCCTCTTGAATTCCTTCACAATAAATTTGTAAAAACAAAGGGTTATAGCACTCACTTTCTAAAGAGGGAAATACTATTGGATTTATATTATAGTAATTAAAAAACGGCTCCAGTGCTTCTAAACTTAAATCCTTAAAACCCTTGTGTTCTATTTTATGCAAGGGAAAGTCTTCTAAAATATTCTCAGGTAATACACTTCTAACATAGTTACTTCTTACAGATAAAACCACAGCTATATTCTCATATTCTTTAATGGCGTTTAAAAAAGTCAGAAGATAATCCTTCCAAAAGTACTTACCTGATCCTTCATTGAGAGCATCTATAAAAATCACAGTTCTCTTATTTTTTTTATTCGCTCTATCATTTAACTCTGTAAGAAATGTTTCTATAGACCCCCTGTAATCAATCAATTTAAATAATTGTTCAAAGGGATGATTGCGAGTGTTTAGGTGCTGACCTAAAAACAAAAAACACTATGGCCCTCTTCTTGTAATTTTTTTGCATTATCGGCTAATAAATGTGATTTTCCTATTCCAGCATCTCCATAAATCAATAAATACGGTTCATTGATTAATACTGGTTTTACCAAATCTATATAATCAACTAATTCCCTTTTATCCGTATTAATTGCTTGGATTAGATTAATTAGATGTTTAATTGTATTATTTCTATCCATTTCATATAACTTGTATCTCACGCTATCTATATTTTCCATGAAACAATTAATCTCTTCAGACAGACGATTCAAACTACTATTTAAGTAGAATTCTTTATTGTTGCCGTCAACCTCTTTAAAATAATTCAATACCTTTTCAATAAACTTTATATCAACATACTCTAATTCTTCTCTATGAGTATCAAAGATTTCGTTGAATGCCATAATACTCGTTTCTAATTTACCTAATAACTCACTAAATTGCTGAAATATTTGCTCATCACATATTAAAGAATTAAAAATTGCACTAAAATCAGTTTCTACGTTTGCCTTTGAAATATACCTTTTGCCTAAGTCCAATATGTTTTGATCTAATATTTTCGTTAGATGTTTATCGGTATACCTTTCCAAATAAGATCTTTCTTGAATTTGCAAAAAATTTCTTTCAAAGTATTTTTTTAAGCTCTCATTACTTTTCACAATGCTATTTTGAATATTAGCTAAAATGCTCATTTCATTCGATTTAAAACTTTTATCTCTATACTCTTCAAGATATGTAATTAAATCATAAAGATATTGGTCCACAATAGGGTGACTGTCTATTTCTTTTAGTTGCACAGATTTCCTATAATGATTTATTTCATCGACTGCTAACTTAGATAATTGCTCTACAAACGCCACTTTTGTAATGGAGTTATTAGTAGCCCCAAATACATAGTTAAAAATTAAAAGGCCATTTTTTTCATCATTTAAAAACTGTTGAAATGTATTTGAATCCACAAAAGTATCTTCATAATCTTTTTGAAAGGTCTTTATTTGTTTAAGTTTCCATTTAATCTTCCATTTTTCTATTAATGTTGCACTTATTAACTCCGCTAACTTCCCAGTTAAGGGTTTAAATATAAAAGATAAACTTACCATTCTCTATACCTCTCTAACTTGTAACTTTTAAAATAAATCTAAGTTCATATTAAGTGTAAGCTTTTTCCTAAACACTTTCTACTTATTTACTATATCAAGGGAAATATAGCTATCTGGAAAAATAAAAAAGCTTCCCAAAAGTTCAATAACTAATGAGAAGCCTCTTAATTTTAATCTGATGTCTTAAGAATAATGATATAAAGGATTTTCACCGACTTACTGTTTTAGAGTTTAGAGGATAAAATATTTTGAGTGGTTTCAATTCTACTATGTCGCAAGCGTTTCTTTATCAAGTCGAGAGATGCCCTCGCATTAACTAGCAAGATAGTATGCATTCATCTTAAATCATGAAATGTTATTATCCTAACACTTGCTTTTTTGATTAATCGGTAAAACTCTATTCTAATGGTAGGGGATTTTCGGACTCCTCCAGTTTTATCGGGAAATACCAGACTTAATTTATGCTGATTTTGCTTACCCTTCTCCCGCCGCTGCTTTTCTTTGTACTTCTTTAAGGTAATCACCAGGTTAGAAGGCAAAGTTATGGTACGGGATCCACTTCTTAATGGTTCAATTTGTTCTTCCCACTTCCTGTAGAGATAGCATTCTTATTAATAGTTAAGGTTTCCTTATCAAAGTCGATATTATCCCACGTTAGGGTCTCTCTTAGCAGAAGCCGGTGTCTCACTCAAGCAAATTATGGACCGACTCGGTCATACTGATGATCAAATTACGAAAAATGTATACCTCCATGTAACGCAAGAAATGAAAAAAGAAGCCTCCCAAAAGTTGAATCAACTAATGAGAAGCTTCTTTATTATTTCGTTAGCAAAATGTTAGCATTTCACCAACAATCCTTAATTATCAAGGGTTTGGGGGCGATATTACATCATGCCGCCCATTCCACCCATTCCGCCCATTCCGCCCATATCAGGCATGCCGCCGCCGTTTTCTTCAGGAATGTCAGCAACAACTGCTTCAGTTGTTAGGAACATTGCTGCAACGGATGCTGCGTTTTGCAGTGCAGAACGAGTTACTTTTGTTGGATCTACGATACCAGAGTCGATCATGTTGACCCACTCGCCAGTAGCCGCGTTAAATCCTACGCCAACTTCTTCTTTTTTCAGGCGTTCAACGATGATGGATCCTTCAAGCCCAGCGTTATGAGCAATTTGACGGATTGGCTCTTCAAGCGCACGAAGAACGATCTTGATACCTGTTTTCACATCGCCTTCAGCTTCGATAGCAGAAACTTTGTTGTATACGTTCACAAGGGCAGTACCACCACCGGAAACGATACCTTCTTCTACAGCCGCACGAGTTGAGTTCAATGCGTCTTCGATACGAAGTTTGCGCTCTTTCAATTCTGTTTCAGTAGCCGCACCAACTTTGACTACCGCTACACCGCCGGCAAGTTTTGCAAGGCGTTCTTGTAATTTTTCACGGTCGAACTCAGAAGTTGTTTCTTCCATTTGAGAACGGATTTGATTTACGCGGGCAGAGATTTGATCTGGCTCGCCTGCACCTTCTACAACTGTTGTGTTTTCTTTAGTAACAACGATTTTCGCTGCGCGTCCAAGCTGAGTGATGTTCGCAGATTTAAGATCCAATCCAAGATCTTCTGTGATCACTTCACCGCCTGTAAGGATGGCAAGGTCTTCAAGCATAGCTTTACGACGGTCACCGAATCCAGGAGCTTTAACAGCTACTGCATTGAATGTTCCGCGAAGTTTGTTCACTACCAGTGTAGCAAGTGCTTCACCTTCAACATCTTCAGCAACGATCAATAGAGGCTTGCCTTGTTGTACGACTTGCTCAAGTACTGGAAGGACTTCCTGGATGTTTCCGATTTTCTTGTCAGTGATCAAGACATACGGATTTTCAAGGACTGCTTCCATTTTGTCAGAGTCAGTAACCATGTAAGGAGATGCATATCCACGGTCGAACTGCATACCTTCCACAACATCAAGCTCTGTAGAGAATCCTTTAGACTCTTCGATTGTGATGACGCCGTCGTTTCCAACGCGTTCCATAGCTTCAGCAATCAATTGTCCAACTTCTTCGTCAGCAGCAGAGATAGCGGCAACTTGTGCGATGGACTCTTTGCTTTCGATTGGCTTCGAGATTGTTTTCAGCTCTTCGATTGCAGTTTGAACCGCTTTTTCGATACCTTTGCGGATACCTACAGGGTTCGCACCAGCTGTAACGTTTTTAAGACCTTCACGGATCATCGCTTGCGCTAAGACCGTTGCAGTTGTTGTACCGTCACCGGCGATTTCGTTTGTTTTGCTTGCTACTTCAGCAACAAGCTTCGCACCCATGTTTTCGAATGCATCTTCAAGTTCGATTTCTTTCGCGATTGTCACACCATCATTAGTGATAAGCGGAGAACCGTATTTCTTCTCAAGTACCACGTTACGTCCTTTTGGTCCAAGAGTTACTTTTACTGCGTTTGCTAATTGATCTACACCGCGAAGCATGGAACGGCGTGCTTCTTCGCTGAATTTAATATCTTTAGCCATTTAAAAAGACCTCCTTATATTGGTTAGGTATATTTTTAGTTAAGGCTCTTTTCTTAAACTTTGCTGCCAGTATGCAATTTGAAAAGGCCCCAGAAAGAAAAGAGCTGATCTTTCTGTTTAGAGATACACTCCTTGATAAACAAGGGTAGGATTTTTCAAAAGCAGCAACTTTTACGAATACAGCTTCAGTTAAAGATTGATTATTCGCCGATTACAGCCAGAATGTCGCTGTCACGAAGGATCAGGTATTCTGTGCCTTGGTATTTCACTTCTGTACCAGCATATTTAGAGAAGATGATTTTATCGCCCGCAGCCACATCAAGAGCTGCACGCTCACCATTATCAAGAACTCGGCCTGCACCTACAGCAACAACTTTACCCTCTTGTGGTTTCTCCTTAGCTGAATCCGGCAGAACGATACCGCTTGCTGTTTTTTCTTCTGACTCTACTAGCTCAATAACGACGCGATCACCTAGTGGTTTTAACAAGTGAAACAACCTCCTCATAATATTATGTAAGATTTTCTTTTATTAGCACTCGTCATAGTTGAGTGCTAACACAACTATTATAATAAATAATTCGTTTTCATTTTGCAAGAGTCCTGCTTAAAATTTTTTTCGTCAAATTCTCCGAAAAAAAGCACCATCTATTTTATGAAAGAACAGTTATTTTATGTCACACGCATTTCCGGCAGTCCCGCTTTGTCTTTCAGAGGCACTCCCTTTACCTTTCAAAACCTCCTAAAGGATAAAACAGGTTCTTATCCTGCCGGCTTTTCCGTATATAAGTAAGAAGAAGCTCTTTCTTTGCGAAAAGGGCTCTTTATTAGTAGAATTGTAAAGAAAAGCGGAAGCTAACAAGGATTGTAATGACAGATTTTATATAAGGAGACATCAAGTGAAAAAACAGTATGGATATGTTCTAATCGCCTATATCACTATGCAGCTTTCGAGTTTAATCGGGATCCCGTTGTTTTACTATGCAGGAGTTAATTGGTTCAACCAGTCAAGCAATCAGGCTGAAGCGCTGGTACCGGGTTACTGGTTAGTCTTTTCGTTTTCGATTACGCTGCTGATCGTCTGGGCTATTCTGCGAAAATCAGAAGCGTCCACCCGCCTGGAAAGGGAAGCTCCCATGTCGGTTATTTTCTCCGCCCTCTGGGCAATAGCCGGTATATTCATGGCTTTCTTCGCGCAGGCTATAGCCATCAACATCGAGCGCCTGCTTGGAATCGAGATGGGCTCGGAAAATACGGAGAACATTGTCAGGATTATAGACTCTGTGCCCTTAGCCATGATTGTTGCTGCGGTCATCGGACCGATCCTCGAAGAGATCGTGTTCCGAAAGATTATTTTTGGGGCTTTATATCAGCGTTTTTCTTTTATCCTTTCCGCACTGATCAGTTCGGTCATCTTCGCCTTCGCGCATTTTGAGCCGGAACACGTCCTTTTATATTCAGCAATGGGCTTTACGTTTGCCTTCCTTTATGTCAAAACCAAAAGAATCATCGTGCCGATCATTGCCCATGTGTCGATGAACTCCCTCGTCGTTCTGATGCAGTCCATTTTCAGGGAAGATATCGAAAGAATGGTTGAAGAAGCGGAAAGAATACAAGGATTTATAGGAGGATTATTTATATGAGGAGATCACCTTTGTTCAGCGGCATTCTTTACATCCTCCTCGGAGTTTTGTTTACGTACTTTGCCGTTATCAATGTAAACGACAATGGCTGGGGATTTTTCGCCTACCTAATGGTGCTTCTGGCCACACTGGATTTCGGCTCCGGAATCAGGATGGTTGCCATGCACTTTAAGATTAAGAAGCATTTGAATGATAAGAAATAGATGAAGCCTTTTGAGGGCTTCTTTTTTTAGGCTGTTTTCGGTAATTCCAGAGGCCTGCGGGACTAAGCGGGAAGGCACGTCCGAGGGTACATACCCAATGGGGAAGGACTTCTCCCTCTGGGTCAAAAATCTCTCAACCAGTCGATGCAGCCCATATGGAACAGTGAGCAGCCACTATATCAGTTGGAGGCCAGGATCAGAACTTCGTCTAGTAAATAAGGGGAGAAACTCCCTTTATTTACTAAATAGCAGTGAAAATAGCTTAAATAGAGGGAGAAATTCCCTTTAATTGTCTAAAAAAACTTGAAAATAGGTGCTTTTTCTTTAGATAAAGGGAAAAAATCCCCTTATTCACCATCAAAATAGACTCAACACTGCAATTAGCGGGAAAATCTCCCCTTATTTTTTTACATCTAGTTACTCAACGCCAACTTTTCGGATTAATTTCATTACTTTCAACAGCCGCAGCCTTTTTGCTGTATACCGACCTGCGGCTGCTCTTCCCCTAACTGCCCATGTACATAAAAAGAGCTTCTCCCGTTAAGGAAAAGCTCTTTTGTCCTAATAGTAGTAAGGGTACGGGTAATAAGGGTACGGCGGGTAATAATAAGGTCTTGGAGTCAACAAGGCTCCTGCTGCCAGCCCTGTTAAAAATGGAACCCCGAAACCGACACCAAATCCAGGCCGCCCAAACCCAAATCCCGGACGGCCGAATCCGAAGCCGGGACGTCCGATGAAACGTCTCTGTTCATTAGGGTTGAATCCAAAATGATTCACGTGCATCTTCCTCCTCATTCTCTAGTCTAATGTCATTGACACTATAAGATATGAAGGAGACAAGGGAGGCTCTTGGGTATTCGTCCCTGATTTCCTATATTTTCAATAAGGTTGGAATCACTTCAGTGCTTTAAAGCACGGAGAGGGACTATCCCTCCTCACACTTTAAAGCGCTGAAGATCACACGAAAAAAGGAACGACCAATTATGGTCATTCCTCTCTTTTTCGTTCTTCGTCATATAATTCTCGCTGCAGCTGTTGTTCTGCTTGCAGCACTTTTTTATAACCAATCTTGGAAACCCAGATGCTGATTTCATATAGAAATAGCAGCGGTACTGTCACCATCAGATGGGAGATAATGTCCGGCGGCGTGATGAGCGCTGCGATTACCAGCAAGATGAAATACGCATAGCGTCTCATTTGCGCCATGAACATCGGGGTGATGATCCCCAGCCTGGTCAGAAACAGCATGACGACCGGCAGTTGAAACAGCAAGCCGAATGGAACGGTCAACTGAAACAGGAAATGGAAGTATTCATTGATTCCAATTACCTGCTGTATGTCCAACTCATCTGACAAATTCATCATGAAACCGACCACATATGGAAAGAGAATGAAGTAAGCGAAAGATAATCCTCCCAGGAAAAGCAGCAGGGATATCGGGATATAACTCAAGGTTACTTTTCTTTCTCTTTCCAGAAGGCCCGGACTGATAAACGCCCAGAATTGGAATAGAATGAGCGGAGAGGTCAGGATCAACGATATGAAGACCATCATCTCCAAATAAATTTTCAATGGATCAGTCAATCTGAAGGCATTCATGGTCAACTCTTTTGCTTCATCCGCATGCTGAAGGTATCTTATCAGGGGTTCTGCTAGAAAGAAGCTGCCCAAGAAGGCCAACATGAAGAAAACGACTACAAACATGAGCCGTTTCCTGAGTTCTCCTATATGTTCATAAATCGTCATTTCGTTATGACTCATAGCGTTCAATCCTTACATTTACTTAGCATCTTTATCTTTGGTATCATCGTCATCTGCTAAGCCTTTTGTTGCGTTTTTAAACTCACGCAATGTGTTTCCCATAGCTTTGCCCAATTCCGGCAATTTCTTCGGTCCGAAAATTAAGAGAGCTACAATTGCGATCAATATGAGGCTACCTGGTCCTAGTGGCATAACGCTCACCTCCTTGTTCTATCATAACTTATCGTTTTTATTTTTGCTATCATGTTCTATTTTCTTCTTGTGACATTTCGGTGTCATCTTCAGAATAGTTTTTCAGGAAATATACCAGGGATTGAAGTTCTACTGCCAAATCAATGTGGTGAATCCTTATATGATCCGGTGCTGTCAGCCGGGCAGGCGTGAAATTCAAGATTCCTTTAATATTGGCCTGGACGAGCCTGTCGGTAATGTTTTGAGCCGATCCGACAGGAACTGTCAGTATCGCTACCTCTATATCGTTTTCCTCCAGGTGCTTCTCCATATCATCAAGGCTGTATACCGGTACATCACTGATGATAGAACCGACCTTTTCAGGAGCCACATCAAAGGCCATTTCAATTTTCGTATTATTGTTTTTAATGAAATTATAATGAAGAAATGCGGTTCCCAGGTTTCCTACACCGATAAGGACAACCTTCGTCAATTCATCCTGGTCAAGGGTTTTGCTGAAGAAAGAGAGCAGATAGTTTACATTGTAACCATACCCTTTCTTTCCTAACGCACCAAAGTAGGAGAAATCCCTGCGGATTGTGGCGGAATCTACCTTTACGGCTTCACTCAGCTCCTTCGAAGAAACCCGCTGTTTACCCGAGGAGTGTAAATTCTTGATAAATCTATAGTATAACGGCAGTCGTTTAGCTGTCGCTTGTGGAATCTTTGCACTTTCCTGATTCATTCCCATTCCCCCACAAATTGATTCGCTTGAGCTTTATGCTTACCTCTCACTTCATCTCACTGATAACGCTTCCATATGAACGCGGGAAGTCATCTTTCCATTTTGTGCTTGTTAACGCAATATGTCAATTCCTTTTCATGGAAATCGATTACTAAGTACCCAATGCAGTTTCAAGCTTATTTCCGTCCCTACTATCATACACTATTTTGCCCTTCCTGTCTGTCCGTTCAACAGTGACAGACACCCTTAACATTGCCGCCGCCATTGATTTTGCGATACACTATAGTAATAAGCATTCTGTTAAATACTGCTTGCTATTGTGCTCTCATCAACCAAAAAAGAGCCTACTATATAGAGGTGAATGAAATGATATTATTACAAGTCAATCAAATCGTTAAGTCCTTCGGGGCTGATGTGATCCTGTCCAATATAAAGCTTGAACTCCAGAATCGCGACAGAGTGGCTCTTGTCGGCCGGAACGGCGCGGGCAAATCTACCTTATTAAAAATAATATCCGGACAGCTGTCCTATGATTCGGGCGAAATCATCAAGCCAAAAGAAACGACTATTGGTTACTTGGCACAGCATACCGGGCTGGAATCGGGCTTATCCATTTGGGATGAAATGCTCTCTGTTTTTGACGATCTTCGCAAGATGGAAGAAGATTTGAGGAAGCTCGAGCAGCAGATGGCCGATCCCTCTGTTTATGAAAATGAGGAAAAGTACAGCAGGGTCCTGAAAGAATATGATAGTAAACAGGTATCCTTTAAAGAATCAGGCGGTTATCAATTCGAAGCGGATATCCGCTCTGTTCTGCACGGCTTGAACTTTGCCGGCTTTGACTATAACACACAGATTTCCACACTAAGCGGCGGCCAGAAAACCCGTCTTGCTCTCGGAAAGCTTTTACTGACTAAACCTGATATCCTGATTCTGGACGAGCCTACCAATCACCTTGATATCGATACACTTTCCTGGCTGGAACAGTACCTTCAAGGCTATGAAGGAGCAATCCTCATAGTTTCCCATGACCGCTACTTTTTAGACAAGGTCGTGAATCAGGTTTATGAGGTTTCCCGATCTAATTCTAAGAAATACCACGGCAACTACAGCCAGTTCCTTGAAATGAAGGCGGAAATGTTCGAAAGAGAGATGAAACAGTTTGAGCGCCAGCAAGAAGAAGTGGCCAAGCTTCAGGATTTCATCCAGAAGAATATTGCCCGTGCTTCCACAACGAAGCTCGCTCAAAGCAGACGAAAGAAATTGGAAAAAATGGACATCATGGATCGTCCCCAGGGCGATGAAAAATCCGCAACCTTCTCCTTTACCATTGACCGTCCAAGCGGAAATGATGTCCTTAAAATCAATGACTTGGCAATAGGCTATGGAGAAGATGTCATTTCCTCCTCTTTGAACATGACCATGACAAAAGGAGACAGTGCCGCCCTGGTAGGACCGAATGGAGTCGGAAAATCCACTTTGCTAAAAACGCTGATCCAAAGGCTGAAGCCCATTGAAGGAAGCTTTACCTTTGGTTCAAATGTTTCCATTGGCTACTACGATCAGGAGCAGGCAGAACTCTCATCCAATAAGACTGTTTTAAATGAGCTGTGGGATGAATACCCAATGAAGGATGAAAAAGATATCAGAACAGTACTGGGCAACTTTCTCTTCTCTGGTGAAGATGTTCTGAAGCCGGTATCGACTCTGAGCGGAGGGGAAAAGGCAAGATTGGCCCTTTCAAAACTCATGCTGCAGAAAGCGAACCTGCTGATTCTCGATGAGCCAACCAACCACTTGGACCTCGACAGCAAAGAAGTGCTGGAGTCCGCCCTGATAGATTATCCTGGAACCATCCTGTTTGTTTCCCATGACCGTTACTTCATCAACCGGATAGCGACAAAGGTGATTGAGTTATCCCAGGAGGAAGCAGCCGAATTTCTCGGAGATTACGATTACTATATCCAGAAGAAGAACGAGATTCTGGAGCTTGCTCAGCTTGAACAAAGCAACCATGTCAAAAGTCAGGCTCCTGTAAAAACAGAAAAACAAAACTATCAACAGGATAAAGAAGCGAAAAAGATTGAGAGACAGCGGAAAAGACGGGTAGAAGAACTCGAAGCCCTCATGGAGGGACTCGAAGGTACCATAAACCACATCGAAAAAGAATTATGTGATCCGGAGGTTTTCCAGGACCATGAAAGAGTTGTGAAATTGAACAGCGAATTGGAAGAAGCGAAACAATCACTGGAAGAGTATATGGAAGAGTGGGCAGAAATTGAAGAGCTCCTTCAAACCTAAAACAAACGGCTTCAGGGTATTTACCCTGAAGCCGTTTGTTTTATATTATAAAGATTCAATCTTTCTACCAATAGAGTTTCTAAAATATCTTATTTATTCCACATAGTTATTCACAAAAAAAGTGTTAACACCTCTTTATTCACATCACTTTTCCACATAATCCACAATTTAATCCACAGTTATCCCCATTACTAACAAAAAATAGGAAAATTTTCCTTGGTCTTTTACACAAGAAAAACCATAGTTACTAACAAGTTATCCACAGACTGTGTACAAAACAAACGTTCCTATTCTTAAAATTAATCCTCTTCCTACTACCCTTATTTTAACTTGAATAAACTACTTTTTCTGCTTAAGTTATCCCCGAATTGTGGAAATCCTGGGGGTATCTTTTATTCTTATATTAAAAAGCATGAATGGCTGTATTAGTTTTCCACACCCTTCTGGTTTTCCCACTGTTTTGATTATCAGGCCTTGATAAAACACATTCCAAATTGCTTACATAAGCGTTGTACGATCGGATGGGATAAACCGAGACCCATCACCGAAGTTATACCCAAGCCCACCCAAAAGCTTCAAATAAAAAAAGGCTTGAGAGACATTTCTCTCAAACCTAAAAATTTTCGATATCAAGCCCCGGGTTGGCATTCATCGCCATCGAGCCTCTATTCCCTTTTTCATACTCTATGGTTCCTGCGGCAGCTATCATAGCGGCATTGTCGGTGCAAAGCGCCAAAGGAGGCACAACAAGCTCCACGCCCTGCAAAGCACCAAACTCTTTTTCCAATGCACTTCTAAGCCCCCTATTAGCTGCTACGCCGCCTGCTAACAGCACCTGTTGAATCCCGTACTGCTTGGCTGCCTTGATAGTCTTCGTCACAAGTACTTCGATTACGCTCGCCTGAAAACTTGCCGCAAGCGTTTCTGGAGCAATTACTTTCCCTCGCTGTTCAGCATTGTGTACAGTATTGATCACTGCTGATTTAAGCCCGCTGAAACTAAAGTCAAATGAGCCAGCCTCCAGCCACGCCCTCGGCAGGTCGATTTCCGGTTTTCCTTCTGCCGCCAGCCGGTCAATATGCGGGCCTCCAGGATAAGGAAGACCAAGTGTCCGAGCCACCTTATCATAAGCTTCTCCTGCAGCGTCATCCCTTGTTTCCCCGATCACTTCATAGGATCCATGCTCTTTCATGTAGATCAGTTCCGTATGGCCACCGGATACAACCAAAGAAATAAGAGGGAATTTCATTTCTGCCACCAAACGGTTCGCATAGATATGTCCTGCAATGTGATGGACACCTATAAGCGGAATTCCGTGGGCAAACGCCAATGCCTTTGCTGCATTCACGCCGATAAGGAGAGCTCCTACCAGTCCCGGTCCTTCCGTCACAGCGATGGCATCCATTTCATTTAAACTCATCCCGGCTTGGTCCAAAGCTTCCTCTATCACAATCGTAATCTGCTCAACATGATGACGCGATGCAATCTCGGGAACAACCCCGCCAAAGCGCTTATGGCTTTCGATTTGCGACGCGACCACATTTGAGAGAATCTCTTTTCCATTTTTCACAATGGCAACGGCCGTTTCATCACAGCTGGTTTCAATACCCAGAATATACGTATCTTTATTCATATAATTTCACCCACATAACTAATGCATCCTCTTGGTTATCAGAATAGTAACTTTTGCGGATTCCACCATCCATGAATCCGAACTTTCTATACAAAGACTGAGCAGGACTGTTACTGACCCTCACTTCAAGCGTCATAGTCCGAGCTCCCATTTCCTTCGCTATCTCAATCATGCTCTTCAGCAATTTGTCGCCAAGGCCCTGCCCTCTATAAGAAGGAAGGACAGCGATATTGGTGATGTGAGCTTCATCCACGATGATCCATACACCGCAATAACCGATGACCCTGCCTTTGTCTTCCAAGACAATATAAGTCGCAAAATGGTTCGTCTCTATTTCATTTTGAAAAGCATCCCGAGTCCATGGTATGGTAAAAGACTCCCTTTCCACTTCCATAATGTCTTCTAAATCTTCAACACTCATTAATCTTATAGTATAATCACTCATCTGCCATTCCCCAATAATCCAGCTATTTTTGTGATTCTCTCCACTTTGCTTCCGCTTCCGCCAGCCTGATATAGTTCGGCACCAGCCCATGCACATTTTCAGCAGGCCGTTCCATTCCCAGCCTTATTAATTCAGAAGGACGGGGATTGTGACTGGTCATATCTGCAAAGACCGCCTGGTTCCCAAGATTACTCTCTAACACTTCCTGATGAATTTTCACATCATGTCCTATAAACAAAACCCTCTGATCGTAGTGGCTCAACCTTTCAGCCCATTGCTCAGCCGGAAGATTGGCATCTTCAATCAAGCACTCCAATTTTCCTTCATTGAACTTATAGAGCCCTGTATATAACTGCCCTCTTCTGGCATCAAATAATGGTGATATCAATCCTTCAAAATACCTTCCTGACGAAGCCAGTACAGCCAAGGACGAAACACCAACTACAGGAATATCCAATGACCAAGCAAGTGTCTTGGCAATAGTCACACCAATTCTGACACCTGTATAGGAACCAGGTCCATTAGCCACCACAATTTTATCCAAATCAGCAGGTGCGATTCCGCACTCTTTCATCAGCATCTCCACAGCCGGCATCGCTCTGAAAGAGTGGTTCTTCTTAATGTTCGTGATAAATTCCCCAAGCACTTCATTTTCATCGGTAAGTGCGATGCCCAATTGGTAATTGGATGTATCAATCCCCAAGATCTTCATTCAAAAATCTCCTTACATAACTTTTCATATCTGTCGCCCGACGGCTCCAGTATAATCTTTCTTTCCTCATCTGAAATTCTCATTATCGTGACAGCCAGCCTGTCCTCTGGAAGCTGGTCCTTAATCAAGCGGGCCCACTCGACGACCGTCACACCTCCACCATTGAAATATTCATCAAAGCCAAGGTCCTCGAAAGAATCATCCAACCGATAAACATCCATATGATATAAAGGCAGCCGCCCTTGGTACTCTTTAATGATGGTAAAAGTCGGACTGTTCACATTGCGTTTGACACCGAGACCCTTTGCTAGTCCCTTGGTAAACGTTGTCTTTCCCGCTCCAAGATCGCCCTCTAAAGTCAGTACATCATTCTCTTTAAGCATGCCGCCAAGCCTGCCGGCAAACTCGCCTGTTTGTTCCGGGCTGACTGATAGTATTTCATACGTAGACATAAATTTCTCCTTTAATGGTATAAAAAAACCTTAGGATACAAGTCATTTCCTAAGGATGAAGTATATATGTAGTTTACCCGATTTCTAGTAGTTGAGCAAAAAAACTTGCATTTAGACAAAAAAATAACGAAACCATGTTTCGCTAGACTTATAAAGTAATAGATGGCGGTCCGGACGGGACTCGAACCCGCGACCTCCTGCGTGACAGGCAGGCATTCTAACCAACTGAACTACCGGACCAAGGATTTTTGCTGACAAGCAAAATATCCTTCATTATAGTAAGGACTAACAAATACTTTGCAAAATAACTATCCTTAAAATGAAGGGTAATATCTTGTTGCTTCAAAAATGGTATTGCGGGGGCAGGATTTGAACCTGCGACCTTCGGGTTATGAGCCCGACGAGCTACCGAACTGCTCCACCCCGCGGCAATAATAATGATAAAATATATGATGCTTGTTGGAAAAGATTCCTCTTAAGCCCATATTGTTGGAATTCATTCCAGCCTGGCGACGTCCTACTCTCACAGGGGGAGATCCCCCAACTACCATCGGCGCTGAAGAGCTTAACTTCCGTGTTCGGCATGGGAACGGGTGTGACCTCTTCGCCTTAATCACCAGACTGTATGAACTTGAAAGAACATTGTTCTTTCAAAACTAGATAAAGTATTAGAAGAAAGAAGAAAGTATTCCGAGTTTCGCTGCATTTTGCAATCCAGCTCCGGCGGCTAGAGGCTCGGGGTCATATGTCATCAATCAGCCGAGGGCAAATAGCGCCCTCATCTGCTTGCTGGCATAT
>NZ_NIJF01000013.1 GCF_003316765.1 Bacillus sp. P14.5 | reverse complement strand
TCGGGAGAGAAGTGAGTGCCACTATAGGARAAAACCATATAGTGTCCTTCGCGAGAGAAGTGAGTGCCACTATAAGAGGAAAAACCCATAAAGTGTCCTTCAAGCGAGAAGTGAGTGCCACTATAGGAGGAAAAATCCCCATATAGTGTCCTTCGCGAGAGAAGTGAGTGCCACTATAAGAGGAAAAAACCCATAAAGTGTTTTTCAAGCGAGAAGTGAGTGCCACTATAGGAGGAAAAAACCGATATAGTGTCCTTCGCGAGAGAAGTGAGTGCCACTAAAGGAGGAAAAATATCATATAGTGTCCTTCGAGAGAGTCGTGAGTGCCACTTTAGGAGAAAAAAGCCATATAGTGTCCTTCGAGAGAGTCGTGAGTGCCACTATAGGAGGAAAAAAGCCATATAGTGTCCTTCGTGGAAGTTGTGATTTAGCAGCCTTGAATAGATTTATTCATTACTTTTAAAGTGTGAGTTGAACCGATAACTTGCACGATAAAAGACTCTATAATACTTATAAACGTTCTTAAGAAGAGGTGCGAATCAGTATGCTAATTCGCACCACCTTATGCCTATATGTTTTCTCCCGCTCAGCCGAACGGGTTAGTCTTAGAGGAATGGCTGTTTTAGATCTTGCATAAAGTTCAGCCATAGCAGCCAAATGATATAGCTGGCTTACCTCAAATAGATTGCTGCCCTTGAGATGTTTTTAATACATCGTGCACCAGTGGGCAGAACAATTGCCGCAGAACGGCTGCCATAACATCCGTCTGAGGCAGGCGCGCGGCTCTTAAATGGAGATTATTTTTTGTATTGATTGTTCTGGCTGTTCACCTTGCCGCCGTCATGTTCCACTGTCGGGGCCGCATCACCTTTTACACTGGCAGCGCTGACGCCCGCCTTGGATGGGTTTTTCTTTCTTTTTGCCATGATTATCACCTCCACTATTAGAATTACCAGAAGATGAGAAATAATTATTTTTTGAAAATTTATCATTTTTTAAACTTTAAGATATTGCAGTTTGCTGTAAAATCTTATATATTAGAGGTAACAGATCTCATTCGTGATTTTTTTTGGCAAGAAAATGAATGAGTGTTCATTCAAGTAGTAAAAGGGGGAAAAAACATTGGCTCGTAAAATTCAAAAAGCAGCTGTATTAGGATCTGGAGTGATGGGATCGGGTATCGCAGCCCACCTGGCGAATATCGGGATACCTGCCTTGCTGCTGGATATAGTACCGCGTGAGTTAACTGAGGAAGAAAAAGCAAAGGGACTGACTTTGGAAGATAAAGCTGTCCGCAACCGCATGAGCGAAGGGGCACTGAAAAAGCTTCTTAAACAAAAACCGGCACCACTTACATCAAAGAAAAATCTTGCGCTGATTGAAGCAGGGAACTTTGAAGATGATATGGAGAAGTTAAGTGATTGTGACTGGATCATTGAAGTGGTTGTTGAAAACCTGGATATTAAGAAGAAGGTTTTTGAAAACGTTGAAAAACATAGAAAGCAAGGGAGTATCATCAGTTCCAATACTTCCGGAATTTCAATAGAATCGATGTCAGAGGGAAGATCGGAGGATTTCCAGAAAAACTTCCTGGGAACCCACTTCTTTAACCCGCCGCGTTACCTGAAATTGCTTGAAGTCATTCCTACTGAAAAAACAGACCCGGAAGTACTTTCTTTCATTAAAACATTTGGTGAAGATGTACTTGGCAAAGGGGTAGTTCTTGCGAAGGATACACCAAACTTCATCGCCAACCGCATCGGAACATACGGCCTGCTGATCACACTTCAAGAGATGTTGAAAAGCGGTATAAGTGTCGGGGAAGTGGATTCCATCACCGGACCTGCAATCGGCCGCCCGAAAAGTGCAACCTTCCGCACGCTGGATGTTGTAGGACTGGATACCTTCGCTCATGTGGCGAAAAATGTTTATGACCAGGTTGACGGAGAAGAAAAGAAAGTGTTTGAGATTCCAGGCTTCATGCAGAAGATGCTGGATAACGGATGGCTTGGATCCAAGAGCGGCCAGGGCTTCTACTTGAAACAAGGGAAAGAAATCCTTGAACTCGATACCGAAACATTGGAATACGGACCACGGAAAAAGTTAAAAACAACTTCAACTGAATTAAGCAAGCAGGAAAAAGGACTTTCGAATAAAATGAAAGCGCTTGTTTATGCCGATGACAAAGCCGGGAGCTTCCTATGGAACATCCTTTCACCGGTGCTTCTGTATTCAGGAGAACTGCTTGAGACCATTGCCGATGATATCGTTGCAATCGATCAGGCAATGAAATGGGGCTTCGGCTGGCAGCAAGGACCATTTGAAACGTGGGACAGCATCGGTCTTGAAAAATCAGTGAGCAAGATGAAAGAAGAAGGCAGAGAAATTCCGGTATGGATTACAGGAATGCTTGAAGCAGGACATAATTCTTTCTATAAGGAAGATGATGGTGAAAAGTACTTCTACCATAACGGCGAATATAAAAAGATTGAGAGAAATCCCAAAGTAATAGATTTGAAGCTTTTGAAGAAGCAAGGTAAATTGATCAAGAAAAACTCCGGTGCCAGCTTGATTGATATAGGAGATGGGGTCGCATTGCTTGAATTCCATTCACCAAACAACTCAATCGGCCTGGATATCGTTCAAATGATCAACTTCTCTATTGAAGAAGTGGAGAAGAACTTTAAAGGGCTGGTCATTGGGAATCAGGGCAAAAACTTCTGTGTTGGAGCCAACATTGCAATGATTCTAATGGAAGCGCAGGACGACAACATATTTGAAATCGATATGGTTGTCCGTAACTTCCAGCAGGCGATGATGAATATCAAATACAGCAAGAAGCCGGTAGTCGCAGCGCCATTTGGCATGACACTTGGAGGAGGCTCGGAGGTATGCCTTCCAGCTGCACATATCCAGGCATCCATGGAAACCTACATGGGACTTGTGGAAGCAGGTGTCGGACTGATTCCAGGCGGAGGCGGAAACAAAGAACTCTATATCAAGCATCTTGATATGATGCCGGAGGGAATCGATTTCGATTTACAAAAGGTTGCCAATAAAGTGTTTGAAACGATTGCAATGGCAAAAGTCTCTACTTCTGGTGACGAAGCGAGGGATAATAACTTCCTTAACAACTCTGATGGTGTAAGTGCCAATGGTGATCACCTTTTGTATGACGCGAAGCAGGCTGCTCTAGCTTTAAGTGAAAGCGGCTACACTCCTCCAGTCCGCAGAAAGATTCCGGTTGTCGGTGAATCAGGATATGCCGCGTTGATTCTGGGAGCTCAAGCAATGCTTCACTCAGGCTATATCTCTGAACATGATTTGGCAATCGCGAAGAAATTAGCATTTGTACTGGCAGGCGGGAAGCTGCCGTTCGGTACCGAAGTAGATGAGCAATATCTACTGGACTTGGAGAGGGAAGCATTCCTGAGTCTTGTGGCTCAACCGAAATCACAACAGCGTATGCAGCACATGCTGGTAAAAGGAAAACCGCTGCGTAACTAAACATACATTTATTTTACTAGAAATGGGGGAAGAACATGCGAGAAGCGGTATTAGTAGCCGGCGCCCGTACACCTGTGGGGAGAGCCCACAAAGGGACTCTGGCAACAGTCAGACCCGATGATCTTGGTGCGCTGGTTGTAAAAGAAACACTAAAAAGAGCAGGGAATTATGACGGAAATATAGATGATTTGATTATCGGCTGTGCCATGCCGGAAGCAGAACAAGGCTTGAACATGGCAAGAAATATCGGAGGGCTGGCGGGACTTCCACATAACGTCCCGGCCATTACGATCAACCGCTATTGTTCATCAGGGCTGCAGTCCATTGCTTATGCATCTGAGAAAATCATGCTGGGACATTCTGACACTGCGATTGCAGGCGGAGCAGAATCAATGAGCCTGGTGCCGATGATGGGGCATGTAGTACGTCCAAATGCGAAGCTGGCTGAAACCGCACCTCAATACTATATGAGCATGGGCCATACAGCAGAGGAAGTCGCAAAAAAATTCGGTATCTCGAGAGAAGACCAAGATGCTTTCGCAGTAAGAAGCCATGAGAAAGCTGCCAAAGCAATTGCAGAAGGCAGATTCCAGGATGAAATCGTTCCTGTGGACGTGGTCCTGCGTTCAGTCAACAGTCAAAACAAAGTAGTAGAAAAGAATATCACATTTTCAAAAGATGAAGGCGTAAGGCCTGGCACAAACCAGGAAGTCCTTTCTAAGCTGCGCCCTGCCTTTAACGTGAAAGGTTCGGTAACAGCAGGAAACTCTTCCCAGACAAGTGACGGAGCAGCAGCTGTGATGGTAATGGATCGTGAAAAAGCAAATTCACTAGGCCTTGCACCGATGGCTAAGTTCAGATCATTTGCTGTTGCAGGTGTGCCGCCGGAAATCATGGGTGTCGGACCTGTTGAAGCGATTCCGAAAGCATTGAAAATGGCGGGTCTTCAATTAGAAGACATCGGCTTGTTCGAACTTAACGAAGCATTTGCTTCACAATCCATCCAAGTCATCCGCCAGCTTGGCCTAAATGAAGAAATCGTAAACGTAAACGGCGGAGCGATTGCCCTGGGACATCCACTTGGCTGTTCCGGCACGAAATTAACTCTTTCTCTCGTGCATGAAATGAAGAGACGAAATGTACAATTCGGTGTTGTCACTATGTGTATCGGCGGCGGAATGGGTGCAGCCGGAGTGTTTGAACTGATAGGGTAATTATGGATGTTTAAACTTTCACTTAAAGTTGGTTTCTTTAAGGCTGATTACTCTTTAAAGGAATATGGTTGTATCTATGAAAATGATACCCTATCTCTATAACAAGAAGCTTATAACTGACCAGCTAAAGTCGAGCTCCAATATTATTACTAATATGATCAATTCATAAAAAGTGTTGTTAAGACTCTTTATAACCTTACTTTTTATTAAGAGTGATTGAAGCGGAAGGTGTGCGACCTCCTGCGGGACTAGCGGGACAGGTGAGACCCCGCAGGCGAAGCCGAGGAGGCTCACCGCCCGCCCCGCGGAGTCGTACACCTGCAGCGGAAATCAATAATTTGTTAAAGCGAGTCATTTATTAATAACTGTTTTTTAAAACAAGGAGGAAAAACAGATGACAAATCAAACTGATAAGTTGGTAAAAGGCGGAAGCTTCATAATCGAAGATGTCTCTTATGAAAATGTGTTCACACCGGAAGATTTTTCAGATGAACAGCTTATGATCGCCAAAACAACAGAAGATTACGTAGTGAAAGAAGTGGTTCCACAAGTGGAGCACTTGGAAAATCATGAATTTGACCGTTCTGTAAAACTATTGAAAAGTGCGGGAGACCTTGGGCTGCTTGGAGCTGACGTTCCTGAAGAGTACGGCGGACTTGGACTTGATAAAGTAAGCTCTGCACTTATCGCGGAAAAAATGTCCACTGCCGGCGGATTCTCCATTACACACGGAGCACATGTTGGAATCGGATCTCTTCCAATCGTATTGTTCGGTAACGAAGATCAAAAACAAAAATATCTTCCTGCTTTATCCACAGGCGAAAAAATCGCTGCCTATGCCTTGACTGAACCGGGTTCTGGTTCTGATGCCCTTGGTGCCAGAACGACAGCCAAGCTGAACGAAGCAGGCACCCACTATGTATTGAACGGTGAAAAACAGTGGATTACAAATGCAGGTTTTGCTGATGTATTTGTCGTCTATGCAAAAATCGACGGTGAGCAGTTCTCTGCTTTTATCGTTGAGCGTGAGTATCCTGGAGTATCCACTGGGGCTGAAGAAAAGAAAATGGGAATCAAGAGTTCTTCCACTCGTACATTGATTCTTGAAGACGCAGAGATTCCGGTTGAAAACCTTCTTGGTGAAGCAGGAAAAGGACATATCATTGCGTTCAATATCTTGAATATCGGCCGTTACAAGCTTGGAGTAGGTGCTGTAGGCGGAAGCAAGCGTGCGATGGATGTAACAATCAAATATGCAAACCAGCGCCAGCAGTTCAAGACGCCGATCTCTGCTTTTAACTTAACAAAAGAAAAGTTTGCTACAATGGCATCCAAGCTTTATGCAACAGAAAGCTCTGTATATCGTACAGTCGGTTTGTTTGAAGACCGTATGAGCCAATTGACGGACGAAGAAATCAAAAACGGAACAGAAGTTGCTAAATCCATTGCTGAATATGCAATCGAGTGTTCATTGAATAAAGTCTTTGCAACGGAAACCCTTGATTATATCGTTGATGAGGGTGTTCAAATTCATGGTGGTTACGGATTCATGCAGGAGTATGAAATCGAGAGAATGTACCGCGATTCCCGTATCAACCGTATTTTCGAAGGAACGAATGAAATCAACCGCCTGTTAGTGCCAGGCACATATGTCCGTAAAGCGCTTAAAGGTGAACTGCCATTGTTCCAAAAAGCACAAGCACTTCAAGAAGAGTTGATGATGCTTATGCCGGAAGAAGTGGGCGATGCACCGCTTGAACAGGAAAAATATCTTGTTAAGAATGCGAAGAAAATCGGCTTGTTGATCGCCGGTCTGGCTGCACAGAAATACGGAAAAGCTTTGGAAAAAGAGCAGGAGATCCTTGTGAACATTGCAGATATCATTTCCAATGCATACGCTATGGAATCTGCCGTTCTTCGTACTGAAAAAGCCATTAACAAAGATGGCGCTGAAAAAGCCAAGCAAAAGTTATTGTACACACAAATCTTCTGTCAGGAAGCATTCAACGAAATCGAAGCTCATGCAAAAGAAACATTGGTTGCAGCTGAAACAGGCGATTCTTTGAGAATGATGCTGTCAGCACTTCGTAAATTCACGCGCTATACTCCGCTTAACATCATTGCGGTTAAACGTGAAGCATCTGAAAAGCTAATTGAAGCAGAGCGTTATGTTCTGTAAGTAGAGGTTTTGCCGGATTCCCAACTGGGGATCCGGTGTTTCATTTTCTATAAAGATTTCTGCTTCAAAAAGTTACTCCGTTAAATGGTCAATAAAAAGAAGAGCACAACTTAACGCGCGCTCAATCTTGTATTTTCGTTAATTGTAATGTTAAGTCTAAGTTTCAAATCCAGTCTTATCCCCATCGGTGATTTCTCGAATTACTTGACAAGGCACACCAGCGGCCACTACATTTGCTGGAATGCTTTTAGTAATTACACTGCCAGAACCAATAATTGTATTATCTCCTATCGTGACTCCTGGGTTAATATGTACCCCTGCTCCTATCCATACATTGTTACCAATGGTTACAGATTTAGCATAGCAGCCTCCAGCTATTCTTTCTTTGAAGTCAATTGCATGATTAGAAGTGTAAACTCCAACCCTTGGTCCGAATAATACGTTGCTGCCAATTTTAATTTCTGCACCGTCCAGCATAATACAATCAAAATTGGCATAAAAATTATCCCCTACTGTAATATTAAAGCCGAATTCACATCTAAAAGTTGGCTCTAGATGAACACCATTTCCAATACTTTTAAACAGTTTTTGAAGAATCTTTTCTCTTTCCTGCTGAGGCTTGCCAAAACTATTGTTATATTCGTTTGTAAGAAAAACCGAATCTTCTCTTGCTTTAACTAATTCTGGAGTTAAATCGTTATACATTTTACCCGACAAGATATGTTTTTTTGTTCTGCCAAATTCATTTGATTCCTCCTAGTAGTATGTGTCTTTTTATCTGGCTGTTTCGCCGCTTTTTTTCTAAAGAATTGTTGCTTTTGAATGCTGTGTTCCTCCTCTACGTAGAAGGATTGAAAATTCATTACTAATAGTGTCTATTCTTTTACACTCTCTTTACATAGGGTATCATACTAATGCAATTTCATTGAATCCTCAATCAATTCTTGACATTTCTTTAATCCCAGTTTTTTATTGAGTATGCTTTCCTCTTAACCATTCCACCCAGTTGGTAACCAATTCGAACTTAATAAATGAGGAGTTTGAACAGAAAACTACTTGATGAATTTAACAAATACCTTGCAGAACTGTTCTTAATGAATTATTATATGTTTAAACGTTTAAACATATAATAATTGGAGGTCGATAATATGAAAAACAAAACAGCCGTCATTACAGGAGCATCCAGCGGACTTGGAGTGGAGTTTGCAAAACAGCTCGCGACACGGGGGTATAATCTTGTACTTACTGCCAGAAGTGAGCAGAAGTTAAAAGATCTGGCAAAGGATATGGAAGCCAGGTATGGGATAAAAGCCTATGTCCTTGCGCTTGACTTATCACAGCAGGGGGCAGCGAAGCAGTTGTTCAATTATACAGAAACAATTGATGAGCAGGTAGACATCTTAATCAATAATGCAGGGTTCGGATTGTTTGGTGAGTTCGAAGGAACAAACTTGCAGACGGAGCTCGATATGATTCAAGTAAATATTACAGCTTTGACTGAGCTCTCAAAATATTTCGGGAGAGAGATGGTCGTAAGAGGAGAGGGCAAGATACTGAATGTAGCTTCCACTGCAGCGTTTCAGCCCGGGCCTTTGATGGCTGTCTATTATGCGACCAAAGCCTATGTACTGTCCTTATCAGAGGCATTGGCAAACGAGTGGCAGGACAGAGGGGTAGAAGTGGCTGCATTGTGCCCAGGAGCAACTGAAACGGGCTTCAGCACTACAGCTGAACTCGGACAGTCCAAACTGTTTCAAAGCGGTGTCATGAAGGCTGATGTGGTAGTGGAGGAGGCCGTAAAGTCTCTTTTAGAGACTAATAAGACAGTAATCATTCCTGGCCGTAAGAATAAATTACTCGCGGGTTCGATTCGCTTTATGCCAAGAAAGATGGTCACTTCCGTTGTCCGGAAGGTGCAAGAACGTATATAATGTGAGGTAAGATGGTAAAAGAGGGAAGGGAACGCTAAAGTGGGTCAAAAAGCAATGGATACATTCCGTAAATGTATACCCTTATTTCAAGCGTTGAGTGATCCCTATAGGCAGGACATCATCCTCCTGCTGGCGGAGAAAGAGCCTTTGACAGTTAATGAAATAACTGAAAATCTTACTTTGTCCAGGCCGGCGGTTTCTCATCATTTGAAAATCTTAAGAGATCAGCACCTGGTCACAATCGATCAAAAAGGCACTCAAAGATTCTATTCACTTGCGCTTGACCAAGCTGTTGATGAATTAAAAGAATTGATTGATACTGTCGAAAACACGTGCATCTGATTAGGGCTCATCAAAACTTCTTAGTGTCCTGCAGAAAGGCTTGCAGGACATTAAGGGATTTTGTCGAATTAGTTAGTAGTTGAAGTGGTAAACCTCTGGGGAAGGGTGGTGAGAAAATGACAATCCAATTTTATTCATATCCCAAATGCGGCACATGCCGTAAAGCCAAACAATGGCTTGAGGAAAACGGCAAGGAATTTAATGAAATACATATTGTTGAGAATCCTCCCACTAAGGAGGAACTCAAGGAGCTTTACGAAAAAAGCGGGCTGCCTTTAAAAAAGTTCTTTAATACGAGCGGAAAGAAGTACCGCGAACTTGGCTTGAAAGACAAGGTTAATAATTCTTCAGAAGAGGAATTGCTTGAGATTCTTGCTAGTGACGGGATGCTGATAAAGCGCCCGATAGCTGCAGAAGGATCGACTGTTACAGTCGGCTTCAAGGAAGAAGCATACGAGAGTGCGTGGCAATAAAATTTTGGCAAGGTTTTCTTGCTTTTATTGTAGTAAATATGTCAATATTGATGTGAATATAGCAATGGAGGGATAGGACATGAGCACACCAAAAGAACTTCGTTATTCAGAAGAACATGAGTGGGTTAAAGTTGAAGGGGAAAATGCAAGAATTGGAATCACGCATTTCGCGCAATCAGAATTAGGGGATATCGTTTTCGTTGAACTTCCTGAAGTTGGAGACGAAATTACAGCTAACGAGCCATTCGGAAGCGTAGAGTCTGTTAAAACCGTTTCTGAATTATATGCACCTGTAAGCGGAAAGGTTGTTGAGGTTAATGAAGACCTTGATGACAGCCCTGAGTTTGTTAATGAGTCGCCATACGAAAAAGCATGGATGGTCATCATCGAACCTTCAGATGCTTCTCAAGTGGACAACCTTATGACGGCTGAGCAGTATGAAGAAATGATCAAAGAAGACTAATACTATTTACAAAACCCTCCAGCTGTTCCGGAGGGTTTTGTTTTGCTTTTTGGGCAGGCTAATAAACAAACCTTAAAAAGGGGGATTAGTTCATGTTGAAACCCAAAAAGCTCGATGTCACACAGCGTGTTACAGGAAAATTGGTTGAAGGACAGCTGCATTTATTTCTTGATGAACAGCTTGTAGGGAAAATGGATATTTCCAATTCAGCTGAAAATCTACAGTTAGAACCAAACTTTGAAACCTTCGGCAGCAAGATCATCCAGAATTATATGGCGCCGGATGAGTCTGAACCGCGTTATACGGACTGTGATGAAGGCGGATGGTGCTGAAAAAGGGTAGATGCGTCTACTCTTTTTCTTTATATTCTTTTACTAAAAGTGTAAGAAGCGAAGAGTTTTTCTTTGCAATCAATGTTAAAAAGCGGGAAAATAATAGTGAGAATAACATTTGCTTAAACTTACTCATGCCATAAAGGAGTTTTGTATTTCCCTTTAAATAAGCTGTTATAAAAAGGCTCTTTTCTAAGAATTGTTGCCTTAGAATGCGTGTTTATCCTCCTCTCCCTTTACGCTAAAGGATTGGAGCGGAAGGCGTGCGACCTCCTGCGGGACCAGCGGGACAGATGAGACCCCGCAGGCGAAGCCGAGGAGGCTCAACGCCCGCCCCGCAGAGTCGCGCGCCTGGAGCGGAAATCCAATACCTTTAAAACAGCCACTATCTTTGCGAAAGTATCCTTTAAAAAAGAGTTATCCTTTAAGCCATGCTGTTTACAAGATTAATTGAAGTGAGAGACGCCCCTGCTGCGTATTTCATATCTAGAGCAGCAGTGTTTCTTAAAGAAGCTGGTCATAGTTAGTGATGTTGATTTTTGTTATTACAAGAGAAAATAACCAATAGTGACGAAAAGAGATAGGTGATTTCTATGCAGATCTATGATGATAAAGTTATTATCGTTGAGGGGACGTCTGACAGGAAGAAAGTGAAAGAAATCGTAAAAGAGCCTGTCGAGATCATTTGTACGAACGGGACCATCAGCATTACCAAGCTTGATGAACTGGTGGATGAACTTTTTACTCGTGATGTATACATCTTGGTAGACGCTGATGAGAGCGGCGAGAAGCTCCGTAAGCTATTTAAGAGAGAGTTTCCCGAGGCTGAGCACTTATACATTGACCGCATGTATAAAGAGGTTGCAGCTGCTCCGGAATATCATCTTGCTTCCATTTTAATTGGGGCTGACATTGATGTGCATACAGAATACCTGGAGAGAAGGACGTAAGAGGATTTTATGAAGAAAAATATATCTGTAGAACAAATCGAAGAAATTACAAAAGGACAGAAGTTTGCAGCCCTTTACCTATACACTCCGCTATGCGGGACTTGTATGGTGGCCGGAAAAATGGTGGATGTAACAGAAAAGTTGTTTCCGCAAATCTCTTTTATTAAAGCTGATCTAAATTATATACCTGAAGCCGCTGACCAATATTCCGTTGAAAGTGTTCCTTGTATGCTGCTCTTCCGCAGAGGAAGCCTTGTGAATAAGATTTATGCCTTTCAGTCTGTTCCATATTTGCATGAACAATTAAATTATTTAACAAGCGCTGATTCCATTTAAGGAGTCGGTTTTTTTGTTATAGGAAATTTTAAATCAACTTGACACCTAACTATGTTATCGGCGTCCCTCCCCTCGGGTTCAAATAACCCTCAAAGAATAAGGCTCTTTTTCGTAAACTTTGTTGCTATTTAATATGTAATTCGGAAATTTATGCCGTTATTTCCCCGAAATATCCTGGTAAGCAAGAAAGAAAAGAGCTACACCCTCCGTTTTTAGAGGAAACCCTTCGTATCCGGGGGGGAATCCGGCTCTTGGGATTTTTCCGAAAGCAACAATCAATGCTAAAATAGCCAACGCCTTTTTTTCTAATTTGCCTGTCGGGGCTGAACAGGGCGCTTATGCTTTTGGTTTGGACGTAATTTTACATATTTCTCGGGAAATTTTTCAGAAAAACACATATTCAGTGGAAATCGACAGTAATATTCAATACCCCTTCAGAAGTTGTCGAGGGATTACAAGAGGAATCCTGACTAAAAAGTGGAAATAGTATACAAGAAATACATATTAAGGGGATGAGCGATTGGAAAAAGAGGTCTTGAGGATGCTTGAGGAGTGTAAGAGTAGATACCATTTAAAAGCATTGATGCCGGAAAGTCCCTTTATAGTCGCTTTTGATAATGGGAACGAGGTAAAGTTGGCTGCATTTGGCAGGCGAGTGGAGCTTACGATTGTTGCAGCAGAGGATTATGAGCCTGATTTTTTGATTACCGGCAGCCCCGACAGGATCCAAGAGCTGCTAACTGGAAAAGAGAAGCTGTCAGTCCTTTCCCGCAGACAGGAGATAGATGTGAGGGGTACTTATAGAGGGCTTCTGTTTGTAGAGTCTATTCTGACATTATGCAGAGTCCAAGATGCCGAACCGGTGGTCATTTGAACGTTTGGAGCATTTCAAAAACTTACATTTTTTCTTGAAATTTCTTAACAAGCCCCGAACCTTTGCTTGTCAGGGAGGGTTTCACTTTTTAAACAGCGGAGCAGTCTGCCTGAAGAGGAAATCAAGCACTCTTTATAGAGTGACTATAATATAAATGAACTACCTAAAAGATAGAATCCATTATGGGATACAAAAGAATTTCAAATAACTGTTGACAGCTTTCAAAAAGCAATGATAAAATCCATTCATAAGTAAAGAATACTTTTGTCCTCTAAAGGATTAATTGAATAAAGCGATTTTCTTGCTCTTATCGAGAGAGGTGGAGGGATGTGCCCTGCGAAGCCCGGCAACCGTCAACATTGTTGAAATGGTGCCAATTCACACAAAGCTGTTGTGCTTTGGAAGATGAGGGAAAGGTGAATGATGAATTTTCATGCCTTTCTGCTCATTGCGGGAAGGCATTTTGCATTTATTCGATGAAAATGTTTAGGATTATTCCTGAGGTAAATAATATAACAGCATTGTAATTGCAGCGGAGCTAAAACCTACTATACTTATGGGTTTAGTGAGGGAGAGGTGAGGTAAATGATAAGCATTTCAAATGTCAGTAAAATATTCAAAAGCAAAAAAGGAACCATATCAGCTGTAGATAATGTGAATTTGACTATAGATGATGGCGAAATTTTTGGGGTGATAGGCTATAGCGGAGCGGGAAAGAGCACGCTGATCCGCATGCTGAACGGATTGGAAATCCCCAGTGAAGGGACCATCGATGTGAATGGCCATGTCGTTTCCCAGGTGAAGGGTGGAAGATTGAGAAGCGCCCGTCATGAAATTTCAATGATATTCCAGCATTTCAACCTCTTGTGGTCGAGAACTGTAAGAGAAAATATTGCTTTTCCGCTGGAGATTACAAAGGTTCCAAAGGAAGAACGCAACAAGAGAGTAGAGGAGTTAATTGAACTCGTCGGACTGAAAGGAAGGGAAGATTCCTATCCTTCTCAATTGAGCGGTGGACAGAAACAAAGGGTCGGAATTGCACGTGCGCTCGCGAACAACCCCAAGGTTTTGTTGTGTGATGAAGCAACTTCGGCTTTAGACCCGGAGACCACGGACTCTATCCTGGAATTACTGGTGGATATCAATAAACGTTTGGGACTGACCATCGTTTTAATCACTCATGAGATGAAGGTTATACAGAAAATCTGCCATAGAGTAGCGGTTATGGAGGATGGAAAGGTAGTCGAATTAGGCGAGGTTCTTGAGGTCTTCAGAAACCCGCAGCAGAAAATCACTCATCGTTTTGTGAGCGAGATTTCAGAAACAGGAAATACAAAGGGTGCAATTGAGAACCTTGTTTCTCATTATCCTGATGGAAAGATTGTCAAGCTTACTTTCGTCGGTGAACAGACAGAGCAGCCTCTCATTACAAGTTTGATCAAGAATTTTGATATTAACGCCAACATTCTTCAGGGAAGCATTTCCCAAACCCAGGGAGGCTCATATGGAACCCTGTTCATTCAATTGACCGGTACTGAAGAAGAAGAGGCTGTTGAGTATTTGAAGAAGCAAACAGTTGGGATTGAGGTGATGAATCATGGTTGAAACTCTCTTTCCGAACGTTGATTGGGAAAAAATGTGGGAAGCCACGGTTGAAACACTCTATATGACCGGGATGTCTGTGGCTATAACGCTTGTTCTTGGTATCATCCTTGGATTGTTATTATTTTTAACTTCACCAAACAATATCTGGGAAAATCGTGCAGTTTACGCGGTGACCAGCGCGGTGGTCAATATCTTTCGGTCGATCCCGTTCATCATTTTGATTGTGCTGTTGATTCCGGTTACCAAATTACTGTTGGGAACGATCCGTGGAGCAAATGCCGCACTGCCGGCTCTTATAATTGGAGCAGCACCGTTCTATGCAAGAATGGTAGAGATTGCTCTGAGGGAAGTCAACAAAGGGGTCATAGAAGCGGCTAAATCGATGGGAGCTAAGACTTCCACTATTATTTGGAAGGTTTTGCTTCCCGAGTCAATGCCCGCATTAATCTCAGGGATAACAGTAACAGCGATCGCCCTGATTGGTTTTACAGCAATGGCAGGGGTCATTGGGGCTGGCGGTCTTGGGAATCTTGCCTACTTGGATGGATTCCAGCGCGGCAGGGACGATGTGACATTAGCAGCCACGATAGTAATCTTGATCATCGTCTTTATCATTCAGATTATCGGGGATATTTTAACAAAAACAACGGACAAAAGATAAATATTTCATAGAAAAGAGGACTAACAATGAAAAAAACAATTGCAGGTTTATTTACAGCAGCTAGTATCTTCGCATTGGCTGCTTGCGGCACAGCAGATGAAGGAAGCCAAGGAAGCAGCGGGGAAGAATTGAAAGAAATCACTGTGGGAGCTTCTAACATTCCCCATGCAGAAATCCTGGAAAAAGCAAAACCGATTCTTGAAGAAGAAGGTATAGAACTGAACGTTGATACTTACCAGGATTATGTTCTTCCAAATGAAGACCTGGACAGCGGTGATATTGATGCTAACTATTTCCAGCACATTCCTTACCTGGAGTCTCAAATTGCAGATCATGGATTTGATTTTGTTAATGCCGGCGGAATTCATATTGAACCAATCGGAGTATATTCTAAAAAATATGATTCATTAGAAGATCTTCCGGAAGGTGCAACGATCCTCATGAGTAATTCAGTAGCCGACCACGGCCGTATTCTTACTCTATTGGAGGAAAAGGGCCTGATTACTATTAAAGAAGGTGTCGAAAAGACAGCTGCAACACTAGAAGATATTGCGGAAAATCCGAAAAATTTTGAATTCGATTACGAGTATGAAGCTGCGCTGCTTCCACAGTTATATGAAAGTGAAGAAGGGGATGCAGTAGTAATCAACTCGAACTATGCCATTGATTCAGGGTTGAAGCCGCTTGAAGATTCCATTGCGATTGAAGATAAAGAATCACCATATGTTAACGTGATTGCTGTAAACAAGGGTGATGAAGATAATGAAGCAATCCAGGCTCTTGTAGAGGTCCTTCGTTCTGAGGAAATCCAAGATTACATTTTAGAAGAGTGGGACGGGGCAGTCGTTCCAGTCCAAGAATAATAATAAAGAAGCAGTCCTTTCGTTCAGAAGGGATTGCTTTTTTGTTCATAAACCTCCGTCCTTTTGCTCATACTATCTTTGAATTGGATTGGATTCAATAACAGAATGGAGAGTTGAGCAAATGGAAATGGATTTCAGAAATTCTACGGAAGCTGCACTGCATCATTATAAGCAGGGATTAGGTGTATTTACTCAAAAAATGCCGGAGTTGGCTCACCATTATAATGCGTTCACAGAACAATGCTTCAAAGAAGGAGTTCTCTCTAAAAAAGATAAACAGCTGATTGCACTGGGAATAAGCTTGTATTCACAGGATGAGTATTGCATCATCTACCACACCAAAGGCTGCATCGACCAAGGGTGTTCAGAAGAGGAAATTCTTGAAGCTGTCGGGGTAACCGCTGCATTCGGCGGAGGAGCAGCCATGAGCCAGGCAGTCACACTTGTACAGGAATCAATTACAGAACTGAACCAATTAAAACAATAAGACCCACTAGCTTACAGGATTACTTTGTCAGCTAAACATTAACGCGTTAAAGCGCGAAGAGGGACAGTCCCTCTTCGCGCTTTAAAGTATTAAAGTATAAAATTTCAAAATGGAAGTATATCGTGGAAATATTGTGAAAATATAAGGTGGAGGTGTTTCAGGTTTTTTAAAACAGCTGACAACACCGTTAAAAACTGGTAATCGATTCATATGCGTTTTGTTTTTAAATTACGGGGGTAGTAACATTATAAACGTATTTAAAAACTTGAAAGGAATGATTCATTATCAATGACTCTCTGAATATGGAGTATACGAATGAAATGGAAAAGGCGATGCATGGAGCCCACGGAGTTGGCTATGAGACCTATAAGAGGAAGCATAAAGTTCGTATGCAAGTGGAAAAGAGAAGAGAGAATGAATATATCGAAAGCAGAAGAATGATTGCCGATTTGGATCGCAAGGTACACGCTAATATATAATAGGAAGAAACAGGTAGAGAAACCAGTGTTTTAGGACACTGGTTTTTCTGCGTTTGCAGGGGATTATTGGAAGATGCAACTTAACATTTATATGATGAGTTATTATTTTGTTTTCCATTTCCTATTTCAGCGACCAGCCCCTCAAGGTCAACTAATCCACAGAGAATAAAGGAAAGAGCGCCTTTCTTCTCTTTCGGGGCTGGCCCAGGGCGTTTGCGCTTTTGTTCTGTTTACTGATTGGAGAATCTTTGTTAATCTTATTCAAGTAGAGAAATTTATGAAAAGTCGCAAAAACCTTCTATATGTTCATCAAGGTACATGATTACAGTGGCGGAAGCAAACAATAGAAGAGGCAGACAGACAGCAGTTTCATGTCCTTTTACCCTTGGTTTAAACAGTTGCTTATAACTTTTATTTGTTATAAGATTAGAATGAGAATAAATTGAGAATGGTTAAAAATAAACTTTCTTATAAAGTCACGGAGGTATAATAATGGCAGGTTCAACTTTAACAATTACAGATCTTCATGTTGAGATCGAAGGGAAAGAAATCCTAAAAGGTGTAAACCTTGAAATAAAGGGTGGAGAAATCCATGCAGTAATGGGTCCAAATGGTACTGGTAAATCCACTTTGTCTTCAGCAATCATGGGACATCCTAAGTATGAAGTAACAAAGGGCAGCATCACCTTTGATGGTGAAGATGTTCTGGAAATGGAAGTGGATGAGCGCGCGCGTGTAGGCTTATTCCTTGCTATGCAGTATCCAAGTGAAATCAGCGGTGTTACAAATGCCGACTTCCTTCGTTCAGCTATCAACAGCCGCCGCGAAGAAGGACAAGAAATCTCATTAATGAAATTTATCCGTACAATGGATGCAAACATGGAAGAGCTTGAAATGGATCCGGATATGGCGCAGCGCTATTTAAATGAAGGCTTTTCCGGCGGTGAAAAGAAACGCAATGAGATTCTTCAATTGATGATGATTCAGCCTAAGATTGCAATCCTTGATGAAATTGACTCAGGCTTGGATATCGATGCTTTAAGAATCGTTTCAAACGGTATCAATAAGATGCGTGGAGAAGAATTCGGATGCTTAATCATTACCCACTATCAGCGTCTTCTTAACTACATCACACCGGATAAAGTACACGTAATGATGCAGGGACGCGTTGTTAAATCTGGCGGACCTGAGCTTGCGAAACGCCTTGAATCAGAAGGATATGACTGGATTAAAGAAGAGTTAGGCATCAAAGACGAAACTGTCGGCCAAGAAGCGTAAGTGTTAGGGGGATTAAGATGACTGTAGAAACGAAACTACCAGTAGAAAAGGAATATTTGGACTCCTTTTCAAAAGGTCTTGGCGAGCCTGAATGGTTCTCAAGCCTTCGTACCCAAGCTTTAGCTAAAGCAGGGGAATTGGAGCTTCCTAAACCGGATAAAACCAAAATCACTAAGTGGAACTTCACTGAGTTTAAACAGCATACAGTAGAAAGCAACTCTTATCAAGACTTGAGCGAGCTTCCTGAAGCTGCAAAAGCATTGATTGATACAGATAACAGCAGCAATAACTTATACGTTCAGAGAAACAACACTCCTGCTTTCTTGACATTATCTAAAGAACTACAGGAAAAAGGCGTCATCTTCACTGACATTCTGACTGCAATCAAGGAACATGGCGATCTTGTGCAGAAGTATTTCATGAAGGAAGGCGTCAAAGTGGACGAACACAAACTGACAGCCCTTCATGCAGCACTGCTTAACGGCGGAGTGTTCCTCTATGTGCCAAAAAACGTAGAAGTGGAACAGCCTATTCAAGCTGTTTATATCCAAGATGACGCGGATACCACTCTTTTCAACCATGTACTTGTTGTAGCGGATGACAATAGTTCTGTAACTTATGTTGAGAACTATATCTCCACAACAGATGTTGAAGAGGGAGTTTACAATATTGTCTCTGAAGTATTTGCTAACAATAACGCAAAAGTGACATATGGAGCAGTTGATAATCTTGCAAGCGGGATCACAACATATGTAAACCGCAGAGGGACAGCTGCAAGAGACGCCCGCATCGATTGGGCTCTTGGATTGATGAATGACGGAAATACCATTTCAGAAAATGTAACCAACCTTATGGGTGACGGTTCGTATGCTGATACAAAAACCGTGGTAGTCGGACGAGGGAAGCAAAAGCAGAACTTCACGACGAAAGTGGTGCACTTCGGAAAGAACTCTGAAGGATATATCCTTAAACACGGTGTCATGAAGGATGAAGCGTCATCCATTTTCAACGGCATCGGCAAAATTGAGCATGGAGCTTCGAAATCGAATGCAGAACAGGAGTCACGCGTTCTTATGCTCAGTGAAAAAGCACGCGGAGACGCCAATCCGATTCTCTTGATTGACGAAGATGATGTTACAGCAGGACATGCTGCTTCCGTCGGCCGTGTTGACCCGCTTCAGCTATACTACCTGATGAGCCGCGGTATCCCGCGCCAGGAAGCAGAGCGACTTGTCATTCACGGATTCCTGGCCCCGGTTGTTAACCAGCTTCCAATTGAAGGAGTTAAAAAACAGCTGACAGAGGTCATTGAAAGGAAAGTAAATTAATGAATGCAAAAGAGATTCGTAAGTATTTTCCGATTCTCGACCAGGAAGTCAATGGACATCCATTAATTTATCTGGACAGTGCCGCTACTTCGCAGAAACCCGTTCAGGTAATTGAAGCTTTAGATAAGTACTATCGTGAATATAATTCTAATGTCCATCGAGGTGTCCATACTCTTGGGACCCTTGCGACAGACGGTTATGAAGGTGCCAGGGAAAAGGTCCGCAAGTTCATTAATGCGGAATCCACCCAGGAGATCATCTTTACCCGTGGAACTACTACAGCAATCAATACGGTAGCTGCAAGCTACGGCAGAGCAAACGTCAGTGAAGGCGATGAAATTGTCATCTCCCATATGGAGCACCACAGCAATATCATTCCTTGGCAGCAGCTTGCCAAAGAAACGGGCGCTTCATTGAAATATGTACCTCTTCAGGAAGACGGGACAATCTCAGTGGAAGATGTGAAAAATACAGTAACATCCAAAACCAAAATCGTGTCCATCATGAAGGTTTCAAATGTGCTGGGAACGATGAACCCGATCAAGGAAATCACGAAGGTTGCCCATGAGAATGGAGCTGTCATGATGGTTGATGGTGCACAGGCTGCACCTCACATGAAAGTCGATGTACAAGACCTCAATTGTGACTTCTTCGCATTCTCCGGCCATAAAATGGCGGGTCCCACAGGGATTGGTGTGCTGTATGGTAAAAAGCATCTCCTTGAAAAAATGGAACCAGTTGAATTCGGCGGTGAAATGATTGATTTTGTCGGTATGTATGAATCAACTTGGAAAGAGCTTCCTTGGAAGTTTGAAGGAGGCACACCTATCATCGCAGGTGCCATTGGTCTTGGCGCAGCTATTGATTTTCTCGAGGAAATTGGCATGGATCACATTGAAAAGCATGAGCATCATCTAGCAGCTTATGCAATGGAAAAAATGTCTGAAATAGAGGGAATGACCATTTTTGGAACAAAGGATCCTGCCAAGCGTGCTGGTCTTGTCACATTCAATATTGATGATGTCCACCCTCATGATGTTGCAACCGTACTTGATGCTGAAGGGATTGCGGTCCGTGCCGGACATCACTGTGCACAGCCTTTGATGAAATGGCTGAAGGTATCAGCTACTGCACGCGCAAGCTTCTACATTTACAATACGGAAGAAGATATTGATAAACTTGTTTCCGGACTAGTGAAAACAAAGGAGTATTTCAGCGATGTCTTTTAACAATTTAGATCAATTGTACAGACAGGTGATTATGGATCATTATAAAAATCCGCGCAATAAAGGCACACTTGAAGACGGCAGCTTCACAGTAGATATGAACAATCCTACTTGCGGCGACCGTATCCATCTGAACATGAAAGTGGAAGATGGAAAAGTGACAGATGCCAAATTCGACGGAGAGGGCTGTTCGATCTCAATGGCTTCTGCTTCAATGATGACTCAAATCATCATTGGGAAAGATATTGAGACGGCAATGAGGCTTTCGGAAGTTTTCTCGAATATGATGCAAGGAAAAGAGTATGATGAGGATATTGACCTTGGTGATATAGAAGCCCTTCAGGGAGTAGCTAAATTCCCGGCGCGTATCAAATGTGCCACACTTGCCTGGAAGGCGATGGAAAAAGGAGTCAAGGAAGGGGAATAACCCTGAAGGACTCACACTAGAATGGAGGAATCAACATGGCGAAAAAAATGCCTGAGATCGGAGATTATAAGTACGGTTTCTCTGATAAAGACGTATCAATTTTCCGTTCGAAACGCGGCCTTACCCGTGAAATCGTAGAAGAGATTTCACGTATGAAGGATGAGCCTCAATGGATGCTTGATTTTCGTTTGAAGTCTTTGGAGCATTTCTATAACATGCCTATGCCGCAATGGGGCGGGGACATGGCTGGTTTAAACTTTGATGAAATCACATACTATGTAAAGCCTTCTGAGAGATCAGAACGTTCTTGGGATGAGGTTCCGGAAGAGATTAAACAAACATTTGACAAGCTTGGAATTCCTGAAGCTGAGCAAAAATACCTTGCAGGTGTCTCAGCACAATATGAGTCTGAGGTTGTTTACCATAACATGCAGGAAGATCTTGAAGCACAAGGTATTGTTTTTAAGGATACAGATTCTGCGTTAAAAGAAAACGAAGATATTTTCCGTGAGCATTGGGCTAAAGTTATCCCGCCAACGGATAACAAGTTTTCTGCTCTGAACTCAGCCGTATGGTCAGGCGGATCTTTCATCTACGTACCGAAGGGAATCAAAGTGGAAACACCTCTTCAAGCGTATTTCCGCATCAACTCTGAAAATATGGGACAATTTGAGCGTACACTTATCATTGTTGATGAAGGAGCAAGCGTACATTATGTTGAAGGGTGTACAGCACCTGTTTATACAACAAACTCCCTTCACTCTGCGGTTGTTGAAATCATCATCAAAAAAGATGCCTACTGCCGTTATACAACGATCCAAAACTGGGCTAACAACGTATACAACCTAGTTACAAAGCGTGCTGTATGTGAAGCAAACGCTACAATGGAGTGGGTGGATGGAAATATCGGAAGTAAGCTGACGATGAAATACCCAGCGGTCATCCTTAAAGGAGAAGGCGCAAGAGGTATGACACTGTCTATCGCATTGGCAGGTAAAGGCCAGCATCAGGATGCAGGGGCGAAAATGACTCACCTTGCACCTAATACTTCTTCAACAATCGTTTCCAAATCGATTTCCAAACAAGGCGGTAAAGTAACATACCGTGGAATCGTACACTTTGGGCGAAAAGCTGATGGTGCACGCTCAAACATCGAGTGTGATACACTGATCATGGATAATCAATCAACTTCCGATACAATTCCTTACAATGAAATCCTGAACGACAATATTTCATTGGAGCATGAAGCAAAAGTTTCAAAAGTATCTGAAGAGCAATTGTTCTACTTGATGAGCCGAGGCATTTCTGAAGAGGAAGCGACAGAAATGATCGTCATGGGCTTCATCGAGCCATTTACAAAAGAACTTCCAATGGAATACGCAGTCGAAATGAACCGTCTGATTAAGTTCGAGATGGAAGGTTCAATCGGTTAATACTGATATCCCGTATGCATTGTGCATACGGGATTTTTTTTAGACTGTTTTCTAAGAGGTTTTGACTGTTTTAAAAGCAAGGATGTCCGCTCCAGGCGGGTGTACCTGGAGAGGGTAAAATATCGTTTTGCCGATAAAATTGCGATTTCCGCCGATAAACGTAAAGACCGCGCCGATAAAAAGTAATTTTCGCTGATAAATTTGCCTGAACCGCTGATAAACACAGCAAAGACGCCGATAGACCAGCGCATGGTGAGCGGCTGAATAAGTAGTTTCAGGACCTCTTCCATACCGTTCTTGCGGATAAACAGTGATACTCCGCTGATAACCCAGCAAAACCGCAGATGAATACAATTCGCTTCCGACGACTACTCCTCCAGTCAGCCCTGCAATGTCAACTGTTTGCCCAATAAGCGGCAACAGTGGTATGTTAAATAAAAGCTGTTTTTATCAATGTTGGTTCCGGGAGAGTCCTAAAGGTTTTCTCTCTGAACAGAAAGAGTAACTTTTTTCTTTCTTGCTGCCTGGGGTATTTTCCATAAACTGTAGCGATATTTTTTGCGGATCTCATATTCAATAGCAAAGTTTAAGAAAAGAGCCTGAATAAAGCATACTGCGAAACGGGGTGCTGTTTTGATATATATCGGATTAACCGGCTGGGGTGATCATGATTCGCTGTATACCAATACCTCACAAAGGGATAAGCTGAAGGAGTACTCAGCGCATTTCCCGATTGTTGAAGTGGATTCTACTTTTTATGCTGTACAGCCATTAAGAAATGCAGAAAAGTGGGTGAATGAGACGCCTGCTTCTTTTCAGTTCATTGTAAAAGCCTATCAAGGGATGACCGGACATAATAGAGGAGATATTCCGTTCAGCAGCAAAGAAGAAATGTTTGAAGCATTTATAACTTCTCTCAAGCCATACTTGGAAGCAGACAAATTAGGAATGGTGCTCCTTCAATTTCCGCCATGGTTCGATTGTAAAAAGGAGAATGTGGAATACTTAAGATATTGCAAGGACAAGCTGGGAGATCTGCCGCTGGCCTTGGAGTTCAGGCATCAATCATGGTTCTACCCGCAATTTAGGGAAAGAACTCTTTCATTTATGAGAGAGGAAGGCTGGATACACAGCATATGTGACGAACCCCAATCAGGGGAGGGATCGGTGCCGACTGTGCTTCAAGCTGCCAGGGAGGATATGACGCTGGTCAGGTTTCATGGAAGAAATGTCCATGGTTGGCAGAAGCCGAATGGAGATAATTGGCGCGAGGTCCGCTATCTTTATCGGTATAATGAAGAAGAATTGTCAGATTGGAAGAAAAAGCTTGAAACGCTGAAGAAACAAACGAAAGATATTTTTATCGTTTTTAATAATAATTCGGGCGGAGATGCAGCGGACAACGCCAAGCAGTTCCTGGACATGCTCGATATACAATATACGGACCTTGCTCCCAGGCAGCTTGATTTGTTTTAAACCTGCCTGGAGATTTTTCGGTGCCTGGCAAACTAATGAAGTAAGAGATTTGGAGATGACAACATGGAGTGGATACTTTTAGTGCTGATCGGCCTTTTTGCTGGAGCACTCGGCTCATTGGTCGGATTAGGAGGAGGAGTGATTATAGTCCCTGCCCTGGTCTACTTTGGAGGATATACAGACTTGCTTGATGATCTGGGTCCCCAAGTGGCTGTTGGGACTTCACTTATTATCATGATTTTTACAGGCCTTTCTTCAACTTTGGCCTATATTAAGCATAAGACGGTGGATTATAAGAGCGGCCTGTTATTTTTCATTGGGGCCGGTCCTGGTTCCGTTATTGGGGCGGTGGTAAATAAGTCTTTTAGTATGGAATCATTCAATCTATATTTTGGTTTTTTTATGATATTGGTCTCCTTTATTTTAATGATCCGCAGTAAGATTAAGCCTATTGAAACTTTTAAAAAGAGCAGCTACCAGCGCAGTTTCACCGATGCTTCTGGGAGGGAATTTTTCTATGGATTTCCGCCTTTACTTGGGGTGGCAATAGCCTTTTTTGTCGGATTTACATCCGGCTTGTTCGGAATCGGCGGCGGTTCGCTGATGGTGCCTGCCATGATCCTCATATTCCTGTTTCCCCCTCATGTCGCGGTGGCTACTTCTATGTTCATGGTTTTTTTATCAGCCATGGTCAGTTCAGCCACACACATTTATTTGGGGAATATTAATTGGCTTTATGCGCTCGCTATTATCCCTGGTGCCTGGTTTGGAGCAAAAGGGGGAGCTTATCTGAATTCAAAGCTGCAGTCCGCGGCACTGGTCAATATTCTGCGTATTATATTGGTCCTTATTGGCATCCGGCTTGTTTACCAAGGATTTACTGGATAATCAGCAGTGAGCATTTGTTCACGATACAAGGCGCCTGCGTCTCCAGTGGTATGTATGGTAGTAGAGGGAAACAGCAATCGTTTTTACGGAAGTGGGTGAAAGAGTGAATGAAATCATTCATATTTATCATACAAATGATTTACATAGCCATTTTGAAAATTGGCCCAGAATCCGCGATTTTCTGAAACTGAGAAAACAGTGGCATCTTGAGGCTGGAGATGAGGTGTTTCTCTTTGATATAGGGGACCATGTCGACCGGTGGCATCCTCTTTCGGAAGGCACCTTGGGGAAAGGCAATGTGGAGATGCTGAATGAGGTTGGGTATGATGCGGTTACGATTGGAAATAATGAAGGAATTACTTTCTCCTATGAGGAACTGAATGACTTATATAGTAATGCCCGGTTTGAAGTGCTGCTGGCCAACCTCCATACAAAAGAAGGGAAGATTCCTGCTTGGGCAAAGCCTTACACCATTTATGAAACCAAAGCAGGAACCAGGATTGGTGTTCTTGGTTTGACTGCCCATTTTGCTCCTTTCTATAAACCGTTGGGCTGGAATATATATTCTCCGATGGATCAGCTGGATTTTTGGCTTAAGGAGCTGTCTCCTCAGGCAGATTTGATTGTGCTTCTTTCCCATTTAGGAATAAGGGACGATGAGTGGATAGCAGAAAAATATCCTGATATTGATATCATTCTGGGAGCGCATACTCATCATATTTTTCATGAGGGAAAAGAAATCAACGGAACACTTCTTGGGGCTGCGGGAAAACATGGCCATTACGTTGGCCATATTATTTTAGAGTTTGAATCGGGGCAAAAGTCATTCACTTCACGGAAGGCGCAGCTTTATGAACAGGATAATCTGCCGGTCCCGTTAGATGAAGATCAGCAGATAAAGAGTTGGCAGGATGAGGGAAAGAAGCTGTTGAATGAAACGGTTGCGATCTTGAAATCAGATCTTGGTGCTGAGTGGTTCCAGCCTTCTGAACTGCCCCAATTGCTTTCTGATGCCATGCTGCAGTGGTGCGAAGCGGATTGCGCCTTCCTGAACGCAGGTCTGGTATTGGAGGGGCTGCCCAAGGGTGAAGTCAGCAAGTTTGATATACACCGGATCCTGCCTCATCCGATCAACCCCTGCGTGATTAACCTCACAGGGGCGGAACTGAAAGAGGTAATAAAAGCAACAAGAAATGAAGAACTTCACCACCTCCAAGTCAAAGGGCTTGGTTTCCGAGGGAAGGTCATGGGAGTTTTCGCCTATAGTTCCATTTCTATTGGAAACGACATTCAGCATATTTTTATTGATGGAAAGCCCGTCGATCATCAAAAAAAGTATAAGCTGGCAACAACGGATATGTTTACTTTCGGGCACTTCTTCCCTGAGCTGCAGCGTAGTGAAAAACAGTATTTCATGCCGGAGTTTTTACGAGATTTGCTCGCCTGGAAACTAAAAGAGATGGATTCAAATTAACTCGTAACCTCTCCTTGTCCCCTTTCATATATTAACAGTTGAAAGGAGAGGATGACATTGATGAATCTTTCCCCCGTGGAGATAGAGGGTCACACTTTTCTGGCTGTATCTGTGCAGCTTCCAAAAACAAATCTGCTTGTCGTCACAAGCGACAAAGGTTATATAATGTGCGGTGCACTTGATGTCGGCTTGCTGAATGAAAAGCTGAAAGACAGAAAAATCATTGCGGGCAGAGCTGTTGGGGTGAAAACGATCCAGCAGTTGATAGATGCTCCATTGGAATCCGTGACTTATGAGGCAGAAGAGATTGGCATTACTGCCGGGATGTCTGGAAGAGAGGCATTATTGAAAATGATATAATTTTGAAAACCTGAATCAGTGATGGTTCAGGTTTTTTCAATGGTTTTTTTCGTAAAGTTTGTTGCTATTCCTTATAAATTTCGAAAACGAGAAACAGCTTTTTCAATCAGATGAGTTAATACAACTAATCTAGGTGGATAGCTTTTAATCAAGGTATATGAATAATATAGAATATTTGGAAAAATTATGTTTAACCATAAATATTGAGGGTATTAGAATAAGTGGGATGCATTTATTCCTGAATAAAGCGGAAAACTTTTTACTTTCTAAAATTATAGGCTCTTTTCTAAGAGATTGTTGCTTTTAAATTCAATTTTTATCCTCCTTCCCCTTTTACCTAGAAGGATTGGAGCGGAAGGCGTCCGACCTCCTGCGGGAGTAGCGGGACAGGTGAGACCCCGCAGGCGAAGCCGAGGAGGCTCAACGCCCGCCCCGCGGAGTCGCGCGCCTGCAGCGGAAATCCGTTACTATTAAACACACACAATCTTTGCGAAAACAGCCAAATTATAAGAATAAATTATGGTTCTCTTGAAAATACCTTTAAATGCTTTATAATGAAGATATTAGTAAAATTTGTCGAAAAAGATACAGTATACATAGGAGAATTCGATGAGATTTATATCAGCCAAAACTCTAAAACCAGGTATGATCATGGCATCAACCGTTTATAACGATAACGGACAAGCCCTTATCAAGTCGGGTGTCTCCGTTACAAACCGGATGGTCCAAAGATTAATCCAACTGAATATCCAATATGTATACATAGAGGACGGGATATCGTCAGGCATTGAGGCGGCTGATTCCATACCGGCGAAGGTCAGGCAGGATGCGGTCAGCAAGATCGATTCAACGTTCAGCCACTTGGAAAAGAATTCTGTATCCAACAACCTTGTCGCATTGGAACAGAGTGCTGCCAACTTCAAGGAAGTCATTGATACGATCCTCAATGAAATCAAAGGCAGCGGAGATTTACTGACCTTACTGACGGATGTCTTTACCTATGACTCTTATGTATTTCATCATTCATTCAATGTCACTCTTTACACCCTGGCTATAGGAATCGAGCTGGGGATGCCTCCGAAACAGCTGGATATGCTTGGGCTCGGAGCCATCATGCATGATATCGGCAAGATGAAAATACCGGAAGATATTTTGATGAAGCCAGATAAACTTACATATGAAGAATTCAATGAAGTCCAAAAACACTCGGAATACGGTTTTGATATTCTGAGGCAGTTACATAATGTATCACTGCTCGTGGCCCACTGCGCCTTCCAGCATCATGAACGTCTTGATGGTTCTGGATATCCGCGAGGATTAAAGGGAGATGAAATACACCCGTTTGCCAAAATCATAGCCGTGGCGGATGTATTTGATGCGCTGACTTCCAACCGGGTTTACCGGGAGGCGATGCTGCCGCATGAAGCCCTTGAAATTTTATATGCCGGATCAGGAACTCTTTTTGATACAAATGTAATTCAGGCATTCAGAAGATCGGTAGCCATCTATCCAAACGGAATGGTGGTCGTCCTGAGTGATGGCAGAAGAGGAATTGTCGAGAAGCAGAATAAAGGGCTCACTCATAGACCGATCCTGCGAATCATCGCAGAAAATGGGGAAGAGCTCACTAAACCGTATTCTCTCGATTTGGGCAGCAGCCTCGATACTACCATCACGGGATTCGATCCGGAGTTTGAAAGCAGGTTGATGGAGGTTTAAAATAGTGTTGCGTTGTTCCCCTGCTTAGCTTGTAAGCAGGGATTTTTTATTAAGGCCTATCTATGAAAAAGGCATATTTAGGCTTGAAGATGCTTATAATAACCTTTTTATGATAGATGGGGGCGGTGGTGCCGTTATGAGAGTTTTTCTAAAAGATTGCTGCTATTTAATATGAATTTTTAAGTTAACGCCATTATTCATAGGGAGTATTGCTATAAGCAACAAGTAAACAGCTGTTCCCCCGTTTAGAGAGAGAAAATCTTTGTATCCGGGACTAGGGATTTATCCTAGACAACTCTAAATGATAAAACAGTCTATTTTGGCGATAGAATCTGATTGTACCTTCTTCCTCTTTGGTTAGGAGGATTGGAGCGGAGGGCGTACGACCTCCTGCGGGCCTAGCGGGACAGGTGAGACCCCGCAGGCAAATCCAGCTTCAGCGGCCAGCGACTAGCAGATTTCGGTCTCTCTCCTTGCGATAAGTCATCATCGAATCGCTGTCGCTCTTCGTGATTCCTTTATCTCATACGAGAGCCCTAAAATCTGTACGTCGCTGAACGGCCGCTTCCGCTTTTTATGAAGCCGAGGAGGCTCACCGCCCGCCCCGCGGAGTCGTACGCCTGGAGCGGAAATCCATTAATTCTTAAAAGCAATAAACTCTTCGAAAAGACCCTTCATCACTTATGATGGTGACTGTAGACCAGCCCTTATTTTCCTGGCTGTAATCGATCGGATAAGGAGAAAGAGTACCACAGTATTTTACCAACGGCTGTGATGCTGTATAAGATGAGGTATAGAGAACAGTGGAAATTCACGGAAAAGAACAAAAAATTCTTGTCAGAAATCGTAATACTTGATATATTAATCAAGTGAATTTAATATTTACTCAATCATCTAAATCCGATGGGGTAGAGGCTGCACTTATTCATCAGTAAACCAAGTAAGGATGACAACTGTGATCTTGGTTAAAAGGGGATATGTGCCGAAGCAGAAAGGGATTGGTCGGAATTCCTGCTGCTGGGGTTACCTTGAAAAAGGGTAACACTGTCATTATAAGTCTTACAAAGATTATAATGGGGAGCTACAGATCGTGATGGAGAAATGACTATATTACTAAAGGTAATAATAGGATTCTCTATTATTGCCTTTTTTTATTTTCTTCTATCATTCTGCAATTCCCTCCCTGTCATTATAGGAGGAGAAACAATGGAAAACACTATTTATTCTTTATTACCACCACTTTTAGCCATCTTAATGGTTATCCTGACTAGGAGAGTACTTCTCTCACTTGGTGTCGGGATCCTCTCGGCCGGGCTGCTTCTGGCTGAATTTTCTATCACTAAAACATTCTCGATCATTTGGGATGCATTTAAAGGCATCTTCGTTGATGGGGGCGAGCTTAACACATGGAATGTCTATATCATTCTGTTCTTGCTCATCCTTGGGGTCATTACGGCTTTTGTCAATATCTCAGGAGGAAGCAGGGCTTTTGGGGAATGGGCACTAAAACGTGTTAAAACCAGAGCAGGTGCTCAGATTCTGACTGCTGTCTTGGGGATTGTCATCTTCATCGATGATTATTTCAATGCGCTGGCAGTCGGACAGGTTTCAAGACCCATCACGGACCGCCATAAAATTTCAAGGGCCAAATTAGCTTATATCATCGATTCTACATCTGCTCCAATTTGTGTAGTCTCACCAATTTCAAGCTGGGGAGCATTTATCATCGCTCTCATCGGCGGCATACTAGCCGATCATGCGATAACAGGGTATACGGCTTTCTCTGCCTTCCTGCAAATCGCTCCTATGAATTTTTACGTATGGGCTGCCATCGGACTTGTATTCATTACTTCTTACAGAGGAATTGACTTTGGTAAAATGCGTGAACATGAACAGCGCGCAATCAATACAGGTGAAGTTTATGATCCAGAAAAAGATGTACCGGGCGAGTTGAAAAACGATCTGCCTGTCAGTGACAAAGGAAGTGTCGGCGACTTGATCTGGCCGATTGTTGCACTTGTAATCGGTACAGTCGGGGCTATGCTGTGGACAGGATATAATGCTGTGAAGGAAACATCACTTTTAGCTATCTTTGAAAATACTGACGTATCCACTTCACTGCTTTACGGGGGATTATTCGGACTTGTGGTTGCTCTGATTTTCTTCTTCAGACAAATGTCTCTATCGCCAGCGCTTAATGGAAAAGCAGTGGGAATAGGCTTTATTGAAGGAATTAAATCCATGCTTCCTGCTGTTTATATCCTGATCTTTGCGTGGACGATCGTCACATTGATCGGTTCACTGCAAACGGGAGAGTACTTGGCTGGCCTTGTTGAAAGCTCCAATCTGAACATCGGAATGCTGCCGGTCATCCTATTCTTGGTGGCGGGAGTCATGGCTTTCGCAACTGGTACATCTTGGGGCTCATTCGGAATCCTGCTGCCGATAGCCGGAGAAATTGCAGCGGCTACAGACGTAAGTATTCTTCTGCCAGCCATGGCTGCAGTGCTTGCCGGAGCAGTTTTCGGAGACCACTGTTCACCAATCTCAGATACATCGATTCTTTCCTCTACAGGAGCGGGAAGCAATCATATCGACCACGTTATCACCCAGCTTCCGTACGCAATTACCGGAGCTGTCATCGCCTCTGTCGGTTTCCTTGCTTTGGGACTGACAGGAAGCACACTTGCAGGCCTTGGAGTGACTATCATCCTGTTGGTGCTGTTCGCTGTATTTGGCAAGAAAGCTGCCAATGCAGCCGCCGGCAGCTGACCATACTATATTTTTAAAAGAGAGAGGGTTCGCTATTGAGCGGATCCTCTTTTTTAAAATAAAACTAGTCAATAGAATGAAAAATGTGGTTGATAGAAGAGGTGAAATTGTTGATAGAAGAGAAAAGTCGCTGATAGAAGAAGCGAACTCGTTGATAGAAAGTGGAAAGTCGTTGATAGAAAGTGGAAAGTCGTTGATAGAAAGTGGAAAGTCGTTGATAGAAGAGGCGAACTCGTTGATAGAAAGGGAAAAGTCGTTGATAGAAGATATGAGCAAGTCGTAGAGCTGTAACTGGGTCAATATCCAACTGAGACCAGTGAATATTGCAAATGCATGAACTCGAAAAACAGCTGGGATTTTCCACAGGAACATATGTGTGAAACTTTGTTCATATTTGATGAGGAAAGCAAAAGTTATATCGAGATAACTTTTTGACTTGGCTGTAGTTGTTGAAAGGGCTCTGGCTTAAGGAAGAAAAAACAAAAATGAAAATTCAAATAATACTTTGACATTCGTCCTATTACTAGCTATACTGTTTTTAGATTATCCAAATAATCTGAAAATACAAAACATTAAAACGTAATCAGGGGGGAGTTATCATGGAAAATCGTGCACAATGGGGTACGAGGGCCGGATTCATTCTGGCGGCGGTCGGTTCTGCAATCGGCCTCGGCAACATCTGGCGTTTCCCTGCAGTAGCTTATGAGAACGGCGGAGGGGCATTTTTTATTCCTTATTTATTTGCTTTGCTGACTGCAGGAATTCCACTGTTAGTCCTTGAGTTCACTCTCGGTCATAAGTACAGAGGATCAGCACCGCTTTCATTCTTCCGCATGAACAGAAAGTCAGAATGGATCGGCTGGTGGGCTGTTTTTGTTTCATTTGTCATCTCCACCTATTACGCGGTCATCATTGCCTGGGCGATGTCCTATAGTGTGTTCGCGTTCAATCTCAGCTGGGGTGATGATACGGCAAACTTCCTTATTGGGGATTACTTGCAGAGGACAGTAGATCCAGGACAGACGGGAAGCCTGGTTATGGGCGTTTTCCTGCCATTGATCCTTGTATGGGTAGTAACACTTGGAGTCCTGTTTAAAGGAATTAAGAAAGGAATTGAGGTAGCCAACAAAATCTTCATTCCTGCTTTAGTCATCCTTTTCCTGATCATCGTTGTACGCGCCGTTACATTGCCGGGTGCATTGGATGGGCTGAATGCCTTCTTCCAGCCAAACTTCGATGTAATCATGGAACCTAGTGTATGGATGGCGGCATATGGACAGATTTTCTTCAGTTTATCAATTGCATTTGCGATCATGATTACGTATTCCAGTTATCTTCCAAAGAAATCTGACATCACAAATAATGCATTTATCACTGGATTCAGTAACTCCGGCTTCGAATTGCTTGCCGGTATCGGTGTATTCGCTGCTCTGGGCTTCATGGCCAATGCTCAAGGAGTATCTGTCCAAGAAGTTGTAGAAGGAGGCGTAGGGCTGGCGTTTATCGTCTTCCCGCAAATCATCAATGAATTCCCGGCTCTTAATGGACTGTTTGGTTTCTTGTTCTTTGCTTCATTAGTTCTGGCCGGATTGTCTTCATTGATTTCGATTACAGAAACATACGTAGCAGGTTTTTCCGAGAAATTCGGTATCTCCCGTAATAAAGCAATTGCATACGGAGGAGGAGCAGCCGCTCTTATCTCAATTCTTTTTGCTACACAAGGCGGACTGTTCTTCCTTGATGCAGCAGATTATTTCATCAACCAGTTTGGTGTAGCATTCGTCGGGCTTGTCGAAGTTGTGGCCATCGCATGGTTCCTTCGCAAGCTGAACAGCTTCCAGGAGCATGCCAACATTGCATCCGATATCCGCCTTGGCGGCTGGTGGAAAGCTTGTCTCGGCGTCATCACACCAATCGTATTAGGTTATATGATGTTCGGACTGTTCAAGATGAATTTGCTTAAAGAGTTTGATACAGAGACGGGTAACTATGAAGGGTATGCAGATTCATTCATCTTATTCGGAGGCTGGTTCGTTGCAGCATTCGCCCTGCTTGCAGGTTTTGCTCTGACATTCAAACGCTGGCATGCTAAAACAGAAGCTGAAAGCTATAAGGAGGTTAGCTAATATGACAGGCAGTGCTATTTTTATGATGATTCTCGGTATGGTAATCATTTGGGGCGGCTTGGCAGGCAGCATCCTTAATGCAATGAAAAAATCAAAATAATATCAGGTAAGAGCTCCGGGAGTTCCCGGGGCTCTTTTTATGTTGAGAGAGTGAGATGGCTTTGAGCCAGGCTCAAAAAGGTGGAACTGAGCCAGGCTCAAAAGGGTGAATCTGAGCCAGGCTCAAAAGGGTAAATCTGGGCCAGGCTCAAAAGAGGTGATCTGAGCCAGGCTACAAAAGGGTAAATCTGGGCCAGGCTCAAAAGGGGTGATCTGAGCCAGGCTCAAAAGGGTAAATCTGAGCCAGGCTCAAAAGAGGTGATTTGAGCCAGGCTCAAAAAGGTTTAATTGAGCCAGGCTCAAAAGGGTGAATCTGAGCCAGGCTCAAAAGGGTGAATCTGAGCCAGGCTCAAAAGGGTGAATCTGGGCCAGGCTCAAAAAGGTGAATCTGAGCCTGGTTCAAAAAGGGTGAACTGAGCCAGGCTCAAAAAGGTGTAATTGAGCCAGGCTCAAAAGGGGTAATCTGAGCCAGGCTCAAAAAGGTGGAACTGAGCCAGGCTCAAAAGGTAAATCTGAGCCAGGCTCAAAAGAAATAGCTCAAGGTACAGATAAATAAATTAGTAGTTGGAACCATCAGCAAAAGTTACCAACAAACTAAAACCCCGGTCAGCTCTTCTTCTGGCGATCCTGTCTTTCCCATACTCTTAAGTACGGATAAGGGTCAAAGGACCACTCCGTGTATCCATTGTCTTTGTACATTCCATAATGAAGATGCGGAGGGAATTTCCCTGACGTTCCTGGCGGTCCGTAGCCTGAGCTCCCGACGCCGCCTATAAGCATACCCGGCTCGACGGTCTGGCCGACTTCGATATCTTTAGCGAAGCCGCTTAAGTGGGCAAAGTAGTGGTAGGTATTATTGATATCGCGTATTCCGATGCGCCATCCGCCAAAACGGTTCCAGCCTTTCATTTCGATGATTCCGTAGCAGGTGGATCGGACAGGGACACCGTAATCCGCAAAAATATCGGTGCCTTCATGGATTCTTCTGCCGCCCCATCCACGGGCATCTCCCCATGTGTTTTTATAACTATAATTAAATCTTGAGGGGAGGGGAAATGCCTTACTGCCTATGTCCAGGTGTCCATAGGTTTTGTAAAGTTTGGCTTTGCCCATGATCATACTGACTGTCTTATCCCTTTTATAATAGTTCCATAAAGCAATTTTGAAGTTATCTTCATCTATTCCATAGTTGAGTATGAAGTGGGAGAAAGCGGCCAGTACATCCTCATCGTTGTTGGGGTCTGCGATTCCATCACTGTTGCCATCAGCACCGATTCCTTCAAAGAATGTAATGGTTTCAGGGTTTTTGTCTTCGGAGTTTGGGTTGAGCGGCCCGGCCCATTCTGATGCAGGAAAGTATATTGAGATAGGGTTCTCCGGTCTGGGTAAATCTTTTCTGGAAAAGCGCAGGCTCCGTTCATATTGGTCCACGGCTGCAAGGTAGTACCAGGGAATCTGAGTTGCCGCCTCCATTTTTTTAAATAATTCCATTCTTTCCTGCAGGTGCTCTTCTTCTCCCGCTGCCTGAACATTTATGTCAAAAGATGATATGAGAAAGCTGCATAGAATAAGGGCGACTATTTTTCTGTACAATTGATATATCCACCTTTCCTTATGGCTGATTGATTAACAGGGCTGTTCGCCCACCGTGATTTACGAATTGTCAAATGGCTGGGAATCTGGTTGTATTAACGCCGAACCGGCTTGCTACTTCAAGAAATTCGGCCATTTCCATCTTTTTAGTCCTATCATTATTGTGTTACAGTCTGCGGTTTTCATAAATATCAATTAATGGTAATTGGGATAATGAAGGCTTGTCTTACCAATTTTAGTGTGATAAAGTGACAAAGGAACACGTTGTTTTACTTCTATATTTTTTACATAAATACAAGGCATACGCTTTAAAAAGCGTTTCACTCTGTTTGCTTTAGACAGTGACTTCAATGAATGGAGATGAAATTATGAGTAAAAAAGAAGAGCACATCCGCAAACCTGATTGGCTGAAGATCAAGCTGAACACGAACGATAATTATATGGGATTGAAAAAAATGATGCGCGAACAAAACCTTCACACAGTTTGTGAAGAGGCGCGCTGCCCTAATATTCACGAATGCTGGGGAACAAGACGTACAGCAACATTTATGATCCTTGGGGATATTTGTACACGCGCATGCCGTTTCTGTGCTGTTAAGACAGGCCTTCCGAATGAGCTGGATCTGGCTGAACCGGAACGAGTGGCAGATTCAGTTCAGTTAATGAACCTGAAGCATGTCGTTATAACGGCTGTTGCACGTGATGATTTAAAAGACGGGGGTTCCGCTGTGTTTGCTGAAACAGTGAGAGCGATCCGCAGGAAAAACCCATTCACCACCATTGAAGTACTTCCTTCAGATATGGGCGGTGTTTTCGACAATATTAAAACATTGATGGACTCAAAACCGGATATCATGAACTATAATATTGAAACGGTTCGACGCATGACACCGAGAGTCAGAGCCCGTGCAACGTATGATCGTACACTTGAATTCCTTTCCCGCGCGAAGGAACTTCAGCCAGAAATACCGACTAAGTCGAGTATCATGGTCGGACTTGGAGAAACTAAAGAAGAGATCATTGAAACGATGGATGATTTAAGATCGGCAAATGTGGATATCATGGCTATCGGTCAATACCTGCAGCCATCGAAAAAGCATTTGAAGGTTCAAAAGTATTACCATCCTGACGAATTTGCGGAACTTCGCAAGATTGCGATGGAAAAAGGGTTCAGCCATTGTGAAGCCGGCCCGCTTGTGCGTTCTTCTTACCATGCAGATGAACAAGTTAATGCGGCTGCCAAAGCCAGACAGGAAATGGGCGAAGCAGAAGCGCAAAACGCATGATTCATTGAAAAGGACTGATCCTTTAACGGGATTCAGTCCTTTTCATTCTTTAAGCTCTGTGGATATCTCAAGTTATCCACACCAAGCTTAATTGCTTATTGTATTGAATCGTGTCCTGTGTGATCATATCTTTTTTGTCTATCACGGTTGATGCGATGTACATCATCCTCATTCATTTCGTCCATTTCATCATATCTTTCACCATTGGCATTCTCGCCTGCATCAATTTCTCTTCCCTGTGGAGAAGCTTGAAGCATTTGGTTGATTGTATCATCAATGGCTGTGTTGACATTGGCCATATCTGTATCCATGGACGCAAGGTTTTCAACATTTTGCATTAAATTTGGATCGTCTGTGACATAAACGTGGTACCAGCGCGGCACGGCGGATAATCCAGACAGTTTGACCTGGTCCGCGACCTGGAACCGCAGGTCTTTGTCTTTGGCATCCGTTTTATAGGCAATCAATACTTCTTCATCTGTCACAAGGGTTGAGGCGTCTTCCACTTTTGGAAGGCTGACACTCATCCTGCTGATATAGTCCGCAACTTTCTCGCGGTCAATTGTATACATATCTTCTGTGGAAATGGTTCTCCCGGCAATAGGGCTCTTTTGATGCCTGACATAGCCAAATTGCTCTCCACGGGCATGTTCTGAATTTTCAACTTCCCTGTAAATTTCCTCATCTTCGGCAACATTTATGGTGTTGCCGCTGTCATGGAAAATCTCATCGCCATCCGAAGCAAGATCATCCGCACATCCTGCCCCTAATAGTGAAAAGCCGATGACTCCTGCTGCAAGCATTTTTTTCTTCAAATAAAACACCTCCTCATTTGTTATAATGACCAGTAGAATTGTATTTTTCTCTTAGTAATTAATGGACAATCAGTTATAATTTAAAATAGAGGTTATTTAATCCATCGGATAAGGGATAGTTAAGGAAAGCAGGTGATGTTAGATGGTATGCATTAATAATGTGTGTTACGAAGTGATCGAGGAGTTTCGCGAGGGCTTTAATGAAGAAGCCTTTCGTACACGCTACAGCGATATCCTGAATAAATATGATTACATTCTTGGTGACTGGGGTTATGGACAGCTTCGCCTCAAAGGATTCTTTGATGATCAGAACCAAAAAGCAACCTTTGATACCAAAATCACCACTATCAAGGATTATTTATATGAGTACTGCAATTTCGGATGTCCTTACTTTGTTGTAAAAAGAACAAAACAATGACTTTAGTAAGTTAAAGCGCTAAGAGGGACTGTCCCTTTTAGCGCTTTAAAGTGATGAAGCCGGCAAACCATCGTGGGATGCCGGCTTTTGGTTTATTTATTTTCCGTATACGGTGGTTCCTCATTCTGGTCGGGATCGGCATGGACCGGATGGGAACCGGGATCCTGCCTTGGGATGTCCTGATGCAGTGATTTAAACTCATAATTGAAGGCACTGTAATACCGTTGTCCTTCCTTCCATGGAGTTGATTTATTCTCAACAGGAGTATATTTTCCCCTCGGAGCACCGTATGGACCTTCAGGGGTTTGTTCGGGTACCAGGAAGTTCCGCATGGTTTCCACGTTGGAAAAATCCGAGTACACTTCTTCTTCTTTATCAAGGGCGCGTTTTTCCTTATTAAACAGCATATTTGCCACCTCCGATATTTTTTAGTATATGGAGGTGCCGCTATATCATGCTGGTAGTATTATGGAGCAGAATTTTGCAGGAATATGTTACACTATAAGTTGAAAACTAGACAGAGGCTGTCTTCGTAAGAGTTGTGTTTTTGGCCGTGTATTCAATTTATGCAAGAGGTTTACGGTAAAGCAATGGCGATTGCGGAAGGTTCTGTCATTATAGGCGAGGTGCTGTAGAATGTATTTTGTTGATCGTGAAAAAATTGAAGAAATTTTGTTATATATGGAAAAACAAATGGAGTTATTCCAAGCTCAGTCACAACAATGGAAGTCACCACTTGAAAAACTTGCGCTGGAACGCATTTCTCACACGTTAATCGAATCTATCTTAGATACTGGAAATGCGATGATCGATGGATTCATTATGAGGGATCCAGGCAGCTATGAGGACATTATTGATATTCTACTGGACGAAAAAGTCATCACAAAAGAAATGGAAACAGGCCTGAAAGAAGTCATCCTTTACCGCAAAATGATCGTGCAGGAATATACGAGAATCGACCATGAAGCGGTGGAGAAGACATTTTCAAATCATATGGGATCACTGCAATCATTCCCGGGACGTGTAAGGGAATATTTGATAAATGAACTGGGGCCTGTTTCTGCTTTTAGGAACTGAGGTATGAAGACTCTGAAATAAAATCAGCTGAAACTAACATAACAAGACATAAATGAGCTCTTTTTCAGATGGAGCAAGCTGGAGGTAATTATGAAGAATTATCAAGGATACTTAATCGATCTCGACGGAACGATGTATAGAGGGAAAGAAAAAATTGAAGAAGCGGGAGATTTTGTGAACCGCCTGATTCAAAAAGGGCTGCCTTATCTTTTTGTAACCAATAACTCATCGGCAACCCCTGAGAAGGTAGCTGAGAAATTAAGGGACTTCGATATCCCGGCAGAGCCACATCAAGTATTTACAACATCAATGGCCACTGCAAAATTCATTTCAGAAAAAAAGCAGGGAGCCACTGCGTATGTCATTGGGGAAGAAGGCATCCGGTCTGCACTGGAAGAAAACGGCCACCGTATTGTGGAGGATAAACCAGACTTCGTCGTAGTCGGAATCGACCGTTCAATCAATTATGAAAAGCTCGCATTGGCCTGTCTGGGTGTGCGGAACGGCGCGACATTCATCTCCACTAATGGGGATATCGCTATTCCCACAGAAAGAGGACTGCTTCCCGGAAATGGATCATTGACATCAGTCATCACCGTATCTACTCAAACACAACCGATATTCATCGGTAAACCAGAATCCATCATCATGGAACAAGCCCAGGAAGTGCTGGGGGTGCCAAAAGAAAAGACGCTGATGGTCGGCGACAATTATGACACCGACATCCTGGCAGGAATCAATGCGGGACTGGACACGCTTCTCGTTCATACTGGTGTAACCACAAAAGAGATTCTGCAGGATAAGGAAGTACAACCGACCTATACTATCAATTCTTTAGAAGAATGGGAAGTATAAAGTAGTAATGTGAGGGGAGGCGGAGAGCCTTCCTTTTATTTTTGTTTAAAAATTCAGTTTTTTGCCGCACCACAGAATTGTCTCTCGTGAAGGACACCTAAGCTCAGAAATCGGGGTTCAGGTTTCCTTCGTGAATCGAGTGAAGGCCAGCAAAGCTAAGAAATCGGGGTTCAGGTGTCCTTCGTAGAGCATGTGAAGGCCAGCAAAGCTAAGAAATCGGGGTTCAGGTGTCCCTCGAGGATCGCGTGAAGGCCAGTAAAGCTAAGAAATTAGTGTTCAGGTGTCCCTCATAGAGCAAACCAAGGGTACCTCGACCATCCGATAAAATCCCGCCAAACAAAAAAGGAAGGCGGAGAGCCTTCCCAAATAAAATAAGTACTTATTCAGCTTCCTCATACCTGTGCGCAAGCCTTGAAGAGGCTGCAGCAGCGATAGCCCCCACGATGTCATCAAGGAATGTGTGGCATTTGTCTGATGACTTATCATTTAGTTTTTCCAGGATGCCTGGTTTTTGCTTATCAATATAGCCGTAATTCGTGAAGCCGATGGAACCATATACATTCACGATGGAGAAGGCGAGAATTTCATCGACGCCGTACAGGCTTTCGTCGACTTCAATGATGGATTGCAGCGGCTCCTCCAGCATTCCTTTTTCGGCGAGCCGGTCTAATTGGATGCCGGTAAGTATGGCGTTCTGTACTTCCCTTTTGGATAATACCCGTTCAATATTATCACGGCATTCTTCAATCCCTAATTTCGGATGGTACTTCTTTTGCAGGAACAGGACAAGTTCAGCGATATCATCTATTTCGACACCGCGCTCATGCATCCATCTGCGTGCCGTTTCTTCTGATAACTTTTTAGATTCTTTATCCTTCATCGACGTCACCTTTTTCTGAAATTTTTTCGTTGAACCCTATCCATTCAAAATACTGCTCATTCCGTTATTATTGCCCTTATCTCTTCAGGATAGTGATGAATCTGCAAAAATGCAGGAAATTCAGGGTGTATTTATAGTCATATGATACGGAAGGGATTTTTAGAAGTACCCATCACTTATTTGTCCAATCACATTTTCCCATCATGAATGATCCTTTTGGTTACATATATATAGTATAAAAGGAAATTTGGGGGAGAAATCGATGGAGGATCTATTAACAAAGCATTATGGACTTCAGCCGGAACGGTCATTCACGGACGGAAGAGAACAGAGATATATGGCGGACGGATCTATATATACTATTGTAAATGTGACGAATATGGAACAGGATACCCTGTTGGAGCTCTATAAAATATCGGAGCATATGAAAAAATATGGCGACCGCTATGTTTCTTCATTTGTACCGACAACCGAAGGCAGATTCTTAGTTGAGGAAAATCAACAGGATTTTACCGTCCTGAAGAATGAATACCATACTGGCGATCCAAGTGATAGGCTGGGCAGGAAGCTGGCGAAGTTTCACCAGAGGGGGCTTGCGATTGAAGAAAAGGTCAGCCACATCAGCAGGATCGGCCAATGGAAATCTCTATGGGAAAAACGGATAGAACAGATGGAGAAGGCCTTTCAATTAGTCATTGAAAACCATCCCGGAGATGAATTTGAGAGGATGTTCATTGACAGCTGTCCCTATTATCTTGGGCTTGCTGAAAATGCCGTGCAATATTTGGTCGATACTGAAATGGATGATAATCCTGTGTACACTGATTCAGGTACAGTCTGCCATGAGCGGTTTTTAGAAGGGGTATGGGGAAGAGAAATCAGCATACGCAATCCTTTTGACTGGGTATTTGATCATTGCGGAAGGGACATAGCGGAAAGTGTCCGTGAGCGGTATTTTAAACGACAGAATACCCATCAGCCAGACATCCACCAGTTTTTTCGTGAATATCAAACAGTAGCTCCATTGTCTTCATTTTCATGGAGGCTGGTATATGCAAGGCTCTTATTTCCGCTCCACTACTTTGAAACAATTGAGAATTACTACCTTTCTGAATCGGAAGGGCAGCACTTCCAGCTCGGAGACAAGCTGCAGGGTTATCTGAATACAACCCGGCAATATGAAAGGTTCCTTGGCAGTTTTTATCAAGTTGCCGAAGTGCCAGTTAAGTCCTACGGGATTCCTTCAGTGACCTGGCTCGGATGAAACAAGTTGCTTTCCATTTACCCCTGGGTATTGCTAAAATATAGAAAAAAAGAAACAGGGGTTGAAAGTATGAAGCCGTATATATATGTTACACGAAAGCTGCCTGAGCAAGTTCTTAAGCCTCTTCAGAATCTCTATGAAGTTCAAATGTGGGAGGAGGAAAATAGTTCTGTTCCGCGTGAAGTATTACTAGAAAAAGCAAAAAAAGCATCCGGGATTTTATCCATGCTGTCCGACTCCATTGACAAGGAACTTTTCGAACAGGCTCCCAATTTGAAGGTCGTCGCGAACCTGGCAGTCGGGTATGATAACATCGACTTGAAAGCCGCGAATGAAAAAGGCGCAGCGGTCTGCAATACACCGGATGTGCTCACAGATACAACGGCAGATCTTACTTTTGGCCTGATGATGGCGGCCGCGCGTCGTCTGAATGAGGCCGACCGCTATGTCAGGGAAGGCAAATGGAAAAGCTGGTCACCTCTTTTGATGGCAGGAATGGACATCCATCAAAAAACAGTGGGAATCATCGGAATGGGAAGCATTGGTGAGGCATTTGCGAAACGAGCAAAAGGCTTTGACATGAATATCCTTTATCATAACCGCTCCAGAAAACCCGAAGCAGAAGAGACACTTGGAGCAAAATATGCGGATCTTGATGATCTGCTGTCCCAATCGGACTTTGTTGTCTGCCTTGCCCCGTTGACACCTGAAACAAAAGGTCTTCTGCAGAGAGAGCACTTTAACAGGATGAAATCATCCGCGATCTTCGTCAATGCTGCCAGGGGGCCGATCGTGAATGAGGAAGCATTATACGATGCGCTCGTGAACGGAGACATTGCCGCTGCAGGGCTGGATGTTTTTGAAAAAGAACCAATTGATGAGAACCACCCATTGCTGTCGTTAAAAAATGTCGTGGCACTGCCGCATATCGGAAGCTCGTCCGTGGAAACGAGAATGGAAATGATGGAGCTCTGTGTCAGCAATATCAAAGCTGTTCTTGAAGGGGATATACCGAAAACACTGGTTAATAAAGAATGGAAATAAAAAATGCGGAAGCGCCCTGATCAGCCCCGAGGGGTTGGGCGCTGTAGCTGGATTCAGAAACGCTCCCTAATTATCGACCTGAAATTGAATACTTTCTTATCTACAAATAAAAGGATGACCTGCAGATGCAGGTCATCCTTATGTTAATTAGAATACTTGTTCTACTTCAACGATTCCTGGAACTTCTTCCAATAGCGCGCGCTCAATACCGGCTTTCAATGTGATTGTTGAGCTCGGGCAGCTTCCGCAAGCACCAAGAAGACGAAGCTTTACAATGCCATCCTCGACATCGACCAATTCACAGTCCCCGCCATCACGAAGCAAGAAGGGACGCAATTTATCTAACACCTCTTGTACTTGAGGTACTAATTCTTGTTGTGTCATGTAAAATCGACTCCTTTCCTTACTCTCTATTATAATAATATATGCAGAAAAAATCTATCCGTTGAACCGAATTCATGTGTTAAATTTTGGTTTGGGGATATTTTGTGTAAGCGATTATCGCGTTTTCCCTCACTTAAGGATTGAAAGCTGAAATTACTTTGACCATATCTCGCATGCGCTCAATAATAAGCATAAACTTTTGATTTACGATTAAAGGGGAAGTTCTGTAAAATAAGAGGCAGGAAGATAAAGGGGTGTAGTCATGGAAAGAAAAGAAGCGGAAATCATCGTCTACGGAGCAGAGAAAGTCTGTGCGAGCTGTGTCAATTTGCCGACATCAAAGGAAACCTATGAATGGCTGGATGCTGCGGTCACACGAAAATTCCCTGAGCAGCCATTTACAATCAAGTATGTTGATATATTCAATCCTCCTGAAGAAGAGGAGCTAAAGGAGTTTGCCTCCCGAGTCATTGAAGAAGATATGTTTTATCCAGTCGTTTTGGTATCGGGTAAAGTGGTCGGTGAAGGAAACCCGAAACTGAAAACGATATTCGCCGAGCTGGAGAAATTCGGGTATAGAGCTGGGTGATATCGAGCCTCAATAAAAATAATGTTAACCAGAACGCACTGATAAGCTCTCAGTGCGTTTTTATTTTGCAGGATATGGAAGGCAAAATACTTTAATATGTTAAAATAAGGATAATGCTATTTTTAGGAGGGGCATAGTGGGACTTACCTTAACATTATTAGGTATTTTATCTTCTGCAGCGGTTCTTTATTATATGGGTAAGGCCGGGTTTGAATGGGGTAAGAATATCGACGAGGATGAAACGGACAGCAAGTAACATCCGGTTGCTAGCGGCAAATCGAAATACACACTTTTCTACAGGTGAACTAGTTATGAAAGTTCTCCAAAAGCCAAGTGGCTGAAAAATAGTTTAATGAATATTTTACTAAGGGAAACTTAGAAATCCTGTATGGACTAATGTTTTTAGTGAAACTTGAATATCAGTTCAAACAAAAACCCAACGGCGCACAAGCCGTTGGGTTTCCTATTTCAATATCAACCGTTATGGTATTTATACATCCAGAGCACTCCGGATTTCAGAAGTCTGGCTACACGGCCGGTAATGGAGCGTTCGTTCACCAGTCCGAAACCGTGTTTCTTGCCAAGAGAACCGAGGATTCCCTTCAGTTTGATGCGCGGCAGTTCTTCCGGCAGCTCTTCGCCTTTCCAGCGTTTGAGGAGGACCGTGACGATTTGCTCCGCTTGTCCTTCAGCGAGCTGAGCGCTTGGTGCCTGTGAAAGGCTTGCACAGTCTCCGACGACATAGACATGTTCATTTTCAGGGATGTTATGATACTTCGTCAGTATGACTCTGCCTTGCTTATCTTTCTCTACTTCCATTTCGCGGACTATTTTGTTTGGCTGTATGCCTGCAGTCCAAACGATGGCGTCACAGTGGATGCTGTCTTCATGGTTGAAGAGGGTATTCGGTTCAACTTTGGTGATACTGGAATTATTGACGATGTCCACGTTATTTTCCTCGAACCATTTATGGACATAGGAGCTTAACCTTTCAGGGAAGCTGCCCAGGATTCTTGATCCGCGGTCGAAAAGTTTGATGTCCAGGTCCGAACGGCTTTCACGGAGTTCACTGGCCAATTCAATTCCACTCAAGCCTGCGCCCACAATGCCGACGACTGAACCGGCAGGAAGATTGCACAGTGCCTCATATGTTTTACGGGATTTTTCAATAGATTGAATGCTGTAAGTGAATTCATCAGCGCCTGGTACACCATGGTATTTGTCTTCACAGCCTAATCCTATAACAAGATCGTCATATGTGACTGCTTCTTCTCCATTTAAGTGAACCAGTTTATTCGCTGCATCGATTTTCGTTACGTCACCATATTTCACAGTCAGCCGGGAGTGTTCCGGGAAATCCACACGGACATGCTGGTCGGAGATGGTTCCCGCAGCGAGGGCATAGTATTCTGTTTTTAAACAGTGATAAGGCACACGGTCGATAAGGGTGATGGAGACATCATCAGGAAGCTGGTTAGGCAGCAGGCGTAGAAGCACCCGCATATTCCCATATCCGCCTCCAAGCAGGACTAAATTTTTCATAAAGTAATTTCCCCTTTTAGCATTTAATGTTGAAACTCATTATCGTTATCACTATGCAGAAAAGCCCGGCTGTTTCAAAATGCGGGGAGATGCAAAGCTATCGAAATGAGGGACAGGTTAAGTAAGCACTTTCAATAATAGGCATTTATTCTTCTAATTCTCTATATAACTAAACGCAATCACTAAAAAGTATATCGAAATAATAGATATTTCACAACAGAATTATGACAAATTATTCACATATAAGAGCTGTTTTTAACCTATCCACCCATACTGAAATGATAAAAAAAGGCGGCAATGGCCCATGACTATTCATTGACGTTATACCGGAAAAAAGGTAGCATAATCTTTGTAGCAATAGCGAGGTGAAGAAAGTGAAACCAATCATTGAGTTTTGCATTAGCAATCTTGCAAGCGGGGCACAAAAGGCACTTGAGGCTCTTGAAAGGGATCCTAATCTCGACGTGGTCGAATATGGCTGTTTAGGATACTGCGGAAAATGCGCTTCAGCCTTCTTCGCGCTAGTCAACGGTGATGTGGTAACAGGAGACAGCCCGGATGAGCTTGTGGAAAATATCTATCAATTCTTAGAAGAAAACCCGATGTTTTAACGCATAAATCTAGTACTCAACAACGAACAGGCAGAGAGAGAAAGTCTTCTTCTGCCTGTTTTTTATTGTAAGGTATTTCTTGGAAATAATGTGGTTGTTGAAAAGGAATGGATTTCCGCTCCAATCGCACGACTCCGCGGGGCGGGCGCTGGAACTAGACGTCCCGCTAGTTCCGCAGGAGGTCGCACGCTTTCCGCTCCAATCCCCCTACTTAAAAGGGGAGGAATTGAAAAAAACATTTGAAAACAACAAGAAAAATTCTCATTATGGGATTTTCTCTGTCACAATCTATCATCACTATTCATCCCAGTGGTAGGATGATATTAAGGAAATAAGCCAATGTTTTCACTATAAAATACCTAAATATAAATTTCTTATACAAAGAACCTATTGTTAAGACAAAAAAATTAATTAAAGGGGATTATGATCCATGGCTTACTTTACGGGGCTTCTGCAAACAAACTTATATGTGAAAGATATCAATCAGGCAGCAAAATGGTATCAGGATTTTCTGGGATTCACCATTGCGGCGGATTACGGCACAACTGTCATATTGGCATTTTGCGGCTCGCCGTCCTACGATGAGGGGAAGAGCGGCACTCCCGTTTTATGCCTGATTGAAAGCCAGGGTGCCCAAGCTGGAAAGAATACGACTCATCCTGTACTTGGAATCTCAAAGGAACACTGCGAGAATCTCTATAATGAATTGAAGGAGGATAATGTAGAGGTGGAAGAAAATCCTTCACATAGAGGACACTTCAAGTTTTATGACCCTGATGGGAACATGCTGGAGGCATTTTGTCCTGGTATTTATGATTGAGAATGAAGAGCCGGAATTCGGCTCTTCTTGTCTCTAGGTCGCTTTTCTGTAATCCTCTCTCATCTCATGCCAGCGGTCGCGGGCCATTTCAACGATCCTGGGTTCAAGAGAGTTCTTCTGTTTGGAGAGTACTTTAGAAAAATAAGAGGCAGCCTCGCGATATTTCTGCAGCCTTAATTGCAGTTCTGCTATAAGATATAGAATTTTAGTTTCTGACATTCCCATGCCCGTAAAATCTTCATTTAGATAGGCTGAGGTGTAGGTGTTCATGGCAAGTGACATGAACCTGTTTTCTTGTTCTTCATTCCCAATAGACCGGTACAGCCAGGCGGTACGGAGGTAAAGACCTGCCATTGTGATGCTCTTTTCTCTCTTTAGCGTACCTGACAGAATAGCGAGCTTGTAAGTGTTAATCGCCTCCAGGGTTGACCTGCTTCCGCCATAATGCTGTTTCGTCCAATGGTTCGTCAATTTTTCCTGTATTTCGGTTCTTACTGAAGGAACAATATACCTGTTGAAATCATCTGTGAAGGAAAATCCACATTCCGGGCAAACGTTCACATTATATAATAGGGGATTAATTTTCTCATCTTGATATACAGGGCGGAAATCAGTTTCATGGCAGCGCAGTTTAATAAAGCGGCTGCGGATCTTGGTGCTTTTAAAGGAGTTTTTGCAGACAAGGCACTCTATGTTTTTTTGATAAAAAGGTGTAATTTCAGTCATTGTTCACCCTCCGCTCGTATAGTTCATTGTGCTTATATTATAACGTAAATTAAAGGTATAAAGTACTATAAGTTGTTAATTTGCCCATTTTGCAGATTGGTTGAGGATAAGGGTGAAAAAGTATATACTTAAGACATAACAGTCATAAACTATAGTGAGAAGATAGATTTAGTAAATCGTTATACGGAGGTGATTTATATGTCAGAGGTAGTAGTGATCACAGAAGCGGCAGCTTTGCAAATCAAGGATATGATGAAGCAGAATGAAGAGGAAGGTGCATTCATTCGTGTATCGATTAAAGGAGGCGGCTGCAGCGGACTTTCATATGGAATGGGATTTGAACACGAACCAGCAGAAGATGACATCCAACTGGAGCTCGAAGGCATTAAAGTTGTCGTAAATAAACAGGACGCTCCGATTTTGAATGGAACTAAGATCGATTACAAACAATCCATGATGGGCGGCGGTTTTACCATCGATAATCCTAACGCAATCGCAAATTGCGGGTGTGGATCGTCGTTCAGGACTGCGACGAATACAGGTACGCCGGAGAATTGTTAATAACATCATCATATAAAGCCCCTTTCGAGCAGAATGTTTTCTCGGAAGGGGCTTTTTTTATACTCTTTTCAATGCTTCCTGGATAGGTGTATCTCCATTGAGAATTTCGAAGGTTTTATGATAGGTTTCCCTTTCATTCAGGCAGGCTGTCAGCACTTCGGCAACATCTTCTCGGGTAATGCTTCCGCTTTTGTCTTGAATGGAAGGGGACGCGATGATTTTTCCGGTTCCTTCTCCGTCAACAAGAGCTCCTGGCCGGACGATTGTGTAATTCAGTCCGCTCTCAAGCAAGTGCTGGTCGGCACGGCCTTTTGCTTTCAAATAATGCTCCATGCTATCCGGTGCAATTGAAGGGGTATCGGCACCCATTGAGCTCAGCATAATAAAACGGTCAAGTCCTTTTTCCTTCGCAAAATCGATTGCTTTGATCGCTCCCTGTTCGTCTACGGCAGTTGTTTTGTCAGGACCGGTTGAGCTGCCTGACCCTGCAGCAAAAATAACAGCGTTCATTTCGTCGAATACATAGGAAAAGTCTTCTTCCAGATCCCCGATGAGAGGTTTGGCACCAAGTTCTTCCATTGCATCAATTTGCCCAGCTTTACGAATCATGGCTGTGGCGAGATGCTGGCTGCTATTGACCAATGAGGAGATCACCAATTGTCCGGTTTTCCCGTTCGCTCCTATAACTAATACATTCATGAGAATCATCCTCTGTAATTAAATAGTCTTATTAATGGTTCTACCCCGCTCAGCTGTTAATAAACGCTCGACTGTATACCCTATATAGAATCACACTATAAGGCTGTTTTATTCTCAAAGCTATATAAAAAAGCTGATACCGTAGACAAATGCCTTTGGGTACCAGCTATTTGAAGAGCTAATAAAGTATAAAACTTTGAGATTGAAAATTAGGGAGCGTTTCTGAATCGAGTCCCTCGGGGTCAAATAACCCCTGGAGAATAAAGGAAAGACCGTTTTTTTTCTCCAGAGAACATTTGCCTGTTGGGGCTAAACGTGGCGCTTCCGCTTTTTAAATTAGCTGAACAAAGATGTACTGTGCAGCGGCTGAACGCGTGCATCAGGATCCATGTAAGCTTTCGCATTGTTGACAGCAGTCGGTGCTTCACCGAAGCCGCTGGCAATCAGCTTAACTTTTCCATCATAAGTAGAAACATCGCCTGCCGCGTATATTCCAGGGATGTTCGTTTCCATTTTTGAATTCACTACAATGGAGTTCTTTTCGATGTTCAAGCCCCAATCCTTGATCGGTCCAAGAGAAGAGACAAAACCGAAGTTCACGATTAATTCATCAAGGTCCAGTGCTTCTTTAGCATCTCCGCGGACTTCTTCCAACACTAACTGGTTCACTTTTTCATCGTCGCCGATCACTTCTGTTGGAACGAATGGTGTTTTGATTTCAACAGATGATTTGTTTAATTCATCTACACTGTGTTCATGGGCACGGAATTTATCCCGGCGGTGAACAAGCGTGACTTTCTCAGCGATAGGCTCAAGCATCAATGCCCAATCGACTGCAGAATCTCCGCCGCCGCAGATGACGACTTTCTTTCCTGCGAAATATTGCATATCATCTATGAAATAATGAAGATTTTTTCCTTCATATGTAGAAGCGCCTTCTAAATCCAGTCTTCTAGGCTGGAATGCACCATTTCCTGCAGTGATGATGATAGTTCTGGAATAATGGACTTCTTTATCAGTCGTTAACTTGAAGACACCATCGGCCTGTTTTTCGACATTTTCCACAGCTTGCTCAAGGCAGACAGTGGATTCGAACTGCGCCATTTGCTCCTTGAGGTTATTGACAAGGTCCTGGGCTTTTACTTTAGGGAAGCCGGCAACATCATAGATGTACTTTTCAGGATATAGGGTAGACAATTGTCCACCGAGCTGCGGCAGGCTCTCGATGATTTTGACGCTTGCTTTCCTCATGCCGCCATAAAAAGCAGTGAACAGTCCGGTTGGACCTCCACCGATAATGGTAATATCATATACTTTTTGATCCTCTTTCAAATGAATTCCCTCCTGTTTGTTTTGCAATATAGTATCTATTCTACCACATGAGCTCACTTCTTCACAAAATATGTATTAAAATTGCGAATAATCAGTTATATTGAATGCGCTTGCATGCCTATGGCCTTTAAAGCTGAGAAATGCCGTATTTTCTAAATTTTCGCAAGTTTAATTCTTTAGGGTTATATCTTGAAAATAAAAGGTAAAAAGAATAATATGTAGTGTAGGGCATAATGTTAAGATTTTATGACATTTTTCACTCTTTTTCTATTCATTATCGTGAAATGTGTCACATACTTATTTATTATTTTTCTTTATTTACTATTTTTCAAATAAAAATCTTGCCTGCGGTGGATGCTAATCTTATTATTCATCGTAAATTCTAAGAAAAAGGTGGATGTGATTTAGTTGAGAAAGCCAAGAATAGTTGTATTAGGTGCCGGTTATGGCGGTTTGATGACAGTGACTCGACTGCAAAAACAATTCAGTAAGGACCAAGCGGATATCGTTTTGATCAACAAAAACGATTACCATTACGAAACAACATGGCTGCACGAGGCCTCCGCAGGAACATTGCATCATGATAAAGTGCGTTATGATATCAAAGATGTCATTGACAGCCACAAAGTGAATTTCATTCAAACGACAGTGGAAGATATCCAGACGGATGCGAAGAAAGTCATCACAGCAGAAGGCGAAGTGGAGTATGACTATCTGGTAGTCGCTCTAGGCGCTGTATCGGAAACATTCGGAATTACAGGTCTTCATGAGCATGCTTTCATGATTGCCAACATCAATTCTGCACGCCAGCTTCGTGAACACATTGAATATCAATTTGCTACTTATAGAAATGAAGAAGACAAAAAAGACGAGCGCTTGACTATCGTTGTCGGCGGTGCAGGCTTTACAGGAATCGAATTCCTTGGAGAACTAGGAAACCGTATCCCTGAGCTTTGCAAAGAATACGATGTGGACTTCAAGAAAGTGAGAATCGTATGTGTGGAAGCCGCGCCAATGATCCTTCCTGGTTTCGATCCGGAACTTGTGAAGTATGCACGCGCCAAGCTGGAGAAAAAAGGTGTGGAATTCCGCATCGGCACTCCGCTTAAAGAAGCTACTGCAAATTCTGTCATCATCTCTAAAGGTGAAGATGAAGTGGAAGAAATTCAAGCTGGAACAATCGTATGGGCTGCGGGAGTCCGCGGAAACCCTGTCATCGAGAAATCCGGTATTGAAAACATGAGAGCCCGCGTTAAAGTCGGTAAAGATCTGCGAGCTCCGGGTCACGACAACATCTTCGTCATTGGTGACTGTTCATTGATGATCAACGAAGAAGTTGACCGTCCATACCCGCCGACTGCTCAAATCGCGATGCAGCAGGGTGAAACTTGTGCGCGCAATATCGCTGCCCTGATTAAAGGCAATGATGCGCTTGAGCAATTCAAGCCGGACATCAAGGGAACCGTTTGTTCCCTGGGTGAAGACGATGCCATCGGTCTTGTATTCGGCAAGAAATTGATGGGTACCAAAGCTTCATTCATGAAGAAAATGGTTGATAACCGTGCGCTTTACATGGTAGGCGGAGCAGGCCTTGTCATGAAAAAAGGTAAATTCAAGTTCTTTTAAACGATAAACACAAGCAGAGCGATTCATTTCGTTCTGCTTTTTTTGTAGGAAGATTTAATGTGAATTATCCTGTCGGAGTGAAGAGTAGGTGAAGCAGGGTGATTTCTTGAGAAACACCCTGCTAGAACGGGTGAAGAGCAGGTGAAGCATGGTGGTTCGGTGAAAAACACCCTGCTAAAGCGGGTTAAGAGTAGTTGAAGCATGGTGATTCGTTGAAAAACACCCTGCTAGAACGGGTGTTAAGTAGCTGAAGCATGGTGATTATGAGAAAAACACCCTGCTAAAGTGGATGACAAGTAGCTGAAGCATGGTGATTATGAGAAAAACACCCTGCTAAAGCGGGTGAAGAGTAGTTGAAGCAAGGTGATTTCGTGAAAAACACCCTGCTAAAGATGGAAGCAGGATCAAGTAGCAGGGTGATTAGCACCTAAACATCACGATTTTGAGCTGAAAGACATTTTAGTATGAGGATAAGATTAAAAAGCCTTTATGGGGTTGGAGGAGAATAGATTGAAGCGTGGTAACGTCTGGCTTGCTGCTGCAGGCCTGCTCATTGATAAAGACGGCCGCTGGCTGGTGGTCAAGAAAAAGTATGGCGGGTTGAAGGGCATGTGGTCCCTCCCGGCAGGATTTGTGGATGAGGGGGAAACTCTGGAGGAAGCAGCCCAGCGTGAGGTAAGAGAAGAAACCGGGCTGGATACCTCGGTCAATGGAATCATAGGAATACGATCCGGTGTGATTAAGGACAAAATCAGCGACAACATGGTGTTGTTTCTTTTGAACCAAAAGGATCCAGCACAAATGCCGGTTCCATGTGAAGATGAAATTTCCGAAGTGGCATGGAAGACTAAGGATGAGCTTCTGCAATGTGAGGAAACGTCGGTCATGATCCATGAGATGATCAAGTATGATTTCAGTCTGTTAAAATCGGGATTAGACCCTATAAACCCCGGAAAACAGTTCGGCTATACCAGCTATAAACTATTTTTTAATTTTCTGAAATTTAATGAAATATTAAGATAACTTGAGTAAGATTATGATGTATTCGCTTTCATGGCTGTACACGCGTGTTTTTGTCCCTTTTCTAAAAAAACAAACGGTGTTATATTATCAGAAATCACTAAAAACTTTTTGAGAAAAGGGGAGATAAGGACGATGAGATCAGCGATTGAAACAGCATCAAAGAAATGTGATTATTGCTCAGGTAAAGGGTATTTCCAACTCGTTCTTGGCGGCTCTGAAACATGTCCATGCTGCAGCGGCAGCGGTAAAAAATAATAAATAAGTGCACTGATTATCAATAGTATGGGCTGGCCATTGGCTGGCCCTTTTGTTTATTTAGGATGCTCTATAAAATTGGAAGGCTGGCGGCCTGCTGCAGGGCTGGTAGACGTCAGTACCCAGCGATCAGTCCCTGTGCCCTGTAGAAACAACTGATCTTTAAAAATCTTTACTAACACAGACCTTCAAAACCGCCACTAAAATATGTTCATTTTGTGAAGAACCCTCAATTAGTCCCAATGTTTATTGACGATGGATTAAACATTGAGTACACTAAACTTTAGTGTCAATGGAGGTGCTTCAGGAATGCAAATGGGAATTCCGGTTGTAATTATATCAATGTTACTATTTTTTGTTTTGTTCTTTGGCATCGGTTTCTTGCTGAACATGCTGCTGAGAATGACATGGATTATGGCAGTCATCTATCCTCTTATCACCATTTTTATTGTGGACGAGGTAAGATTCATAGAATATTTCAGAAACGCAGGAGAATCATTTTCTGCATTAGGAACAAAATTCGGAGCACTAACTGCGGTTGATGTGCTTATCCTTTCTTGTGGACTCGCCGGTGCGATTGTATCGGGAATCACCATGAAGGTACTTAGAAAAAAAGGCTATCAAATGTTTTGATTTTTAAACTCTTTGCTCATAGGCAAAGGGTTTTTTGTTTTTACAGCCATTTTTGCTGCAATGAATAGTAACCCCCCAATAGCCGAGATGACAGGCGTGCAACCTTGACTTGCGGGCAAATGAAATCCCTCTTTAGCTTAGATAACGGCCCGTAAGCTGGTCTTACGGACCAATAAGAGGCCGCTTCAATCGAGATACCGGCCCGCAACCTGGGGTAACGGACAATAAGACACCCAATCTTTCAAATAAAATGTATGTAGTCTATCCATTCAGACTTAAAAAACCTGACAATCACATGTCTTCAGCACTATCACTTCCTCCCCAAATAAGAGTCTTTCTTCACTTGTTTTTAGTCCCCTTCCTATTCAGAAAGTTGAAACTATTAGACTTTTTAACTAATTCCTGAATATATTCTTTTCTTTTGGGAAAGTAATAGTGATGGGAGGAGTGATTCTTACATGAATATTTTAAAAAAATGGTCTAAGAGGCTGGTCATGGCTCTACTATTCTCAGCAGCTTTGCTAGTCACATTCCAATCGGTTTCTGGAGTCAACGCCGAGTCCTTTTCCGGCTGGCTGTCAGAACAAAAAGGCGCAGAAAAAGCAGAAAGCGTTTTGAATGAGCATTCATATAAAACTTTATCTTTGAGGGAAAAGTTATTTAAAAGGGCAAAAACCCTTACCACACTAATTTCAGCTGCGGAACCGGTAGTAGCAAAGCCAAGGCCGCTTGAAGAAGCCATTGATTGGTCTCAGTATCCTAAATCCACGGTAACAGCCACGGGGTATACAGCGGGAATCGAATCAACAGGGAAGCTTCCGGGGGATCCGGCTTACGGTATTACATATTCAGGTGTGAAGGTAAAAAGAGACTTGTATTCAACAGTAGCTGCCGATCCTGACGTGTTTCCAATCGGGACAATTCTGTTCATTCCAGGATACGGATATGGTGTTGTAGCGGATACGGGAAGTGCCATTAAAGGACATAAGCTTGATTTATATTACGATACGGTTGATGAAGTGTACGAAAAATGGGGCAAGAAGGACCTTGATGTTTATGTTGTCACAAAGGGAACAGGAAAGCTGACGGAAGAAGAGCTGACAGCCCTTAATGAGAATGAGAGCATGCAGGTTTTCAGACAGCAGTACATTCGAAAAATCCAAGAGTAATGAAAAAGAGGAAGGGCCGCGGCTCTTCCTCTTTTTGTATTAGGCTCGATTAGTAAACTTTGCGGTTATTTGATATGAATTCTGTAAGAAACTTTCCTTGGAATCAAGAAAGAAAAGAGCTGCTTCCTCAGTGTAAAGAGAGAAACAGCCTCATCCGGGGATATCTGAAAGCAGCAATCTATGCGAAAACAGCCTTGTACTAAAATTTAATGGTACCGTATTGGCCGGGGTGCAGTATCTTACCGAGCTTCAAAGCACCGTCGAGCAACCGCGGCGAGGGTCTGCAGTACAGTTCCTCTTGGAGTACAAGAATTCGGTCATCGGCCACCGCCTTAAGAGTATTCCATCCTGCACGCTTTTTGACGATAGCCGGATTGACTTTTTCCCGCCTGACGCCTACCCAGGCAAGACATATGTAATCAGGATTTCTTGTGAGGACATCCTCCCAATCCGTTTGGATACTGGCAAGCTCCACATCTCTGTAGATATTCCTGGCACCTGCCAGAACACTCAATTCTGTCAGCCAGTTTATCTTCCCCGGGGTGAAAACAGGTTTTGGCCACCATTCCCAATACAGCTCGGGAGCTGAGTCCGTTTTGGCTGCTGCTTCTTTCAGAAGATTGATTTTGCCCCTGAACTGTTTTTGCTTTTCTATTGCCTCAGCTTCGACCCCGCAGGCTTTTCCGACTGTCAGTAAATCATCGGCAATATCTTCAAAGCTTTGCGGGTCTGTTACGATATAGGGCAGGTTCCGCTTTTGCAGTTCCTTAATATTTTTTTCCATTCCGGGGACACTGAGGGAAGCCAGGATCAAGTCAGGCTGAAGGTCCTCGACCAAATCCATATTAATGCTAAGGTCAGGTCCCAGTCTTGGAAGGGCATTGACTTCTTCGGGATAGTCGGAGAAGTCATCGACCCCCACCAGGGAAGATGACAGGCCCAAATAGTCTGCGACTTCTGTATTGCTGGGACAGATTGAAACAATTCTCATCTTGTTTCCCCCCTTTGTTAGAGCGTGTAGTATATGACTAAGGTCAGCAGGATGCCGGATAGACCGCCGAAGAAGACTTCAATCGGTTTGTGGCCGAGCAGTTCTTTCAGTTCTTTCCGTTTTACTTCTTCCGGTTTCTTCTGCCAGCCTTTTGCTTCTCCTACGAATTTCTGAAAGTCACCAACCAATTGGTTCAGGACAATGGCTTGTTCCCCAGCCTGGCGCCTTACACCGGTTGCATCGAACATCGTAATGATGGCAAAGATGGCGGAAACAGCGAAAATAGGAGAGTCCAGGCCGGTTTCCAAGGCAATGCCAGTCGATAATGCCGTTACGGCTGCGGAATGGGAGCTTGGCATTCCTCCGGTAGAGGTAAGCAGTGACCAGTCGATTTTCTTTGTTGCCATGAATTGAATGGGCACTTTGATGAACTGGGCGAAAAAGATACCGAATAAAGCCGCCCAAAATGGGAAGTTTGTAAGTAATTCCATTGCTGTCAAAAAACATCCTTTCCTGTGGTATTGGTAGTTATATTCCCGTTCTGTCTTATAAAATGTATTCCCAATTATACCATAGAAAATCATGGAAATAGAAATCCTTCACACCTGGTGATTCCTCTCATTCGAAATATACCGAATATTTATATATAATAAAGGCGGAGGTGTTTTTAAATGAAATTTACAGTTGATAATAATGGATTTTTAAACAGTGAACAGGAGTGTATCCTTGTCGGGTTATTCAATGCCCCTGAATTTTCAGGAGAGCTTGCCGAATTGGATGCCAAATTTGATGGGCATTTAACCGAATTAGTCAAATCGGGAGATCTTTCGTCCAAACTGAACACTGTTTCCAAGGTACATACTTTCGGTAAAATCCCTGCAAAGCGTCTGGTGTTTGTAGGACTCGGAAAAGCAAAAGGACTTTCATTTGATGAACTGAGGGAAGCAATTGGTGCGGCCTCAAAGGCGATCCAGGAAATGAAAATTTCTTCTTTCTCGGTTGCTGTGGACACACTGACGACCGAACAGCTTGATGCTTCAGACATTGCCCATGCTGTCAGCGAAGCTTTCACAATGGCGACGTACAGATTCCCAGGATATAAACACAAGGGGAATATTCCTGAGACGTTCATTAAAAACCTGACTGCCTTTTCAAAAGAAGACAGCGCTGAAATTGAGGCTGCCCTTCAAGTGGGGTATGCACATGGAAGAGGAACAAACTCAGCCCGTGCTTTGGTCAATGCGCCTGGAAATATCATCACAGCAACCAAGCTTGCGAACTATGCGGCTGAAATCGGTAAAAAGTATGAGTTCGAAGTGGAAATCCTCGATAAAGAAGAAATGGAAAAACTCGGAATGGGCGCCCTGCTGGCAGTCAATCAAGGTTCCGTAGAGCCTCCTAAAATGATAGTGCTGAAATATCAAGGAAGAGACGAATGGGACGATGTTATCGGTCTTGTAGGAAAAGGAATTACGTTCGATACAGGCGGCTATTCCCTTAAGCCGAAGGACGGCATTGTCGGTATGAAAACGGATATGGGAGGAGCAGCTGCTGTTCTTGGCGCGATGGAAATCATCGGTGAATTGAAGCCTGAACAAAATGTTGTAGCCGTCATTCCTTCCACAGACAACATGGTAAGCGGAAATGCCTTCAAGCCGGACGATGTCATCACGGCAATGAGCGGCAAGACCATTGAAGTACTGAATACAGATGCAGAAGGAAGACTTGCTCTTGCGGACGGCATGACCTACGCCAAGCATCACGGAGCAAACTACCTGATTGATGTCGCTACGTTGACAGGCGGAGTCATCGTCGCTCTTGGAACGGACAAAACAGGTGCGATGACGAATGATGAAGCTCTGTTTGAACAAGTCCTGGAAGCGTCCTCTGAAGCAGGAGAGTTCATCTGGCGCCTTCCCTATACGGAAAATGACAAGAAGAGAGTCAGGGGCAGCAAGATCGCTGATTTAAACAACTCCCCGGGCCGCGAAGGACATGCAATCATGGCTGGCGCATTTGTCGGAGAATTCGCTGAGGGTACTCCTTGGGTCCACTTGGATATCGCAGGTACCGCCACATCGAAGTCCGACTATAACCTCGGACCTGCCGGAGCAACAGGCTCCATGGCACGTACACTTGCCTTGCTTGTGGAACGCTTTGAGCCTGCAGGAAAATAATTAGTTCTGAAAGCTTGTCTCTTTTGAGGCAGGCTTTTTTTGTGTCTTTGAATCGAAGATGAATGATGAGCAATCGACTAAAAATCCCTCAAGAGCTATTCAAACCTATTTAACATGAAAAGAAAAGAGCTGATCCCTCCGATTAGAGTATAAACCCTTAGTACCCGGGGGAAAATCCGGCTTTTGGGATTTTTCTGGGATTTTTCCGAAAGCAACAATATATGCGAAAATAGTTTTTTTAAAAAGTCAGAAGCATTTGAAGAAAATTGCGAATATGAGATTTTAGTGATTTACCAAACTAAAGCATTGACAGTTTTGAATGTCTCTGATAGATTAGTAAAAGTGTTTTAGTTCTCTACCAATTTAGCGCGTTAAAGCGTTTGGGCTGAATTTTACTAGTGATATAAAGATTTATTAAAAGAGAAACAGATGAAAGGAGATCTGCAGCATGAATGCAGTCATCGTTGCTGTCCTGGTTATGCTGATCCTAAGTTTGCTCCGTGTGAATGTTGTATTCGCACTAGTTGCCGGAGCACTTGCAGGAGGGCTCACAGGCGGTCTGGGAATAAATGAAACAGTCAGTGTATTTACAGATGGATTAGGGGGAGGAGCGAATATTGCGATAAGTTACGCCCTGTTAGGGGGCTTTGCTGTCGCAATCTCCTACACAGGCATTCCGAACCTGCTTGTCGAGTATGTCATACGCTTAGTAGGCAGAGAAAAGGATTCAAGAAAAAAAGCTTTGTCAAAAGCACTTATTGTTTTTTCAATTCTATTAATGGCATGTTTTTCACAGAATGTGATTCCGATCCACATTGCTTTCATACCGATCCTGATACCACCGTTACTGAAGGTGATGACAGAACTTGAAATAGACCGTAGATTGATTGCGTCGGCTCTGACATTCGGGCTTACCGCTCCATATATTCTGCTGCCGTACGGGTTTGGGTTCATGTTCCATGAAATCATCGCCCAGAACATGGAGGCTAGCGGTCTTGCCATTTCAATGGATGACATACCAAAAGCCATGCTATTGCCAACAGCAGGCCTTGTTGTCGGATTGTTGACAGCCGTATTCTTCAGTTATAGAAAACCACGAGAATATAAGAAAGTGGCCGAGGCAAAAGATGAGAACACAACAACTTACTCTAATAAGGCAATAGTTTTTGCACTCATTTCGATTGTAGCTGCTTTGTATGTGCAGCTGGCATTGGACTCCATGATATTTGGTGCACTGGCTGGTATTGCCATTTTGTATGTTTCAGGGTCTGTAAAGTGGAAGGATGCTGATGGTGTCCTCACTGAAGGGATGAAGATGATGGCATTCATTGGTTTTGTAATGATTGCCGCAAATGGATTTGCTGCCGTCGTTCAAGCTACTGGCCATGTTGATACACTTGTAGAAGCAACGACGGATATCATCGGAGGTAATCAAGCTCTTGCCGCATTGCTGATGTTGATTGTCGGCTTGCTTGTTACTATGGGTATCGGTTCTTCATTCGCGACAATCCCAATTATTGCCGCAATCTTTGTACCGCTTGCTCTGGAGCTCGGTTTCAGTCCGCTTGCGACGGTTGCGTTGGTCGGGACCGCAGGGGCGCTTGGAGACGCGGGGTCACCTGCATCTGATTCGACACTGGGACCGACCGCAGGATTGAATGCAGACGGACAGCACAACCACATCTGGGATACATGTGTACCGACATTCCTGCACTTTAATATCCCTATGATCGTGTTTGGCTGGCTTGCTGCAGTTATACTTTAGTAAACTATCTTTTTTTGCAGGAGCTTTCTTTTCAGAAATGTAAGTAGTTATAGAGTAGATAAAAGATCCGTCTGTTGACGGGTCTTTTGTTATTTTTTAAGAGGGAGCGTATTGGGATCGGCTATTAAGCAACTTATACAAAAATCTACATGCCGGCAAGCAGGGGGAAACTCAATCACAATGGTCCGTAAAAGTGAACTGCGGACCAATGTCCAGTGCTAATCTTAGTCTCACTGGCCCGAAAAGCTGGCGTGCGGGCCAACAAGCAGGGTTAATTATAATCTCACTGGCCCGAAAAGCTGGCGTGCGGGCCAACAAGCAGAGTTGATCATAATCTCACTGGTCCGTAAAGGAGGCATGCGGGCCAACAAGCCGAGCTAATCTTGTTTTCACTGGCCCGTAAAGCTGGCATGCGGGCCAACAAGCCGAGCTAATCTTGTTCTCACTGGCCCGTACAGAAGGAATGCGGGCCAACAAGCAGGATTAATCATAATCTCACTGGCCTGTAAAGAAGGCTTGCGGTCAATAGCCAAAGCCGAGTATACTCTCGCTGGCCGTTAAAGGAAGGCTGGCGGACCAACAACGGAAAAACCGATTTATATTAGATGTGCCCATGCAGGTGGATTCATGTTTGCATACATAGATAATGAAGCCTTAAATAGATGAGGAGGTTTTCAGCTATGATGAATCCACGATTTCACCACAGAAACCAGCATTTTGGACAGAGCCGGTTTGGCTGGGGGTTCGGTCTTCCTTTTTTGGGAGGGGTGTTAGGCGGTGTACTTGGAGGTGCGCTGGTTAGACCGCGTTATTATCGACCGCCGTTCTATGGTTATGGCTATGGCTACGGATATCCCGGCTATGGTTATCCGGGATATGGGGCTCCGGGTTATGGTTCTCCTGGGGGATACCCTTATTATTGAAAATAAAAGGAGCAGCTCGCATTTGAGCTGCTCCTTTTCCTTCTACTTCCACCTGAGGATAACCGTCAAGTGAGAGCAGTCAACATTTCCTGTTTTATTTCTGAAACTAAGGGTAAACCCATCTGGATTAAATTTGATTTCTGGAATATTTCGTACGCCTGTTCCTTTGATAAGCCGGTTCAGTTCGCCCATGTTTGATTTCTGGGCGGCTTGCATCAAGTTCGCTGCCAGCTCCTTCGATTGAGAGACTTCATTCATAATTATTTTGGCATCATCCAGGAGAGGCGTCATCTTACCGGCAGAATCCATGAATTGCTTAGGTTCCACAGGCGGATACTGGAGTGGATGACGATGCATTGCATAATATGGGTTGACAGGCGGCCAATTTGGCGTTTGCGGACGTTGTATAGGAGTATAGAAAGGATGATATCTATTCATTCGTTGCCTCCTTCTAAACAGTGTACAGGCAGGGCATGGGTTTGACAGACATTTCCTGCTTCCTTAAAAATCTATATGCTCATTGTCTTGTCTGTATTCTTTTCACTGTGACATAGGGATGACAGTCTTTTTCAGACGATTAGTTTCAAAGGGATCCTCTTGGTGTGAACATTAAAAGTAAAAATTCTGCTCATAAAAAAGGGTTTTTATAAAGAAGTCGAGAAAGGTAGCTTAAACAAAGAATTAGCAGGAGTGATTATTTTGAATAACGAAAATACACTGATCAGTGCATTGGGAATGGAATTTATCGAACTGGGGAAAGGAAAAGTGGTGGCAACCATGCCGGTGGATGAAAGAACCAGGCAGCCTTTTGGATACCTGCATGGAGGTGCTTCAGTTGCATTGGCCGAGACGGTTGCCAGTGTGGGGGCAGTGGAACTGATCGATTTGGAAAAAGAAATCTGTTTCGGCTTGGAGATCAATGCCAACCATATCAGAGCCAAGAAAGATGGAATCGTGACAGCAACGGCTGAGATCATCCATCAAGGAAAAAGCACGATGGTTTGGGATATCCGCATTACAGATGAAGACGAAAAGCTGATCTGTGTGTCACGATGTACAATGGCAGTTGTCCCAAAAAATAAACACTTTAGTGCGGTGAAGGGGACAGTCCCTTTCACCGCTTCAATGTATTAAAGAGTATGTTTACCTTTTTAAGAACGGGGAATTTTAATAAAAAACGTTATGAGGAGTTGATTGTATGCCATGGTCAAAAAGTGATTATCCGGCTTCGTGGAAAAACCTTTCGGCGGATGTCAGAAATAAAGCCATTGAAATTGGCAATGCCCTGCTTCGGGAAGGATACGATGACGGAAGAGCGATTGCCATCGCAACAGATCGTGCTGAAAAGTATGTCGATGGCGACTCAGAGGATAAGACAAAGTTTCACGTTCAATCCAATGGAGACGGCTGGGAATTGAAGAAGGAAGGCAGCGGCAAGGCAATTTATACGGAAGACACGAAAGAAGATTTGCTTGAAAAAGCCAAGCCATATGTGAATGACCATGATGGCATTCTTGTTGTGCACAAGTCGGATGGTGATGTATCTGACACTTTATATGACAACTGATTTAAAAGGACGGCTGAACAAGGGTAACGGTTCTGCCGTCCTTTTAAAATGGTTTTTTATTGACCAATGTGCCTCATGTAAAGAACGATATAAAAATTTAATTCATTTGACCAAAAAACAAGCAGCAATGAAAAGAGGAGAAACCCCTTTCCATGCTGCTTGTTTTTTGTTATATATTTACATATTTCTTTCTTCGTATTTCTGCTTTCCTTTAAGGTCATCCCGTATACTTTTATCCCAAAGCGGGACACCGCTGTTGTAGGCAGCTCTTGAAATCAAATGTCCGGCAACAGGCGCCGTAATGAAGATAAAGATGATACCCAGAATCAATCTTGAATTGAAATGCCCTTCTTCCAGATAGAAAAATAGGAAGGTGGCGAGCAGGATACACATCACTCCAAGCGTGGCGCTTTTGGATGCCGCATGATTCCGGGTGTAAACATCCGGCAGGCGGATCAGGCCGAAAGCGGTGACCAGCGTAAGGAATGACCCGACAATCAGGAAAAATCCTATAAAGAATCTAATTATTTCGGTCATGCTCGATGATCTCCCCTTTCTCTAAGAATTTGGAGAACGCAACGGTCCCGATAAAAGCCAGAATACCAATCAGCAAAATGACTTCAAGGAAAGAGTGAGAACGCAAGACCATGGAAACCAAGGCGATAATGGCGATCAAGTTAATTCCCAAGGCATCCAGGGCGACCACTCTATCAGGCGTCGAAGGACCGACGATAACACGATATACAAGTCCGACCATGGAAATGGATACGGCGAGCAATGAAATCTGGATGATTGTGTCAAGCATCAGCGGCTCACCTCCATAATTGCCTTCTCGAACGTATTCTTGATATCGTCAATCGCTTCGTCCACATCAGGAATATCAAGTGTATGGATATATAGAATCTTATTGTCAAAAGAGATATCCACCACAAGTGTTCCCGGTGTCAGAGTGATTAAATTGGCAAGCAGTGTGATTTCCCAATTTTTTGTAAGGTCAGTCGGTAATGCGAAGATTCCCGGTTTAATATCCAGCTTTGGTTTAAGAAGCGTTTTTAAGACTGAGATATTGGAAAGAATCAACTCTTTTAAAAATAATAGAACCAGTTTGATGATCGCCACTACTCGCTCCATATAGAATCGAGAATTGAAGAACCGCCTGAAGGCAAATGTTACAACCAATCCGAGCAGATACCCGATGATAAAGGATGTTGATGTAAAGGAAACTTGCAAAAACATCCACAAAAATGCAAGAAAGAAATTTAATAAAATTTGAAAGGCCATTCTACATTACTCCTTTAGTACCGCTTGTATATAGATTCCCGGATCTGAAAGTGCCTCTGATGCTTGTGAAATCAGCGGACGGACAGCTTCAGCACCTACTCCATAGGCAACAGCAAGGATGACTAGAAAGACGGTGGAGCCCCAGAGATAGAAAGCATTGTGCTTGTTGCTCCCATTGTATTCCTTAGGAACTCCCCACACTCCATTCAGGAAGATCTTGATCACTGAATAGAGAACGAAAAGGCTGGAAAGAAGGATCAGGCCGCCGCCAAGATATGCTTCTGCTGCAAAGCTTCCTCTCACCAGCAGCAGTTTTCCGATGAAGCCGCTGAAAGGCGGGATACCAGCCAGTGTCAGTGTAGCGATAAGGAATGTCCATCCAAGCCACGGGTAATCTTTTATAAGGCCGCCCATCTTCCGCAGGTTGCTTGTTCCGGTTATGGCGATCATGACACCAACCAGCAGGAAAAGAGCCGCTTTAATGATCATGTCGTGAATCAAGTAGTAGACCGACCCTTCAAGTGATTCAGGGGACATGACGGAAACGCCAAAGAGAATGACACCAACCGCAATGATGATATTGTAGATAAGGATTTTTTTAACATCCCAATAGGCAATGGCCCCTATGCATCCGACTACGATGGTAAGGATTGCAAGCCAAGCAAGGATGGTGTGAGTATAGCCTGTATCATGATAGAAGAACAGGGTGTAGGTCCTGATGATGGAATAGACTCCCACCTTGGTCAGCAGTGCCCCAAACAGTGCCAGGACCGGTGTCGGCGGTGCATAGTATGAACCTGGAAGCCAGAAGTATAATGGGAAAATGGCTCCCTTCAGCCCGTATACGACCAGGAACATCACAGCAATGACAGTGAGAATTCCAGGTTGGTCAAACTCTGCAATTTTTACAGAGATATCAGCCATATTCAAGGAACCGATCACCGAGTACAGATAGGCGACCATCACGACAAACAGTGCTGATGAAATGATATTCACCAGGATGTACTTGATGGATTCCCTAAGCTGAACCTTAGTTCCTCCCAAAACGAGAAGAACGTAAGAAGACATCAGCATGACTTCAAAGAATACGAATAAGTTGAAAATATCTCCTGTTGTGAAAGCTCCGTTCACCCCGACCAGCAGGAACTGAACCACAGGATAGAAGTAAAATCGTTCTCTGTCTTTCCCAATGGAACGGAAAGAGTATAGCAGGACAAAGAACGTAATGATGCTTGTTGTTGTCACCAGCAGGGCTGACAGCATATCAGAGACCATTGTTATGCCGAATGGAGCCTTCCAGCTTCCAAGGTCGACCGTCTGGATTCCTTCTGTATGCACAACATTCACCAAAACGATGGAGGCTGCAACCGTTCCTGCCGTTGCAATGGCCCCAATCCATTTTTGCATGGTGATGTTCTTTCCAAAAAACATGAGTATAATCGCTGCAAATAACGGAATTAAAATTGGTAAAATTGGTAAATTAATCATTTCCTTCGTTTCCTCTCATTTGATCCACGTTATCAGTTCCCAGTTCCTGATAGGCACGATAGGCAAGTACAAGGAAAAAGGAAGTAACACCAAAACTGATAACGATTGCCGTCAATATCAACGCCTGCGGCAAAGGATCGGCATAATCTGCTGCGTGTTCTCCCAACAGAGGCGGTGCTCCTGCCTTCAGGCCGCTTATGGAAAGGAGCAGCAGATGGGCTCCGTGACTGAGCAGCGAGGTACCGATGATGATGCGCAGCAAACTCTTTGAGAGCATTAAATAAACAGCACTCGTAAATAAAATGCCAACTACTATGGCCATTAAAATTTCCATTATTCGCTCACTCCAATCGTTTGAATAATGGTCATCGTAATCCCGATAACAACAAGATAAACACCAGTATCAAATATCACAGCTGTATGCAGTGACGTTTCCCCAAGCAAAGGGAGATTGAAGTAGTCATAGGCATGAGTAAGGAAGGGGACATCAAACAATAATGCCCCTGCTCCTGTACCTACTGCGAGAAGCAGGCCAATGGCTGTCAGCAGCTTATAATCAACCGGAAGAATGGTTGTCACTGTTTTAATATCATAGGCAAGCAGCAGCAGTACCAAGGCACCTGAAGTCATCAATCCGCCTATGAAACCTCCACCGGGGGTATAGTGTCCCGCAAAGAAAAGCTGGATTGAAAACAGGATAATGATAAAACTCACAATCATGGTAACTGTTTGGAGGATTACATCATTGGTTTTCATTCTTCTTTCCTCCTTGTCATCCTCAGTTTGATCATCGCGAAGATGCCCAATGCGGCAATAGCGAGAACGCAGATTTCAAATAATGTATCAAATCCACGGAAGTCAACGAGTATTACGTTAACCATATTCTTTCCTGCCGCTTTTTCATAAACATTCTCTATATAGTATTCCGAAATCGAACCGGACAGCTTTGTGCTGTATGAAGCAATGGTAATCAGTGTTACAGTCACTCCGACCCCTATTGCTATCAGTGCATTCCCGAATTTAAAGCTCATTCTTTCTTCATGCCTGCTTAAAGGAGGCAGATGGTAGAAGCACAATAAGTACAGCGCAACAGAAACAGTTTCAATGACGAGCTGTGTCAACGCCAGATCCGGTGCGCGGAAAAGGACGAAGAACAATGCAACTGAATACCCGACAGCTCCCAATGCAATGATCGAGGTAAGACGGGATTTGGCAAATAGGATTGTGACGGCGCTGACCACCATCACGAGTGCAATCAGAACTTCATACACCCCAATGGATGCAAGATCTGAAGTATCCACGACAAAAGCATCTTTGATCACCAGTGTGACAACCAAAACCGCGATTAGGAAGGTGAATATATAAACCAGGTAACTTCGTATGAAGCCGGTCATATAAGAGCTGGTCAATTTCAAGGCCCCTCTTTCACCTTTAAGCAGTCCATTGTCATAAAATGAGTTCAATGTCAGTCTTTCCGGCATTCTATTATAAATGCTGATCCACTTTGGAAGCTGTGTATACAGAAGGACACCGAACAGGAAGACACCCAGGGTCATAAATAATTCAATAGTGAAGCCATGCCAGAAGTAGATATCTGTTTCTTCTACAGTTAGATTGGTGATCGCTGAAAAAGCCGGCTCAATCATCGTCCTTGTCAGGATATTAGGGAAAAATCCGAATACTATTACAAGCGATGCCAGGATTACAGGCGGAATCAGCATTCCAAGCGGTGCCTCATGAGGCGTCTTGTCAAGCTTTTCCGGCTGGTGCTTTCCTGTGAACGGCTTAAACACAACAATCATACTGTAAATGAACGTAAATACACTTCCAACCCAAGCCAGAACCGGGAACAAAATACCCCATGTTTGGAGATTGAAAATATCCATCTCAAGAACCTGTATCATGCCTGTAAAGAACATCTCTTTACTCAGGAAGCCGTTGAATGGAGGAATACCCGCCATTGAAAAGGCACCGATCACCGCTATAGTGAATGTGATTGGCATGAAGTTCATAAGCCCGCCAAGTTTGCGGATATCCCTTGTCCCTGTTTCGTGATCGATAATACCGACCACCATGAAAAGGCTCCCTTTGAAAGTGGCATGGTTAATAAGATGAAAAACCGCTGCCATAGTCGCAACACCATAGATATTTTCATCAAGGTGACCGTAATGCAGTGCGGCAGCTCCGATTCCGAGCAGAGACATAATTAATCCGAGCTGACTGATGGTCGAATAAGCTAGGATTGCCTTCAAGTCTGTATGTTTTACAGCATTGAAAGAACCCCAGAACAAAGTGAAAATCCCAAAGCTGGCAACCAGCCACAGCCAAACGCCCGACTCAGCGAAAACAGGGCTCATACGGGCGACAAGATAAATCCCCGCCTTGACCATTGTTGCGGAGTGGAGGTAGGCACTGACTGGTGTAGGCGCCTCCATGGCATCCGGCAGCCAGATATGGAACGGAAATTGTGCTGATTTTGTAAAAGCGCCGAGAAGGACTAAGATCAAGGCACCAAGGAATAGAGGTTCAGTAATGAGCACATCTGCCATACCAGCCAATTCCCTGATACTGAATGTACCGGACATTAAATAAAGAAGCAGAAATCCTCCGAGCATGGATAGCCCGCCAAAAACAGTGATAAGCATCGATTTTTGCGCACCATAACGTGAACGTTCACGGTGATACCAATAACCGATCAACAGAAAAGATGAAATGGAAGTGAACTCCCAGAACATATAAAGGACGATCAGGTTATCAGACAGGACAACCCCAAGCATCGCTCCCATAAATAGAAGCAGATAAACGTAGAAATTGTGCAGCTGCTCTTTTTCCTTTGACAAATAATAAATGGAATAAAGAACAACCAGGGAACCAATCCCTGTGATCAGCAGTGCGAAAAGCAGACTTAACCCATCTACATAGGCAGTGAAATTGATTCCGAAAGACGGCATCCATTCAACCGTTTCCTTGATCGCATTTCCATCTGCCGTTATTCTGATAAATTGAAAAAAGTATAGAAAAAGCACTGCGGGAAGGATGAGGACAAACCAACCGGTATGTATAGAACGCAGCTTTTTATACAGAAAAGGTACAAGAATAGCTGCCAGAAAAGGCGATATAATTGCCCAGTGTAATAATGTCACCGAATAACCCCCTTATTTATTTTATTTATCTTCAACACTTATCATCTTCCTCGTCATTAAAATCATTTCTGCTCATGTAAGTCCGGCGTCCCTAAAGAAACCTCTTGAGAAATTATAACGTAAAAAAATGAGGTGTGCATTTATGAAAGGCTGCTTAGCTTAAAAGCTTAATTTTGATATTAAATATGAAGGAACCCGGCATAACAAGAGCCAAATTTTTTTCAGCAAAATAAACTTTCTGTTTTCGTAAACGGTTTCAACAGAAGTACCGATGACTTAAATTCCCCATTTCTGCGAATAGTATGAGCCAAAAAAGCGCATGCTATCCCTAGGTGGTGATGTAGTATGCGAATGAAAAAAACCGTCTCAACAATGATTTTTTCTACTTTGTTCTTAGGTGCCTGGTATGTACAGGAGCAGGAGGAAAAGAAAAATCAATGGACAAACAAGTCCCTGCTGCAGCCAGTGGGCATTAACGATGAAGTGGTAGACGCAGAACCAGTTGCGGATATACAGGAAGAAGCGGTTCGGGAACCCTTTAAACCCCGCGAGTACATCAGGCTGGCAAAGTAACATAAACAGATCATGAATAAGGCGCCTCTTATGCTGCCCTTTTCCTATAACAGGTGCCGTCCTCCCCTTTTCAATTTTGCCGTAAAAGATTATGATGGACATGCGGTAAATTAATTCAAGGGGAGAACTGCGTGCGAAATACATATTTAACAGGTTATCTGCCTTTATTCTCTATACTTCTGTTCAGTTTGACGTTTTCCGTCTATGGTGTGGACGTGTTTGTGGATCTTTTTAAGAAAATCGGTGTTTATCCGGGAATGCGGGAGTTTCTTTCAGATCTCGAATTGAAATTCATTCTCCTTATTCTCCTGATGATCGTTTGTTTCATGGTGTTTGCAGCATTGAAACTGATTGCCGAAACAATAAATGAGGTTTCCCTTCTGTTCTTTTCAAAAGACAATGAAGGCGAAATCCTGCACAGGGTCCGCTCAGGGTCCATGGTGTATTTCATTGGAGCACTCGTGTCGGTCGTAAGCCTTAAATCGTTTTTGGGGCTGCTGTCAATTTTTGTACTGACATCCATAGCCTACTTCGTTTATTTCATTTATAAGATCAGTCCTTCGCTGACCAAAGCCGGCCTGTTCGGCGTCATCTTTTTTCAGGTGATTACTTGGTCTTCTTTATTTTTAATAGTCTTTTTAGTACTTTTGAAGTTATATAATGGGCTGATGGCGAGCCTGCCAATCATTTCGGAGGTTAAGCTGAACGGACTTTAAAGCTTCATTTGCGGCGAGGTTTAAAATGAATATTGTGATCTTATTGGCCCGTGAACTTTGTTTGCGGGCCGTTATCTTGTGAGGAATGACCTCTTGTTGGCCCGTGAATTTGTTTGCGGGCCGTTATCTTGTGAGAAACAGCCTCGTGTTGGCCCGTAAATCATGTTAGCGGGCCGTTAACTTGTGAGAAATGGGATTTCGTTGGCCCGCAAGCTCCATATGCGGGCCGTTATCTTGTGAGAAACGGTCTCGTAATGGCCCGTAAACTACGTTAGCGGGCCATTAACTGGAGAGAAGAGGTATCTCAATGGCCCGAAAGCTCTGTATGCGGGCCATTATCTTGCGAGGAATGGCCTCGTAATGGCCCGTAAACTCAGTTAGCGGGCCATTAACTGGAGAGAAGACGTATCTCAATAGCCCGTAAGCTCTGTTTGTGAAGCCATCATTTTTAATAGGCTAAAGAAGTTCCAGGGTTTATGTGAATTTAACTTTAACAAAAAAAGGTACCAAACGATTCCTTTTCGTCCCTTTTCCTTTTATGGGAATATTTGAAACCTTTAGAGGATTCATTCGTATACCTATGTAAGAGGTGATGAAAATGACAGCAACAATATTTTTTATGTTTCTTCCATTGGTTATTATTTTCATAGCTATCGGCTTATCTCAGTCTTCCAAGCGGCGTCAGACCGGAGGGGATGCTTCTTCTCCATTTATAATGGGCAGTTACAGTGATTCTAACAACTGTGACAGCTCAGGCGGTGGTTTCGGAGGAGGAGATGGCGGCGGATGCGGCGGGGGTGAATAGCCCTTTTACATTTAATCCTGGAGGTGAGATGGATGGAGCGAAGAAAAAAGCTGCGGATTCTTTTTAACATTATATTGATTTCAGTATGCTTGATTGCTGGATGGTACACCTATCCATCTGCATTCTCCAACTTTACCCTATTCGCAGCGGGTATCGGGATCTTTATCACTCTGGGGCTGTTTGGACGGTCTTCAAGAATAAGAATTATAAAGAATAGGAATCAGATATTTATACACAAAAGGTACCTGCAGGCCTAATGGCAAGCAGGTACCTTTTTTACTTGTTTGGATACCCCATGTCAGAAAGCCAAAACCAGGAGAAGAAGGATCCTTGTCTCAAAGGAGGTCGCGGCAGACGCTCACGCCGGCTTACACATGTAGAGAATTTGATAGAGCAGTGCCATTTGAGTTTTCTTTCGGGAGTAATCTGAAAAGAGTCAAATACATAAATCTGCCGCACAAAAAAAGACCAGAAAATCCTGGTCTTAGTTATTGCATAATGTCTCTCCAGATCAGATGGCTCGGCCTGTCGCCTTCGATCTCCTCCATGTTCTGTGGAATGTCATATCCAATCCAGACGCCTGTTGTATACCGGTCGGTCAGGCCCATTACCCAGTAATCGTGATAGTTATTGGTGGTTCCTGTTTTAACACCGGCATAAGGGGCATTCACTTTTGCCCATTTTCCTGTTCCATTCTGCATGGAGTTGGACAACATTGCCCTTACCTTCTCGGTTGTTCCTTGTGACCAGATGGTTTCTTTCGGGTCATTCCATTCGTAGAGCACTTCCCCGTTATAGTCCGTAACTTTGGTAATGGAACGGGCAGGTTGGTAATTTCCATCAATGAAGGAAGTATAAGCATCCGTCATTTCAAGGGGGGACATTCCATGGGTGAACCCGCCGATGGAAGCGGCATAGGTATAATCCTGTTCCTGAAGTTTTTCAAAGTTAAATTTTGAAAGTGCAGCGAAGGCTTTATCAATCCCGACTTTTTCGAATAATCGAAGCGCGGGGGTGTTATAGGATTGTGAAAAAGCCGTGTTCATCGTCACCGTACCATACTGTCTGCCGCCGTAGTTGATAGGGCAGTAATTGCCGATGCAATAATTATCAGCATTTACCCGCTCGGCAATCGATGCCTGGGTCTCCTCGATATAGGGACCGTACACAAGAAGCGGTTTAATGGAAGAGCCGGGCTGGCGGAAGGCTTGATACGCGTGGTGGAAATTATACTTTTTGTAGTCCTTTCCGCCGACCATTGCGATAATCTTACGCGACTCGTTATCAATCGTAATGCTGGCTCCTTCAATGCCGTTGTAATTCAGTCTTTTTTGGAAGGCGGTTTTGCTTTTTTCCTGAATATTACGGTCTAGTGAGGTGTGGATGATGATGCCTGAATTGATGACTTCACTCATCCGCCTGTCAAAATCATCGTAAATCTTTTGCTTCTGTTCCGGGCTGCCGGCTGCTTCAAGCTTTTTAAGGTAGCCTTCCTGCTGGGCAACGAGCTCACGCAATTCAGATTGTGCATATACCGCATAATCCCCGTATTGATCGATTTTTTTCCGTATATTCAAGTTAATCTGAACGGCTTTCAGTTTGGAAGCTTCCTCTTCTGTCAGCTTTCCTGTTTGCTGCATGATATCCAGCAATCGTTCCTGCCTGATTTTTGTCTGATCGAAATGCTCGACAGGATCATATTTATTCGGGTTATTGGGGATGGCTGTGATGAAAGCAAGCTCTGCTTTGTTGAGTTCCCCAAGCTCTTTTTGAAAATAATACTGTGACGCCGTCTCAATACCATACACCCCGTTACTGAAGTAAATGATATTGAGGTACAATTCCATGATTTCGTCTTTGGTCAGGCTCTTTTCAATTTCATGTGCATAGAACAACTCGGTCAGTTTACGGTTATAGGTTTTTTCCTGACCGAGATAAAGGTTTCGTGCCAGCTGCTGCGTGATTGTACTTCCACCCTGCTGGATGTGGGTGAAGACCAGATTTTTGACAAGCGCCCGGATGATGGCTCCTGCATCAAAACCGACATGGTCATAAAAGTGCTGGTCTTCGGAGGAGACAAGGATCTCTTTAACAAAGTCGGGGATATCCTCCTCGTCCGCATAAAGCCGGAAAGGCCTGTTCATCTCTGAAAAAAGCTTGCCGTCTTTGTCGGTCAGCAAGCTGGTTTTCGTGATATCAAACTGATCTTCACTGACTGCCTGCTCAAGAGCCCCCTGAAAGCCTTGAACTTTATTAATCTCTTTTGCCGTGGAAAAAAGGATGAACAGGAAAAAGGGAAACAATGAAAATACTAATATATAACCGGCAAGGGTTCTCATGCTTTCAACTCATCTCATACTATATTAAGGTTTTTTTATAAGGCTCTTTTCGTAAACTCTGTTGCTTTTTAATGAATTTTTTTAAGCTAATACCATAACGCACCGAAATCACCCTGGTAAGCAAGAAAGAAAAGAGCTTCTCTCTTCGTAAAGGTAGAAAAATCTTAGTATCCAGGGGAAAAATCCGGCTCTTGGATTTTTCCGAAAGCAACAAGCCTTTTATAAAAGGAAAGAACTAATACTGTTCGTTTACCTGGCTTTCGGAATGACGCATACTCCACCATAATAATCCAAAAGCCGCTAAGAATAAAGCACCCGTAATATAGAAAATAGAGGAAATCCCTGCAAATCCTGATAAAATACCGCCTAATACAGGGCCGGCCACATTCCCCAGGAATCTAAAACTTTGGTTGTATCCGAGAACCTCGCCCTGCATGGAAAGCGGTGCTTCCTGCCTGATGTAGGCTGTCACACTGGGAATCATTCCGCCTATCGCAATTCCAAATAAGAAGCGGAAGAGAACCAGCTGCCATAGTTGCTCGGCCAGCGCCTGAGGAATAATGAAGATGCATGCCAGGATCAGTAAGATGGAAAGGACCTTTTCGTATCCGATTTCATCCCCAAGCTTTCCCCATTTTCTGGTGGCCAGCAGATTTCCTACACCGGTAGCGGAAAAAGCCAGACCTGCAAGAAAAGCAATATTGGTAGTTGCGGTCATTTCATCAACATAAAGGGCCAGAAGCGGCTGAACGCTGAAATTAGCTACCTGGATGATGAAGGAGATAATCATGACGGTAAACAAAAGTTTGTGAGTCAAAATATGCTGAAAAACCTGTTTGCTGGAGTATCGGGTTTCCTTGGTCTTTGCTGGATGCTTTCTGACTTCCTTAATCCCGAACAAGACACCGGTCGCCGCAAGTGCAATAGCAATGGAGGTAATGATGAATGTATAAGAAAAGCCAAAAGAATCGGCCATCACTCCTCCTAAAACAGGACCGAACAGCCCTCCTGACACAGTCCCCATCTGCAAGGTGCCAAGTGTCTTGCCGGCAATCTCCTTTGGCGTCTGAGAGGAAATGAGAGCAAGGGAGGTAGGGATGAAACCAGTCACCGCTCCCATTGCCATCCGCAGCAGGAATAAGCCCATCACAGAGTCGACAAAGCCCATCATGAAAATGGAGAGGGAAATGCCGTAGCCTGTTATAAGCAAAATCGGTTTGAATCCATACTTGTCCCCGACTCTTCCCCATACAGGAGAAATAAAGAACGCGACGAGAAAGGTTATGCCGAATACGTAGCCTGACCACCGCTGCACAAAAGCATTATCATAGTTCCCAAAGGTTTCAAGGTAAAGTGAGAGGAATGGCAGGACCATGGTGGCACTGGCAGCAACAAGGAAGTTGGCAAACCACATGATCGTTAAATTTCTTTTTTCTATAGAGATAAATAACACCTTCTTTGGTTAGTAGTAGTATTATTATTATATATTTCGGTTTACTAAATATTAATAGTATAAACTATCTCTGTGTCTATGCAACCATTGAATCTTCCCAGTGCGTTAGTGTTTAGAAAATGATTATGTCATTCCCGCGAGCCGCGGCTGGTTTCAGCGACAAGCCCCTCGGGGTTAAATAACCTCAAGAGAATAAAAGGAAGACCGCCTTTTCTTTCCTGAGAACAGTTGGCTGCCGGGGCTGGTCGAGGCGCTTGCGCTTTTGGTTCATCCAGCTTCAGCGCCCAGCCCCTCGGGGTCAAATAACCTCCAGAGAATAAAAGGGAAGAGCACCATTTTTTCTCTTGAGAACATTTGCCTGTCGGGGCTGACCGAGGCGCTTGCGCTTTTGTTCTTCGACATAAAGCGGGGCGTGACTGTCACTCTTAGTACCCGGAAAGCCGGTAATTCAATCAAAATTCCTTTTAAGCAAAGGCTCTTTTCGTAAACTTTGTTGCTATTGGATACTAATTCCGAAAAAGTAACCATATTAAGAACGGGAAGATCTGGGAATACCGAAAAGAAAAGAGCTACTCTCCCCGATAAGAATAAAACTCTAAGTATACGGGGATGTCCGAAAGCAACAATATATGCGAAAACAGCCTAAGTAAAAGTTTTTAAATTGTCATAATTTTTGGTGTAATCATGATATAATAAATAGAATAAAGGCGCACAGGTTTTTTTCACATTTTGTTTTTGTTTGGAGATAACCGAATGTTGGGAGGGAAATCAGTTGAAAGGCAGTCAGTTGATCATCATTGATTTTGAATTTTCAATGCCGGAAAGGCACCAGAATCCACGTGGCTTTTTTCCTGAAATCATTGAGACTGGTTTGGTGGCAGTGCAGAATGGAAAAGTCACTGATAAGTTTTCTTCCTATGTGAAGCCCTCAGCTTTCCCGGTATTAACGAAACGGTGCAAGCAGTTTCTATCGATTTCTCAAAAGGATGTGGATAACGGGATACCGTTTCATTCCCTGATTCAGTACCTTAGCGAACTGAACCGGAGAGGGAAGAACAAGATTATCACCTGGGGCAACATGGATATGAAGGTGCTCCGGAATAACTGCAGCAAGGCGGGAATCAGTTTTCCTTTTACAGGCGAATTTGTTGACTTGTCTATGGAATACAAGCGGTTCTTCGGGGACCAGAACCAAACCGGTCTTTGGAAAGCGGTACAGGAATATGGGCGCGAGGGTGTAGGAAAGCATCATAAAGCGCTGGATGATGCCTTGACCACTTACCATATCTATAAGTTAGTAGAGAAGGATAAAAAGTATCTGGATAAAGCGGAACCCACCACAATCGGTGACCGTATAGACTTGTCCAAGCTTTTTAACCAGATGGCATGACAAAACCCAAATCAAAAGCTGATTTGGGTTTTAACTTTTCCTAAAGTTGAATGGAATACATTAATTCATATTCCCTCTTTATGCTGGAGAGGGTTTCCAGACTTTTAGCTGAAAAGGGGGAATCCTCAGCTTCCAGTCGTTCTTTCAATTCATTGAAAGTACTGGACAGGGATTCGTTGTAATCAGGAATATCCCCTTCATAAGGTTTGACCATTTTTTCCGGTATATTGGCACGTTCCCTGAAAGCCAGAGCTTTTCGTTCGTGAAAAAGAGGGACGTCCACTTCTTTCGGGTTATGCAGGTCTCCTTGTCGTGGATGCTTTAAAACTGCCATTACCTTAACCACATATACACCCGGCCTCGAATCCGTTACTTCTCCTATGTATTTCCCTGTTTTATAGAGAGCTGTTACAATATCTCCGTTCTTGAAATCAGACATGGGCATTCCTCCAAATTTTTTGTACTGCTTCTCACTAGTTTCTTTTTCAGGAGAGTGGAGTGGAGATCCAAGCCCTTTCAATAGAAACAGTATATACAAAAACAGCCTTAATTTCATATAGCAATTACTTTCATTCTAATTCATAATAGAGGGTGTTGCCATATAAAGGGACTATCATCTATTATACATACAAAACAATTTTTCAAAGATGGAGGAATATTGATGAAAAAATATTTAGCAATCGTCGCTGCAGCGTTCCTATTACTGTTGTCAGGGTGCGGGACTTCGAATGAACAGGAAGAGAACCAAAATACCGGCGGCAGCCAGCCTGAAGAAACTGAACAGGAAACGGCAGAAGCGGTGGATGACAGTGATGTCGATTATCCACAATTGACGGACGAAATCCAGGAAAATGAAAAAGCTGTAAAAATGGTGACCAACATGGGAGATATCACTATAAAATTATTCCCGGAGCAAGCTCCTAAAGCGGTAGAGAACTTTATGACACACAGCCAGGAAGGGTACTACGATGGAGTCATCTTCCACCGAGTCATCACTGACTTCATGATTCAGGGAGGAGACCCCCAAGGTACCGGAACAGGCGGGGAAAGCATCTGGGGAGAACCGTTTGAAGACGAGTTTTCTAAAGAATTGTTGAACATCCGCGGTGCCCTTTCAATGGCCAATGCAGGTCCTGGCACAAACGGAAGCCAGTTCTTCATCGTACAGAATTCAAGTGTCGATCCTTCTCTGGAACAGCAGATGGTTGAAGCTGGTTTTGGTAAAAAAGCGATTGAAACGTATATGGAGCGCGGCGGAACACCTCACCTTGATAACAAACACACTGTCTTTGGGCAAGTAATCGAAGGCATGGAAGTAGTCGACGAAATCGCCGCTGTAGAAAAAGGCGCCAACGACAAGCCGGCCGAAGATGTCGTCATCCAGAAAATCGAAATTGTGAAGGAATAAGAAAGCAGGAAGCAGCTGAGCCATTGGGAGCAGCTGCTTTTGTTTGATTTTTGGACATGGTTTTAAACCATTGGAATTGATATAATGGCTACAGTTTGGAAGTTTGAAAGGAGATTACTATGTTTCAAGCATTTATCTTGAATCTGTTTCTATATTTTCCCGAAGACAAAACAGAATATATTCCAGCAGCTTTCTGGATCATTTTATTTGGCACTGCCGCGGTACTGACCTTCCGCTGGATCATTAAAATATCGAAAAAAGAAGAAGAGAAAACAAAACTGGCCGAAGAAGAAGCGAGGAAGGCTGCAGAGGAAGACGGCAGGGGTTGAGTGTTTGTCGTCAAATGATGTGCACTCACACTGCGGTGTTGAGTACATGAGTAGTTCGTTTAGAGTGAAGATATGTATCCACATGGTGTTGCTGAGTACATGAGTTAGTGATTTGGGCGTGAGATGTGTATCCACATGGTGCCGGTGAGTACATGAGTTAGTGGTTTGGGCGTGAGATGTGTATCCACATTGGGCCGGTGAGTACATGAGTTAGTGGTTTCGGAGTGAGATATGTCTCCACATGGTGCCGGTGAGTACATGAGTTAGTGGTTTCGGAGAGAGATATGTATCCACATGGTGTAGCTGAGTACATGAGTTAGTGGTTTGGGCGTGAGATGTGTATCCACATGGCGCCGCTGAGTACATGAGTTAGTGGTTTGGGCGTGAGATGTCCACATCAGGCCGCTGAGTACATGAGTTAGTGGTTTTGGAGTGAGATATGTATCCACATGGCGCCGGTGAGTACATGAGTTAGTGGTTTTGGAGAGAGATATGTATCCACATGGTGTTGCTGAGTACATGAGTTGGTGGTTTGGGCGTGAGATGTGTATCCACATCAGGCCGGTGAGTACATGAGTTAGTGGTTTCGGAGTAAGATATGTATCCACATCAGGCCGGTGAGTACATGAGTTAGTGGTTTGAGAGTGAGATCTATATCCACATGGTGCCGGTGAGTACATGAGTTAGTGGTTTGAGAGTGAGATGTGTATCCACATGGTGCCGGTGAGTACATGAGTTACTGGTTTCGGAGAGAGATATGTATCCACATGGCGCCGGTGAGTACATGAGTTACTGGTTTCGGCATGAAATGTGTCCTCAAGTGGAAACTTTATAAATATGTGTGAGTGTTTGTCCTGCTGGATGTGTAGGAAGTACTTAGCTTCTTTAGACTCTTAGCAAAAAGTCTAACATCAAGGTTAGTATTCCTCGGACAGCGCGCGAGTCCGCAAGCAGTCCCTGTATCGGCAAAATTGCTGCATAAAGAATATTTTTATCGTGCTATGGCAACAATGGTATAGATGATTTTGTTGCTGGAGGGGATAACATGCAAGCAAGGATCGTGACTGGGGTGCTGGCTTCTGCTTTGCTGCTTCAAGGCTGCGCGTTGGAGAATCCGAAGAAAACCGAGGTGGATATAAAGAATCCTGTCGGTGATTCTTTAGGGAAAATTACCATTCAGGAGCTGGCTTCCGGTGTTGAACTCGACATGGATTTGGTTGGTCTGCCGCCTGGAGTCCACGCCATCCATATTCATGAAAAAGGTGAGTGCGAACCGCCTGATTTCGAGTCAGCAGGAAACCATCTTAATCCAGAGGACAAAGAGCATGGTCTGCTTCATCCCAAGGGGGCTCATGCAGGAGACCTTCCCAATTTGATAGTGGAAGATGATGGCTCATTTAAGGGGAAAATCATGGCTCCATTAGTGACGCTTTCTAAAGGGCCGGCATCTCTTTATACAAAAGAAGGAACTTCCATTATCATTAATGAGGGACAAGATGATGGAATGTCACAGCCTGCCGGGGACTCAGGGATGAGGATTGCCTGCGGCGAAATAACGAGTGAGAAAGAAAAAGAGTAAAAACTGATAACCGAATGGTTGTCGGTTTTTTATTTTAACAAGAATAAGAAGCGAGGGAGTGGGTTTACCTGAATTGTAATGTGTATTTAAAGGCAGGTGCTATGCCAATCTAAACCACCAGTGAAATAAGGAAAGAAATTCCGTTTATTTAAGAAAGTAACACTTAAAATAGTTAAAATAAGCGGAATAATTTCCCTTATTTGCTTAAAAAATGCGAAAATGAGTCTTTTTTCTCTGCTTAAGCGGAAAAATTCCGCTTATCTACCCCAAATCGAGAGCTATTTCACAGCTTAAGCGGAAAAGTTCCGCCTATTTTAGATGTAACTGGTAACTCTATGAAGGAAAATGATCAAAGATGAAGTGGAGTGTCAGGAAACTAACTTTTTCCTATCATGAACAGAGCCTATTCATACCATGCGAAAAATTCTTTGGACCTCCGGCATAGCAAGTGGATTTCAAGTCCATCTAATAAAAACAGGCAAGGGTTCCTGCCCCTTGCTTGTTCCATCAGGATAAAGCCTTCTTCAATCTCTCTAATCCGTCCCTCAGTGTTTCTCTTGTACAGGCAATATTCATTCTGAAAAATCCCTCTCCGTCTTCTCCAAATTTACTGCCTGGTTCAAGGGCCAGCTTCCCTTTATTCAGGAGGAGATCCTGGAGTTCTGTTTCGGTTTTTCCAACCTTCCGGAAATCAAACCACAATAGATAAGTGGCTTCCGGATCCATTACGGAAAGCTCCGGTAGTTCTTTTTCCACAAAAGTTGTAACTTCTCTAATGTTTTCGGACAGATACGACAGCAGGCTGTCCAGCCAGGCGTCCCCATGCCGGTAAGCCGCTTCCATTCCGACGACCCCGAAAGTGTTCAGTGTGAAAATCCCTTGTTTCTGGTGTTCTTCAGCAACCTTTTCCCTGAGATCTTTATTCGGAATAATCATCGCTGAAGCTTGAAGTCCCGCGATATTAAAGGTTTTACTCGGGGCCGCAAGAGTAAGGGTGATTTCTTCAATTTCTTTTTCAAGTGAAGCGATAGGGATGTGCTTATTTGGCTTATGAACAAGATCTGCGTGGATCTCGTCTGAAATAATGAGGACATTGTACGTTTTACACAGTTCGGCCATTTTTAACAATTCATCCTTTGTCCAGACACGTCCGCCCGGGTTATGGGGGCTGCATAGCAAGAAAAGTTTGACTCCTTGTTTTAAGGCCTCTTCAAAGGCATGAAAGTCGACCGTGTACTGCCCATGTTTGATTATTAAAGGTGCTTTCCTCACTACTCGGCCATTACTTTCGGCAAGACTGAAAAAGGGGGTATATACTGGGGAGTGCATCAGGATACCGTCTCCTTCTTCGGTGAAAGCATTGATTATGGTGGCAATGGCGGGTACAATTCCGGAACTGTATAACAGAGAACTTTCCTTGACCGCCCAATTGTGCCGCTCTTTCATCCAGCTGCACACCGCTTTTCCAAGGGAATCACCGGTAAAAGTGTAGCCGAATACTCCGTGTTCGATTCGCTCATGGAGTGAATCCAGCACTTGCGGAGGAGGCGGGAAGTCCATATCAGCTACCCACATCGGAAGTACATCATCACGGCCGAAAACCGTCTTGGTTAAATCCCATTTAACTGATGAAGTGCCTTTGCGATCCGGCGAAAAATCAAAATTATGCATCCGTGTCACATCCTTCTTAAGTTTAGGCTGGTTATACCAACAGGCCGAATTACTGCAAGCAGTTGACATCATTTAGGCTCTGTCGTCTATGGAAAGCAGTGTTCAGCTCATATGTTAAAACAGAAAGCGGGAAGATAAAAAACATCTGCTTAAATATATCGAGCCTGAGCGACAAAAATACGTCATTAGGGAAAGAATCGTATGATAAGCCAGCATCAATCTTTATACATTGAATTAAAAATGAATTCAGCTGCTTGGAATCCAAGCAGCTGCCGGTCGTGGAGATATTTGAAATAAGATGTTGAAAGAGAGAAAAGCCATTCTTACTAGATTGAAAACCCATTGTATGATGGTTTTTTGATTCAAAGTAATTTTTAAGTGACAGGCAGAGTGTTTGAAAGCGGCTTCTGGCTTTTGGCTTCAGCCTTCTGTTCTTCATATTCCTGGTCTGTAAAAGAGCGTATATAGTTGAAAACATCTTCCGGTCGTTCTTCAGGTACCAGGTGACCAGTTTTTTCAAGAACGATCAATTTGGAATTCGGCAGGTCTTTATGGAGTCTCTTTCCTATGCTGAGAGGAACGACACGGTCATGTTTTCCCCATATCATCAGGCATGGAGTCTGTATCTTCTGAAGATCCTGCTGGCTTAAGTCACCTTCACGCTGGCGGATCATCCTTGTGAGCGCCCTGAAAATATCATCATCCAGGAAGGGCTTCAGATAGCCATACATCATTTCATCGTTAATCATCTTGCTATCATGGACAACATTCTCAAGGTTTTGGCGGACTCCCGATTTTGAAAGCCATAGTTTCACATAGACATGGAAAAAAGGAATATAGCTTAACATCATGACAGGCCAGTTCATTTTTTTTAGGTAGCCGGAGCTGCAAAGCAGAATTCCTTTTTCCACAAGATCAGGCTTCTGTTTCATGACATTGAGAGCGATCTGCCCTCCCATGGAATGCCCGATAAGATGGATTTTGTCTATTTCAAGCTTTTCCATAAGCAGGACAACCGTCTTGGCCAGGTTTTCATAGGAATAAATAAAATCAGTTTTCTTGCCGCTTTGACCAAAAGGCGGAAGGTCTACGGATATTACGTTGTATCGTTCCTTCAGCAGCGGAGTCAGATGCCGGAAGCTGAAAGTAGAAGAAAGAAATCCGTGAAGAAGTACAAACGTTTCACGTGCAGACGGATGGCGGTGGTGTTCGTAGAAAATCTCTGCTCCATTAATGGTTTCCTTGTAAGTGATATCATTCATTTTGCTCTCACTCCTGATAAGAATACGTACTTGTATCTTACCCTGCATGAGTAAAAAACACCATTAAATCTCAATATTGGAGTGTTGATTTAGATTGCATCTAAAGTTAGTGGGAGGGAGGCTCAGCTTTAGCGCTCAATTTGAAGTGACACCTTTTAATTCAACTTAACATTCATGTTATGTCGGGTGTCCGGCAGGTTTATAGGTTGGTCCAGCATATGAAAAATAGGGGGGGCTGGGGGGAGGGCACTGAAAAAGTTCAACAATAATTAAAAAGGCAGAACGGCTCACTTCCAAGAGTGATTCTTTTTCTCTTAGAGTCCAAAAAAGAGTATTGATTACAGTTGAAGATGTTCGACTCTGCTGGGATGGCGCACGAAGGAGTGGGCTTTATAACGGAAACCGCCTTCTTCTTGATTAAATATTCAGCGAAAAATAAGGGGAAATTTTCCTGCTAATTGCAAATTTCAGCTCATATTGAAGTAAATAGAGGGAGTTTTTCCCCTTATATGAAAAAAAGAACCTATTTTCTAGTGTTTTCGGTTCAAATAAGGGGAGATTTTCCCTCTATTTTAAGCTATTTTCAGTGCTTTTTAATAAATAAGGGGAATTTTTCCCTCTATTTATCAGGCTCTTTACGTAAACTTTGTTTTTAAAATAAATTTGGTAAGATCACGCCTAAATTCACCTTAAATATTCTGGTGAGCAAGAAAGAAAAGAATACTTACTCCAAGTAGAGAGAACACCTTTATATCCAACTCTTGAGATTTTTCCGAAAGCAAACAGCCATTTATTAAAATGGATTGAACCTTGCTGATAAGTGCCTCTGATTACTGTTCCTTTCTAAAATTTAGTAGATTTTCAGTGCCCTCGCCTGGGGGGACAAGCGTTTTTGAGCATAAAAAAAGGACGATATTCAATACCGTCCACAATCAAACAAAAGGGGGAATACTTAGAAAGCTTAGTAAAAGCATTGCCCCTTTCCATAACATTTATACATTGTAATTATAATTTATTCTACTGTTGAGCCGTATTTGATTTCATAGAGCATCTGCATTACACGCAGAAAGTCCTCTTCAGAGAATTCTTTTGCTTTTCGAAGGATAAGTTTTGCTTTTTTTGTGCCGATTTCATTTATCAATTGTTCAATTTCCTGATCGATCCCCTGAGGGTGATTTTCCAGAAGCTCTCTTTCCATCATTTCAGAAGCCGGAACATCAAGGACAGTGGAAAGCTTTAAAATGGTTTGTGTATCAGGGATTTGATTGCCGCTTTCGTATTTTTCAATTGTTTTCTTACCGAGCCTTGCCCGCATGGCTAATTCTTCTTGGCTGATATTCCGTTCTTCACGCAATAACCTTAAATTTTGACCAAAATGTGACATATAGATCCCTCCATCAAATTAACCTTTATACTATTATATTACCATGTGAGCGGTATTATCAGTCACATTATCATTGAACAAAATGTGAGGGATCTGCATTGCTCCTTAATGCTTCACCGCATCATAAGGGACAGTCTCTTATGGTACCTTAAAGGCTTAAAGTATGCCCATTGAATTAAGGAAGACGGCTATGATGGCGATGGGCACGATGAAGCGGATCAGGAAGTACAGCGTTTCAAAAAGGCCGTCCGACATGCCGGATCCTCTTTGAAGTTCTTCCTTCACATCGGATTTCTTCAGTACATAGGCGGTAAAGATACTGATCAGCAAGGCGCCAACCGGCAGACCGATATTGCTGGCGATGAAGTCGGCAAAGTCAAAAAACGGCAATCCGATAATCTGATAGTCGGTCAAGACTCCGAATGATAGAGCGCTTGGGATTCCTACAACAAACACGAGTGCGCCTGCGAACCATGCAGATTTTCCGCGTTTTCGAGGGTTTCCCTTTTCCATGACTGCCACAATGATTTCGAGAATCGAGAAAGCCGATGTCAGTGTAGCGAATAACAACAGTACGAGAAAAATGGTCAGGAACAGTCCCCCAAATGCAATTTCATTAAAAACAGCCGGGATGACTACAAAGACCAGCCCTGGTCCTACATCAGGCTCGAATCCAAGAGCAAAAACAGAAGGAAATATGACCAGCCCCGCCAATAAAGAGATAAGGATATTCAGTCCGGCGACACTGAAAGCTGAGTTGGGCATATTTTCTGTTTTAGGCAAATAGGAAGAATAAGTGACCATTACAGATATCCCCACACTCAGGGCAAAGAAGGATTGTCCCAGTGCAAGCAAAACTGTCTCAGATGTTAAATAGCTCCAATCCGGCTGCAATAAATAACGGACGCCTTCCATTGCCCCTTCCAAGGTCAGTGAACGGACAAGCAGAATAAGGAAAAGAACGAAAAGAGAAGGCATCATGAATTTACTGGCGCGCTCAATTCCCGTTTTTATCCCTCCTTTTACTACCAGGATCGTCATTATCATAAAGATCAACTGTGCCAGAAGAACTTCCCCTGGTTTACTTATAATACTCTCGAATAATGCCCCGTACTCTTCCTGGGACATGCCGGACAGACCTCCGGAAACACTTCGCGCCAGGTAAGAAAGAATCCATCCTCCCACCACACTGTAAAATGATAAAATAACCAATGAGATGAAAGTGCCGAAATAGCCGACCAGCGGCCACATTGAAGCAGGAGCAAGGGCACGGTAAGAGGTGACCGCATTTCCTCCGCCTCTTCTGCCTATGACAAATTCAGCAAGCAGGATCGGGGTTCCAATTAGAATAGTAAATAAGATAAAGAGCAAGAAGAATACCCCGCCTCCATTGGTACCGGCCATATAAGGGAATTTCCATATAGCGCCAAGTCCAATGGCAGATCCGGCTGCAGCAAGTATGAAGCCGATTTTTGATGACCATTGTTCACTTTTTTTCAAAGTAATTCTCTCCTTCCTCAAGATGATTTACCCATGTTACTATGATTTTCACTCAGTGTATAGACGATTTCTAATAATCAGATATATTTTCTCAGATAATGAAACAATTATTGGAAAACCTGCGTTACATAATTACAAATGAAAGGAAAAGGTGGGCGGAAAATGGAAAATGACTACTACATAAAGGAGGCTCAAAATGGCAATTTGTCTGCTTACAGTGAACTGGTTAAACGGTTTTCACCCGTTGTTGAACGGTTTGCCTTTCAATTGGGCGCATCAGCCAGGGACATTCAAGACATTTCTCAAGAGGTTTTTATAAGAGTTTATCGATTTTTACATCAATTTACTCATTCGAAGTTCACAACCTGGCTTTATAAAGTCACCCTTAATGTAACCCGGGATTTTATGAAAAAAGAAAATCGTCATCTTTTTAAAACGGAAAAGCTGGCAAAAGAACCGTCTCCCTCTCAAGAACTTCCAGAAGAAATGATTTTCAGGGAGGAAGAGGAAAGGCTTCTGCATGATTGCCTTCAAAAGCTTGATGAAAAATATCGCGTCCCCATTATTCTGCACTATTTTCATGATAAAAAATACGAAGAGATCCAGGACATCCTCTCGTTAAACCTTTCCACCGTAAAGACAAGGCTGCTGCGGGGGAAGAACCAGCTGAAAAAAGCTCTTATTCAAGAGGAAAAAAAGGTGGGGAAGAATCATGGATGATAAATCCTTTGAAAAACGGATGAAGAAGCTCAATGAAAGGTATGACAGCATGAGCCCTAAAACAGACGTATCCCGGGTGATACAAGAAATTGAAAAAGAGCATAACCCGAAAAGGGATAAACGGATTGTCATTCATTGGCCCTACGCGGCAAGCTTCATCGGTGTTCTGCTGATTGCCTCAATACTGCTAGTACAGATGATAGGAGGGGAAAGCGCCGGCCTGCTTGAATCAGGGGAGCAGGGGGAGCTGCCGGCTGCAGAGAGGGAAGAGCTGGCTGATGAAGTAGAGAGCCATTACAAAGTCCGCAGAATACAAGCGATTGGCATTCTGGGATTAACAGAAGAAGGGTTTCAGCTGACAGAAATGGGAAGTACTGCTGAAAATTATGTTTCATTCAATCTCCAAAGATTATCGGATGGAGACGTGAAGTCACAAGGCGTGGATTTCCTGGGAGAAGTGAAGGAAAGCCTGGATGATATGTTAAGAACTCCACAGCAAATTCTATTTGAAGTAAAAGGGGAAACACTCACCACTGAAGAAGCAGACCAGTGGGTGAAGGAGTACTTCAATGCCCATCGAGGGCTTATGCGAATATATGAAAATGAAATGCAGAAATACAGGCAAGAGTGGGAGAGAGAAGCTGCTGACGGCCAGCTTGAAAGCCGTGATATTTTAACTGACAGGAAAAACAGCTTCTCTGACGAACTGATTCAACTAGTTGAAGGAGCAACAGGCAATGGAATTTCTTTGACTTATTCAGATACCTCCCGCAGGTTCAGGGCAGACACTGATATGGAATACATTACTTTTGTTCTTTCGTCCGGGGAACTGCCTGAGGTATATTTGAACGTCCTTAAGCTTAAGAGTTTGCCGGGTAGCTTGAATGGAGGAGTCATTTCTACGAACTGGTCCAGCGCTGGGAAAAATCTTCTCCTTTATGAAGAAGTCCTGGCTGGTCTTCCGGAAGACTCTGAGTTCCGTGAAGAGTTCAAAATGGAATACACTGCTTTGCTGAGGATGTATACCAAGGGATCCACTGCACAACCTCTTTTTAATAAAAACGGAACGCTGAAAGAGGATATAAAAGAATCGTATGAAGAAATATTAGAGCTTCATGAACATTCTGAGACGGCAGTGCGAATCTTGCCTTACTATCAAAAATTAAAAGAAAATGACTTTGCAGAACCAGATAAGTGGAATGATTTCCACCTGCAAGATGAATTGTAGAAGCGGGATGAAAATATGCAGTTTTCTATGTTTTATCGTTTTTAAAACGGGAAAACCATACAGTAAGAAGCGGGTAATTTCTTATAGCAGATGAATGCATGGCGCCAGCAAGAGGACTTGCTCTTTGTTAAAAATAGTGAAACGAACCTAAAAATATAGAGAACTTTTGCGTAAGCTTGTCAACTGTGATATAATTTATAATTGCGTAAAAAGGAGAAAATTTATATATAATTAGGAGTTGTTCCCATGAGTACAAAATACGAAACAGGAAACGTTGTAACAGGTAAAGTAACAGGCATTCAGCCATACGGTGCATTTGTTGCTCTTGATGAAAATACACAAGGACTTGTTCATATTTCCGAAATCACACACGGATTCGTTAAAGATGTCAATGAGCATCTAAGTGTTGGAGATGAAGTCAATGTAAAAGTTTTATCAGTCGATGAAGCGGCAGGCAAAATCAGCCTTTCTATCCGCGCTACTGAAGAGCCGCCTGCAGAAGAGCCTAAAGCTGCAGCTGCTTCTGCTGCGAAAAAGCCTAAGCGTCGTCAAGGAAGTGTGAAACCGGCTGCAGCAGCTGAATCTGCTCCAACTGGATTCAACACTCTTAAAGACAAGCTTGAAGAGTGGATTGAGCAATCCGAGCGTGAAGACCTAATCAAAAAATAATGATTGATTGAGAACCAGCTGATACAGCTGGTTCTTTTTTGTGATGAAAAATTTCCGAGAGCCTCCAGAGTGAGTTTTTTTGGGTCAGGTGTTCCTCGTCGTCTTTCCGAGAGCCAGCAGAGGGCGATATTTGGGGTTCTGGTATCCTTCGTAGTCTTTCCGAGAGCCATCAGAGGACGATTTTTTAGATTCTGGTGTCCCTCGTCGTATTCCTGATAGCCACCAGAGCGCGGTCTTTTAGGCTCTGGTGTCCTTCGTCTCTAGAGGTTTCTGAAAACTGCGTTTTTAAAAGACGAAAAAAAGGGTATAGAGAAAAGAGACATAAATTGAAATGGAGGGTTACCATGAAAAAATCGACTAAGGGTCTGATCGTGGGATCACTGGTTTCAGCAGGAGGAGCAGCCCTGGCCACCGCAGCTATCAAGAAGAAGAAAGGTGATGATGCTGAAGTGATAGAGGATACGGATATGAGAAACAGCAAGAAGATAGATCAGAGGGAAAGCCCGGATGCAGATAAAGCGGACGAGGAAAAAGGTCTTACAGAGCTGGACCATGCTTATCGAGCTGAATGGTCAGCGAATGGATTTCCTCAGACTCACCAGGCAATGGAAGAGTTAAAAGAAGAAGGCGAAGACGACAAATAAGAATAATTCAGTCTTTTAGTAATCGATGGGCTTGCCAGGCGGACGCTGTCAGTGTATTGGCAGTTGATATGTCAGCAGGATAAAATATACCCTCGATCATCAAAAAAGCAGCGGGCCTAATCCGGCCGGCTGCTTTTCTTTGTCTCCCCTTAATCAGAACGTCCAATATCGAACTTCTTAATTCGATATTGAAGATTCTGCCTGCTCATCCCAAGGGCTTTTGCGGTTTTGGTGATGTTAAAATCATGATGTAAAAGAGCTTTTTGAAGATAATAGATTTCCGCTTCTGCCATGTATTCTTCCAGAGGTTTGATTTCTTTATCTCCGTCAAAGAGGAAGTCTTCTGCATTACTTTCCAATTTCTTTTCACTCGAGAGTTGGGTCCTTTGCCTGAAGTGGACCGGAAGTTGATTATATCCTATGACATCTTCGGATCCCATTAAATTAAAAGCCCCTTCTATGACATGCTCCAGTTCCCGGACATTTCCGGGCCAATCATAGTTTTTGAACCTTTCCTGAACTGAATCTTCCAGCCCTTTGATATCCATGCCGAAAAGTCCGTTATATCTCTCGATGAAAAAGTGAATGAATGAGTCTAAATCTTCTATTCGCTCTCGTAAAGGAGGGATGAAGATGGAAACGACACTAAGTTGATAATAAAGTTCTTTTTTGAGCCTGCCTTCAGAAATTGCATCGATGGGATCTTCATTGATTGTACAGATCAGCCTGCATTCGATCGGCCTGTCTGTGTCAGCACCAAGCCTGCAGGTCTTTTTCTCCTTCAATGCTTTCAGCAGCTTGGTTTGCAGCGCAAGGCTTAAACTGTTGATTTCATCAAGGATTAAAGTGCCGCTGCCTGCTTGTTCGAATAAGCCGGGGGTTTCTATAACCTCTCCGGCTTCCTTTTTGTGGACGCCGAATAAGATTTCCTCCATTACGGAGTCGGGAAGGGCTGAACAGTTCTGGTTGATGATGGCCTCCTTTGTGCGGGGACTGCCATTATGTATGCTTTGGGCAAAGAGTTCTTTACCTGTTCCTGTTTCACCGGCAATCAAAACAGGGGAAGAGGTCCTGGCAGCCCTTTTGCTGTTTTCCACGACTTCTTTAAATGCGTGATTTTTGCCAATTATATGATCAAATGTGTAGGTGGGTTCATCTTTTTTGGCACGGTTTTCACGAATGAGTTTTTCCAGCTTTGTGACATCCCTTGCGATTTCCATAGCACCGACTAGACTGTCTTCATGGAAAACCGGGTAAGTATTATTAATGGTGGTGATCTCGCTGCCCTTTACATTGAAATAAGTCTGCTTGACATTCAGTGCCGGGCTCCCGGTCCGAAGCACGTTCAATAATGTGCTTTCTTCGCCGTAATTGAATTGAAAGACTTCCAGAAGGTTCTTATCCAGCACATCCTCCACAGCCATTCCCTCTATATTCATCATTTTTCTATTGTAAATAATTGTTTTTCCTTCTGAGTTAATTACATGTACGCCAGCATCTATAGAGTCCAACACTTTTTCATAGAGATATATTAACTCCTGCATCCCGTTGCCGAGCATCTGGTTTCTCTCCTTTTTGTGTACTGCCTTTTGAAAAACTTCAAAAATTTATAAAAGAATCAGGTTTATAAGTTTGAAAGACCGATTCATAGTGTAATAGTGTAATGTGCAAGATAGTTTGTCAGCAAGCGTAAAAGCCTGCCCCTGTTTGAATGGGAATCCACCTTAATACATAGGGAATTCAGTATTTTTTAAAGAATAATAAAAAAATAAAGCAAAAAGCTTGAAAAACGCAACTATCTTTTGCATTATTATATATGTAAGGGTTTTCTGAATGCAAATATTTTTTGCTTTTCTGAACCTTCTATATAATTAAACTACTAAATTTCTATTTTAGATAAAGGGGGAAATGAAATTGATTCCGTACAAACATGAACCATTTACAGATTTTTCGAATGAAGAAAATCAAAAAGCTTTTAAAGAGGGCCTTAAACTGGTCGACAGCTATCTTGGGCAGGACTATCCGTTAACAATCGGCGGAGAAAAAATTACGACTGAAGATAAGATCGTCTCTTATAACCCGGCTAACAAAGAGCAGGTTGTCGGACGTGTTTCCAAAGCAAGCCGTGAATTGGCTGAAAAAGCGATGAATGAAGCTTACGAAACATTCCAGACATGGAGAAAAGTAAAGCCGGAAACACGTGCAGACATCCTGTTCAAGGCTGCTGCCATTGTACGCCGCCGCAAGCACGAATTCTCGGCAATCCTGGTAAGAGAAGCAGGAAAGCCTTGGAATGAAGCTGATGCGGACACAGCTGAAGCAATTGACTTCATGGAATACTACGGCCGCCAGATGCTGCGCATCGCAGAAGGCTTCAAAGTAGAAAGCCGCCCTGGCGAATACAATCAATTCAACTACATTCCACTGGGAGTAGGTGTAGTCATTTCCCCTTGGAACTTTGCATTCGCAATAATGGCAGGTACAGCGGTAGCGGCAATTGTATCCGGTAATACTGTACTTCTGAAGCCGGCCTCAACGACTCCTGTTGTTGCAGCTAAGTTCATTGAAGTTCTTGAAGAAGCAGGCCTTCCTAAAGGTGTTATCAACTTCATTCCTGGCAGCGGGTCTGAAATGGGTGATTATATTGTGGATCATCCGAAAACACGCTTCGTATCGTTCACAGGCTCACGCGATGTAGGAACTCGCATTTATGAGCGTGCCTCTAAAGTGAACCCTGGCCAAATCTGGCTTAAGCGTGTCATCGCTGAAATGGGCGGTAAAGATACAATCGTTGTTGATAAAGAAGCAGACCTTGAATTGGCTGCAAAATCAATCGTGGCTTCCGCATTTGGATTCTCAGGGCAGAAATGTTCTGCATGTTCCCGTGCAATTATCGTTGAGGATGTTTACGATAGAGTCCTTGAGCGTGCCGTTGAACTGACTAAGGAATTGACACTTGGAGATACAACAGACCGCGAAACTTTCATGGGTCCTGTTAATGACCAGGCTGCTTTCGACAAGATCATGAGCTACATCGAAATCGGTAAAGAAGAAGGCGAATTGATGATCGGAGGAGAAGGAGACGACTCCAAAGGTTACTTCATCAAGCCGACAATCTTCGCTCACGTTGATCCGGAAGCGCGCATTATGAAAGAAGAAATCTTCGGACCTGTTGTTGCTTTCTCAAAGGCAAAAGACTTTAACCATGCCATCGAAGTAGCGAACAATACAGACTACGGCTTGACTGGCGCTGTCATCACCAATAATCGTGCGCACATCGAACAGGCGCGTGAAGATTTCCATGTCGGAAACCTTTACTTCAACCGTGGATGTACAGGAGCTATCGTTGGGTATCAGCCATTCGGCGGATTCAACATGTCAGGTACCGATTCTAAAGCAGGCGGACCAGACTACCTGCTTCTTCACATGCAAGCAAAAACAACATCAGAAATGCTATAAGTTAGACAATATAATGGAGCCTTCAAGTGGAGGCTCCATTGATTATAAATAGACATATTTTTGCTGGATCATACTTACTGATGTCTGCTATTGCAGCTCCATTTCCACTCCTTAAGGTAAAGTTGAATGGAGAAGAAACACACTCCTCTTTACTTATTTAACAGAGAAGTTTTTTCTAAGACATTGTTACAATAAGCACGATAAGCAATCATCTTCCTTTTATAAGGGGATTGGAGCGGAAGGCGTGCGACCTCCAGCGGGACTAGCGGGACAGGTGAGACCCCGCAGGCAAATCCAGCTCTAGCGGCCAGCGACTAGCAGATTTCGGTCTCTCTCCTTGCGATAAGTCATCATCGAATCGCTAACGCTCTTCGTGATTCCTTTATCTCATACGAGAGCTCTAAAATCTGTACGTCGCTGAACGGCCGCTTCCGCTTTTTATGAAGCCAAGGAGGCTCAACGCCCGCCCCGCGGAGTCGTACGCCTGGAGCGGAAATCCAATATTTTAACTCAGTCACATTCTATAAAAAAGAACTTACTAAAATTAATTGATCAGGAGGAAGATAAAATGTCCAGAAACTCTCAATCTATCATTGATCAAACACAAGAATATGGTGCAAACAACTATCATCCGCTTCCAATCGTCATCTCTGAAGCGGAAGGTGTATGGGTGAAGGATCCTGAAGGAAACAAATACATGGATATGCTTAGCGCATACTCAGCGGTTAACCAGGGACACCGCCATCCGAAAATCATCAAGGCACTTAAAGATCAAGCAGACCGTGTGACGCTGACTTCTCGTGCTTTCCATAATGACCAGCTTGGACCTTGGTATGAAAAAATCTGCAAACTGACTAATAAAGATATGGCACTTCCAATGAATACAGGGGCTGAAGCAGTTGAAACAGCAATCAAAACTGCACGCCGCTGGGCTTACGATAAGAAAGGCGTAGCGGAAAATCAAGCAGAGATCATCGCTTGTGTAGGAAACTTCCACGGCCGTACAATGTCTGCTGTTTCCCTTTCTTCTGAAGAAGAATACAAGAGAGGATTCGGCCCGATGCTTCCAGGAATCAACCTGGTACCGTACGGAGACATCGATGCATTGAAAGAAGCCATCACACCGAATACAGCTGCATTCTTGATTGAACCGATTCAAGGGGAAGCGGGAATCGTCATCCCTCCTGAAGGATTCTTGAAAGCAGCATATGAACTGTGTAAAGAAAACAATGTCTTGTTCATAGCGGATGAAATCCAGGCAGGCCTTGCGCGTACTGGTAAAATGTTTGCCTGTGAATGGGAAGACGTAGAACCGGATATGTACATTCTTGGTAAAGCGCTTGGCGGCGGTGTTTTCCCAATCTCCTGTGTTGTGGCTGACAACGAAGTCTTGGGTGTATTCAATCCAGGTTCCCATGGTTCGACATTTGGAGGAAACCCGATGGCATGTGCCGTATCGGTTGCTTCACTGGAAGTGCTGGAAGACGAAAAACTTTCCGAGCGTTCCCTTGAACTGGGAGAGTATTTCATGAACAAACTGAGGGAGATTGACAACCCTAAAATCAAAGAGGTCCGAGGAAGAGGCTTATTCATCGGAGTTGAACTGACTGAACCAGCCCGCGGCTACTGTGAGCAACTGAAAGAAGAAGGCCTGTTGTGCAAAGAAACCCATGAAACAGTCATCAGATTCGCTCCTCCGTTAATCATCAGCCAGGAAGACCTTGACTGGGCGATTGAGCGCATTCAAAAAGTCCTTTCGAAATAAGGGGATTGAATAGAGCCCCAGGGATTTGTCCAGCATTAGAAGAAATATTCTAAGAAATCATAAGGTTGTATGTTACAATAACAACGGTTTAGACTACACAATAAAGAGGCGAATTTTTCAATGGGAGAAAACCTGAATCTGTTTACATCTACTCAACACGTCATCAACGATGCTCTTGGCAAGCTTGGCTATAACGAAGAAATGTTCGAGCTGTTGAAAGAGCCGATTCGTATGCTGACTGTACGTATCCCTGTACGTATGGATGATGGAAGCATTAAAGTTTTTACAGGTTACAGAGCTCAGCACAATGATGCAGTCGGTCCTACCAAAGGCGGCGTGCGTTTCCATCCTGAAGTGGATGAAGAAGAAGTAAAGGCATTATCGATGTGGATGAGTTTGAAATGCGGAATTGTCGATCTGCCATATGGCGGGGGAAAAGGCGGTATCGTTTGTGACCCTAGAACGATGTCATTCACGGAGCTGGAAAAACTCAGCCGCGGTTACGTCCGGGCAATCAGCCAAATTGTCGGCCCGACCAAAGACATCCCGGCCCCTGATGTTTATACGAATTCACAGATCATGGCTTGGATGATGGATGAATACAGCCGTCTGCGGGAAAATGATTCCCCCGGCTTCATCACAGGAAAGCCATTGGTCCTGGGCGGATCGCAGGGACGTGAAAAGGCAACAGCACAAGGTGTCACCATCTGCATCGAGGAAGCCGCAAAGAAAAAAGGTATCGATATTAAAGGAGCCAGGGTTGTCGTGCAGGGCTTCGGGAATGCCGGAAGCTTTCTGGCGAAATTCATGCATGACGCTGGTGCAAAAGTGATAGCGATATCTGACGCGCATGGAGCACTTCATGACCCTAAAGGCCTGGATATAGATTATCTGTTAGATCGCCGTGACAGCTTTGGAACCGTGACTACGTTATTTGATAACACAATCTCTAATCAGGAATTATTGGAACTGGATTGCGACATTCTCGTGCCTGCGGCCATCTCCAATCAAATCACTGAAAACAATGCTCATAAAATTAAAGCTTCCATCGTTGTTGAAGCAGCAAATGGCCCGACAACATTTGAAGCGACAAGAATTCTATCAGAGAGGGACGTCCTCCTGGTGCCGGATGTATTGGCGAGTGCCGGCGGAGTAACGGTTTCATACTTTGAATGGGTACAGAATAACCAAGGTTATTACTGGACAGAAGAAGAAGTAAATGAAAAACTTCACACCAAGCTTGTTGATGCGTTCAATAACGTTTATGAAACGTCTATGAACCGACGCGTCAACATGCGCTTGGCAGCCTACATGGTGGGAGCCCGCAAGATGGCGGAAGCTTCCAGGTTCAGAGGCTGGGTTTAATGAAATGCCGATCAGGTTTTGTGCCTGGTCGGTTTTTTTTATGATCCGAATTGTCGTAAAATGTCGTTTGGCCGATAAATAGGTGTTTTTCGCCGAAAAATAAAAATAACACCGATAAATATAAGAAACCGCTGATAAAAGAGTCGTATCCGTCGAAAAACCCTCCTTTGCCGCCGATACCATGCCCGTAAGCTGTGACGGACCCATGCATTTTCCATTTCGCTGCCGGATAATCTCTTGGGTTTGAAGAGCGGGACAACCAACGTTTAGAAGTAAATACTCGGGTAAAGGTATATAATGATACTAAATCACTCAATCCAAGGAGAGTTGTAAATGAGCGGGATGACCATACCAGAGAAATCAAAAGAAGAAGTGACGGCTGCAGTAGAACTTCAAAAGCACTATTATGCGTCAGGGAAAACAAGGCCGCTGGAAGCAAGGAAAGCACACCTCAAGAAATTAGGGGAAGTGCTTCGCGAAAATGAATCGAGGATTTTGAAAGCTTTACATGATGATTTGAATAAATCTGAAAGAGAAGCCTACACGACTGAAATAGGAATCCTGCTTGAAGAAATCAGTTTTACATTGAAAAATCTTGACTCATGGGCAAAGCCGAAAAAAGTGAAAACAGCAATGACCCATATTGGATCAAAAGGGTACCGCATACCGGAACCGTATGGCGTTTCTTTAATCATCGCACCTTGGAATTACCCGATCCAACTGGCGATTTCTCCATTAATAGGAGCTTTGGCAGCGGGGAACACAGCGATTATGAAACCATCCGAAATTACTCCGAATACCTCCAGGGTTCTGGTTGAACTCTTTGAGGGACGTTTTGAAAAAGGGCTGATACATGTTCTGGAGGGTGGAGTTGAAACGAATCAGCTTCTCTTGGACCAGGCGTTCGATTATATTTTTTTCACAGGAAGTGTTCCTGTTGGGAAAATTGTAATGGAAGCTGCTTCGAAGCGTTTGATTCCTGTCACGCTTGAATTGGGAGGTAAAAGCCCGTGCATTGTCCATGAGGATGCTGATCTGTCTCTCGCGGCGAAGCGGGTGGCATTTGGAAAGCTGGCTAACTCTGGGCAGACCTGCATAGCCCCGGATTACCTGTTCGTCCATGAAAATGTGGAAGCCTCATTCATTGAAGAGTATAAAAAAGCGGTTCATGAGTTCTATGGAGATGACCCTTTCCAAAGTGACCAGTATGGAAAAGTAGTGAACGAGCGCCACTATTCTCGTTTGAAAAGCTATTTAAGCGATGGAGAAGTGATATACGGCGGGCGATTCAGTGACGAATCTCTCCAGATTCAACCTACCCTGCTGAAGCCCCGTTCAACAGAAGTATCTGTAATGACTGAAGAGATTTTCGGTCCAGTATTCCCTGTGCTTACCTATGGAAGTTTGGAAGAGGTCAAGACTTTTATTACAAGCAGGCCCAAGCCGCTTGCTCTTTACTTGTTCACTGGAAATTCAGAAGTGGAAAGAGATATAACTGAAAAGCTTTCCTTTGGAGGCGGCTGCATCAATGACACGCTCATGCATATCGCGACTCCGCACCTTCCTTTTGGAGGCGTAGGGGAAAGCGGGATAGGCAGCTATCACGGCGAGAGCAGCTTCTCGACTTTTTCCCATTATAAAAGTGTCCTGAAGCAAACGACGCTTTTCGATTTTTCCTTTAAATACCCGAATGCAAAAAATGGGTTGAAGATACTGCGGAGGCTGCTTAAATAGAAACAAACCAAAAAAAGACAAACTCACGTTGCGTGAGTTTGTCTTTTGTCATTTTATCGAGTTGGACGGGCTTCAGGAGAGTGCTCTGCTTCTTCAGAAGGAGCAAACAGAAGACCGATATTGATTAAGCCGGCGATACCGACCAAACCATAAACCAGACGTGCAAGTGCTGAATCTTGTCCACCGAAGATAGCGGCAACAAGGTCGAATTGGAAGAACCCTACAAGTCCCCAGTTGATAGCTCCTATGATAGTAAGGACCAGTGCGATGCGTTGAATTGTACTCATGTTGTTACCTCCTTATTGAATAGGGTGCCGGTTACGATTAAAAGTAGACTCGGCACTTTTTATTTAATGTTTCACTCATAGCTTGTTGTTTTTTCCGTTTTATTATGCATCCTTCAAAAAAATATCGCTGTGCATTTTCTTTGCAATAAGGGAACATTATATTCGATAATAAAGGGAAGGTAAGGAGAGCCCGGGCTTTTACATATGGGAATGCCCTTATTTGCAAGAATGGAATGCAATTGCAGAACAATTACAGATGCAGCATAGTAAATAGAGGAGGTAACAAAATGAACAGTTTTGCTTTTTATAATCCGACCAAGTTGATTTTCGGTAAAGATGAAGTGGAAAAAATCAAGGAAGAAATTCCGCAATATGGGAAAAAGGTTCTGCTTGTCTATGGAGGCGGAAGCATCAAGCGCAATGGCCTTTACGATAAAGTAACAAATCTGCTGAAAGAAATAGGGGCAGAGGTTCATGAACTTTCCGGAGTGGAACCGAATCCGCGTATTTCCACTGTAAGAAGAGGAGTGGAAATCTGTAAGAACGAAGGCATTGAGGTATTGCTGGCAGTAGGCGGCGGAAGTGTCATCGACTGCACCAAGGCGGTTGCGGCTGGAGCAAAGTATGATGGCGACGCTTGGGATCTTGTGACAAAGAAGGCAGCAGCTGAAGAAGCCCTTCCGTTTGGAACCGTCCTTACATTGGCTGCGACGGGATCGGAAATGAACGCAGGTTCCGTCATTACGAATTGGGAAACTCATGAGAAATATGGCTGGGGCAGTCCGGCTGTTTTCCCTAAATTCTCGATTCTTGATCCACAGAACACTTTTACAGTGCCAAAAGACCAAACCATTTATGGGATGGTCGATATGATGTCACATGTCTTTGAGCAATATTTCCATAATGCGACACACACTCCTTTGCAGGACAGATTATGTGAATCTACGTTAAAAACAGTAATTGAAACGGCTCCACAGCTTCTTGAAAACCTGGAAAGCTATGAGCACAGGGAAACCATCCTTTACTCTGGTACGATTGCGCTGAACGGAATGCTGCAAATGGGCTATCGCGGTGACTGGGCTACTCACAATATCGAGCATGCGGTATCAGCTGTCTACGATATTCCACATGCAGGCGGACTGGCAATTCTTTTCCCTAATTGGATGAGGCATAATATTGATGTCAACCCAGCTCGTTTTGCACAAATGGCTGTTCGTGTTTTCGATGTGAATCCTGAGGGTAAAACAGATAAAGAAATCGGTTTGGAAGGAATCGATAAGCTGTCCGAATTCTGGAGCAGCCTCGGAGCTCCTTCAAAGCTTGCCGATTACGACATCAATGACGAAAACATCGATGTAATGGCGGACAAAGCAATGGCCAACGGAGAATTCGGTAATTTTAGTTCCTTGAAACATGAGGATGTAAAAGCTATCTTGAAAGCTTCACTATAACATTTACTTTGGGACTGTCCTTTAACGGGTACAGTCCCCTTTGTTCATCTTTGTCCCCCTTACAGGAAAGGAACTTTTATGAAAAGAACACTTTACGCAATAGTGGGTATTATAGCGGCTTCTGCTCTCATTGGCTGGGCACACTATGAATCAAAGGAGAAGACAATCGCTGCGTTTGGGGATTCTCTGACATATGGCTTTGGTGATAAGGGGAATGAAGGGTATGTTGATAAACTGGAATCCGTCCTTAACCAAAAATACGAAACAGGACCGATTGAGATTGCAAACTATGGGATTGTCGGCCAGGAAACCAACGGAGTACTGAATCAGCTTGAGAACCCGGAAACCAGGGAAGAAGCCAGTGAAGCGGATGGAATGATTGTTTTCATCGGAACAAATGATTTGATCAACAGCAATGGAGGGGACCTGCATCCTCTGCAAGAAAAGAAAATCCGCGAAGGGAAGGAAGACTACCATAAGAACCTGACTTCGGTATTGGATACATTGAGGAAAGAAAATCATTCAGCGCCCATACACTTGATCGGCCTGTATAATCCTTATCCAGGTAATAAGGAGATCCAGGTGCAAATTGACGAGTGGAACGATTTAAACAAGAAGATTGCAGCAGATTATGAAGGCATCAATTTCATCCCATTGGATGGAGTCTTTAAAAACAAGTCAAAAGAAGAATATTTCAGCGATTCCCTTCATCCAAATGAAAAGGGATATAAGCTGATTGCATGGAGGATTCTGAAGGATTCGAGGCTATTTAGTGAAAGTTTATAGAAAAAACATTTGGTATCGCTTTCACATCAGGTCCTTTCTTGATTATCATCCCGGCTTTCGATAAAGTGGATTAAGGAATAATTTAATAGGAGGTAATGGATATGACACATGTACGCTTTGATTATTCAAAAGCACTTTCCTTTTTTGGTGAACATGAACTTACATATTTGAAAGATGCTGTGAAAACGGCGCACCACTCTTTACACGAAGGAACAGGTGCAGGAAGTGATTTTCTTGGCTGGGTAGACCTTCCGGAAAGCTATGATAAAGAAGAATTTTCCCGCATTCAGAAAGCTTCTGAAAAAATTAAAAACGACTCTGATGTCCTTCTTGTTATTGGAATCGGCGGTTCGTATTTAGGAGCGAGAGCAGCGCTTGAAATGCTGAATCACAGCTTCTATAATGCGCTTTCCGGTGAACAGCGCAAAACGCCTCAAGTCCTGTTTCTAGGAAACAATATCAGCTCCACGTATATGACAGATTTGATGGACCTTCTTGAAAATAAGGACTTCTCCATCAATGTCATTTCTAAGTCAGGGACAACAACGGAGCCTGCGATCGCATTCCGTATCTTCCGCAAGAAACTGGAAGAGAAGTACGGTGCCGAGGAAGCGAAAAAACGCATCTATGCAACAACAGATAAGGCAAAAGGCGCTCTTAAGACATTGGCAAACGACGAAGGATACGAAACTTTCGTGGTTCCTGATGATGTAGGCGGACGCTATTCTGTTCTTACAGCGGTAGGACTTCTGCCAATCGCCGTAAGTGGAATCGATATCGAGGCCATGATGAAAGGTGCAGCTGCGGCTCGCCAGGACTTCAGTACAGAAAACCTTGAAGAGAATCCTGCCTACCAATATGCGGCAGTTAGAAACGTCCTTTATAACAAAGGTAAAACAATTGAAATGTTAATCAACTATGAGCCGGGGCTTCAATACTTCTCTGAGTGGTGGAAGCAGCTGTTCGGCGAAAGTGAAGGAAAAGACCAAAAAGGTATCTTCCCTGCATCAGCTAACTTCTCTACTGATCTTCACTCCATGGGGCAGTATGTCCAGGAAGGAAGAAGAGACTTGTTCGAAACGGTCATCAAGGTTTCAGAACCGCGCCATGAACTGACTATCGAAGAAGCGGACAGCGATCTTGACGGCTTGAACTACCTGGCCGGCGAAACAGTCGACTTTGTGAACAACAAAGCATTCCAAGGAACATTGCTTGCCCATACAGACGGCGGCGTGCCGAACCTGATTGTCGAGATCCCTGCGATGGATGCCTACACATTCGGGTACCTGGTATACTTCTTTGAAAAGGCATGCGCTATCAGCGGCTACCTGCTAGGAGTCAACCCATTCGACCAGCCTGGAGTAGAGGCATATAAAGTGAATATGTTTGCTCTATTAGGTAAACCGGGCTTTGAAGAAAAGAAAGCTGAGCTTGAGAAGCGTTTGAAATAGGTTTTAGGAGATGCTGGCATCCAATTGGATGTCAGCTTTTTTGTTTAAAACCTTTATTACTTTGTAGCAGGATTTGCTGCGTAATGAGATTTTTTTAAATGGCTCTCTTCACAAAGATTGTGGTTATTAAGAAGTAATGGATTTCCGCTCCAGGCGGACGACTCCGCGGGGCGGGCGGTGAACTAAAAAGCGAAAGCGGCCGCTCAGCGACGTACAGATTTTAGGGCTCTCGTATGAGATAAAGGAATCACGAAGAGCGACAGCGATTCGATGATGACTTATCGCAAGGAGAGAGACCGAAATCTGCTAGTCTCTGGCCGCTGGAGCTAGATTGGCCTCCTCGGCGCCTGTGGAGTCTCACCTGTCCCGCTAGTCCCGCAGGAGATCGCACGCCTTCCGCTCCAATCCCCCTTCGTAAAGGGAAATGGAAGGTAAAATCGCATTCTAAAACAACATTTATTTAAAAATAGTCTGTAATATAGACTTTTTTCGTATTTGTTTCTGCTTTTGTAAAAATCCAAAGAGAAGCATTCTCCCCCTGATACTAAGTTTGTTCTCTCTAAGCAGGGGAGAAGCTCTTTTCTTCTTGCTTACCAGAATAATTCAAAGAGGAATAAGTTTATAAAAAGAGCCTTCTTGAGAGACTAACGACCCATAAGCGGAAGTAGTGGTCCAATGAGATACTCTTTTTGGAAGGAGATAACGGCCCGTAACCGAAATTTACGGTCCAATGAGATCCCCCTGTGGGAAGGATAATGGCCCGCAAACCATAAGGTGCGGGCAAGTGAGGGTAATTATCCGCAAAATTTCAAACCTATGATAACTTCAGACCGGCGGCACTCAATAACTTTTTGTGCTTTCATGACTCATTCCAGACACTCTGGGAAAAACTAACGTAAAAGAAAGGAGTGTTTGGGATGATTGAACTTCCTTCTAAACTGGAGGGGCAGCATTTTCAGTTATATAAGTTAGAGCAGCAGCTAAAGCCGTTAGGATATGATATTGGAGGAAATTGGGATTATGATCATGGTTACTTTGACTATAAAATTGATGACGAAGTAGGGTATCAATTTTTGCGTCTGCCGTTTGCTGCAGTGGACGGACAGCTGGATTCCCGGGGAGCCACAGTGGAATTCGGAAGGCCGTTCCTGCTTTCTCACAAGTATCAGCGGGGGTTGGATGACCATGCTTCTACTGGAACATTTTCCGGAACAACCAACCAGTTCTCAGAACCTCAGGATCCAGACGCCAGTTTTCCGGAAGAATATATTTCTGTTGGTGTGGAGCTGGTGAAAGAACTTGAAGACCAGCTGCTAACCTGATTTCTTTTGGGACTTTTCAGTGGAAATCACCAAAAGGCCGTCATCAGCATAAATGATTGTTTCCAACGGAGGGTTCACGATCGTGCGCTCTCCTTTTTTTAACCCCAAAAGGATGATGTTTTTCTCCAGCAGCAAGGTACTGATTTCTTGAAAGGTTTTATTATGGCATCCTTCAATAGGATCGATGACTTGAAGATTATTGCCCTTTAAATGATTCAGCAGCTCAAGAATAGTGGTACTCATTCCTTTGGATAAAATGCTGTCCATAATGATATAACTGGTCTGTTTATTCGTCTGTATGACTTCATCAGCACCTGCTCTTTCAGCATTGGCGATGTGATCTCCTGTCAAAATTTCAGCTACGCAGTACAGCTTCGGGTTGATCCCTTTCATTGCGAGCAGTGTCATTACTGTATTCATATCTGCGTCGATTTCATTTTTATTCTGATCGGCGGTAATGACAGCAATTTCAGCGGTGTGAACCCCGGCCTTCTTCAATACGTCATCCCGGAAAGACTGTCCTTTTATAAAATGGATGCGGGGATTTTTATATGGATTCTCCGTTAAGGAATCATCAATTAACGTCACGAGATTGCTGCTGTCAAAGGACAGCAATTGGTCAATGATCTCTCTTGACCGTTCGTTCCATCCGACAATGATTGTATGTTCTTTTCCCATAAACGACGCTTTCCCTTCTAAGTAGGCATTCTGCGTGGTAACAGTAGAGGCAGCCAGCGTGACAAAATAGGTTGTCAGAAAACCGGCTCCAAGAAAAATGAGCAGCATGGCAATGATTCTTCCGGAAGTCGTCAGTGGGACGTAATCGCCATATCCGACCGTTGAAGTCGTAATCAAGGCCCACCATATGCCATCAAAAATAGTAGGGAAATTAGCGGGTTCTATAATATGAATTAGGAATCCAAAAGCAGAAATAGCTGTAAGGGCGATGACCAAAGTTCTGGCAAGGATGGGCCATCTAAGAAATCGCTGATAAAAAGAAACGCTCATATGCAAAGTCTCCTTTCCGCATTGCTAATCATTATTGCCTTTAAAAATGAAAAATAGGCTTTTTTTGTAAAAATAGTTGTGTTCTGCTGCAGGTACCTGTCTCTGTGCAACGGTACCTCCAAGAAAGGAATATAAAAAAAGCGGATGAAATGGCTGCACATTTCATCCGCTTTAAATAGTATTAATTAAATCATTCTGGAAAGAGAGTTTATGTCTACTGAATCTCAAGCTCTCCAATTTTCGTGAAGTCATTCAATTTGTAAGAACGGATTTGCTCTGGTGAAATAGTGTAGAGATTTTCTCCGATATAGAGCATCCGCTGAACCTGGTGTTCCCAGCGCTCATAAATTTCATCTTCATCTGAATTTGTCATTTGCGCTTTTCTAACGATTCCATTCTCAGGGGTAATTTCGTAAACTAGAGCTCCTTGATAGTCAAAGGTCTGTTCATACATACTGCCTTCTTTATCCTGATAAACGGAAACCGGGAAGCCGAACAGGCTTTTGTCTTTGTGCTGAAAGAGTGCTTTATGGTCATCCATTAAGTAAGAATGTGTGCCGCGGCCGCCAATGATTTCCGTGTCCTTTTCTTTTGGATTATGGAAATCTGAGACATCAAACAGGGATATCTTCATGCCGCTTGTCAGGACGAGAGGCTCTGCATTAGACATTTTGTCGTCTTTCACAAGCTTCGTGTCATAACCGAATCCGATTAGATGGTTTTCATCCAAAGGGTGGAGGTAGTTGCTGAAACCGGGAATCTTCAACTCTCCAAGAACTTCTGGTGAGTATGGGTCGCTTGTGTCGATGACAAAGAGCGGGTCCACCTGTTTGAATGTGACCATATAAGCTTTGTCTCCCATAAACCGTACAGAATAGATCCGCTCACCCTTGGCGAGATCTTCGACTTTTCCAATATGGTTCAAGTTTTCATCGAGTATATAAAGATTATTGGTCGACGGTGTGCGATCATCTCCCCAAGTGTTTCCTTTGGTTGTGGCAATCCGGAAGTTCCCATCATGTTCATCCATTGAAAACTGGTTAAGGACTGTTCCTCTTACATTCGCCATTCCTGCAAATTCGATATTTGATTGGTCTATGGCAAACTTATAGACTTCGGTGTCAGCAGATCCTGATGGATTTTCGCTTGATGCGTTATATTTGCTCAAGGCCATATATAGATTTTCTTTCGACATATAAATTTGATGGCCGCTTCCCAGATAGGATTCGACGAGGATATCCGAAGAAATCTTCTCTAGATCGATTGCCGCAAGCAGGGTAAAGTTGGTTTCGGTGGATTGCGGCATATACTTAATATCTTCATATTCAAGGAAGGCCGGTGCTTGGCCGTTTAAGCTGTCGGTAATCCTCGGTCTTAATTCTACATCATCCTTCTCCTCAAGCATCCAGTAGTCGGGATAATGATTGGCGGCAAGATATACATAAGAACCTACTTTACGTGCTGAGACATAATTTCCTTCCATGCCAAATTCTCTTAGCAGATCCGGTTTTTCCTTATCAGAAATATCGTAAATAATTGTTTTCATCATATTGTGCATCGGCATGATATTAGGTTCAACTGAACTTTTTTCGGCTGAGGGGGTGTCCCGATACCCATCATTCCAGCTGTTTCCGATAACAATCAGTTTGTCTTTCTGTAGAAATAAGTGCTGAGGGGAGAAGTTATTCTCATAGGGAATGGATGAAACGACCTCCATATCACTGACAGGCTCAGCTTTTGTTATAACCAGCTGCTGGGAGGCGATCTGATAGATGTAAGTGCCGTCCGTTTTCACGATATCTGCTTCGTCCACACCCTGGACCTGATTATTGGTTGTACTGTGTTCATTAGAAGAAGATTCCTGCTGGGCCTCCATAGCTCCGTCAGCTGATGAACCGCTGTCATCCGCTGAATCTTCCGAGGCACTCCTGTTAAACATAGAAAACTTCGGCCTGTTTTCTTTTTCTCTTTTAATGGCGTACTTGAAATACTGTTGCAGGTCTTTCTGAGATTTTACTTCGGGAAGGGTAGGGACGACAGCGAATTCTACCGTGTTATCTCCCCGGACAGGAAGGCCAAGAGAAGATTTGACCTCTGAGGAAATATGCAGAGTGAATGATTCTGTTTCGGTAGAATAGCCATCTTCAGGCGGGTGGACGAGGACGCTTTTACGGTCATCGCTCATGGTGATCTTTACAGAGATCTTTTCGCCATTTTGATCTTTTACATAGATAGCATCTTCACTGAGTTTCTTAAGGGGCTGAGAGAATTCCAGATTCCATGTTTTATCAGAAAGGACGATATTTTTAGCAATGCTTTGAGCGCCGGTCTCTACAGCAGGCTGCTTAAAATAAACAAACACGAGTGCAGCAGCGAGCAGGAGACCCCCAGCTCCTATCCATAGCTTTTTCATCTTCATCACTCCAATCATTTCATTTGTTACTGAAGTAGACGGAGTTGAAATGAAAATGTTACATAGGAGGAAAAATAAACCTTAACGAGCTTTGGCGATGATACCATTATGGACCTTGATATAACCGGACTTTACTATATCCAACCCATTTTCATACATATATAACCCCATTTGCTCGACCGTCATCAACTCACGATAAGTGTGATTCATCACGTCAGCAAAAATATTGTAGTAGATTCGCGACCGCAGTTGATTTCGAGGCGTCGTCATGACCACATAGCCATTCGGTTTGAGAAATTTTCGGTGCCAGTCCACTACTTCCGGTTTATACTCGTCAGGAAAATGCTCAAGCAGGCCAACCGATATAACAATGTCAAATTCCTTTCCATAAGAAAGATTGCGAATATCGTCTATGACATACTCAATATTTAAATCATCCTTATAATAGACTTTGGGCTGGCCGGTATGAGGATTTTCGCCAAGGAATGGATAGGAATCGGGAAAGTGCTCAAACCTTGTGGTCTTGCAGTATTCATCATAATCCACCATTGTCACTCTAGAGCCAGGGTACATAGCGGCAAGTTGCATCGCTTCATATCCTTCGGCTGCTCCGAGAAATAGAATCCGGGGTTTGGACACATCAAGACCTTCAAATAATGCCCTCTTTCCACGCGGATCCCAGATGCCGTCCTGTATCCGGTGGACATAATTCCAAAGCTGAATTCTTACCACATCGCCAAGCGCGGATTTTACTGTGCCTGGCTGAAAACTTTTTAGACTTTCCAAGAATTTTTCTTTTTCTCTCTGCTTTTCAAGAGGAACATCCTTAGAAAACCACTCATGAAAAGACCTGTTGAAATACTGCCAGGAAGTATGCGCGCTCATCGGCTTTCCGTGCTCTTCCTCATATTGTTGTCTATCCAAGGAATAATTCTTCACCTCAAACGGACGGCCTACATCTTTCCAGGACAGCAAAGACCAGTCACTGACCGTATTCACCTTTACAAACTTGTTATACTCTTTTTCAGAAAACGTGCGAAGATCCACTCGATAGCTTTTCTGCATTTCACTGGTTCCTATATGGGACTCGTTGAACGGCTTGGTCTGTTCCGGCAATACTTCAGCTTGCAGCATAAAATCCTCCTTGTTAATATCTGAATTTTCTTTCATTATAGAAGGTAAGGAAAGCGTTTACAATACAATCAAGATATAAAGAAATGAAAAGTAGAAAAATTTCATAAAAATACTTGCTAAAATGATATAATCTTTATATAATAAAAAACGTCGCAACATTCTATTGCGGGGCATTAGCTCAGCTGGGAGAGCGCCACGCTGGCAGCGTGGAGGTCAGCGGTTCGATCCCGCTATGCTCCATACTTGAAAAACGCAACCTCATGGGTTGCGTTTTTTTATTTTCTCGCAGAGATTGTGGCTCTATTTAAGTATTGGATTTCTACTTCATGCGCAGAAATCCGCAGGTGTCTTAAGCTGGTTGCTGCTAATTACATTGGATTTTTATAGTAATGACTAGAGAAGATATTATTATGCGTGTGTTATAAAAAGGTTGCTTTTGCACATGTTATTGCTTCCGGATATCCCCGTATACTAAGAGTTGTATCTCTTATTGGGGAAGAGTAGCTCTTTTCTTTTCGATGTTACCGTATTTTTTCCTTCTTAAGATTGCTATTTTTCGGAATAACTATCAAATAGCAGCAAAGTTTACGAAAAGAGCCTAAAAAATATCGAGATTTAACATGGTGTAAGCCTGCCATAAATTGATCTTGAAGGTGAAAAGGAACGAGCGCTTGAGGTTATATTGCAGACAAAAAAGAGATGCGCAAATTATGTGCATCTCTTTAGATTTATACTATTAACTTTTCTATCAATTCTTCAAGCATATTAAAATGGCTCTCCTCAAATAATTCTTCTTCTTCTTTCAAAGAAGCGAAAGCACTTTTAATAAGAAACTTCCGTGGAGATTCGCTGTGAAGCAATTCTTCTTGTATAAAATCCAATAATTCCTGGTATTTCACCTGATTAGTGGTGTCGGTGATCTGCTGCTTCAGAAACAAAACAGTATGCTGCAGCTCTTGTTTTGTATCCTGGATGCCGCACTGATGTTCAGGAAACCAGACCTTCAGGAGTTCAGGCTGAAACAGCGGTTTATGTCCTTTACCTAGTTCCTCGGCGATATTGACGATTCGATCAACACTGTAATGGACGACACGATGAAGGCCGGTTGTCGTGTTGTTGACCATTGAATAATATCGAAGGTTGTGATGAAGGATGCCGAGGAATGTGATCGCACAGTCCAAAAGGTATGGTCTCTTGCTCTCGCCGAAAATGTCCAGGAATCGGCTGTGAAGCCAATAGATCATCTTCAATTGCCCTCTTTTGACCGAGTTTTTCAAGTCCTCGTCATTTGACATCATGACTTCCTCATAGAGCGGGATCAGTTTGTTTTCCCTATTTTCAATCATTTGTATTTCGATTTGTTTAATGAATATTTCTATATTGGAAGAATCCTGGCTGATCAGCAGGTCATTTCGCTTTTTTTCAATTTCACTGTAAATGGATTTGAACAGTTCTATCAATAACTCATTCTTTGAGGAAAAGTAATTGTAGAACGTACCCTTCGAGATGCCGCTGTCATCCAAAATGTCCTGTATGGATGTCTGCTGAAACCCTTTTTCGATAAACAGCCCATGTGCTTTAGTGATGACATGCTGCTTTCTTTTATTCATGATTTCCTCCTTGACTATACTGACTGTATAAAGTCGATGATACCCCAATACCGCTATTTCTACAAACTTATATAGGGAAAATTAAGTTTCCAATTGAAATTTTTGTACCGATGGTATATGATATATCTTGTTTAAAATGACAGTATAAAAAAATGGACTGTTAGTATAAGGGGGAGAATGAATGGAGAGTACAAAAAAGAATGTACGTCCTCAATATGGGATATTGGCAGTTTTAATGGTTGGAGCTTTTATCGCATTTTTAAATAATACATTATTGAACATAGCACTTCCGTCTATAATGGTGGAGCTGGAGATTGAAGCATCTACCGTCCAATGGCTGACAACCGGCTTTATGCTGGTGAACGGAGTGTTGATTCCGACAACCGCATTCCTAATTGAAAAGTATTCTGTGCGCCGGTTATTCCTGGTGGCAATGGGCTTGTTTACAGTTGGTACCCTGCTAGCAGGGATAGCCCATGTGTTCCCTGTCTTGCTTGCCGGCCGAATGATTCAGGCATCCGGGACTGCGATCCTTATGCCGCTGCTCATGAATGTCATGTTAGTCAGCTTCCCGGTTGAAAAAAGGGGAGCGGCAATGGGGATGTTCGGATTGATCATGATGGCGGCTCCTGCCATCGGGCCGACACTGTCCGGCTGGATCGTAGAGAATTATGACTGGAGAATGCTGTTCCACTTTGTCACACCGATTGCCATAATCGTCTTTTTACTCGGCTTTTTCCTATTGAAGGATAAAAAGGAAAAGGTGGATATCCGCCTGGACTTCATTTCAGTGATTTTGTCCAGTGCCGGTTTCGGAAGTGTACTGTATGGCTTCAGCTCGGCAGGTACAAAAGGCTGGGATAGTCCTTGGGTTTACGGGACGATTGTTCTAGGGGTTGTATCCTTAGTGGTATTTATCCTTCGTCAATCAAAAATGGAAAGACCAATGCTGAACTTCGGAGTCTTCAAATATCCAATGTTTGCACTATCATCATCCATTACGATGGTATTGAATATGGCTCTGTTTTCCGGAATGTTAATGATCCCGATCTATGTACAGACAATCAGGGGGATTTCTCCTTTGGATGCCGGTTTGTTGATGCTGCCAGGTGCTCTTGTAATGGCATTCATGTCACCAATCACCGGGAAGCTGTTCGATAAATTCGGCGGCCGAATTTTAGCGACAAGCGGATTGATGATTACGGTCGTGACTACGTACCTGTTCAGTAAACTGACTCAGGATACCTCCTATTCGAACTTGGTTGTTTTGAACTCGATCCGGATGTTCGGTATGTCGATGGTCATGATGCCTGTTTCAACTAATGGACTGAACCAGCTTCCTGCCCGTTTTTATCCTCATGGAACTGCCATGAATAATACGTTGAACCAGGTATCCGGTGCGATTGGGACTGCCTTGCTGATCACGATAATGTCAAACCGGACTGTCACTCATACCAAAGAATTGATGCAGGATGCAATGAAAAACCTTACAGGACAGCCGACAGAAGCTGCTATGGCGCAAATGCAGCAGCAGGTCGGCATGGAGGCAATGCTCCAAGGAATCAATGATGCATTCCTGGTGGCAGCTTTCATTGCTGGCGCAGCACTGGTTTTATCTTTATTCATTAAGCGCTCGACACCAGCGGAAGACCCGTTGGAGGAAATGCCGGTGAATAAGAAGGTTGCTGCAGAATTGGCTGCTGGGAAATAAAAAGAGAGAAGCGACGGCTAAAATGTCGCTTCTCTTTTATTAGGTTCTTTTGTTAAGCTTTAATACGCAATATTCTCATACATAAAAATACAAAAGAGCTGCTCTGCGTAACCAGGAGGAAATGTCCTTCCTATTGGATTTTTAAAAAGCGTCAATCAATACTTAAGAAGATTTTCAGGGGTACATTTCTTCATCGCTTTTTTAGTGTGTGGACCGGTTGTAGGTGACCCTTCGAAGAAAATATTCTGCAGGGCCTGGAAGATGTAAGCGGCGCATGACATCAGCAATAAGAATCGAAGCGAGCCAAGTTACTAACGCAGTCACATCACTCCCGAATTGCCCCATTTTATTTCCAAAACCTCCTGCATAAGGGGAAAAGAAAGCAACGAATATGACAGATTGAAATATGTAGAATGTCATAGAACGCTGTCCTGCAGCAGCAATCGCCATTATAAGGGTGCTTCTGCTTTTTTCTAGCGGGATGGAAGCCAAACCGATGAGGGCTGCCCATCCGATACCTCCCAAATACCCTGTTGCCGTATGAATGATTTTTGAAGCAGTCAGCATTTCTGCGGAAACATCGGGCCAGTATTGTGATGATGCCATTGCCAATGGGATTCCTCCAATTACTGCAGCTCCAATTCCAATTAATGAAATTCGAACAAGAAGCGGCCGGTGATTAACCGGGAAATCCAATATCTGTTTTCTGGCTGCCCATATTCCGATGAGCATGCCGGGAACCACTTGATAGACAAGCAGTGGAGTATAGACTATCCATTCAGATGTCCTTACCGCTGAGGCAGCTATAACAGATATCTGTACTGCCGAAGAGCTGATTGTGCTCTCTGAAAATGGGTCAAACCCCCGAGCAGTTATGGCACCGGTTAATATAATCAATAAATAGAATAACCCCGAAATCCATAATAGATTTTTATCGGTAAAGCGAAGCAGAGGAAAGAAGAGAAGAGTCGCTAATCCATACATCCCGATAATATCATCAAACAATATTACCGCATGCAGGAGACCAATGAATAACATACACCAGCCCCGACGGTGGAATAATTCCCCAATGTAGGGCCAGCTGCTTCCTTTTTTCTCTTGGCTTCTCATGAATTGAACCATCCCATAACCAAACAAGAGAAAGAACATTGGAAAAGCCCGGCCATCGATGACTATCTGACGGACAAGTACTATGAATTGATCTAAGTCAGTGTAGCTGCCGTCACTTGAATAAAGAAAAACGTGGGCATGTGCGAATGAGATGAACAGAAGCATAAAGCCCCTAGCTAAATCGGGAGCAAGCTTTCTCTTGCGGATGCCTGTTTCCTGATATTCTTCAGTCATTTCTTCTTATTAATCGCCTTCATTACATTGGATCCTATAGCCCCGATAATCAATACGAAAAATGGAAGCGGGTTATAGTCCATAAAGAAGGTTGTAAAAGGAATATCCAATAGCCTGAATCCTGCCGTTATCAAGCGGCCGACCATAAAAATCAGGCCGATAACCAGCATCCAGTTGAATAATTTTTCTAAAGAATTCATTTTATTCTCCTTGTCAACTTATTTAAGCTTAATCTGGACCCGTTTGGTTGTGCGTTTTATGATCCACAAAGTGACAGCCAGCAGTCCTGCTGTCAGAATGAATGATGTAAGTGATGAGAAGCCATGGTGATTACTGATGTCTAACAAAAATTTTAGCGGTTCTTTCAGCTCGGACTCCCAAAGAAAATCCAAAAGCGAAAGAATGAGGATGCTAGCAAAAATATACAGCATACCGCCAAATCCGCCGAAACGGTAAAACCCGGCGCCAATCAGCCAGCCGGCCGTATAAGAAGCGAGGATATTAATACTGAATGCCAGCACAGTCAATAGTAAAGAGGTATCCGGTCCGACAAATGATGATGTAACTATATCAGGATCTATCACTTGTTCAATTGCTGCTATAATGCCGGCAGTAGTCATGAGCACTAACGACACAACCACCGAGGAAACAGCTGCTCCTTTAAAATAGTCCTTCCTGGTAACACCGTTTTTAACGTAAAATGTCAAAAATGCATATACAGAAATAATTCCTATCACCAGCATGAAAATCTTAGAAGGCCCATAACTAAAAGTAAGGAAGCTTTGCTCATTTACCGTCTCATTGTCAACGACTCTCTGCAGGATTATATAAGCAGCAAATACAAAAGACATGAACCATGCAGACCAGATCAGCTGCAGGAAGGACATATCCACCGCAACTTTGCCGAATTGGGTATTATTTGCCATTTTCGTTTACCTCCTCACCGGTTAAATGGATGAACAAATCCTGCAGAGAAACAGGTCCCACTTCCAAGCCAATCCTTCTTGCTTCCTGTCTTTTTTCTTCTGAAATGTCTCCATATACCATGGTGGATTTCGTCCCCCCAAGCTTTTGGGAACTTAACTTCCTCATACCACGGACAAATGCATCTACCTCTTGGCTTGAACCAGTAATGGAAGCTCCACGTTCCATCAGTACGTCTACTGGTTCTTTGAGAAGTACTTTTCCTTCATGCAGGAAGACAGCTTCTTCAAATAAGTAGTCCATTTCAGAAACTAAATGGGTAGAGAGAATGATCGTGCGGGGCACTTCTTCAAAATCCTCAAGGACCTTCTTATAAAATAGTTCCCGGGTAGGTGCATCCATGCCGTTGTAGGCTTCATCAAAAATCGTGATGGGAGACCTGCTGGCAAGCCCCATAGTCACATTCAGTGCGGATTGCATTCCTGTCGAGAGGTTTTTAACCTGTGAGTTAAGAGGTAGCTTGAATAGCTTCACCAATTCATCCGCAAATTCCTTATTGTATGTTGGACGATATCTTTCGCAAACTTCTAACATCCCTTTCACTTTTTCCGTTTCATCACTGTAATCAGTGTTATAGACGAAAGTGATTTGGGACATGATTTCTGCATTTTCGAATGGGTCCTTTCCGTCGATCCTTATAGTGCCGTTATCAGGTTCTTTGAAAGAAGCCAATAAAGAGAGGAGAGTGGATTTTCCTGCCCCGTTTCTTCCGATGAGACCGTAAATCTTTCCGCTTTCAAGTTGGAGATTGATGTCTGACAGGGCTTCTTTCTTTCCGTATTTCACGGTAACTCCGTTAATATCTATATCAAGAGTCATTTTTTATCACGTCCTTTCAATTGATTCAAGAGATCTACGATTTCATTCTCTGAGATTCCCAGCTTTTCCGCTTCCTGGATCAGCGGCAGCATATACTGGTCAACAAATCCTTCTTTGCGATGTTCCAAGAGTAATTCTTTTGCCCCCTGGGCTACAAACATCCCCACACCTCTCTTCTTATAAATGATTCCGGCATCCACTAACAAGTTGATCCCTTTCGCTATCGTTAAATGATTAATTTTGTAAAACTTGACCAGCTGGGTGGTCGATGGAATCTGATCATGTTCTTTTAATTGATTGTTAACAATCTGATCCTCAATCCGCTCCTTGATCTGGATGAAGATCGGCCTGTTGTCATCGAATGGCTGGCTCAATAGTTCATCACCACAATATCCACTCCTTAGTGTTATATGGTTATATAGTTATGTATATAACCATATAGGAGTTTTGAAAATTAGTCAATAATATTGGTGGAAAAATAAAGAATCGAAATGGGCAGAAGTTTAAGGCGGTATTTTTTGATAAGGTAAGAGAGTTTTGTAGAGGAAGAAATAATTATAGTAATTTACAAGTCTAAATTCTTTAATAAATATTCCTGGCTTTTGTATAATGGCAATAGGCCGTACTAGTGATGGCTTGAATAAAGAAAGCGCTCGGAGTAAACCTTATAATTGTTCTGCTCTTATAAGGAATATATGAAAAAAGGAGATATGTTCAATGAATTTCGTGACTCTAAATAACGGGTTGAAGATGCCTCAGCTGGGATTCGGTGTATGGCAGGTAGAGAATGATCAAGCGACAGCTGCGGTCTCAAAGGCTATTGAAACTGGTTATACATCTATCGACACAGCCATGATTTATCAAAACGAAGAAGGTGTTGGAAAAGCCTTGAAAGAAACGAGTGTTCCTCGTGAAGAGTTATTCATCACAACGAAAGTCTGGAACAGCGATCAAGGTTATGAAAATACACTGCGTGCTTTTGATGAAAGCTTGGAGAGACTTGGACTGGAGTACGTTGACTTGTACCTGATTCATTGGCCGACTCCTGAATTTGATGAGTATGTAGATACATATAAAGCACTTGAAAAGCTTTATAATGACGGTAAAGTTAAAGCGATCGGTGTCTGCAACTTTGAAATCGAGCATCTGGAACGCCTGTTGAAAGAGTGTGATGTCAAGCCGGTCCTGAATCAGGTGGAATGTCATCCGCACCTTGCCCAAAATGAATTGAAGGAATTCTGTGAGAAACATGATATCTTTGTTGAAGCTTGGAGTCCGCTTGAGCAAGGCGGAGAGGTTCTCCAAAATGAAGTGGTCACAAAAATTGCGGAAGCACATGGCAAGTCACCTGCACAAGTGATTCTGCGCTGGCACCTGCAAAACAATACCATTGTCATCCCAAAATCAGTCACTCCATCCAGAATCGAAGAAAACTTCAATGTCTTTGACTTTGAACTTTCTGCTGAAGAGATGAAGCAAATTGACGGATTGAACAAGGATCGCCGCAAAGGCCCGCATCCGAATGAAATGAATGTAAGGTAACCTATATACGGAAAGGCCCCAACCAACGTGCGTTGATTGGGGCCTTTTTTATTGCATAGGAATTTTAAAATTGATCTTTGTGGACAACTTTTAACTATGTTATCCACGTCCAGCTACAGCGCCTAGCCCCTCGGGGTCAAATAACCCAAAGAGAATAACAGGAAAGCCCGCCTTTTTTCTCTTTGGAACATTTGCCTGTCGGGGCTGAACGAGGCGCTTTTGTTCTGAGGATTTCTTTAATGCGTTAAAGTGTGAAAAGGGACAGTCCCTCACTAGCGATGCATCTATGTAAATTTCTTAAATTTATTCAAAAATTTTACAGTTAGCTTTAGCTGGGGAATTAAAAAAGGGTAACATGGTTGTAAAAGACCTTGTTCCCATTTTTTTACATACTTATAGTTAAATTCGTCGTTTTCCTTTTACCATGGCTACAGTTCCAAAATCAGGTTTAGATTTCGAAGGGATCGGGATTTTTTGTCTGCCTTTCGATTTTTTCTTCTTTCTCCCTAATTCTAATAATAAATCGCCATACGTTTTATAGAGATAGGTTTGAAGTGATTGAAAGAATCCCCATGTAGTCTTGGTGGATCGTGTCATAAGTTTAACGATTACAGATAAACCAAAGGCAATGACCGCTAAAAACATCTGATTCCAGATCCCCTGGGGCTTGGTGCTCCAAATTTTAGTGAACTTCAGGTGCTGTTTTATCCATTTAAAGAAGAGCTCCACGATCCATCTGTTTTTATAGATATCCAGAATCTCAGTGTCTTCAAGGTCCCATCGATTGGTTAAGATTCGATACACTCTATCCTTTTCATCCGTAAATTCGATGTATCGCACAGGATGGTGAGAGGTGCCGAAATAGACAATGGCATCTTTGGTGACAGAAGGATGAGTTGGTTCAAACTCTTTTTCAATGTATACTCTCAGATTTTTTGAGATCCTCGTTACGAAGGAAACGTCTCTTTTTAGCCATTCTTCGAGGTTCATTTTGGAGGAATAGCCCCGGTCGTTACGTAGGTGGCAGAAGAGTCTTCGATAAGATATTTCGCACTTTCAAAGTCACTGACGTTGCCCGTAGAAGGAATGATTTTATCTGGAAAGGCTGTATTTGGTG
>NZ_NIJF01000104.1 GCF_003316765.1 Bacillus sp. P14.5 | reverse complement strand
CTTCTTGGGGACATCATCTCCTGATGGCCGACGCTTTCATGTACCCGAGCTAGCTTCTTGGGAACATCATCTCTTAGTGGTCGACGCTTTCATGTACCCGAGCTAGCTTCTTGGGGACATCATCTCCTGTTGGCAGGCATAATCATGTACCCAAACCAGTCTCTTGGGGACATCATCTCCTGATGGCCAACGCTTTCATGTACCCGAGCTAGCTTCTTGGGGACATCATCTCCTGGTGGCCGACGCTTTCATGTACCCGAGCTAGCTTCTTGGGGACATCATCTCCTGTTGGCAGGCACTTTTATGTACCCCAACCAGCTTCTTGAGGACATCATCTCTTGATGGCAGGAACTTTCATGTACCCAATCACGCACCTGCAAGGACCTCCCGTGCAATGTTCTCTTTCAGCACAGCTTCTCACCAAGCACAAAAAAAGACGAACATAGATGTCCGTCTTCAAACCAGTCTTTTCGCACCTGCGGTTAAACATTCTCTCGCTTCTTTTATCATTCTTTCAAATAATTCTGCCACGGTAGGGATATCGGCAATCAAGCTGCTGACCTGCCCGCCATTGATAAAGCCTTCATCTAATTTGCCTTCCAATGCACCTTTTTTGTGATAGTCTTCGGAAGTGATCCGCGCAAAATCAGCGGGAGCCATCCCTTCTTTTTCGTGCGCCAAAAGTTTCTCGGCATAAGGTGTTTTCATGATCCGGCGGACCCGGCCCACGGTCCTGCCGACAATCACGGTTCCCTTATCATCTGCTTGCAGCAAGGTATTTTTATAGTTTTCATGGAAAGGCGCCTCCGCCGTAGCAATCAACCGTGTACCCATTTGGACTCCGGATGCACCAAGAGCAAGCATAGCAGCCAGCCCTTTTCCGCTTCCAATCCCTCCTGCTGCGATCACTGGGAGGTTCACTGCTTCCAGGATCTGTGGAATCAATGTGAGGGTCGTCGTTTCGAGGCTCGAGTTGATTCCTGCCGCTTCATACCCTTCCGCCACGATGATATCCGCCCCTTCCTGCTGGGCTTTCACCGCTTGTTTTGCCGAGGCCACAACACATATCACCTTTATCCCTCTCTCTTTGAAAACCGGAATTAGAGGTGCCGGGTTTCCTGCAGACAGAGAGACTGCTGCCAGCTTATGCTTTAAAACAAGCTCTGCCATTTCTTTTAAATGTTCCGTGACAGAGATTGGAATGTTAAGAGCAAACGGTTTCTCTGTCAGCTCTTTTGTTTTAAGAATGATTTCTTCCACTTCTTCTGGCGGCATCGTTCCAGCCCCGACGGTTCCCAGCCCTCCTGCTTCCGAGACAGCCGAAGTCAGCCGGGCATTGCTGATGTTGCCCATCCCCCCCTGCAGAATAGGATAGGATATTCCAAGGATTTTCGTCACTTTATCCACTGCTCTTTCCCCCTTTTCACTCCAGGATCAATGGGTGATCAAACATGTTGTAGGACTGATCTTTATTCGTCATTTCATTGCCTTCCTGATAAACCTCTTCAAAAAATTGAGACGCCGGTTTCGCAAGCACTTTGTAATAATCACTGAAAAGGGATGCTGCATGGGCACCAAGCCATTTTTCAGGCAGGAGTTCTTCTGGAAGACCAGGATCCACGAAAAGGAACTTCCTGTATTCATGGATGAGTTTTGTCCTTTCCACAAAGCATTGTGCTTCTGTCATTTCGCCTTTTTCAATTTTGTTTTTGTCTATGATAAATTTCTGGCTGTATTCGGAAATGAATTCAGCATATCGGTCATTGATTTCCTGCAGGTCCCAGCTCTTGCCGATGATATGCTGATCTTCATTAGGGCCGTCATACTTGGCAATGAAGAAATCCACGTATTGCTTAATATCATACTTTTCAATTAGATCATAAACCTGCTTGTCCAGGTTGTTCGGTGATATCCAGCAGCTGTTGGAAAGGGTGCCGAAGCCGCTCCAAACGAGTTCTTTTCGAAGCTCGTCCCTTACATTGCGGATCTCTTCGGGAATGGTATACATAAGAATGCGCCATTGTCCGTCCCATTTTTCCGTCTGCAGTTTAAAAATACGCTGTGCAGCCTCTTCCATACGTTTCAGTCCGCGCTCTGTCAAAGAATAGTAACTCTTGTTGCCCTGCTTTTCAGATTGGACCCAGCCCTGTTTGTTCATCCGTGAAATCGCTGCCCTGACAGCCTGGTCATTATGCCCGAACTCCCTCAACAGTTTAATCAGGCTCCCAATCCAGATTTTATTTCCATAGTGCCGTATGTAATCTCCGTATAAAGTGAAAATCATCGATCTAGTATTCAACCTGTTCGCCTCTTTCTAACTTTCACACAAGATATTTTATCAGCATAATATATCTGTGACGTCCAATTTACGTTAAAGATTATTCTATCATAGAAAATGATTCTTTTTAAACAAAAAGTATGATTTTTAGCACTTTTATGAAAATAACAACCTGCAAAAACACCCATATATATTATATTAAAAAACACCATGAAGACATACGTCTCCATGGAATGTTCTTACTCTATAGGCAGCCGGGGCAGCCAGACTTAAAAACCTGCTACTCCACCCTCTCGACAATCGTGGCAATTCCCTGGCCGACACCAATACACATAGTAGCCAGACCATGTCTGACATCCCTCCGCTTCATTTCATACAAAAGGGTTGTCAGTATCCTTGCTCCGCTTGCGCCAAGTGGATGCCCAAAGGCAATCGCTCCGCCATGGACATTAACCCGCGCTGAATCAAGCCCCAGCTCTCTGATACAAGCCAGAGACTGTGAGGCGAATGCTTCGTTCAATTCGATTAAGCCCAGATCTTCATTATGAAGGTGAGCACGCTTTAATGCCTTACGTGTTGCATGAATCGGCCCCAAGCCCATGACAGAAGGCTCTAATCCTGCTGTCGCTGAAACCACATACCTGGCCAGGGGCTTTAACCCAAGCTCCTTCGCTTTTTTGGCAGTCATCAACAGCAGCGCAGAAGCACCGTCATTCACCCCGGAAGCGTTCCCTGCTGTTACTGTTCCATTCTCAAAAAGAGGCTTCAGCTTGGAGAGCTTTTCCATACTGGAGTCCGGACGGGGATGCTCATCCCTGTCAACCACAATCTCATTGCCTTTACGGTCCTTGTAGACTACAGGGATAATTTCATCACGAAAGACTCCTGATTCCATTGCTTCTTTAGCCTTCAATTGGCTGTTAAGGGCAAACTCATCCTGTTCTTCTCTTGAGATAGAGAATTGCTTTGCAACATTTTCCGCTGTTTCCGGCATGCTGTCCGTTCCATATCGCTGGGCGAGACTGCTGTTCACAAACCTCCAGCCAATCGTTGTGTCAAACATCTCCATATTTCCCCGCGGAAATTCCTTTTCAGGTTTAGCCATGACAAATGGAGCCCTCGTCATGCTCTCTGTTCCGCCGGCTATAAATACATCGCCCTCTCCGGCTAAAATGGCCCTGGCTGCATAATTAACCGCATCGAGACCAGAACCGCATAACCGGTTGATTGTCGTTCCCCCTGTTTCAACCGGCATGCCAGCCAATAGGGCGGACATCCTGGCTACATTGCGGTTGTCCTCACCTGCGCCATTGGCGTTACCCAGGACGACTTCTTCCACCAGTTCCGGAGGCATCTCCGGATTTCTTTCCATCAGTGCTTTGATGACGATAGCTCCCAGGTCATCGGGACGTATGTTTTTCAAAGCGCCTTTGTATTTTCCGATAGGTGTACGGACAGCATCGACAATGACGACTTCCCTCATTGAAGTCCCTCCTTTAATTGTTAGTGTAGTCGTATACCCCGCGTCCTGACTTCCTTCCCAATCTTCCTGCTTTCACATACTTCTCCAGCAGCGGAGCCGGACGGTACTTTTCACCAAGCTTTTCATGCAGATACTTCAGGTTATTAAGCCTTGCGTCAAGACCGACCAAATCGCCAAGTTCAAAAGGACCCATTGGATAATTCAGGCCCAGTTTGATGGCTTTATCGATTTCTTCAGGGGTCCCGAGACCTTCCTGAAGCATATAGAAAGCTTCGTTGCCGACAAGGGCAGATATGCGGCTCGTGACAAAGCCAGGAAACTCATTGATGATAACGGTTTCTTTACCCATTTTTTTGGCGGCAGCTTGGACAAATTGTGCCGTCTCATCGCTTGTTTCCAATCCGCGGACAATTTCCACAAGCGGCATTTTATGTACAGGATTAAAAAAGTGCATGGCAATCACTTTTTCAGGCCGTTTGGTAAATGAAGCTATTTCAGTAGGACTCATTGTTGATGTGTTTGTCGCAAAATAACAAGACGGTTTGGCATGCTCATCAATACTTTCAAATACAGATCTTTTGATTTCTGTCTTTTCAGGCACTGCCTCTATAACAAGATCTGCATCTTTGACGGCTCCAGCCATATCCGTTGAAAATGTTAATCTTTCTTGTGAAGCGGTACGTTCTTCCTGGGAAAGCTTTCCGCGGTCGACTCCTTTTTGAAAAATAGAAGAGAGTTCTCCCTGTGCATTGTCCAGCTGTCTTTGTTCAATATCTACGAGTGTCGTCTGGAATCCGCCGACTGCACTTACATAGGCAATTCCCCTGCCCATTACGCCGGATCCAATCACTATCAGTTTATTCATCCTCAGGCCTCCTCATAAGACGAGTTTCTTCATTAATATAAGCATCAAGGGACTGATGCCTATCCAGATGAACTGGATGAGCCGCAGTCCCGAGCATGCTGATTCATTTTACAAGCCGAATGGATTTAATGGACGGCTGCCAAAGTAAGAAATGATACTTTTCGTTTCTGTATACAGATCCAGAGTTTCGATACAAAGTTCCCTTCCGAAACCGGATTGCTTATAGCCCCCGAACGGAGTACCAGGGAATGCTGAGAATGGACAGTTGATCATGACAATTCCAGCCTGGATTGCTTTCGAGACTCTTGTCGCTTTTGCATAATCCGTTGTCCAAAGAGCAGAACCAAGTCCATAGAGAGTATCATTGGCAAGCTTGATTGCTTCTTTTTCGTCACTGAATTTCATGACCACCACAACCGGTCCAAAAATTTCTTCTCTTACTGCTTTCATTTCATGGTTTACGTCTGTAATGATGGTCGGCTCATACCAGTGACCGTTTTCAAACCCTTCTACAGTTCCAGGTTTACCGCCTGCAAGAATCGTCGCTCCTTCTTCTTTGGCGGATTGCACATAACCATCAATCGTTTTCACTTGATTGTCATCAATGATGGCACCGATATGTGTTCCTTTATCAAACGGATCACCAAGGGAAAGCTGTTTTGTTTTAGCAACAAACTTTTCCATGAACTCATCATATATATCTTCATGAACATATAATCTTGAACGCGCCTCACAGGACTGCCCAGTATTATAGAAGATTCCGAACAGGGAACCGTCAACAGCTGCGTCCACATCTGCATCTTCGAATACGATGTTCGGGGATTTACCGCCAAGTTCCAATGTTACACGCTTCAGTGTCTGGGAAGCTCTTTCCATAATATTTTTACCGATTGGCGTCGACCCTGTGAATGCTACTTTATCCACTTGATCATGCTCTACAAGGTAATTTCCAATCGTGGAACCAGATCCAGGAATAACGTTGACTACTCCCTGCGGCACTCCCGCTTCGATACAGATTTCACCCAGTACAATGGCTGTAAGCGGAGTAAGAGATGCAGGTTTAACGACTACAGAACATCCAACTGCAATAGCCGGTGCAACTTTCCATGCTGCCATCATGAGAGGATAATTCCAAGGAATGATTTGAGCGCAGACCCCTACAGGCTCTTTTTCAGCTACGTTCTGGAACTGCCCAGGCACATTGTTGACAGTTCCGCGGTGACCTACAATGGCACCTGCGTAAAATTCAAAATCTTCAATGGCCTGCATGACCTGACCTTGTGCAGCAGACAAGGATTTTCCGCTGTCCATAATTTCCAGAGCCACCAGCTCATTGAAACGTGATCTCATGATACCGGCAATTTTCATCATGATTCTTTGACGCTTATTAACCGGGAACTTCTTCCACTTTCCTTTATCGAAGGCATCTCTTGCCGCCTGGACCGCACGTTCTGCATCTTCCGTTGTTGCTTTTGCTACAGTGGCAATGGCTTCTCCTGTTGCCGGGTTGTATGTAGTGAATGTTTCTCCAGAGCCGTCCGTTCTTTCTCCATTGATAATCATTCCATAATGTTCACGCTTTGTTTCAAGGACTTCGAAATTTTGCTCTTTTACAGTTGCCATTTTCTCATCTCCTCAATATTATTTGCCTTGGAATACAGGCTTTCTCTTTTCCAGAAATGCACCGACACCTTCGCGGTGGTCTTCACTTTGGCCGGCAATCCTCTGCCCGTAAGCTTCTTTTTCCAAATACTCTTCCAAACTGCAATGATAGCTTTCATTCAGGTATCGTTTGATCAAACCGATTGCTTTTGTCGGCATATTGGCAAGCCTTTCTGCATACGCCGTCACTTCGGTTTCCCATTCATCGAGGCCTATCACTTTATTGGCAAGACCGAGCTCTTCTGCCTTGACTGCAGAGATTTTTTCACCAAACACGGCCAGTTCCAAAGCTTTGGCATGGCCAACAAGCCTGGTCAGATAGTAGAGGTTGCCTGAATCCGGTACAAGGCCGACGTGAATGAAGGCTTCTACAAAACTTGCTTTCTCCGAGAGCAATCGGAAATCACAGGCCAAAGCCAAGCTCATTCCTGCTCCAGCCGCAACTCCATTTACCCCGGCGATGACCGGCTTTTCACAAGCGGCCAGCTCTTTGACCATCGGACCATAATGATTTCTCAGCACTTCACCGTGATCCATGTCTTCGCTTACTTCACTTAAATCCTGCCCTGAACAAAATGCCCTGCCCTCTCCAGTAATCACAATGGCTCGGACAGCTTCATCCCTCGAAGACTGCTTCAGTGCTTTGGCAATCTCCCTATTCATTTTAGCGATGAAAGCATTCAGCTTATCCGGACGGTTCATGGAGATCCAGGCCACTCCATTCCTGACTTCATAGAGGATCGTTTCGAACATGGTGATACCTCCTTTACTTTCCTTTATACTGCGGTTTTCTTTTTTCAATGAATGCCTTCATTCCTTCTTTTTGATCTTCGGAAGCGAAAAGCAAACTAAAGTTTTTACGTTCATACTGCATACCTTCATAGAGAGAATAATCGACTGCTTTCAGGACAGACTCTTTTATCAAGCGGATCGATAACGGAGGCTGTTTGGCAAGCCTGCCTGCAAACTTCTTCGTTTCTTCAAATAAAAGTTCCCTGGCCACTACTCTGTTTATGATCCCCAGCCTCAGGGCTTCCGCAGCAGACATTCTGTCCCCGGTCATCAGCCATTCCATTGCACGGGTTTTGCCGATCAGCTTCGTCAATCTTTGGGTTCCGCCTGCACCAGGCATTACCGCAAGACTTACTTCAGGAAACCCGAACTCCGCAGCATCTGCAGCAAACAGCATGTCGCAGCATAAAGCCAGCTCGAAACCTCCCCCAAGTGCAAACCCTTGTACCGCTCCGATAATCGGCTTCTTCACTGCCGCGGTCCGGTCCCAGTCGGCAAACTGGTTCATCAGTTCGAAATCGATGGCATTGTCATTGGCCATTTCAGCGATATCGGCACCTGCAGCAAATGCCCTGCCTTTTCCGGAAAGTAGGATGACCTTTACTTCCTCATTTCTGTCAAAGCTTTCAAAAGCGGATAGTATTTCAGACACCATTCCTCTGTTTATCGCATTGAGAACTTTCGGGCGGTTAAGCTCGACAAGGCCGATGCCGTCTTCCACGCACACATTGATATATTCATAGTGCTTACTCATTCACTTCTTCACCGATCATCAATGTGACAAGGTCACCGGCAAAAGACATTAAATCCTTTCCGGAAGCTTTACCTTCGTCAGATTTCATGGCTGCTTTCAATGATTCATGGCTGTCATAGAACATTTCACACATCAGGTAGTACTTGCCTTCTCCACCCATTGGGGAGCCGACGACCTTAGTAACCTTCATTTCTTTCAAACCAGGAATCTTTGCTGTGATAGGTGCGTGTGTATTAAAGTAATGCTCGTCGAATTGTTCCTTATTTTCAGGATGCTTGTAAAGTGCGATCAATTTTACCATTGTAATCTCTCCCTTTTTTCACATAATAGTAGATATTGGTTTCATTGCTTCAAACGGGTTTTTGCATTGCTTGCAGTAAAGAATGCTGCGGCAGGCTGTAGGTCCGAAAATGTTTTCCATAGTGGTATACGGCGAATCACAGTATGGGCAATCGACCTTCCATCCACCATCGTCTTCCAGTCTTTCCGGAGGCGGCGCTATCCCGAATTCCTTGAGTTTTTCCCGCCCTGCCTCGGACACCCGGTCGGACGTCCATGGAGGGCTGAAAAGGAAATCCACATCCGTCAATGTAATTTCAGCGTCTGCCAAGAGAGCTTTTTCCACGTTGGCTTTGATGATTTCCAAGGCAGGGCATCCCATAAAGGTCGGCAGCAGCTTTATCACCGCTTTCCCTTCTTTCAATTCAGCCTGCTCAACCATTCCCAGTTCAACAATGCTGACCGAATCGATTTCAGGGTCCTTTACCTGCTGAAGTATATTCAATATGCGCTCATCTTTTTCTGTCAACTGTATCATTCCCTTTTACCAGGCTGCTGCCGGATCTGAGTTGTAGACCTCGCTCAGGACGTCAATGGCCTGCTGAAGGTCTGTAGTATGCACTTTATTCCGGCCGTTTCCTCTCTTCATATCTAATTCCGGAAGTGAAAGGCTGCAAGCTTCAAAGATTGGTTTGACAGCATTCTTCCAGCGCATGACCAGCATTTCTTCGCCCTCGATCAATCCTGCTTTCGCCATCTCTTCACCCTGTTCTCCCAAGGAAAGAACTCCCGCGAAGTCGGCCGCTGTTTTTTCCACCGCATTCATCATGCGTTTTCTCGCTTCGCTGTTTGAGTTCATCAACTGAGAGAACCATGTCTTCCAATGCAAGAGGTGATAGTAGAGCTCCATGTTCACCTTGACAGCCGCATCCGCCAATGGCTGATAGGAAGAATTCTTTAGTGATTCGATTTTGATTTTTTTTGACTGAGCATAGAAATAGTTCCTGACGACAGCGAATGCCCAATCGTAGTCAGGTTCGACGAGATAGGTTCCGGGCCCGTTTACTTCTTCTAAGATGATGGCATTGCGCCGCTCTTCGGCTCCTCTCGCATGGGCAAGACTGTTCATCTCTCCCTCACCAAGATCTTCAAGGAGCCTGTAAAACATCGCGGCATGCCCCATCGTATCCTGGTTAATCGAAGAGAATGCGACATCTTCTTCGATATGGGGAGCAAGGCCAAGCCATTCGGAACCCCGGTAGGCGATGATGAAATCGTCATCTGCCAGCCCGTACAAAAGTTCAACCAATGCTGTTTTGTAGTTCTTATCCTTTACTTCAGCTGCACTGCTTACAGTCATGACTTTTTCGCCTTCCCTTCCCAAGACAGAATCTCTTTCTCGTCCAGCATCTCCTGTTCATAGTGGCGCCATTTTTTCTTAAGGTAACCGTAGCCTTTGGCGTTCCGGTAATCCTTATTATCGAGGCGTTGAAGAGATTCTTTTTCCTCTTGATTCATCTTTCTGATGTCATTTCTTTTGACGACCCAAATATCAGCCGCAGGTTCTCTTCTCATAAAATTCTCCTGAGCCATCACCAGCGCAATTTCCTGATTCGGTGCCAGCAGGCTGAACTGATGCTGCATCGGGGCATTATCTGTTCTTCTGCTGAATACTTCATATTCCTGATAAAAATTCCTGCTCTTATCCGACATGTCATCCGCCCCCTTATCCTGCTGCTGTATCCCCGCTCAGTGCTTCGCGGACCCAGGCATTATTTTCATATGAGATTCTTCTGAGGTTCAATCTTTCCTGCGATTTCGGACCATTGTTCTTAACTATTTCCTTAAACTTGCTCCAATCAGGCTGCTGATAAATCCATTCTTCCTTCTCTTGATCGAAGTACATTGTTTCATCCGGCAGCTTCAGTCCCAACGAAAGAACTCTTGGAACATACTTTGAGAAAAAATCCTGTCGCAGCTGCTCATTGGTCTTGGTGCGGATACCATACTTAATCGTGATATCCTGTTTGGATGAACCCGTTGTAGAGGCACTTCCCGGACCAAAGAACATAAGAAGAGATTCCCACCAGCGATCAACAGCATCTTGTACAAGCGCCTTCTGTTCTGAAGTGCCTTCCGCCAATGCCATGATGATCGCTTCTCCATGCTGGGCATGGAACACTTCCTCAGCGCAGATCCTCTTCAATGCCCTTGCATAGGGACCATAGGATGCTCCGAGCATGTTAGTCTGTGTGATGATGGCGGCACCATCAACCAGCCAGCCGATCAGTCCGGCATCTCCCCATGTTGGGGCTTCCATATGGAAAACGTTATGAAACTTTAAGTCTCCTGAAAATAGATCCTGCATGATTTCTTCACGAGTCTTGCCGTAGGGCTTCATGAGATCTTCAGCCACTCGCAGGAGGAGCTGCCCATGTCCCATTTCATCCTGCACTTTCGCCATGATGCCAAGTTTCCTGCCCAGAGTCGGAGCTTTCGGCACCCACTCTTTCTCTGGAAGCGCTCCCATTATTTCGCTGATTCCATGCATGGATATTAATTTAATCAATACCTTTCTGTACTCATCCGGCATCCAGTCATCGGCTTCGATTTTCTCCCCTGCTTCAATACGCTTCATGAAGTGCTCCATCTTTTCCTCTTCTGTCAACGCCGCAAATGATGCAGTATCACTCATAGTAAAGACCTCCTAAGATAACGTATTTATTACGCCACCCTTTTATGTTGTTATACTATTAAATTCCAAAAATTTTTAAACTCCCAGACCGCTTTCCCTCATATCCAGCACCCTCACAGCTTTTCCTTCAGACCGCGGAAGTGACTTTGGACTTTTCACCTTAACCTCCATGGACACCAGACAGCTGCTTTTCATGATATGCTGAATCTTCTTTGCCAGAAGAAAAATGCTTTCATGTTCAAGGTTTTGTTCCAGTCCTGAAAATACCTCTTCCTTGATTTCCACATGAAGTTCCACTGAATCCAATGTTCCCTGCCTGGTTAGATGAATCTGGTAGTGAGGAGATAACTCCTCTATAGTGAGCAGATAGTGCTCCACCTCTGAAGGGAATACATTGACTCCCCGGATGATCATCATGTCATCCACCCGCCCCTTGACCCGCGACATCTTCACTGTCGTACGGCCGCAAGAGCATTTTCCATATGACAATGATGCGATATCTCCAGTCCTGTACCGGATAATTGGAAACGCTTCCTTCGTCAATGAAGTGAAAACCAGTTCCCCTTCTTCCCCTGGGGGCAGTGATTCCAATGTGACTGGATCGATAATCTCAGGCAGGAAATGATCTTCCGCAATGTGCAATCCCGATTGTGCCTCATGGCATTCCATCGCCACTCCCGGTCCGATCACTTCACTCAATCCATAAATATCACAGGCTTTCAGATTCCATTTTTCTTCAATTTTCTGCCTCATTTTTTCCGACCATGGCTCAGCGCCAAAGATTCCATATTTCACAGAGGTTTTGGCAGGATCTTTACCCTGTTCTTCCATCTTCTCGGCTATATTCAAAATATAGGACGGCGTGCCGCAAATGACAGTTGGTTTAAAATCCTCAATCAGTGTAATCTGCCTTTCCGCATTTCCTCCTGACACCGGAACTGTCACTAATCCAAGTCTTTCGCTTCCATAATGGAGGCCAAGTCCGCCAGTGAATAATCCGTAGCCATAGGCATTGTGCAGGAAGTCCCCAGGCTTTCCGCCGCCAGCCGCTATTGCCCGTGCGACAATTTCACTCCACATGTCAATATCCTTTTGCGTATAGCCAACTACAGTCGGTTTGCCGCTCGTCCCTGATGAAGCATGTACCCTCACCAGTTCACCCTGTGGAACCGCAAACATTCCAAATGGATAATGGTTACGCAAATCAGCCTTCGTCGTGAACGGAAGGAGTTGAATGTCCTGCAATGATTGAATGTCTTCTGGTTTGATGCCCCTATTATCTAACTGCTCTCTGTAAAATGAGACATTAGCGTAAACACTGGCTATCGTCTTCTGAAGGCGTCCAAGCTGAATTAATTCGGTATCGCTTCTGTACCACGTTTCAATTTCATGTAAAATCACTCAGTATTTCCCCCTTTACTCGACATGGCCCTCTCGACTTGGAAGATTCTCTATTTTTATATAACGCTTTTTATTCGTGATATATTTATTTTGTTATACATCTACACTCAAAAGATAACGTTAAATTCCTGAAAAGTCAATATATTTTCTGAAAATTTATATTTTTATAGAAACTCTTATTTGATTAGGTTAGCAGATCTGTTTTGATTAACATTTAGTAGACTGGGAGGGGAATTGGTCTGCCAAGCGGCTTTGTAATAATCCCTTGTAATGGGGCGGGCATGATGAACCATCATGGATGTGGGGCTGGTTGGGATACAGGAGTTGTTTTATTTGATCGGTTCTTATCGAGGTGGGGTTACGTTTGATCCAGGTTCCTGCTTCGGAAGTAGTATTTAAACAGCTAAAGGTATCGTTAAATTATGGTAGACCTGTTTTAATGGTATATTTTTCGTTAATCGCACCATTTTCTCGCTGGGTTCCTCTTTTAATGGTACGTTTTTCCGTTAATCGCACCATTTTCTCGCCGAATTCCTCTTTTATTGGTACGTTTTTCTATTAATCGTACCGTTTTCTCGCTGGGTTCCTCTTTTAATGGTAGGTTTTTCCGTTAATCGCACCATTTCTCGGCGAATTCCTCTTTTATTGGTACGTTTTTCTATTAATCGTACCGTTATCTCTAAAGAGACTTAGCTTAATGGTACGATCCTCCTCCCATACTTAAAAAACCGGACGACAGCCCTCGCCCGGCCAAACATTATTTCCTTTTAAACCAGATTCGGTAAAAGTCAATCCAGCCCTGTGAGTTAATCAGTGCCTGCTGAATTGATTCATCACTTTCAAGCTCTGACAGATTTTTATAAAGCGGCAGCACCTGGCATGACCTCAATAATTTCTCTTCTATTATAAGAAGCCTCTTCAGGCGTTTCTCCCTGCTTGAAAGACTTTTTAACTGATCTATTCCCGCAAGCAGCTCCTCCCTGAATTCATCAGAAAAATGGTGCCAGATTGGACTGGTCTCAGCTAAGACCAACTGAAGAAAACTTAATTCTTCCTGATCGGTGATTGTTGCACTGTCGTGGATGATATCTGCTTCCGACATCGTATCGCTTCTCAGCAGTTCTTCTGCTGGGAGAAAAACGTTTTTTATAGAGATGCCGTATTTCTTGCATCTTTCCTTAAGCCACGCGGCATCCTCCACATGATCCCTGTCCTGGAAGGTATATAATAGAAGCTCTTCTCCATTGTAGGTGCTCTTTAGAAGGTGATCTGTTATTTCAACCTCACGCTGATTCTCTTTATATTCCAAAAAAGAAGCTGCACTTTCTTTCCTGAATTCACCCAGCTCAGCAACAAGGGCAGACGGGTCTGCGATTGCTTTCAATGCACTTCGAAGCAGAGGATCTTTTAAGGGACCATTTTTCCTTCCATTCAATGAAAGAAACTGTACATTCTTTTCAATGCGGGCTACTCTTTTGCGGGTGCCTACTTCCTTTTCATTACCCCTGTAGTATCCAAAATCCATCTCTGTTTTGGCTGGAGCCCGGTCTTCACGCTCCTCGGGCACGTTCCAAAACTCTACGCTGTCAAGAAATGGCCGTTCCCTGAAATAATGCTCGTTAGCTTCCAGGATCAATTTCGTACCGTCATTTCTCACAAGCCTGAATGGGCCAGTCCCTATAAGAGTATCCAAATAAACTTCTTTCTGTTCATTCTTCCTCACAACGGATAAATGCTCATCACTTAAAAGGTGAAGAAGCAAATGGTTAGGTTTATTCAGTTGGAGTTTGATTGCATGCTCTCCCAAGATAACCGTCTCATTCAGGTCCTGAAGCATCCAACGATATGGATTTTCCTCGGTTTGCAGAAAGCGCTCAAAGGTATGCTGAATATCCCGGGTGGTCAAGCGGCTTCCGTCGTGAAACTTTACACCTTTTCTTATATAAAAAATCCATTGGTCACCTGACTCATTATGTTCCCAGTGAAAGGCAAGGCGGGGCTCAAATTGATTTTTTTCTTCATTATAAGAAACCAGTCGATCACACACATGCTTTAGAATGTGACATTCCGAGCGAAGACTCGCAAGCGTTGGGTCCAGTGGTGAAAAAGGCTGCTTTCCATACTTCAGCCTCAGTACATCACGGCTTTCTGATTCTGCATGATATCCAAACAAGGTTTCAAGCCAGTCAGCAAAATCCTCCTCCAAACCCGGAAATTCCCTGCCGTATACCCCGATCAAATCCTGAGCCGCTTCTAGTTTTCCTTTTTTCACAAGCCTTCTGCCCTCACCCATCAAGAGATGTACTGGATCTTCCAAAAAGGTCAATGTTGATTTATTTCCCCTTCCTCTGCCGGGCGACCATTTAGCCCACCCTTCCCTTTCCCACTTGTGGATGGTCAGCTTGCTGTTGCGTGTTGTGCAAAACAGCACCTCTGAAATAGATGAAAGGGATATTTCAAGTTTCCTATGAATCTGTTTGCCCTGCGCTAAATATAAGCGCACATAGTGTTCTAATGAAATCATATAAAAATCCTTTCTTAAAAGGCGAAGTATTTACATATCTAATTCTACCCTTTTTCACCTTTTTCCTTCTATATAAAATAGATCTATTAGAAAGGAAGGATGACCTTGATTAAAAATCTATTAAACCGTTACCCGGGGCTTGTCTGGATTCGTGTCTTCGGCGAATTGCTGACGAGTGTCACTGGATCCATGCTTGCTCCCTTCTTGATCATCTATCTTTATGATAAGCTCGATGGCGCTGTCCTGCTTCCCATGATCATAGTGGGTCTGCAGCCACTGACAGAAATCATCATCACTCTCTTAGGAGGGAATCTCACTGACCGCCTGGGAAGAAAAAAGATCATTGTTGCGGGCCTTGTGCTGCAGGCAGGAGCAATGGCAGGATTTATCTTTGCCGAATCTGTCTGGATGTTTGCCCTTCTTTATGTCATTAATGGGGCCGGCCGCTCCGTTTATATTCCTGCCCAGCGCGCCCAGATTGCCGACTCCATTGATGACGGTTTGCGTTCCGAGGTTTTCGCTCTGCTTAACACAGTGGGAGCTGCCGGATTAGCGCTCGGACCGGTCATCGGTTATTTTGTCTATACACAAGATCCTGCCCTTATGTTCGGAATGCAGGCAGCTGCGTTAACTATCTATTTAATTGTGGTATATTTCAAGCTTCCTGAAACACTCCCTGATGAAAGCGATGAAATCCTGCAGGCTGCAAGCGGCTTCCATCTTAAGTCATTTATTTCCAAGAACTCCTATGTATTTGGCCTGATGGCATTCAGCCTGCCGATAAGTTTTTTCTATGCACAAACGGAAACGAACTACCGGATTTATCTCGAAGATCTTTTTCCGGATTTTCTTGTTGTCCTGACTACGCTTGCTTCCATAAAAGCTGTCATGTGCATATTTCTCGAAATCCCCCTTGTAAAATGGAGCAATAAATACTCATTCAAAAGAATCATTATTATTTCCTACAGCCTTTACTTTGTCGCTGCCATATCTTATGGGTTTTCAACCTCCATGCTTCTGCTGATTTTTACTCAATTGATTGTGACTGTGGCTGAAAGCCTTGGCTTGAACCGGCTGCTGAACCATGTGTCCGAGATAGCACCGTCCAATAAGCGCGGTCTGTACTTTTCGATATATGGAACTCATTGGGATATTTCCAGGATGGCCGGCCCTTTTCTTGGAGGCATGATTCTGATTGAATGGGGAGGCGCCGTCTTGTTTGTTCTCTCTGCTCTCTTGTTGCTGCTCGGCGGGTTTGCTCAATTTTTATTGACAACGGATAAGTTCTCTCTCCATTCATCAATAAAACTATCGATGGATTCAAAATAATTGGTACAGGGCATTAAGGTATCCCCATAGCTGACTCAAAACAGGATTCGCTTGTCTATCAGCTTATTAACACTAAAAAAGCTTGAGATGTTTTGATCTCAAGCTTTTTTCTATGCAGACTGGCTGCTATGCTCTTTTTTCTTTTAAAAACAGCTATACCTTTCTGCCATAAATGTGATAGTTTCTTAATCTTAGACTCTCTTTCCAAGCCAAGCTGCTTATTCAGCACATAGTAAATCACTTCTTCTAGTACTGCCAGCAGCACCAGGACACCAATGGCAATCCAAATCCACATCAACATTATCAAGAGTCCCCTTTCCAGTTTCGCACTCTTTTCATCTCTATTCTTCTAAGTACCACAAAATGACAATTGGCTAAACTACATATTTCTATTTTCTTTTTTGTGAAAAAGTGGTATTTCTTAGTTAGGGACTTATTTTACTAGAATGGAGTGACCTGCTTGACGAATGAGGAGTTTTGGGAGAGCTACGAAACATTAGCCAATACAGAGCATAGCTATGAAAAATATAATTCATTAATAGATTTATTATCATGGACGGGTGAAAATGAACTGCCTTATGAAGAATTTGCTGCCAGGTTTGAATTGCTGAATTGCGCAAACTTCTTAGGCGAATTTGAAATCCTTTTTGAACATTTCTTCTGGTGCCTGGACTTTTTTCAAAACAACTTGGAACACCTTCAAGAGTGGGCATCCTCTATCCTTTGGGCATTTAAATGGACGTTGGAACGAATAGTGTTGTTCCCTCATGTTGACCAAGAAACCATTGAGGAACTATTTTCTGATTTCCAAGAGCTCCTTACAAAATATAGTTTCAGCTTACGGCCTTTCTATCAATTTCGGCACAAAGCCGCTCTGTTGAAAGGTGATTTTCAAGGTGCAGAAGAATATTACGGATTGTGGCTGAACGCGCCAAGAGATGATCTGGCAGATTGTGCCGCGTGCGAGCTTCAAGCTGAAATGGAGTATCTGTTTCAGATCAACCAAACGGATGAGGCACTTGGGATAGCGGAAAGATTATTGAACAGGGAAGTGACCTGTGGGGAAATCCCTCATCTCACCTACTCCAAATTACTGCTGCCCTACTTACGGCTCGAAAAAATAGCAGAAGCGCAGTACTTTCAAAGTGAAGGCTATTTCATGATCTATCAAAAACCGAATTTACTCGTGGAAGCCTCTGAACATCTGCTCTTTTTCGCTTTGACCAATCCAAAGGGTGGAAAGAAGATATTTGAAAGACATATTGATTCAGCCGATGCTGATAAAAACCCATACGGCATGTTCTCCTTCTACCTCGCTTCGCTTGTATGGGGAAAAGCCCTGAAGAAAAGCGGACTGCGGGTGCCTTTCTCTTTGCAGGAGATGGAATCGGTTGTCCTGGCCATTGCCGATGACTTTGACGAACGGAATGGCAATTTATATTTTCATAAAAAAATGAGAGAAACGCTGGGTCTGCTGGAGACGGGTGCTGGCGCTAACAAGTGAGAGGAAATTGAATGCGAGATGCGGATTTGCAGGCTTTACTGATTATTGGAGAAGTTAGCAGGTCTATCAGCGGAACCCACTAGTTGATCGGCGAAACGGTTCTACTTTTCATAACAATTAAAAACCCCAGGCAAAAACCTGGGGCAGACAAACTATTACTTATCCAATTTCAGCTTCGCGAGCGCGTCTGCCAATGCCGTGTTGACCGGTGCGTCGTCCTGCTTCTTCATATACTTGTTAACATCGCTCTTGGAGACTTTGCTGTTCTTCGCTTTTTTCCTTCTTTCATTGAAGGTCGAAAGTTTTTCACGGTGGCCGCAGACACATGTGAACATCTGGCCTTCGCCTTCACCGCGCAAATCCAAACGCTTATGGCAGTTAGGGCAGCGTGCATTTGTTTTCTTGCTGACATTTTTGCGGTAACCGCACTCGCGGTCCTTACAAACAAGTTTTTTGCCGTGTTTGTTTTTGACTTCCAGCATGAGGTTTCCACAATCGGGACACTTTGTTCCGGTTATGTTGTCATGTGCAAATTTCTTGGTGCTGTTTTTAATTTCATGTACAGACTGTTTGGCATAATCTTTGATTTCACTGATAAAGGTATTTTTATTCAGCTTGCCTTTGGAAATCGCCTCCAGCTTTTGTTCCCACTCAGCTGTAAGAGCAGGTGATTTCAATTCGTCGGGAGCAAGGTCAAGCAGCTGCTTCCCTTTTGATGTAATCATGATGGACTTTCCTTTATTTTCGATTACCCCAGAGTTAAAGAGCTTCTCAATAATATCCGCACGAGTGGCGACGGTTCCCAGGCCTCCTGCAGTACCAATTGTCTTGATCAGCTCCTGATTTTCGCCTGCCATGTATTTCTTTGGATTTTCCATTGCTGAAAGAAGCGTGCCTTCATTGAATCGGGCAGGCGGTTGTGTGACATCGGATGTCTGTTCAATCGAAGAAACAGATAAAACGTCACCTTTCTCGATTTTCGGCAGTGTTTGATCGGTTAAACCATCTCCGCTTTCCTCCGAAGAACTCTGCCTGTCAAAAATCTCTTTCCAGCCCTGCTCAATAATCCGCTTTCCTTTGGCTACGAACGTCTCGCCCGCAATCTCCGCTTCAATGGTTGTCTGCTCATATTGAAAAGGAGGAAGGAACATGGCCAGGAAACGTTTTACAACGAGGTCATAAATCTTTCGTTCCTTATCGCTTAAGGAATTAAGAAAAGCCGTCTGCTCTGTCGGGATAATGGCGTGATGATCAGACACTTTGCTGTCATCCACAAATGCCTTCCCCAGCTTTGCTGAACTTTTCATCGCTTTTGCCGCAAGTTGATTATACGGCTTGATGGATACCGCCTGGATTCTGTCTTTCAGTGTGTCCACAATATCACTGGAAAGGTGGCGGGAATCGGTACGCGGATACGTTAAAAGCTTATGCTGCTCATAAAGCTTCTGCATGATGGACAGGGTTTCTTTTGCCGAATATCCGAAAATTTTGTGAGCGTCACGCTGAAGTTCTGTTAAATCGTAGAGTCCCGGTGAAAAGCTCTTCTTCAACTTTTTGTCCACAGAAGTCACTGATGCTTTCTTTTCACTTTTCAGTTTCCCGGACACCTTTTCAATAAAGTCTTTTGAGAAGGTACGATATTCCTTGGTTTTGCTATCCTGCCAAGTCAGGGTAAACTCACGGCTCTTTGCTTTCAGGCCGTAGAACGGCTTCGGCTTGAAGTTCTTGATCTCTTCTTCTCTTTGCGCAATGATACCGAGAGTCGGCGTCTGGACTCTGCCGCAGGACAACTGTGCATTGTGCTTCACAGTCAGCGCGCGGGTCGCATTCATTCCTACATACCAATCGGCTTCCGAGCGGGCTTGGGCGGCGGCATAGAGATTTTCATATTCTTTGCCGTTCTTCAGCTTTCTGAATCCTTCTTTGATAGCCTTGTCTGTTACAGATGAAATCCATAAGCGTTTAATCGGCTTGTTTACTCTTGCTTTTTCAATGATCCAGCGGGCGACCAGTTCGCCTTCCCGTCCAGCATCTGTTGCTATGACGATTTCTTTCACATCATTACGTACCATCTGGCTTTTGACTGCGTTGAACTGCCTGCCTGTCTTCTTGATGACCACCAGCTTCAGTTCATTCGGAAGCATTGGCAGGTCTTCTATCCTCCAAGTCTGGTATTTGCTGTCATAGGCATCCGGCTCGGCCAGCGTTACAAGATGGCCGAGCGCCCAAGTGACAATATAGTGGTCTCCTTCTATAAATCCGTTTCCTTTTTTATGGCAATTCAGTACAGCAGCGATGTCCCTGCCGACTGATGGTTTTTCAGCAAGTACTAATGTTTTGCTCAATCGAAACAATCCTTTCATTTGCGAACGTACGCATAGTTCCTTCCATTATACAGGATTCACCGATTTAAATTAAGAAGAGTGTTTGTATTATAAAAAGACTTTTCAATGATGACTAGCAGGGCCCTTTTAACTCTTCACTAAAGTGGAAATGTGAGATCAATTGGGTCACTGAACATCTCTTACTAAAACAGTGAAAATGGGTGAAACAATACGAAGACGTCAGTGATCCTCCATTCGAGGAAATGTTAGACGACATCAAGAAATTGAACTAATTTCACTCCACTTTTGATAAGATATTAATAAAGGAACCAGTATTGAAAAACAAGAATTACTTAGCAGCATAGAGGAGCAGTGAATTAATTGCAGGACGTTATGAACAAAAGGATTGCTGCCCGCCTTCCACAATGGAGCAGTGGCATCCTTTTATTATTGATCATATCCGGGACCGCCAAGTATCTTGGCACCCTTTTCCCTCTTTTGGGAAGTATCTTATTCGCCATCATCCTTGGAATTCTCATTAATAATACCGTTGGGGTACATGCCGCATTTCAGCCTGGGCTTTCACTCACCTTGAAAAAGTTATTAAAAGCTGCCGTGGTCATGCTTGGGGTCAGCCTCAGCTTTGCCGACATCCTCTTGATCGGAAGACAATCGCTGTGGATCATTTTGGTCTCCGTCATACTGGGAATCGTAATGACCATATGGGTTGGAAGCCTGCTGAAGATGGACCGAAAGCTCTCTTTGCTGATAGGAGTCGGAACAAGCATCTGCGGGGCAACGGCCATTTCCGCCGTCAAAGGGGTTATAGACTCTGATGATAATGAAACGGCGTATGCCATTTCCATCATTGTCTTTTTTAATCTTATCGCCTTTTTCTTATACCCGTTGATCGGGCACCTTCTCGAGATGGGTTCCATGTCGTTTGGGATATGGGCAGGAACAGCCGTCCACGATACTTCTTCAGCCATTGCTGTCGGGTATGTGTACGGAAATGAAGCCGGACAGGTTGCCACCACTGTAAAACTGGCAAGAACCCTGTTTTTGCTTCCTCTGATTCTGGTGCTTCCGCTGCTTTTGAAAACAGATAAGCCCAGTGGCTCAAACACTGTAAGAAAAGCATTTCCTTGGTTTGTCCTGATGTTCCTGGCTGTAAGTATCGTAAACTCGTTCGGCATCATTCCAGGCTCTGTGGAAGAATTTGTGACAGACACCGCGAAGTTCATCATCATTATGGTGATGGCCGCTGTCGGCTTACAAGTGAACCCCAAGCAGTTTGCCAAGCTTGGATTTAAACCCCTGATTGCCGGTCTTGCGGCATCCTTGACTGTTTCAGTGGTCAGCCTGCTGATGATATTGTTTTTATTGTAAAAATGATTGGATCAGATCTTAAATAGCAAGATATTATTAAACTAAGGGAGGGCAAAGCCGCGTGCGGTCTTGTCCTCTTTTTTATGATGAGGTTGTCAATGATCAGGGAAATGCACAGAGGATTATAGCTGTTAAACTGCATCAACTCTCCCTAAACTAAAGTTTCATGCTGTATAAAGGGGTCTTTTACAACATCAGCTATCCAGAAAAAGAATTTCATGCTGTATAAAGCGCTCTTAAACAGCATCAACTCTACCGAAAAAGAATTTCATGCTGTATAAAGTGCTTTTATACTGCATCATATCAAACAAAAAAGGTTTCCAATGCTGTAAATCAATCTCTTTATAAGATTTGAAGCATCCCTGTGTGTTGTTCCTTTGTGAAATGACCCTTCACTTTGCCAAATTCTCCGGGGCGGTGGTGCTGAGTCGGTTAATAAAAAAGGCTGTTTTCTGAAAGATTGTTGTTTTTTAATAATTCCCCCCTCCTCACCTTTTAACGGAGGCGGATTGAAGTGGAAGGCGTACGATCTCCTGCGGGAATAGCGGGCAGGTGAGACCCCGCAGGCAAAGCCGAGGCTCACCGCACGCCCCGCGGAGTCGTGCGCCTGGAGCGGAAATCCCTTACTAGTAAAGCAGCCCCAATCTTTGCGAAAGGAGCGTAATAAAAACACACCGTCTCTCTAACGATGTGTTTTTATTATTAACTCTACAAATCAACAAGACTTCAGTACTTTTTTTGAATGATTTTAGAAACAAATGCTGCGAGCAAAGCTGCAGTTAGTAGAAAAACAAGACTTAAGTACGTAAATCCTCCTCCAAAAGAAACCTCACTTGATAAAGAAGTGCTTGTTTCCCAAGCCCCTTCAATATCCGGTACATAAAGCGCTGTAAGGACTAGGCCGGATCCGATTTGCAGTACAGTATACAATACAAGAAAACTGATCAAAAAGACCATGATTTTTTTCAAAACAGCAACCTCCCACATTCAGTTAAAAACCTCTGTACCAGTTTATACGAATACCGTCGACAAAGGTTTCAATATATGGGCAATTCAACATCAACCATCTTATACATTTTTCATTCTTGTCTTATTCCTTGAGACCATAAGACCGGTAAACCCCGCTAAAAAGGACGGCGGCAGGCTCCACAATAGATAGCCCCACTGGCCTGTAATAAAGGAAATACAAAGAAAAAAGACAGGCAGACAAATAAGGACTGCTAAAGATACAATCATGGGTAATCCAGCTTTCTTGATCATATTGCTCCCCCTATACACTTATTATATTCCAATTATTTCAAATTCCACTTCAATATTCAATCTTTTATCTTCAGGAAATAAAAAAAGAATACAGAAAGATCTGTACTCCATAATCATTGATATTTCACAATCAACCCGCAAGCCAATCGCTTCCCTGCGTCTCCTGCGGGCTGTGACCGGTAATCATCCGGACTTTGATGAATAATTACTGCTTTTCCCACGACATCCTGAGGTTTAAATCTGTTGGTAAAGAAAGTCATTCTTGCATAGCCGTTATTGGAAAAAAGAACCGGAAAATCGCCAGCATGATTTCCATGAGGTTCACCGTCAGGGTTCCAGTGGCCGCCTGCCGCTTTAAAGAGCTCTTCTTTGTCACCAATTTCACAACTGCCATTTTCATGCAGATGAAATCCATGCGGTCCGACCGGATTCTCCTTCCCTTTTGCAGGTTGAAATTCTGGCAGTCCATTCACTTCTACATGAACCTCCGTCCCGTTTGGCACTTCCCTGAAAAAGACATATCCTTTTAAGTTCGGAGCCAGGGGGCCCCCTTCTATCTGGGCATAGGAAATCGAAGGAACGTTTCTATAAGGTAGATAACCATTATAATATCCCGGTTGAAGACCATAATAGTACGACACTTCTCCACCACTCCTCATGCTGGGCTTTTGCCAACTATCTTATGTAAATACGCCCAAATACGTGAATGCCTTACTTTCAGCCTCAGTTTGATCTATAATAGATGAAAACAGATGAAGGAGAGACACCCAGATGTCATCAACCGAGAAAAAGAAAATCAGTCTTGCCCAAGCAATGAAAGAAAAGCTCGTACAAAAGAAACAGCAATCCGGCAGTAATCCCAGTAGGCTTGTGAAATCGACCCAGCCGCTCAAAAGCCAGCTCACCAAAAAGCCGAATAATCAAAAGAAAAGAACGGGGGTTTAAAATGAACGGTCAGCAGCGCGCCAATATCACCCCGGGCATCGAAGTCGATATAGTACTGAAAAAAGATCAGAGAAGCGGAAAAACCACAAGGGGAACGGTAAAAGACATCCTCACCAACTCGTCCACACACCCTCACGGCATTAAAGTCCGCCTTGCAGATGGACAGGTTGGCAGGGTGAAAAATATCATCGATTAAGCACCATCCTCTGGGTGCCTGGAAACTATGGTTTCCAGGCACCTTTTTACTTGGGCACATCCGAATGTTTATTTATCCTCCTATTAAGGAATAAATACAAGTGAATTAAAACAAAAGGAGATGAGATTTTGTCACAAACCGATTTGAAGCAAGAAGTTCTGAATGTCCTTGAAAACAGCATGGTTGGAACGCTGGCTACTGTTGTTGGGAACAAACCTCATTCTCGATACATGACTTTTTTCAACGATGACCTGACTCTTTTAACCCCTACGAGCAGCGAAACACATAAAGCGGATGAAATTGAGCAGAACCCTAATGTCCATATACTGCTTGGATATGAAGGCGATGGCTACGGTGACGCTTATGTAGAGGTCGAAGGAAAAGTCCAGATTAGTAAAGATGAGAGTCTGAAAGAAAAGCTTTGGAATGATGAAATGAAGAAATGGTTTAAAGGACCGGATGACCCGAGTTTAATCATTCTGGAGGTTCATCCAACACAATACCGTTTGATGAATAAGAATGGTGAAGATCCGAAAGTACTTGATTTGTAAGCTAATAAAGGTAAGCACGCTGGATTGCGTGCTTACCTTTATTTGAATGAATATAAAAATATATGCAAACTTCCAACAGCATAAAAACCGCCCTCCCCATTACGGGAAGGGCATTCAAGAAAATCAATCTCCCAAATCTACATTATGATAGACTTGCTGAACATCTTCCAAATCCTCGATTGCATCGATCAATTTTTCAAACTCAGCTTGAGTTTCCTCTGGAAGACTGATGTCATTCTGCGCAAGCATCGTTAGTTCTGCCACAGTAAAATCTGATACCCCGGCATCTCTGAAAGCTTGTTGAACTGCATGGAATTGGTCAGGCTCTGCATAAATGATGACCGCTTCATCTTCTTCAATGATATCTCTGGCATCGACATCGGCATCCATCAGGATTTCCAGTGCTTCTTCCGCACTTTTCCCTTCCATCCCGACAACAGCCGTAGAATCGAACATATAGGCAACAGACCCGCTCACACCCATATTTCCGCCATTTTTCCCGAAAGCTGCGCGGACTTCAGAAGCTGTTCTGTTCACATTGTTGGTTAAAGCATCGACAATGATCATCGAACCGTTAGGACCAAAGCCTTCATAGCGGAGCTGGTCAAAGCTTTCTTCAGTGCCGCCTTTTGCTTTCTCCAATGCGCGGTCAATGATATTTCTTGGTACATTATATGTTTTGGCACGCTCAAGAACGAACTTCAAAGGCTGATTGGCTTCCGGATCCGGCTCTCCCTGCTTGGCGACAACATAGATTTCCTTCGCAAATTTAGAATAAACACGACTTGTATTTGCATCTTTTGAAGCTTTCTTTTCTTTGATATTATTCCACTTACGACCCATAGTTTTCACTCTCTTTCAAATTGTAACTAGACTTCCATTCTATTATAACGTAATTGCAAGTGATGTTTCGAGATTAATTCCTTAGATTAAACTAAAGCTCAGGCCGGGATAGCACATTCATCCTTTAGTACAGTTTACTAAATTGATTTCTGCTCCAGGTGCGCCGACTCCGCGGGGCGGGCGGTGAGCCTCCTCGGCTTTCGCCTGCGGGGTCTCCCCTGTCCCGCTATTCCCGCAGGAGATGGCACACCTTCCGCTCCAATCACAGTAAACACTTTAAGCAATTTAAATTAGAGGTTAGTAGTTAACCATTCTTCTCTTTAAGACACTTACCATTATACTCGTACTATTTAGTAGTAATTTGTTATGACTAAACTGCCTGTTTTTTTTGATTAAGCTACATAGAAGAAAGAAATAACAAGAACTAATTATGCTCACTCTACTATAGAACCATTACTTTTAACTCTTCCAAATCGACCCTGTTTATGATATATTTTCTGAAAGTTCAGTTTTTATTTTGATTTCAGGAGGAATGCTTATGAAGGGTTCAGTAAGATTAATTCCTTATGTCAAAGAAGAAATTATGGAAACTGTATCAGAAATGCCTGCAGGGGTCGACCTCGTTCAGGCCCCGAGGCTGTGGAAATCAGTCAAAGGGAAAGGCATTACCGTCGCTGTCCTGGATACGGGCTGTGACCTTGACCATGACGACCTGCAGGGACGGATTATAGGCACACGCAACTTCACGAACGATGATGATGGCCATGAAGAGAATGTTACTGATTATAACGGACACGGCACACACGTTGCCGGAACAATAGCTGCGAACGAAAATGGATCAGGAGTGGTCGGGGTTGCTCCGGAAGCCAGCCTGCTGATTATTAAAGTATTAGCAGGAGAACAAGGAAGCGGAAGATATGATTGGATTGTGGATGGAATTCAATACGCCATTGATCAAGGTGTAGACATCATTTCAATGTCTCTTGGAGGACCAACCGACTACGAGCCTCTTCATGATGTAATCAAGCAGGCGGTCGCGTCTGACATCTCTGTTGTCTGCGCAGCAGGTAACGAAGGAGATGAGGATGCATCAACCGATGAACTTTCCTTTCCAGCTTGTTACAATGAAGTCATTTCAGTAGGGGCCATCGACTTTGAACGAAATTCATCCTACTTCACCAATTCCAATAATGAAGTCGATCTCGTGGCACCTGGTGAAAAGATACTATCTACGATCCCCGGCGGGAAATTTGCCAAATTCAGCGGCACCTCCATGTCAGCGCCACATGTTTCAGGAGCATTGGCCTTGGTTAAACTTCTCGAAGAATCGGGTTTTGACAGGAAGCTATCTGAATGTGAGATTTACGCCCAGCTGGTTAAACGGACAATTCCGCTTGGTTATCCGAAAGCACTGGAAGGTAACGGTCTCCTGTACCTTACCGCACCAGACTTACTGGAGGAATATTTGCAGCAGAATCAGTTGTCTTTATCGGTTTGACTCCAAGAATTAGCAATTTCCTGCTAAGCAATAAAAAAGCGAAATTAAAGGTTATGTAATGTCCCCCTTTGATTTCGCTTTTTAATTTCAATTTCATTATTAACGCAATTTGCTCTCTACCTGCTGACACACCTCATCAGCGCTTAAGCCGTTAGCTTCGATAACAGACCCTTGAGTGACCACGTTTGCGATCCCCATAACATTGGAATCCAGTCCAGTCAGGACACAACAGTCACAGCCTTGTGCATCAGTCTCCTGTTTCAATTCCACGACATCGTGCCCTTTTTCACGAAGTGCTTGTACAACATTTTGAAGAGATTCTTCCACTCCAATTCTTCTTGACATGTTTCCACACCTCCTTAATATACTCATAGGATTTTCCATCAAACACAATGGTATTCATTTTATTTTTGTTTTTTGTCTGCCGCTCTTTTTCTGGCTCTGGCTTTGGCTGTTTCCCGCCTGGAAATCATCTGTGCTGAACTCGACATCATTTTTCCCTTGCTGTTTAGCCAGTTGTTCTGAAGTTTGTTCAAGGTTCGTTCTGCCCTGTTTACTCATAAAGTTCCCTCCACTTTTTCATTTCTGATATTCGACCATAGTCTTTGCAAAACTGCCAGTATTTATTAGCAAGCAGCACTTCTGTGAAGGGGTAGTTTAATCTGCAGGCAAAAGGGTATTAATAAACTATAAGCAATTAAATGGAGGATGATTTTTAAGATGGATCAAAATTTACAAGAATTACTTGATGGATTGAATGAAGATTTAGCAAATGAGTATACTGCACAGATTATGTACACAAACTACGCGGCTGTCGTTTCAGGTCTGCACCGCGCAGTGCTGAAGCCTTTCTTTGAAAGTGAAGTAGGTGACGAACAAGGGCACGCTTTATACTTAGCTGAAAAAATCAAAACATTAGGCGGCACGCCGACAACCACTCCGGCTCCTGTAAAGCAGACCGATGATGTCAAGGAAATGCTTCAGGCAGCACGCCAAGCCGAAAAAGAAACGATCGACCGCTATAAAGTACGTAAAGAACAGGCAGAAGCTTTAGGCTTAACTGAGCTGGTCGTGAAACTGGATGACCTTATCTCCGATGAAACGCATCATATGGAAGAACTTGACCGTATGCTAATGGATCCTGCGTTCCAATAATAAATGTATTTAAAAAGCTTTCTCCACATCGGAGAAAGCTTTTTTTGCTGATCAGGCTGTTCAGTTTTTCTGGCTTCAGTCTCCACCTTTCACTAATCTGCTCATACTACTGTAAAATCGAGCCACTCTTCCGGAAGCAGCTGCCGGTATTTAGGGGTCAGGTATCTGTCATCCACCAGCACGATCACACCAGTGTCTTCCTCGGTACGAATCAGTCTCCCTCCAGCCTGCAGAACTTTGTTCATGCCAGGAAGAATGTAAGAATAGTCATATCCGTTTTTTCCCTGGCTATTGAAGTGATCTTTAATGATCTCCCGTTCCGCTCCCAGTTGCGGCAGTCCTACTCCGACTATAATCACTCCTTTCAGCCTGTCTCCCTTCAAATCGATACCTTCTGAAAAAATGCCTCCGAGAACAGCAAAACCAATAAGAGAAGATCCTCTTTGAGGTTGAAAAGCTTCCAAGAACTCTTCCCGCTCATTCTCCGACATACCGGTTGACTGCAACAGTACCTCAACATCAGGACAACTTTCCATGAAAGCTTCATACACCTCATTCATATAGCGGTAAGAAGGAAAGAAATACAAGTAGTTCCCGGGACGCTGCTTTATTAGTTCGTGAGGCAGGGAGATAAGATGCGCGATGCTCCTTTCCCTGTCCTTATATCTTGTCGACAACGGTTTGATGAAAACACGGGAATTCTCCTTGGGAAAAGGGGAAGGAATTTCGAAACGATAGTCATCGTTTTCACCGCCAAGCAGTTCGAAATAGTAATGAAATGGAGACAAGGTGGCTGAAAAGAACACGGCAGATGAGAAGCTTTTGCTTGTCCGGCTGAGAAGCTCGGATGGATTCAGACAGAAAAGCTTGATTGTCATTTCTCTTTTACCAATATCGATATACGTAACATAATCTTCATTGTACAGCGCGGAAATCTTAATGAAATTGTGAGCCGCAAAATAAGTTTCAAGCAAGTTACTTTCCCCGCTCTGTCCTGCCAGCTCTGCTTCCGCCGCTTCTATAAATCTCTCAAGAAGTTCCAGCAGTTCCGTAAAGGGTTCTTTATATACCATCGTTCCTGTTTCCTCGCACTGCTTCCGCAAACCAATAAGGAAGCGATTGATTTCATTGCTGGAAGTATGCAGATTCTTATTCTTCCCCTTAAAACTCCGTTTGAGCTCTAAAAAAGCTGATTTCTCCAGCCCGGCTGAAAACATCGCCCTTCCTCTGTCAACCAGATTATGAGCTTCATCTGTAAGGAGGACGGTCCTTTTTTTCTGCGAATCGGATAATCGCTTTAAGGAAACCCGGGGGTCGAAGATATAGTTATAATCGCATATGACGGCATCCGCGATATAGGAGAGATCAATGGAGAATTCAAAGGGACAGACTTTGTGTTTTCTGGCGTATTGCTCTATCACTCCCCTGGTCATCCTTGTTTCATTCCTGATTATATCCAAGACTGCTTCATTGATTTTGTCGTAATAGCCGTCTGCAAACGGGCAGGAGTCGCCTTGGCAAATGCCCTCGTCCTTCAAACATGCCTTGTCTTTGGCTGTGATGGTAAGCGTTTTGGCAGTCAATCCATTTTGCTCCAGCATTATAAAGGCTTCTTCCGCGGTGGTTCTCGTAATCGTTTTCGCTGTTAAATAATAGATTTTATCTATCGATTCTTCCGCAAATGCCTTAACGCTTGGAAAAATGGTGGAGATTGTCTTCCCTGTACCAGTCGGCGCATTAACAAAAAGTGTTTTCTTTTCCTTTATGGTTTTATACACAGCACCTGCAAGATGGCGCTGTCCTTTTCTATACTCTGGGAACGGAAATTGAAGTTCTGCGGCTGATTCATTTCTTTTCTCCTTATGAGTGGTTAACAGTTTTGCGAATGGATAGTAGGTTTGAATGGTTTCCACAGCAAAATCTTCCAGCTGTTTGAGAGTGTACCGTTGCAGGTAATGGATGGTTTCTTCTGTTTCCACTTGGATATAGGTCAACCTGACTCCGATTTCTTGAAGATCATGGTCTTTGCTGTAAATATAAGCATAAAACTTTGCTTGCGCCCAGTGAACCGGGTATGAATTTTCAGATAGGTCATCCAAACTGGAACGAGTCGATTTTATCTCATCAATGATCACGTCTTCTTCCTCAAAAATCAGGCCGTCGCATCTGCCTTCAACTGTAAAGGTCAAATCATCATACGGGAGTACCGTGCTCAAAAACTCCTCAGCGCGGTCTCCCTCTTTATAGGTTTTTTGAATTTTTTTATGAAGGCGGGTCCCTTCAGTCATCGAAGAGGAGGTTTGGAATCTTTGATCGATACTGCCGCTTTTGTAAACATATTCAACAAGATTCCTAACAGAAACTTTTACTTCCTTCAAGCTCCGCCCCTCCTTTCTCTACAAAGCTTCTATATCACCCTTTTAAAAGAATCGTTGTCCCCTTAGTAATTAGAATCCGATTTTCAGTTAAGGAAACTGCGCTTCTTCTAATGAATCTTTTTAATAAAGACCACTTTCAGATAATCTCCCTGTTTGAACTGGCTGATTGTCCGGAAATCAGCAGGAAGGGAGAATTCCTCCATCAATTTATAGTCACTTCCCGATTCCTTGAACGCTTTATCGATAAAACTTTTGAATCTTTTCATATCAAAATTGCTGGCGTTTGTGGAAGCAACGATGACTCCATTTTTCTCAGTTATCGCTATGGTCTGCTTCAGCAGATCGGTATAATCCTTAGCCGCGGAGAAAGTATGCTTTTTAGAACGTGCAAAGCTTGGGGGATCCAGGATGACCATATCGAATTTGAGCTGTTTTTTCACCGCATACTTGAAGTAGTTAAAGACATCCATGACCTTGATGTCCTGCTCCTCGTAGTTAATCCCATTTATGCTGAACTGCTCGATGGTTTTGGCCTCGCTCCTGTTTGCCAGGTCTACGCTGGTTGTCTTGACCGCTCCGCCGAGGGCAGCAAAGACGGAAAAAGCTCCTGTATAGGAAAATGTATTGAGCACCGTTTTCCCTTCGGCATACTTGTCCCTGATCAGCTTCCTTACATCCCGCTGATCAAGGAAAACCCCGACCATGGCGCCATCGTTTAAATAAACGGCAAAATTGGCACCATTCTCTTTCACTATAAGAGGAAATTCGGCGCGCTCTCCAGTGACAAAGTCATCTTCATCAATATACTTCCCGCTTTGGGCAAACCTCTTCTTCTGATAAATGCCTTTACTATCGACAAGCTGTTTCAGAGAAAGAATGATATCATTTTTGAATTGATAGATGCCTTCACTGTACCAGTTGATCAGATAATATCCGTTAAAGTAGTCGATGGTCAGTCCGCCAATGCCATCACCTTCTCCGTTGAAAACACGAAAGGCGGTTGTCTCTTCGCTTTGATAAAACTCAAGTCTCTGGCTGATAGCGTTATTCAATTTTCTTTCAAAAAAACCCTGGTCGATCCGTTCCTGTTCTTTCAAGCTCAATACCCAGCCCAATCCTTTATTCTGTTTACCATAGTAGCCTCTGGCGATGAATTGCTTGCGTCTGTCCACCAGCTTGATGATGCTTCCTTCCTCTTCTAGTCCTGCTTGGGAAGCAAGCGCATCGCCGCTGATGAGCGGAAAGCCTTTTTTGAATTTATCTTTGAATTTGGGATTCACGGTCAATATGATTTCTTTCATGATTTCATCCTATCCTTTGTATAATTTAGGCGTTACTACATATATTTCACAGAGAAGGACAAGTGTACTCTTCCCAGGCGCTTTATCCCTCTAAAGCGCTGAAAGGGACTCTCCCTTTTAATGCTTTAAAGTAGTAAATCAGCTTAATCTCTTTTCACATTGCTTTTCTAATGGCTCTTTTCGTAATCTTTGTGGCTATTTTATATGAATTTCGTAAGATAATGCTATTATTCATCGGAAATGTTCTGGTAAGTATGAAGAAAAGAGCCGCGCTTCTGTATATATACTATTTTACTTTCATCCCCCTTTACGTAGGAGGATCTTCGCTGCAGGCGTACGACCTCCGGCGGGACTAGCGGGACAGGTGAGACCCCCAATCTAGTTCCAGCGGCCAGCGACTAGCAGATTTCGGTCTCTCTCCTTGCTAATCTAGCTGCTTGGCCCCAGCGGCTAGCGGACTTTCCTGCCTCCTCCTTGCGATAAGTCAACATCAACTCACTGTGTTCGTTGTGTTTCCTTTATCTCATGCGGAATCAGTCCAGTCCGTACGCCGCTGAGCGGGGCATTTCCGCTTTATATAGATAAGTCATCATCGAATGGCTGTCGCTCTTCATGATTCCTTTATCTCATGCGAGAGCCCTAAAATCTGTACGTCGCTGAACGGCCGCTTTCGCTTTTTATGAAGCCGAGGAGGCCGGGCGCCCGCCCCGCGGAGTCGTCCGCCTGGAGTGGAAATCCATTGCTTTTCAATAGCCACAATCTTTCACATTGCTTTTCTAAAAAAGGGTATGTAATATATTCATTATCGCATTTTTTATGTGTTCGTAAAAATATTTAATAAAAGGAAGTTTTATATGAGAGAACGAACAGTCTTTTTCTTTGTTGGATTAATGATACTCACATTAGGGGTTGCCCTTATCATCAAAGCCAATTTGGGAGCCGCTTCATGGGATGCACTGGCCGTCGGGGAATCCACTACTTTCGGGATTACGGTTGGAACTTGCGTCTTCATCAATGGTATTATCCTTATCTTTATAAACGCGTTTCTTCTAAAGCGGAAACCGGAGATCCTCGCAGCCCTTTCCATCTTCATTATTGGATTGATGATCGATTTCTGGCTGTTGATTGGTTTAAAAAACTTCGCCCCTGACCACCTCGGTGTTCAATCGGCAACGCTCTTAATCGGAATTCTCGCGCTGGGTGTCGGGATTGCTGTGTACTTACAGGCAAAGTTTCCGTCCAGCCCAATGGATACGATCATGGTCGCCATCTCTGAAAGGTTTGGGTTGAGCTTGCGCAGTTCAAGACTGATCAGCGAAGGATTGGCCCTTGCTCTTGCTGTGGCTTTTGGAGGCGCAGTGGGAATCGGCACCGTCATCGTTACGCTTTCCCTTGGATTCATCGTACAGTTTTTCTTTCCAAAGTTTGAAAACCTGCTTCAAGGCTGGAGCGAGAAGCTTTCTTTTAAGTAGCTCATTTGTTATAGTGGTTTTTGGAAAATAACACCGTGTTGAAACTGCCTTTCATTTTGGCAGTTTATTTTTTACCGTCGCTCTTGAAGCGCTGCATAGAAATGAATCTACGTCGGGAGGACAACATGACAAATAGAAATAAGGGAATCCTGCTCCTGCTTGTCTCATCGTTCGGCTTTGCCATGATGGCAGCTTTTGTGAAGCTTTCAGGAGACTTGCCCACCCTTCAGAAAACGCTGTTCAGAAATTTAATTTCAGCCATCATCTCTTTCGGATTTGTTATTTACTATAAGGAAAGGCTTTTTGGCAAAAGGGAGAATCAGAAATTCCTTCTCCTTCGTTCTGCCCTCGGCACCCTTGGAATCGTGTTTTTCTTTTACGCGATTGATGAACTCGTTTTATCAGATGCGGATATGCTCAATAAATTGAGTCCCTTCCTGACAATAATCTTTTCAGCCATCTTCCTGAAAGAAACAGCACGCAAATTTCAAATCATCGCCATTATCATCGCATTTCTTGGAACACTGCTGATTATCAAGCCTGAATTTTCAGTGGATACGATTCCATACTTGGCAGGTATTCTGTCTGCAGTCTTTGCCGCCGGGGCTTATACGGTCCTCAGGGTATTAGGGCAAAAGGAAAAGTTCTATACTGTAGTTTTCTATTTTTCCTTCTTTTCCACAGTCGTTCTGCTTCCATTCGTCATCATGTGGTATGAACCAATGGAAACCAGGCAATTGATCTATTTAATACTTGCCGGTATCTTTGCGACATTAGGTCAGTTTGGGATTACGATTGCCTATAAGTATGCCCCCGCGAAGGAAATTTCGATTTTCTTCTATTCAACCGTCGTATATTCAGCGCTTATCAGCATTGTTTTGTTCGGCCAGATTCCTGACATCCTGAGCATAGCAGGATACATTATCATTTTCAGTGCCTCCTTCTACATGTTCATGAAGAACAAAGAAGGCGATAAACAAGCAGCCTGAAGATGGAGCTTCACCACTTTAACGCACTGAAAGGGACAGTCCCTTTCACTAGCGTTAAAGCACTAAAAAGGAGCGCGAATCCATGAATTCGCGCTCCTTTTAGGTTATTTGAAAGGGTACTCTTCTATTTCTTATATTGTTCTCCAATTTTTGAAGGGTATGCGACTGCCATACTTCGAGATTCTCAGTGTCCCACTTCTTCAAAAACAAGTTATATAGAAAGAACTCTCTTTTCCTAAGAAACAAGGGGATGGCATCTGACAATCCACCAGGCAGGACATTCTCACTTTTATATTCTTCGGTAAAAGCTTTAAAAAATTCCTCAACCAGACCTTCCCAATCTGGATGTATGGACCTTCCATGCCAGTGCACATGATACAAAGACGCCGCAATATCTTCAGCAAACCAGGAATACTTGAAATCATCGGCATCAATCAGATGAAGCTCACCTTTTGAGTATAAAAGGTTTCCATGGTGCAAGTCACCGTGAATCAGTCCGTAAGAGTCATTCTTTCTAGGCAGGCCGGCGATTTCCTCCAGCAGCTCTCCATATTTTTCTCCGATCTTCCTATCCCGTTCCCTTAATTCTCCGTTTAACTTATCTTCCTGGGCTTTTCCTTTGCTAATAATTGCCTTATGACCGAACCAGCTCTGATCAAGGGTTTTACTGACACTATGCAGCTTCCCTGTCACCCTTCCCCATTCTCTAAACATTTCTGAATTCCAATGAGACTTTATTTCAGGATTCACTGCTACTCCGTTCACCTTCTCAAACTGAGTTACAAGAAAACGCAGCCCATCCAACTTGATCTCTCTTATTCTTTCACCATCAGGGAAAGCTTTTGGCTTATTGATCCTTACACCTGCCTCCGACAAATGCTCGAGCCACTTCTGCTCAGCCAGCAGTTCATCCGTTGACCTCCTGTTCCACGAAGAAACTCTCAGTACCGAATGATTTCCTCTGTAATCAAACATGATGTTTTGATGGCCTCCTGACAGCTCCAGAAGATCCTGGATATTCAACCCCAATCTCAAGGCAACCTCTCCAGCTTTACAGACCTTCACAGCTGGGCATTCTGACCTTCACTTGAATTTTTAGAGATGCGCACATCTCTTCTGCCCTGGAATAGCCTGATCATTGGCAAGACGACCCTGACCTCAGTTCCTTTTCCAATTTCGCTTTTGTAGGTTATCTTACCTTCCATTGCCTCTACAATCCTCAGCGACACCATTGTCCCCAGTCCCGTTCCTTTATCTTTGGTAGTATAAAATAAAGTGCCGATCCTGCTTAACTGTTCTTTTGTCATGCCTTTCCCGTTATCTTTAACGATAATCTTCACATCTTGTAAATCAGATGACAGGATCACGTTGATCTTTCCGCCATGAGCGGTGGCTTCTATGGCATTTTTTATTATGTTGACAAGCGCCTGCTTGAATTGATTCCTGTCCGTATGAAGATATACTTCTCTTTTAAGACGGCTGTCCAATTCAACTCCTTGTTTTATCGCCAAAGGCTGAAGAAGGGCAATGACATCAGACATTGTTGAGGAGAGTTCCAGCTTTTCAATTTTTTCAAACTGCGGCTTAGCGAAGTTCAGGTAATCATTAATGATCGCCTCGGCACGTGCCAATTCACTTAAGACAAGACTGAGGTACTGATAGTTATCATTCTTTTTTCCTGGCTTTTCATTAACTGAAGAAACCCCTTTACTACTGTCAGGGGGTTGCGCACCTCATGTGCAATAGAAGCAGCCAGTTCTCCGAGAGTATTCAATTTTTCCGCTCTCTGCATTTCCTTTTTCATCAGACGCCTTTCTATTACGGCTTCATGAAGCATGGAAGCAAAGCCAATGGCAATGATTTGTATCAAACCAAAGAGAAGTACATAGAGTATTAATTCCTGTATATCGTTGATGGGATTCTTTGAAAAGATAAGCCAGGCTACCAAGATAGAAAGCATAATAAAAGACGGCCAAATTCCAAGCCAGATAGCTGTGAAAATCCTTTTTCTGACCTGCTGCCTCCAAAATCTTTTAACATAAAAAAATGGAACCGAAGCAGCCAACGTGATACTGATATATCCAAACAGAAGTGCATCCCCGTTCATAAACGTTCTGCCGGCAAGAATAGCAAGAAATGTAATCCCTCCTGCCACAGGGCCGCCATATAAAAAAGACAAAACCAGCGGTACGTAGCGAAGGTCCCAATAAAGACCGTAACTGTAGTAAGAGACCGTAAGACATAATATAGCCGAAACAGCATACAGCATTCCTATAAAATATTGGGACCGTCCAATACGGCGGTTCTCAAAGAAGGAGGTGTACACCAAAATAGGAGCCAATATAATAAAAACGTGCAGCAGCAACTTTTCAGCAAGCATCAAATTTTCCTCATCTCTTGTAGTATATTGTAAGAATACGACAAGTTTTGGAAATAACCTGCATAAGCTATAATATTTTGCTGGATTTTATCACAACCTTATTTATCTTAATTCCACACTGCTGGAGCTTTTTTGTGTCAAAAAAATTAATGTCCGCCTCTATGGAAGCGGAGTACCTCAGATGCTCTTTCTCAAAGGGATAGGCCAATGAGATGACCTGGCTAAAAGGATAACGGACCGCTAACCAAACTTACGGGCCAACGTGATGACCTGGCTAAAAGGATAACGGACCGCTAACCGAACTTACGGGCCAACGTGATGATCTGGCTTAAAGGATAACGGACCGCAAATTAAACTACCCACCGGCCAGCAGGACAAAAATCCATTGAAATACCCGCACACCCCTGAACTGCAGCGCAAGACACAAAAAAACCTCCGAAAAGACGGAGGTTTTCCCTTTTATCAAGATACTTTTTCTTGATCAGGCTTTGCTTCTTTTTCCCAGAAATCCGCATTTTTGATCCCTAATTTAACAGGATCAAATACCGGATCAATTCCTTGCTTTTTCTGCTCTTCATAGTCTTTCAATGCCTTCAGAGCAGGCTTGTAAAGCAGGACAATCGCCACCATGTTAAGCCATACCATGATGCCGAGCCCCACATCACCCATCGCCCATGCAAGTTTCGCTGTTTTCACCGCTCCATACATGGTTGCACCGAGGAGGACAACTTTTAACGCAGCGATAGCCCATTTATTATTTTTCCTCTAAAAATATACGCTACGTTTGTTTCAGCAATATAATAGTATGCCATGATTGTTGTGAAAGCGAAGAAGAATAGTGCGACGGCAACAAATCCAGCACCGAATCCCGGAAGCACACTTTCAATGGCGGCCTGAGTATAAGCAGGACCTGCTTCCACACCATTAAGATTGTTGACGAGCATTGTGCCATCCTCTTTTTCAACATTGTACATTCCTGTAAAAAGAATCATGAATGCTGTTGCGGAACAAACAAGCAGAGTATCAATGTAAACGGAAGCAGACTGTACCAGTCCCTGCTTGGCAGGATGAGATACTTCTGCAGCAGCTGCTGCATGCGGTCCGGTTCCCTGGCCGGCTTCATTGGAATATATCCCCCGCTTAACTCCCCACGCTATCGCCATACCGACAATACCGCCAAATGCAGAATCCAAAGCGAATGCACTTTTAAAAATAAGAGCGAATACAGCAGGCAGTTCAGCAATATTCATGACCACGATAATCAAAGATAAGAAAATATATCCCAACGCCATGAAAGGTACCGCATATTGGGCAACCTTTGCTATACGTTTAACTCCTCCAAAAATGATGACACCAAGAAGGATGACAAGGCCTATAGCCGTGATCCATTTATTCAGTCCGAAGGCGTTTTCCAGACCCAAAGCGATTGAGTTGGACTGAATCCCAGGCATCAGCAGTGCCATTGCTAAGATAGATGCACCGGCGAAAATGACTCCATACCATCTCCAGCCCATTCCTTTCTCGATATAATAGGCTGGTCCACCGCGGTATTGGCCGTCCTGCTTTACTTTATAGATTTGAGCAAGCGTGGATTCAATAAACGCCGAACTTGCACCGATAAACGCAATTGTCCACATCCAGAAAACGGCTCCCGGCCCGCCAAATGCTATGGCTGTTGCCGTCCCGGCGATATTCCCTGTTCCTACACGGCCTGATAATGACAGCGCCAAAGCTTGGAAAGATGAGACCCCTGCATCTGAACTCTTGCCTTGAAACATAAGTTTAAACATATCCTTGATATGCCTGACCTGAAGAAAACGAGTCATAATTGAAAATACAAGTCCTATTGCCAGAATCAGATAAATAACAGGCGAACTCCACAACACCCCATTAAGCCAACCTACAACTGCCTCCAAGAATACTCCCCCTTTAAATTTCAGAATTTTGTTTCTATTCGAATTATATTTCATGATTGGACATTTAGACAATCTTTTTTTGATTAATTTTCATTTTGGCTTCTACTTGCAGGCTTATATGGGTATGGAAGACACTTTTCTTCTGTCTGTTTGTTACTGCCGAAATAATGATTAAAAGGCACAAAAAAAGCAGGACACATTCCCCCTGCTTTCTCTTTTGCTAATCTATCGCCCAGCCTCGGCTTTTTCCAGCAGAGTATTGGAAAGAAGCGCAAGTGCTTCGGTCGTGAGGTTTACTTCTTTGATTGATTGCACAATGCTGTCGAGATCTGCCTTATTCCGCTTGAACATTTGGATATATTGTTCCATTTCCATCTTGACGGTGATAAGCCCGCCTTTTACGTGCTGTACTTTCGTTTGCGACTCCTGGGCAGACTGACTCATGGAACTCATCCGGCTGTCCAGGTCGTTCACCTGTTTGTTGCTTTGGCTGATAAGTGCATTAATGCGGCTGCTCATTTCCTTGGAGTTTTCGGCAAGCTTTCTCACTTCCGTCGCTACAACGGCAAAACCTTTTCCGCCTTCCCCTGCTCTTGCGGCTTCAATTGAAGCATTCAGGGCAAGAAGATTTGTTTGATCAGCAATGGCTTCAATTCCTTTTGTCATTTCGGTAATTGAATTTGAAATCTCCTTCAATAAGGAAATTCCCTCAAGAGAATGTTTGACATTATTGGCGACCTTCTCAAAGGCTGCAATCAGTTCCGTCATTTGAGCTTCATTTAAATCAGTTAAGCTTACCAAGTTCTTGCTGCTTTTTTCAGTTTGCTCCGTCTCTTTTAAGATCTGCTCAGCTTTACCAGTGGTTTCAGACATGGAAGCTTCTGTCTGCTGCACGGAGGCTGCGACTTCCTGGCTGATGCCGGTTAGCTCTGTTTGGAGCATGCGGTTGTATTCATTCAGTTCATTAAGCTCTGTTATTCTGGAGTTTATGTAATTCTCGACGACAAGCTGGGAATCAAGGTTGGTCACGTGGGTTACAGCCAGCAATGCTTCTGAGAGCTTCTCCGGACTTGTTTGAAGATGCGATACCAGCTGAGGAATCAACAAGGTATTGATTGCGGAATAAGTACTGATGAACCATTCAACCGGAAGTCCTGCGCCATTATGCGTTCTTCCGATTCTTTTTCTCATTTCAAAAAATTCTTCATCAAGCCTTCCGCTCAGCAAACTTTCAAAGTAGCGGATGAAAACCGCGCGCAGCCTGTCTCTATTGGATGATGCTTTCACAATTCCTGCAAGCGCCGGCACCTCGAACAATTGATCCAGCACTTTATTAAGAAGATCCTCCAGCAGCGGTGTAATGGTCGGACTCAACTCTTGTAAAATAGTTAGATGATTATTGGAAAACCCCATGTATTCGAGGCGTTCTGACAAGTGGGGATAAGGAGTGGAAACTTTATCTGATGAATCAGGAAACTTCATTTCCGGCTGAAATTGGACAACTTTTGCTTTGCGCTTAACAAACAACATTGTTGTTTCACCTCTGTATTTTATTTGTATAACTTTTGTACTACTATTATATACCTATTATGTACAACAATCGATTGAAATGCAATAGATTACTACAGTAGTATAAAAAGTATTTTACTATTGAGATAGGCAGATTATGTAAAGATTGTGTGTGAAAGCAGCAGTTCTCACTTACAAGTGCCCATTCCAGCGGATGGGCTGAGCATCTCCACCTCTTATTTGCTTTGCTTTTTTTGTCCATTCTAAAAAAATATGCGCTCACCTGTTTGTGAAAGGTACGCGCATGCTGCTTGGCTTTTACGGCACTACTGCCAAGATTACCACTGACGGCAAAGTGTTAGTTAGGATTACATATGGCCGCGGTAGTCATTTCCTTTGAACTTATTATCGTTCAGATTTGAAGTATTCTTGTGGTCTCTTCTCTCTTTTTCGGAACGGATGCCAGCCGTGTCTGTTATACCTTCCTGACCAGTCACGAAGGTATCCTCGCTCGACGTTCCGGCAGGTGACCCGCTGCTGCTTGTTTCGTTCAGTCTCTCTTCTCCCTGAATTCGGGAGGAACCTTCTTTATCTAAGTGTACTTCTTCTTTTTTCACAGTATCATGAATATGCTCGGTTTCTTCCGTTGCGTGTTTTCCAATGACTACCTCATCTGTAACAACCGGCTTTTTCTTGACCTCTACTTTTTCTTCCACTACTGGTATTCTTATTTCCTCTTCATCTCCAAAGTCCGCAGTGGCATTCCTTGTTTCACCATCCGCCACATGTCTTTTCTCCACATAAACTTCCTCATGCCTTACTGGGACATCCACACTTCTTTCTTCTTCCACTACATCTTTTCCGACGGAGATCTCACCAGTTTTAAAGTATTTAGAGGGAGTTCCTCTTCGCACATTAAAGCAACAAAGAATTTAGAACAAAAAAAACCCGCTGCAGCCAGCGGGTTTAAAGTCTTTAAAAGTCGCCTCTATAATCATTCGCTTTAAAGCGCTCTTTTTGATCTATATTTTCAGTGTTCTTTTCATCACGATGTTCTTTTTCAGTCTGATCGGCTGGACTATCATCCAATCCTTCCTGACCCGTGGAGTTCCTTTCGGATGTTCCAAGCTTCCCTCCAAGGGTGTTGCCGACATTTCCTCCAATGGTATCTTCTGTAGTATCGACATTACCTGAACGAAGGTCTTCAGGTTCTGCACCATGGTTGCCAACACTCTTTCCAGTTGTAGACGAAGTTCGGTAGTTTTCTGTAGAAGTTTGATTCCTCGTTTGGTTAACACTTCTCATTTCATCATCTTCTAAAACTTCCGCTTCAGGAGAGGCAGGTTTGATATTGGCTCCGGAATCGACAATCTCTCCACCATGGCTCAAAGCATATTTGTCTTTTGCCGTGACGGCAACGAGAATTTTTCCATCCTCAAGTTTGCTTTGATAAGTCCCTACTTGATTGAGCGGAATGTTATACTGCGAAAGATCCCGATTCTCATTATCATGTTGCTCACTTACTCTGAAGGAATCTTTTATTTTCTCCCACATGCTGCGCGACTCTTCATGATCTCCGCTCGGATGCTCAACGTGCAGGCCGGATGTATTATCCAATGAACTAATGTCTTCCCTGTTTGAAATAACGAGGATGTCATCCTCTGTATATCCGTCTTTTGTTAGATTATTTATTACATCCATTACTTCAGCTGTTGAATCATAGGCACCTACTATACTTTTTTCCATGTATTTTTCCTCCTAGAAAGCTGTCTCAGCTTGGATTTCGTTCTACAAGGAATTTACCCATTTTTAAAAAAGGCTAAACCATTCCGGCTGTCAGGTCCCAGTTCATCAAGGGCGGTTGTAACGTTTCAATTTTACAGTGCACGGGTAGAAGGAGGATACACATTCTATGAAAAAGAGGAGATACTATGACGACTGCGATTGAACACCGTTTACTGACCAAGGAAGATATGACTGATCCTGAAAAAGTGCCACAGTGGCTTATTGAAGAATATAAAACCTTCCGGGACACTGTCACAGACAAAACATTTCCATGCTATTTCGGGATGGCGGGAGAGAAAAAAGGGGAACTGCGGTATTCTTACATAACTCACGAGGACTGGTCCACGCTTCCCCATACACTGGAACAGTTCAATGCTTTATTCAATAGCCCAAAACTGATTCGCCACGGGCTGTTTCTATTTGTGGAACCTGAAAAAGAAGAAAAAGACATCCCTTATTACCGTGAATATTTCTGGAAGATCCTTCAGTATCTTCATGATCATGATGAAAAGCCATGGCCGAAGGATTATCCACAAGATCCCGATCACCATCTATGGGCTTTCTCTTTTGCAGAAGAACCTTACTTTGTTTTTGGAAATACTCCTGCCTATAAACAAAGAAAGACACGGGATCTCGGCAACTCTCTGGTCCTGGGCTTTCAGCCAAGAAGAATATTCGAAGGATTGGAAGGCACATCAAAGGGCGGATTCATGTCACGAGAAAAAGTCAGGGAGAGGGTTGAAAAATGGGATAACCTTCCAAAACACCCGAACATCAGCCATTATGGCGACCCTGAGCATCGTGAATGGAAACAATATTTTATTGGGGATGATGTGAAACCTATTGAAGGAAAATGCCCGTTTCATCATAAATGATCATTAAGTTCTGTGCAGCCTGGTGATACTCATTGTATTCACCGGGCTTTTCTATTCTCCTGGCTATAATTCTCTATGTCCTGCTGCCTTTGACTGTTCATTCAAGTACCTCAAAACGGTAACCATGGAACCAGAGGAAGCGGTAACTGAACCCGGTTTGGAATATTAGTGTAAATTAGTTCTTTTTCTCAATGGAACCAGCCTTTGCGCTGGTTTTTTATATGGAAATGGAATATCTGCCGCCAGAATCTGAAACTCTCCGTCATGTATATTCCTTCCCAAATAAGCCAAATTAAGTGTAAGGAGGAGGAATGATGAAGCTTTCACGAATTTTAATACTACTTTTATTGGCATTCTCCTGGTTAATGCTTCCACTTGCTGGATGGCGCTCCATCAAAAGATTTTTTCCGGCATCCATGTTTATGTGTGTCTTTCTTGTAATTGAAGATCTTATAGCAGAAAAGCTGAATTGGTGGGTGATATATCCCTCCCTTTCAAGAAAGATCAGAGGAATGGTTCCCTTTGCGATTGGTCCGTTTTTCACCGGAAGTATCTTCATTCTTAAGTTTACCTACGGACGATTTTTCTTATTTTTCCTTCTTAACCTTGCTGTGGATACCTTTTTTGTTTATCCATTTTACAGCTGGTTTAAGAAACTCGGTGTTTGGCGGCTCATCAAAATGACTCAACCTCAGCTGTTAATGCTATTTCTTACAAAATCAGTTTTGATGTATGGATTTCATCACTACTTTATCAGCAGAAGAAAAACGGCTAAATAAAAAGAACGTTAAGAAAGTTCCCTTGGAATCTCACTTAACGTTCTTTTTGTCAGGTTTTTATAAGCAGGGGGCCATGACTAGGCTAAAAAAACCCCAAACCACGGAGTGATACCTCTTACTGAATTTCCTCTATCTTATTCCTCTCAGGAATGTTTCAATCATCCGCTGAAAGCTTTCATCGACACTCAGGTCCATTCCAAACCCGCCCTTTCGCTCTAAAGAAGCAAAGCCGTGAAATACACTTCTCAACCCCCTGACGGCATGCAGGGCCTCTTTTGGTGAAAGGTTCAGGTAAGAGAGTGTCTCAAGAGCCAGTTCAACGATTTGATTTCCTGCTGTTTGAACATCGGAATTTTCAGGGTCGGGAGCAAGCAGTCCTGCTTCGTACAGCCCCGGGTGATTACGGGAGAAAGCCAGATAAGACGCTCCCAGAGCATGAACTGCTTCATCACCTTCCTTCCCCTTCAAAGCCTCTTTCATTTCGAAATGAAGCTTGTTTAACCCTTGTACAGCCATAACTGTCCTCAGCTCATTCAAACCTCTAATGTGATTATATAAAGAAGGCGGCTGGATTTTCAGCTTTTTCGCGAGGTTGGCGATTGTCACAGATTCTATCCCTTCAACATCTGCCATCTCTGCTGCTGTCTTCATTATTTTATCTTTTGTCAATCCCATTCTCGGTGACATGAAGTTTCATCCTTCCTCACGTGTTTACCTTAATTTTTTCTTGCAGACATAATTGCCTTTTGAATTTCCTTCGCTGGGTTTTCAAGCATTTTACCATGTCCTGCAGCCAGCAGGGAAGGATTACGGCTTTTGATTTTTTCAGCGCTGATCAACGCCGTTTCTTTGCACCAGGTAGCCATGGCGGGGAATGGGAAAGAGAGCACCAGCTGTCCTGAAACTACTGTCCGCCCCCTGGTTTGAAAGGCATCCCCCGTAATGAGGGACTGGTCCCTTGTATCCAAATAAGACATTGAACCCGGAGTATGCCCCGGTGTTTCAATGGCAATAAGAGAACCGATTCGATCACCTTCTTTTATCAAAGCGTCTGCTTTTAAATTCATATTCTTTGGCAGGCCCCCTTTAATGGGCTTTTGTGATTCACCCGGTTCCAGGCTCCTGTCTCCCTTCATAATCCGCTCTTCCCTCTTTGGAACCCATAATTCTATTGCCGGATCGGACGATTTTATCTTACTGAGCGCACCTATATGGTCATTGTGCATATGGGTCAGCAGGATTCGCTTAATCGGTTTCCCTATCTTGCCGGCAGCCTCCAATATAGAATTGGCACTATAAGGCAAAGCTGCATCTATCAACGTCAAGCTGTCTTCTTCTTCGACCAGGTAACAGTTCACTGGAAAAAAATCAGGCATAAATCCCAACTGATAAAGGCTGTTCCGTTTCGTTATCTTCATGCATCAGCTCTCCCTCGCATAAAACTAATAGTATTAGTTTTAATGATAACTAATACCATTAGTTATAGCAACTCTTTTCTTGAGGTCCTGCCAGTCTTTTTTCAGGACCCCATACTGAAGATGGCTTTCCCATGCACCCTTGATCATAATATTGTCCCTCTTGAAGCCCTCCTTCTGGAATCCTGCTTTCTCGAGCACCCTGATAGAAGGATAATTTCTTGGCATAACCTCTGCTGATATCCTGTTCAGCTGCAAGGACTCTAATGCAAATGACAGAATGAGCCTTACGCTCTCCGTCCCCAGCCCTTTTCCATTCTGGCTTTGGTCAAGGCAGTACCCGATGACCCCCGATTGAAATGGCCCCCTTTTAATGTCATAAAGATTGATAATTCCTGTAAGGATATGATTTCTTTTAGTAAAAATGCCGAATGTGTAAAACTGTCCACTTTGAATTCCTGTATGGAAATAACGAATGTTTTGAAGCTGGCCTTCCAATGTATAGTAACCCTCCTGCCAATCGGGTTCCGTTTCACCCCAAAAGGTCCTATTGCGATTAACCAGTCTAACTAGTGTCTCTGCATCTCCTTCCTCAAAAGGCCGCAGGTAAATCCTTTCACCTTTTAAAATCATGATGTCTTCCCTCCTCATTGTGTTTGGTATGGTGCATCCGCTTGCTGTGTGGAAGGGCAGCGGGCAGGTTTTACTTTTCTGTTTGGGATATCTAGTTGGTGAGAGCCCCTTTCCCTGGTTTTGCTGTCTTTTACTGTCAGGAGTGCCTCAACTATTTGTGTGGCTTCTTTTGAAACTTGTTCGACAAATTCCGGGTCGTGACTGTCACTCAGCAGAGGGTTTGTGATATAGTATTTCGAGTGACTAAATATTAAATAGTGAGATGGAGGTGTCTCTATGGATAAGCCGTCAGAGTTGCAAAGCGGAAGTTATTTTAAAACGGTTATGATTTTGAGTCTGGCAATCTGGCTGGTCGTCATGAATACAACCATGTTCAATGTAGCGCTTCCGAATATCTTACGTGACTTTTCTATAACTGCTTCAGAAGGTGCTTGGGTTGTTTCCGGCTATTCTATTGTTCTCGCAATCTGCACCATTACCTATACAAGACTCTCTGACTATCTGCCAATCCGGAGGCTGATTGCCATCGGGATCATGCTGTTTGGCTTTTCATCCATCCTCGGCTTTTTTGCAGAGAGCTACAGTTTGCTGCTTTTGGCACGCTTGCTTCAAGCCACTGGCGCTGCAGCAATTCCCGGGTTATCAATGGTATTTGCCAGCAGGTTCATCCCGCTTTCCAATAGAGGACGGGCAATGGCAATGATTGCCTCAGCCTCGTCCCTCGGTTTTGGCCTGGGTCCGGTTGTCGGCGGTGTGATCACCGAGCACCTGGCATGGAATTACCTGTTTGTTGTGACGCTTTTGGTCATCCTGCTGGTCCCAGTCCTGCTGCGTATCCTGCCTAAAGAAGAAGTGCAGAAAGGAAAATTTGACTTTATCGGGGCTGTACTGACTGGCTCTTCTGTTACTGCTTTCCTGTTGTTTCTGTCTACCTTTCACTGGATTTTCTTTGCCGCTGGAATCCTTATGCTTTTCTTACTTTGGTTACGAATCAACAAGGCAGAACTTCCATTCATACAGCCGGACCTTGTAAAAGATAAGAGGTACCGCCTGCTCCTGTATATCAGCTTCCTTGGATTCTTGACACATTTCGCAATCCTCCTGCTCATGCCTTTGATGCTCGGAGATATTTTTTCAAAAAATCCTTCCGCAATCGGCTTCATTATCTTTCCAGGAGCTATGTTCTCTGCGGTGGCCGCCATTTATGTCGGCAGGCTGATCGATCGTTACGGAAATTACACAGTGCTTTTAGGCGCACATGGACTGCTTTTGATTTCGACCGTCATCTTCTTTTTCCTGTCTCCATTGAGTGAGTATTGGATCATGGCCGGCTATATGTTTACCAGTTTCGGGTTTTCAAGCCTTTCCTCCAGTTCGACGAATGAAGCTTCCCGCATCCTCTCTAAAGAATATGTAGGATCGGGGATTGGAATGAAGCAATTAACTCATTTTGTAGGAAGTGCTTCCGGTTCCGTGGCAGGCGCAATCCTGCTGGAATGGAATGGAGATGTTTTCACATCTGGAGATTTTCAGCGGGCATACCTTGCTTTGATTGGTGCAATGGCCGTTTCCCTTATCCTCCTGTTTGTTTATAAAAGACAGGAAAAGTGAGGAGTGTGGTTTATGGTAGTTCAAGTATGGATGCGCGGGGCTTTTTGAGATGAGACAGGTTCTTGTTGTGTGAAAAGAGCATTTTAAGGCTGCTGAGTTTGGTTTTTTCGGGGAGCCTTTGATGGATGGATTTTTAGATTATCAGGGCTTCTGCCCATGGTGCCTTTAGGCGGGGCTTATAGAACACATCGGCTCGGATTTGAGTTCCAAGTGTTCGTTACACGGATTCTAAGGAACACTTCACCGGGATTTTTCGGCCCAACTGGTCTTTAGACGGGATTCTATGGGACACTTCACCTGAGTTTTTCTGCTCAAGTGGTCTTTACATGGATTCTATGGGACACTTCACCGGGATTTTTCGGCCGTAGTGGTCTTTACACAGATTCTATGGAACACTTCACCTGAGTTTTTCTGCTCAAGTGGTCTTTACACGGGTTCTAAGGGACACTTCACCGGGATTTTTCGGCCCAACTGGTCTTTAGCCGGGATTCTATGGGACACTTCACCTGAGTTTTTCTGCTCAAGTGGTCTTTACATGGATTCTATGGAACACTTCTCCTGAGTTTTTCTACTCAAGTGGTCTTTACAGAGATACTAAGGAACACTTCTCCTGTATTTTTCGGCCCAACTGGTCTTTAGACGGGATTCTATGGAACACTTCACCTGTATTTTTCAACCGTAGTGGCCTTTACACGGATTCTGAAGAACTCTTAAACCCAAATATCCCAACCCAATCGGTCCTAAAACACATTTTGAAGATCACTGCAATTAGGTTTTTCGTCTTTGCAATCCATCAGATCCCCTCGCTCGGTTTCTCCCCAATCTGAAAAAACAGGATGTCCAGCACTTGCTGGACATCCTGTTTTCATTTTCAGCTGATTTCCCTCAGCTGGCTGTTGTACAGTTCATAATAAAAACCTTTTTGCTGCAGCAATTCAACATGTGAACCTCTTTCCGTGATTCTGCCGCTCTGCAGCACGAGAATCTGGTCGGCCGACTGGATGGTGTTAAGCCGGTGGGCGATGACGATGCTTGTTCTGCCTTCCATCAACCGCTGAAGCGCCTCCTGTATTTTCACTTCGGTCACAGTATCGATACTGCTGGTGGCTTCGTCCAGAATCAGAAGGGACGGGTCTGACAGAATGGCCCTGGCAATGGACAGCAATTGTTTTTGCCCCTGGCTTATCCCGCCACCATCTTGAGAGAGGACCGTATCGTATTGTTCAGGCAGTTTCATGATAAAGGAATGGGCATTCGCTTCCCTTGCTGCTCTTTCCACTTCAAGGTCACTGGCTTCCAATTTTCCGTATCGGATATTTTCCCTGATGGTTCCCTGGAAAAGAAATGAATCCTGCAGCACGAACCCCATATTTTTCCGCAGGCTTTCCCTTTTGATATCGAGGAGATCCTTCCCATCTATAGTGATGGTGCCTTCGTCATGATCATAGAACCTTGACAGGATATTGGTGATGGTCGTTTTCCCGGCACCCGTCGGTCCGACGAGCGCAATCGTCTGTCCCGGTTCCGCTTTAAAGGAAATATCTTCGACTGTTTTTGTTTTTTTATCATAGGAGAAGGTGACATGGGAAAACTCGATTCCACCATTGATTCCTTCAACAGCAACTGCCGCTCCTTCATCCTTCTCTTCTTTTTCTTCATCAAGTATTTCGAATACCCTCTCTGCACCGGCAACAGCCGATAGAAGAGTATTAAATTGGTTCGCCAAGTCGTTCAGAGGCCGTGTGAACTGGCGGGCGTATTCTGTGAAGATGACGATGACCCCGATGGTGATGATACCCTGGACCGCCAATATGCCTCCTACCCCTGCAATGACTGCAAAGCTTAGGTTATTCAGCATGTTCATCAGTTTAGGAATGAAGCCTGAATAAGTGGAAGCCCAATAGGCTGAAACCCTTAACCTGTCGCTTTTCATTAGAAAATCATCCATGACTTTCTCTTCCTGGGAAAATGTCTTGACGATCCGCTGGCCGGAAACCGTCTCCTCAATATACCCATTGAGATCTCCAAGATTTTTCTGTGTTTCTTTGAAAAGCTTTCCGGTCCTCTTTGTGATCCATTTAAGGCCAAGGAACATGGCCGGAATGATCAGCATGGTGATAAGCGTCAATAACGGGCTCAGCCACAGCATGACACCGACGGTTCCTATCAGAGTCAATATACTGGAAAATATCTGGATCACTGAGCTGTTGAGCGTGGAGCTTACATTTTCCATATCATTCGTGACCCTGCTCATCAGTTCTCCATGCTGTCTGCGGTCAAAGAATGGGATCGGCAGCTTGTGCAATTGCTGAAAAAGCTCGGTTCTCATTCGATACACTGTGTTCTGTGCAATCCCGATCATCCAGTAGGCCTGCAGCCACATCGCGGCAGAATATACGATATAGACGACGATCAATCCAAGAATGAGCTGCATCAGCCCGCTTGAGTCACGCGTTACAATAAAGTCGTCGATTGCCATCCCGACCAGGAACGGTCCAAGGAGTCCCAAGAAAGAACTGAGGACCACCATCAGAATGACAAGCCCCAAGAGCCCCTTCTCTTTGGAGAGATAGCGCCAGATCCGTCCCACTGTACTTTTCCAATTCTTGATCTTCGGCTTGCTTTTATGTTCTTTACTGTAATGCCTTGGCATGTTCGAGGTTCTCCTCTCCAAATTGAGATTGAAAGATCTTGCCGTAAAGCGGGGACTCATTTAGTAATTTCTCATGACTTCCTTCGACAATGACCTTTCCATCTTCAATCAGAAAAATTTTATCAGACTGGATGGCCGTACTGATCTTCTGCGTCACAATTAAAATGGTGCAGGAATAAGCGCCTATTGCCTGGATCAACTTGGATTCCGTTTTTAAATCCAGCGCGCTCGTGCTGTCATCAAGAATCAGGATTTTGGGTTTTCTAACCAGGGCACGCGCAATCGAAAGCCGCTGTTTCTGGCCTCCTGAAAGATTGACACCTTTTTGACCGAGTACAGTATCATAACCGCTCGGAAGGCCTTCAATTAGATCATGGATTTGTGCTGACTTGGCCGCCTCGACGATTTCCTCCATTGTCGCTTCTTCCTTGCCCCACGCAATATTTTCTTTTATGCTTCCTGAGAACAGCAGTGCTTCCTGGGGAACGAAACCTATACTCTTCCTCAGGTTTGCCAATTTGTATTTCTCGATCTCAACATTATCAATCAAGATTCTACCTCCTGTTGCCTCATACAACCTGGGAATCAGCTGAAACAGCGATGTTTTCCCCGATCCTGTCGCACCTAAAATTGAAATGATCTCTCTCGGTTCGATTTTCATATTGATTTCATCTAGCACATCAGTCTTTGTTCCCGGGTAATGAAAGGAAACATCCTTAAACTCGATTTTTCCATTTTTAACAGCAAGCTTGGGATCACTGTCTTCTGAATCAACCAGGTCAATGTCAGTCTCCAGCACTTCTTCAATCCTGCCTGCAGAAGCCCTTGCCCTTGAGAAACTCATGATAATGAAGGAAAACACAGAGAAAGCCCCTGTGATTCTAGTGGCATAGTTAACAATCGCCACGACATCACCGACTGCGGCATCACCGTTTGCCACCTCGATATTCCCCATCCACAAAATGAAAAGGATGCTTCCGTTCATCACGATGAACAGTACAGGCATGATGGTTTCCATCAACCTCAAGGCATTCACAGTTTTTTTCATCAGTGTTTTGTTTGCTTGTATGAATCGGTTGTTCTCGTGATTTCCCCTGAGGAGGGCCTTGATGATCCGCATTCCTCTAAGGTTCTCCTGGATGACATCATTCACGGAGTCAAGCTTCTGCTGAACAAATTTGAACATTGTCCATCCGCTGTTCAGCACCCATAAGAGGAAGAACACGATAAATGGGATGACAAGCAGCAGGATGATTCCCAGCTTCACATCCACAATAAGTGCCATGATGGTTCCCCCGATGACAAGAAGCGGCGCTCTCATCATGATTCTTAGGGCGGTAAAAATTGAATTTTGCAGCTGTGTCACATCATTGGTCAGCCTTGTGATCAGTGATGAAGACGGAAACTTGCTGAAGTTCGCAAAGGAGAAGTTCTGGATTTTCTCGTAGACGCTTTTCCTGATATCATAGCCGGCCCCCTGGCTTACATGAGAGGCAAAAAAGGAATTTGTCACCCCTGCGGCAAAAGCAGCCAGTGCCAGTGCAGACATGATTCCGCCCCAATACCAGACAGCCGATATATCCTTTTGCAGTATTCCTTCATCAATAATCCTCGCCATGAACAATGGCAGCAGAAGCTCCACCGCCAGTTCTATCAGCATCAATGTCCAGGCAATCCCCATTGCCAGACGGTAATTCTTCAAAAAGAAAACATTTTCTTCATCTGTGTTCCCCCATAATCCTGGATGCGCTCTTTTATTTCGGAATCCGTATTTTATTCTATTCATTATATAGGGTTTTCACTATTTTTAAAAATAGTTTGAATCTTTTTAACGCTTTAAAGCTGAACAAGAGCGGAAGCACCTTGCACAGCCCCGACAGGCTAATGTTCCTCAGAGAAAAAAAGGGCACTGACAAAGTCCAAAAATAATTTTAAAAGCGGAATCCCTCACTTCAAAGAGCGATTCTTTTTCCCTTCAGGTCCAAAAAAGAGTATTGATTTCAGTTCAAGGTGTGCGACTCCGCTGGGATGGCGTACGATGGAGTGGGCTTTACAGCGGAAGCCTCCTTGATTAATATTCCCAGTAAAATAAGGGGAGTTTTTCCCTCTAATTGCAAATTTCAGCTCATATTGGACTAAATAGGGGGAGTTTTTCCCCTTATATGAAAAAAAGAACCTATTTTCTAGTATTTTAATTCAAATAAGGGGAGATTTTCCCTCTATTTAAGCTATTTTCAGTGCTTTTCAGTAAATAAGGGGAATTTTTCCCTCTATTTATTAGGCTCTCTACGAAAAATTTTTTAAAATATAAATTTGGTAAGAGCCTAAATATAAGGAACGTAATCAGAGGCACTTATCAGCAAGGTTCTATGCATTTTAATAAATGGCTGTTTGCGTTCGAAAAAATCTCAAGAGCCGGATTTCCCTCCGCCTTAGAGTGAGTACTCTTTTCTTTCTTGCTTACCAGTAGACGAGGATATCATAGCTTTAAGTTATCCACAGAAGAATAATTTATAATACAATAAAAAAAGCAGCCTTAAAGCTGCCTAAGTTTTAACCTATTCCCAATAGCAAGATAACATAGGCAATCCCGCCTGCCGTGAATGCCCAAAAACTGCTTTGGCGCTCCTCCGGGATCTCCTCTTTCAACACGTTCAGGATAATACTTCCCGACAGGAAAGCAAACAACAGTGCCAGCAAAGCTTCCGGGATTTCTGTAAGAATCCCGATAGCCCAGCCGATCACGATGGCGGCAGCAAGGACCCAGCGCCCCTCTCTGTCATACCGGTCCCTGTGATGCTCCCGCAAGCCAAAATCAACGACAATAAAGTGAAGCGCCATCGCAGCACCGTATAAAAACAGGTTGACCAGTCCTTCTTCCTCCCGATGGACCAGAAGATATCCAATCAAACCGTTGTAAATGAAGAAGGAACTTATATGAACCCAAAACGCTGATCGTGCCGGCTTATCTTTTTCCTCAGTATTCAGCTTTCTGGAATCCTGCACCGCCTTTTCCAACCCATAAAATACAACGAGTCCCAGCATCGCTATCAAATATGCGTGGTGCTCCAAGAACGCAAGCACTTCAGCCGTCCCCGCTATCGATTCCTGGTGTTCCTTTAACTCAGGTAGGATATGAATAAAAACGTATGCCACGGACACCCCGCCCGCTATCGAAAGAAACTTGCTTCTTGGAATCGACTCCAAAAACTCCATTCTCCTTGCCGAAACATGGACCAGCGCAAGGAAGACCGCCAGCCCCAGTGACGTCCAATCCATAGAGTGACCTCCTTTTGAGCAGTGTTTTCCCTTTCTCACAGAAGAGTAACCATAAAGGAGTGCTGACTATTCATAAATCTTTATGAAAGCCTCTTTTCGTAAACTTTTGTTGCTATCCCGAAATTACACTGGTAAGCAAGAAGGAAAAGGGCTGCTCCCTCTGTTAAGAGAGTAAAACCTTAGTATCCGGGAAAAATCCGGCTCTTGGGAGTTTTCGAAAGCATCAATATATGCGAAAACAACCTAATGATAATAGTTGAATTTCTTCCTTCGTCTCCTCTCTCCTCCTTTCCACAATTACCCCGTTTACCTTTGCTGAATTTAGCCTATTTACATACTATAGACTTTTTATCTTAGGGCAATATAGAAGTATCGATATCATTAAAGGTGTGAAAAACAAAATGGAGAACCCCAGGTATGATTTATTAAGTGAAGACGAACGAGCAGATATTGACAGGCAGCTCGAGCGAATGACATTCACGAAAAACTTCCGTTCCCCCAGTGCGGAGGAATGGTACGTGTTCCTCCCGGATTTTCAGGATCCCCGGACGGGCGGAGCTGCTGGAAAGGTGATTGTCCATTATGATCTACTCGGAAACAAGGACGTCTTTGTAAATACTACGATCATTTTAGATGATCCTAAATTGCACAAACAGGAACTGCACCATCTCGTGTATGCGATCGGAGATGAACTCGTGAACAGGCTGGTCGGTTATGCGGCTGCTCTTCTTTCGATGCATGCAGGGGATAATAGCTATGATGCGAAATACAATTAAGTCTTGGAGGTTTTAAAATGAACGAGTCTGTTATTCAATCAATACAGAAACATTCAACGGCATATAAGTCCGAGCAGGACCTCGACAAGATAATCGACGACATTGGCGATTCACGGATCGTCCTTCTGGGGGAAGCTTCTCACGGGACATCGGAATATTATAAAATCAGGACAGAGATTTCAAAAAGACTGATTGAGGAAAAAGGGTTCAATATCATTGCAGTGGAAGGAGACTGGCCAGCTTCACAAAGTGTGAACAAGTATATAAAAGGATTTGAGGAAACGGTTAATCCGCGAGATGTCCTGCAGTCCTTCAAACGCTGGCCGGCATGGATGTGGGCGAATGAAGAGGTAGTCGATTTAATATCCTGGCTGAAAGAGTACAATGCCAGGACCGCTTCAAAACAGAAAGCAGGTTTTTATGGGATCGACGTTTACAGCCTCTGGGAATCAATGGAAGAGGTCATTCAATTCCTTGAAAAAACAAACTCACCACATTTGGAAAAAGCCAAGAAAGCTTTCTCCTGCTTTGAACCTTTTAATAAAGAACCTCAGGAGTATGCTGTATCCGCCGGATATCTCGGTGAAAATTGCACAGAGGAAATAACGGGGCTCCTCTCCACTATCAGAGCTGACAAGGAACATTATGCAGGCAGCCACGAACAGGAACTGAATCTTGAAGTGAATGCAATGGTTGCGGCAAATGCCGAGCATTATTACAGGGCAATGGTATCAAATGATGAAAAGTCCTGGAATATCAGGGATGAACATATGGTGGAAGCATTGAACGCCGTCATAAAATTTTACGGTGAAAATGCAAAAGTGATTGTTTGGGAACATAATACACATGTTGGAGATGCCAGGGCGACTGATATGATGGAAGCCGGGATGACCAATGTCGGGCAGATCCTCCGTGAACAGAACCCCAAAGAAGAGGTCTACATTGTGGGCTTCGGAACACATCGCGGGACAGTCATCGCCTCAGAAGAATGGGGAGTGAATCTCGAAAAAATGGAGGTTCCCCCTGCAAGAAGAGGCAGTTGGGAAGATGCCATGCACAATGCTGGAAATTACAATCAAATACTTCTTTTCAATGATGAAAATAGGAAGCTGTTCCATACACCTCTTGGCCACAGAGCAATCGGTGTGGTATACCGGGCGCAGTACGAGCAATACGGCAATTACGTTCCCTCTATCATGTCCGAAAGATACGACGCGTTCATCTATATAGATGAAACCAATGCCCTTCAGCCGCTCGATTCCAGCGAAGTCAGGTTATAAAAGATACACCTGTCAACAGGAAAGAAGGCTGATCACCTCCTGATCAGCCTTCTTCTTTTTCTTTCGGCATACGAATGACAAACTTAGTTCCCTTGCCTTTTTCGCTGAACACTTCAATGGTGCCTTGGTGCATAAGCACCAGCTGTTTTACTATGGAAAGCCCAAGCCCGAACTCACCGTAAGGATTGTTGGTGCGTGATAGATCCGCCTTATAGAATCTCCGCCAAATCGACTCGATTTCTTCAGGGTCCATTCCCATCCCTGTATCTTCAATTTCAATAATCGTTTCTTCAGGTGATGAAGAGCCTCTTAGCCAAATGGATCCGCCATTCGTAAATTGAATACTGTTTTTTGTGATATTTATCAGGATTTGAATGAAACGGTCATAGTCTGCCTGCACATAGGTATCCTGCTCGACCTCTATTATGATTTCATTCTGTTTTTCTTCCGCTTGTAAATCCAGCTGATCTTTGATCACTTCAAATACATCCAGCAGCGGAAGCGTTACTTTATTGATGCTGATTTGGTTGGAGCGGATTTTTTCGTAATCCAGATTTTCATTAACTAGCCTGATCAGCCTGCGTGTTTCCTGACTGACAAGACCGAAGCTTTTTTCTTTTTGTTCTTCCGGTATCATGTCGTTCCGGATTCCTTCCATCACACCACGGATGGTTGTGAGCGGGGTTCTGAGTTCGTGGGAGACATCTGCCATGAACTGCCTTCTTCTTTTCTCCAGACTGTCGATTTCTTCCTTCGATGCCCTCAATTTCGTAACCATGCTATTGAAGTCATCCGCCAGGTCACCGATTTCATCAAAATTCGAACTAGGAACGTGAACATCATAGTTCCCAGATGAAACAAGGGAAGTTGCATCCCTGATCCGCTGTATTCTTTTTACATGAAGCTTTGATAAAAATAAACTGAGCAAAACCGTAATCGCTAGTGAAATGAGGACAATATACAGCAAGTATTTGTTGATTTCGCTCAGCATTTCCCTCGTTCCGCTGATCGGCGATATAAGGATCAAGCCGCCAGTCAGACGATCATTGACGATTCTGGGCATGATGACCAGCGATACCGCCTGATCAAACCGGCCGAAATCCTTTTTCAAAGGCACGGTCTCTCCCCGTTCAATCATCCTCCATTCTTCCTCGCTTAACTCAATCCGGGGATAGATGTCTCCCCGTGAAAAGGATACAACTCCCTCCTGGTTGAATGTAATCAAATCTATATTCCTGGCCTGAAGCAAGTTGCTGTACTCCTCCAGGTAGCGCGGCCTTCGCGGACTTGGCCTTTCCAGATCAGATAAAATGTTTTCTCCATAGGAGCTCAGTTCCTCCACTTTGTTTTCATACACCAGGTCTTCCACATAATGAGAAAATAATGTTCCCAAAATCAAGAAGGCAATGATCAGAACACTCGTATGGGACAGAAGCAATTGATAAAGATATCTAATTTTCATCAGGCGCCGCCGTTTCATCAAATTTGTAGCCTACTCCCCAGACCGTATGAAGGTAGGGTTGTTCCTTGCTGCCAATTTTGTTGCGAAGCCGCTTGATATGGACATCCACTGTTCGTTCATCTCCATAGAAGTCGTAGCCCCAGACTCGTTCGAGCAGCTGTTCTCTGGAAAACACCTGCCGGGGATGCCGGGAAAGATAATAGAGTAAATCAAACTCTTTCGGAGTCAGGTTTGTAAGGGGAACGCCATTAAGAAGAACTTCACGGGTTTCTTTGCTGATTTGAAAGTCTGCTGTTGAGATGTCCTTATTAGCAGGAGAGTTGTTTTTGCCGCTTCCGTACCTCCTTGTTACCGCCCTGATCCTGGCCATCAGTGCAAGCGGTGAAAAAGGCTTTGTAACATAGTCATCCGCACCTAGTTCCAATCCAAGGACTTGATCCGATTCACTGTCCTTCGCCGTCAGCATGATAATCGGAACCTTTCCTCCGCCTTCCCTGATTTTCCGGCAAATGGCCACACCGTCCATACCGGGAAGCATCCAGTCCAATATGACAAGGTCCCAGCTGCCTTCCTGGTACTTTTCGTAGCCTTGTACACCATCATGAACAAATTCCCCTTGGATGCCTTCTTTTATAAAGAACATCTCCAGCATAGAGGTGACACTCTCATTGTCTTCTACTACCAGAACCTTCATCACTATCGTTCCTTTCCCTATTCAAGCTCTAGTTTTGTATCTAAATTATAGTCTTTTTTACCGTTTCTTCTATTCATTTTCCCCTAGAATAATAGCAAAAACCCCGCAAAATCTGCGGGGTTTTGCATTTCCATCCATTACAATGCATTATCTTCAAATTGACCCGGTTCCTCGTTGTTCTGTTCAGCGTCCTGTTCTAGATGTTCTCTGTGATGGCCTTTTCCATGCCAGTGTCCGTGACGGCCTTTTTTACCTCCATGGAATAGGAAGCCTTCCTTCTTATTGAAAGGGAAGATATCCAACTCCTTTGCTTCCTCTGCATGATCAGTCATGATTTCTTTCATGATCTCTTTTGTGGATTTCCCGTCAGTACTGATGCCGAGTTCTTTCGCTGCTTTCAAGATTGAAGCGTCGATTACTTCATGTTTTAATTCATGGTGGCTTTTTCCTTCAGTCTCGATTCCCAGCTTTTTCGCTTCATTCAGTAAAGCGGCTTCTCTGACCTCATACGCAAGTTCTTTCAGTTCCTTCCCTTCCGTTTCGATTCCTAACTTTTCTGCCTCTTTTTTAACTAAGGTTTCCCTGACTTCTCGCGCTAGTTCATCCTGCTCTTTTCCTTCAATTGCAATCCCAAGTTCCTTTGCTTTTGCTTCCAACTGGACTCTATGGATTTCTTTCATGATCTCCCGGTGATTCTTGCCCTCTGTGTCAATTCCTGATTCTTTTGCTTTTTTTTCTAATTCTGCTTTCATGATTTCTTTGGCTAGTTCACGTATTTCCTTACCTTCCGTATCGATGTCTAGTTCTTTCGCTTTTTCCTTTACTTGATCTTCATTAAAGTGGAATTTGCCATGGCCCTCTCCATGATGTCCTCCTAATACCGTCTCAGTGAAGGGGGATTCCGGGTGGGATTGAGCTTCTTCCTCAGCTGCGAACGCTGGAATAGCTCCGAGGATCCCGACTGTCAGTACCCCGGTCATTACGTAGGTGAGTGCTCTCTTCTTAATCATTTTTTTCCTCCTTTTATCTTTGCTATACGCTTGAATCCTGATAGGTAGAAACACTGCACAATGGGATTCAGCCGCTATGCAGTGTTAGTATCTCCAAGAGTTATTGCCAATTTATGAACAATCCGTTGCCGGTTCGTTAATTTTTCAAGAGATTCTCGATTTTATAATCTTCCTTTTTTTCCTGTAGCCAAGCGGGATATTCTGTTTGAAGTGCCTGGTCAAAGAGGATTTCCTTCACTTCCTCCTTATGGTCCTCAAGGACAGCTTCCTTCGCATTTTTCTTATCCGTTACTTGAATGATATGGTAGCCGAACTCGGTTTTAACTGGATCACTTATTTCATCGGTCTTCATGGCAAACGCCTTCTCTTCAAACTCTGCAACCATGTCGCCTTTGCTAAAGAAACCAAGTTCCCCGCCGGATTCAGCATTGGAAGTATCGGTGGAGTATTCTTTAGCCAGTTGGGCGAAGTCTCCGCCATTGTCCAGCTTTTCCTTCACTTCTTTTGCTGCGGCTTCATCTTCCACCAGGATGTGGCTTGCCTGTACCTGCTCCTGTTGTGCAAAAGTCTCTTTGTTAGTTTCAAAGTATTCTTTGATTTGTTCATCTGTAATGGTGACCCTGTCCTTCAGCAATTTTTCCGTTAAAAGATAGGATTTGATATTCTCCTTTACGCTGTCCAAACTCGCTCCGCTGGAGGCCAAGGCTTCGTTGAACGCCTCTTCATCCTCGTATGAGCTTCTAATTTTCTCTAATTCTTCTTGGATTTCACTCTCTTCCACTGCTACGTCTCGTTTGCCGCTTTCAAGTTCAACAATTTTATCGGCAATCAAAGTATCCAATGCAGCTTCTCCGTATTGATCCACCATCATGGTGTATAATTCGTCCTTGCTTATTGAATTGCTGCCCACCTTTGCCACTACTTCCTCTTTTGAAAAAACAAAGCCGGTTATGATCAGACTGACAACGGCAACACTTCCTATTAAACCTAGTAATTTGCCCAGATTCTTCTTTTTATTCACGTTATCGCTCTCCTTTAATAAATGGTGTCTGTTGTGATTAGTCAAAGCACCTGAAAAATTTAATTAGTTGATCATGCTATTGCTTGTAAGAGTCAAACTGATGGACAGTTTTTCAGAACCGCGGTAAATTGTCATGTCTGCCTCATCTCCCACTTTAAGGTCAGAATATAACTGCCTCCTTAAATCTGCCGGTGTTTCAACTGATTGTCCATTTAATTCTGTGATAACATCCCCTGCTTTGATGCCGGCTTCTGCTGCCGCAGATGTTTCGTCGATATTAGCGACAATGACTCCAGCTTTAACTCCATTCGGAAGCTCTTCTAAATAATTCCGGGGGACATCCGCAAGACTTGTCATTCCAATCCCGATATAAGGCCTCTCCACTTTTCCGGTATCGATGATTTCGTTGACAATCGGAAGGAATTCTTTACTTGGGATCGCAAATCCAAGCCCTTCTACCCCTGAAGTTTTTATCTTCAAGCTGTTGATTCCGACCAATTCGCCCTTGCTGTTGATTAAAGCACCGCCGCTATTACCTGGATTGATGGCTGCATCCGTCTGTATGACATTCAGTTCGGATTCGCCCGCAGATGTCGGAACCGAAATCGTACGATCCACAGCACTTACAATTCCTTGTGTTACGGTTCTCGATAAATCAAGACCAAGCGGATTTCCGATTGCGATGACTTGCTCACCGGCACGCAGTCCATTGGAATCTCCGACCTCCAGCAGGTTGTCTGCATATTTACTATCAATCTTCAGCACCGCAAGATCTGTCAACGAATCGGCCCCGATCAGCTCTGCCTTTGTCTTTTCACCGTCATGGAGGGACACCTCTACGTTTGAAGCACCTTCAATAACATGATTATTGGTGATGATATAGGCATGGTCACCCTCTTTCTTGAAAATGACACCTGATCCTGTTCCGGCTTGGGCTTCCTGGGACACTCCATTGTAACGGCTATTTTGCTCCTGATAGTTTACAATGCCTACTATTGCCTTTGAAGCGCCCTCTACGATGTTGGCAATATCTCCTCCTGTAGAGACATTGCTCGCATTAATTCCAGCTGTTTGTGAAGTTTCCGCCTGCTGAGTTATAGCTGCATTCTGGATACTCTCCTCAGCGAGATTTTGATAATAGTCCGTTTGCGGCAGAACCGTCAGTGTCAGGACAGAACCTATGACCCCGGCACCAACAGTGGATAGAAATCCTCTTCCTTTAGATCTCTTATTCTGTTTCTCGGATCTTTGTCTTTCTTCTTTGACGGGGTCTTCGGTTTCGGATTGTGGTGATACAGTGTGCTGTACTTCTTCATTATTTTGATTGTTTTGTTCAAACATTCTATTTCCTCCTCTATATTGTTCAAGCTATTTTATCTGCTGATTTGTAAAAGTTTATGTTAGTTAATCTGCTGTCTCTTGATGCTTGATTTCATCTTAAAGGGAAATTATTACGAAATTATTAACAATCTATGTACAGGCTGGGAAGTTTTAATGAAGAGGTGTTAATCAAACGTATGATTTCAAACCCACTGGGCTCTCTTGCTGGGAACGCACAGCCGGTTAAGATTAAAGCAAGGCGCAGGTGGTCAGCCCTAGGTTATTTGAACCCCTTTACGCTTGGCGCAGATAACATAGGTAATTGTTTTCAACAGAGTTTAATTTTTTCTGCACAAAAAAGCACCGCCAAGTGATTGGCGGTACTTAACATGTTTCTATCTGTCCAAGTAGCTGTGTATGCTTTCCAGAACTCCCTGGTAGTATGAATCCTCATGTGGCACAAAGTCTTTCTTTTCAGCTATTATGGCTGTCATTTCTTTCTTTCCGTCTGATGCAATCTGGAAGCCTTCTAAATTAACGAAATCTGCCGTGCCTTCGATCAACTTTTCAAACTGGTTAAATTCTGCCCGTAATATGCCGGATACCTCATCTTGTTGAAGTAAGAAGTCCTCCATGTTTCCCGTGAAGTCAAATAGGAAAAGGTGAGCCCTTTCTCTATCAATAAAGTTCTCTGTAATAATTTCATAAGGAATAATTCCGATGGGAACTAAATTTTCAAAAGAAATTTCTATGCCTGTCTCTTCTTTCACTTCCCTGATTCCTTCCTCAATGGTTTCATGAGAGAGTATATGGCCGGCTGCTGTGATATCCAGCAGATTGGGGTAATCTTTCTTGCTGGAGCTTCGAAGTTGAAAGTAGAGATAATTGATACTTTCTTTTCTTTGAATAAACCAGCAATGAAAAGTTTCATGCCAGTAACCCTTCCGGTGAACCTCATCACGGGGGGCAGCCCCGACGGGAACTCCTTCATCATTAAATACGGTTAGAGTTTCTTGATCCATTCGCTTTCCTCCTCTTGCTTCAGCTCTTTAAAGTGCTTAATTTTCGTTTCCTAATGACCTGGTTGATCACTTCTGAAAAGACAAGCCCAATAGCAATAGACCCTGAAATCATAAAGGCTTTGGCGGCTAAATTGATAGCCGAATTGTAGTCATTCTGCACAAAATTTCTCATCGCGTCATAAGCCATCCCTCCCGGAACAAGGGGAATGATGCCGGCTACACTAAAAATGATAATGGGGGTGCGGTAAATTTTTGAGTAAATCTGGCTCAGGACCGCCACAAGAAATGATGCTGTAACAGTTGCCAGGACGATATCCATATCGTTCATTGTCATCACTATATAAATGATCCAGCCGAACATCCCGACGCTTCCGCACTTAATCAAAGATTCCCGCGGCGCATTAAAAATGATGCCAAATGCCGCAGAAGCAATAAAGCTCGTGATAACTTGTTCTATAATATACACTTTGCCGACCATCTCCTTTTGCTAATATACTTCCCAATGGCTCAGTGTTCTTGCTTGATACAGGTACCTTGCTCATGTAACTTAGATAATGGTACTGTTAATTTCCGCCCTTGAGACATGCTCACACAAAAGTAAAAACAATCGCAATCCCAGATCCTATTGCAAAAGCCGTCAAAAAGGCTTCAGCCCCCTTGGATAACCCGGAAACCAGGTGTCCCGCCATTAGATCCCTTACTGCATTTGTAATGAGAAGGCCTGGAACAAGCGGCATGACGGATCCGATTATGATTTTATCCAGTTCAAATCCGATACCGCTCCAAATAAATCCGAATGACAGCACCCCAATTGTGAAAGATGCCAGAAACTCAGCGAAGAACTTAATCGGCACTACTTTATGAAAGTAAATCAAGCTCAGAAATCCAACTCCCCCTGTAACGACAGCCGGAAGGAAATCATGCCAGCTTCCTTGGAACATAATCAGAAAACAGCCGCTGGCAATGGCAGCCGCCAGAATCTGAATATAAAATGGAAACGGCATGGTAGCAGCGTCAGCCTCTTCCAGGAGTTCATACGCTTGATCAACAGACAGGTCTCCGCTGCTGATCCTTCTCGATATACTGTTCACCACCGTAACTTTCTTCAAGTCTGTCGTTCTCTCTGAAATCCGGATCAGTTTTGTTTTCGTTGGCTCTGATGTTTCAATAGAAAAGATGATTCCTGTCGGGGTAACATAGCTGTGGGACTCCCTAATACCGAAAGAGGCTGCAATCCTCATCATTGTATCTTCCACCCTGTAGGTTTCCGCCCCGCTCTGCAGCATGATCTTCCCGGCAAGAAGGCAAACCTCCATGATGTCATATTTAATCTCCATTTGTTTTTCCATGCATTCACTCTCTCCAATAAACACCTTAAAGTTATGTAGCTACAATTCTATAGGAAAAAGTGTTGTCTAAGCAATACTTCACGCTTTAAAGTGTTAAAGTCAGAATACAAAAAGAAGAAGCTGGCGTGGCAGCTTCTTCTTTCTGTTCTATTATTATTTGATTCCACCAGATATATTGGATCCTTCAATAAAGTGCTTTTGGAAGAAGAAGAATAACAATACTACCGGTGCCAGAACCATGACAGACATGGACATCAAATAGTGCCACTGTGTCTGCATCTGCCCTTTGAAAGTCTGCAGCCCTATCTGCAGGGTGTACAAGCTTTCATCGTTTAGGTACAACAGCGGCCCGAGCAGGTCATTCCACGCTCCATTGAAGGAGAAAATCGCGACGGTTATCAATGCCGGCTTCGTCAGCGGCACCATGATATGCCACCAGATTTGCAAGTGGTTGGCTCCATCCAAAACGGCTGCGTCAAGGAGCTCATTGGGAATGGTAAGTGAAAACTGCCTCAGCAGAAAGATGAAAAACGCACTTCCCAAGAAAGAAGGCACAATCAATGGAAGATAGGAATTGATCCAGCCAAGCTTTGAAAACAGGATATACTGCGGCACCATAGTAACAAATCCAGGAATAAGCATCGTGGTTAAAACCAGCACGAATAATGTATTCCTGCCTTTGAATGGAATCTTGGCAAATGCATAAGCGACCAGTGAGTTAATGAATACACTTCCAACCGTTCCTATGGCAGCGACCATCAATGTATTAAGCGTCCACCTGGTAAATGGAGCAGTCTGCCAGGCTTTCACATAGTTGGAAAACTGGAAGGTTTCCGGCATGAATGTCGGCGGATACTGGGCAATTTCCTGAGGTGTCTTCAGTGAGGTTGAAATCATCCACCACAGTGGAGAAAGAATGACAACGCTCCCCGCTATCAAAATGAAAAGAATGAACAATTTATGCGCTTTTTCCCTGAATTTTTTGGATTGATGAAATTTCAGCTTTTCTGTATTTTCCATTACTTCCTGTCCCCTCCTTCATAATAAACCCACTTCTTCCCAAGTTTCAGATTGATGAAGGTCAAGAATAGGACGATAACAAATAGGAACCATGCCATGGCTGTTGCATAGCCCATATCGAAAATTTCAAATGCATTGTTCCACATATGAAGATTATAGAATAACAATGAATTAGCCGGGCCGCCGCTGCCGTTATCCGTCATGACATAAGCTTCCTGGAAAATCTGGAACGAACCGATTGTACTTGTCACAATATCAAAGAAAATGATTGGCGTAATCATCGGCAATGTTATATATAAAAACTTATGAAAAATATTAGCTCCATCTAGTTCTGCCGCTTCATACATTTCTTTAGATACCCCTTGAAGCACCGCCAGATAAAGGAGCATTCCTCCTCCTACACTCCAAAGCTTCATAATGATCAGGGAAGGCTTGGTCCATTCAGGATCAAACAGCCATGCCGGTCCATCTATGCCAAACCAGGCAAGGAACGTATTGATCATTCCAGTGCTTGGACTCAGAAGCTGCATCCATAGGAAATACACAGCTACTCCCGAAAGAATGGACGGCAGATAAAAAATCGTCCTGAAAAATTTCATCCCCCTGACCTTCTGATTCAGCAGTACTGCGAGGAGAATGGCTCCCGCCGTTGTTGCCGGGACAGAAAAGAGAACAAAATAAAGTGTGTTCCACAGCGACGTCATAAACATTTCATCGATTGTGAACATCTTTTTATAGTTATCAAATCCGATAAAATTCATTTTTGAGGTGATATTATAATCGGTAAAGCTTGCCGCCAGGGAAAATAACATCGGCCCCAGTGTCAACCCAAAGAATCCCAGCAGCCATGGACTGATGAATAAATAACCAAAAAGATTATCCTTCGTTTTTTTGGACATGATTTTTTTCTTTACCGGCTTATCGGCTGCCCTGATGATGCCGGCCCATTCATTCTTCCTCTTTAATTTGACATTGCCGGAGTGCAGGCCGGTCGGTTTGCCTGATTCAGCTGAGTCTGATACTGCTTCTGCGTTGGACCCCTTCATAGGAATACCCCCCTTTTTATTAACCCGAGTGCTGGAGCATTATAAAAAATGAAAATAATTTTTCATTGACCAAAAGAGAGAAGGAAAACCTTCTCTCTGGATGGTTAATTACCTTTTCATTTTCTCAACGGATTCCTGAGCAGAGTTCAGTGCTTCTTCTGCCTCAAGAGAGCCCATCATGAACTCGTCGATCTTTGGATTCAGGAGATTTTGATAATCAGGGTATTCAACCGGCATTGGATGCAGTTGAGTGAACTCCAGATTATCGATGGTCGCCTGGTAAACTTCTTTATCTTTTCCTTCTAACTCTTCAGCTGCTTGTTCGGCAGCTGCAATATTTGCTACATTATCAAAATTCTGCATTGCCCAATACTTCTGAGCTTCTTCGCCTGTTAAATATTTAATGAATTCTGCTGCAGCTTCCGGATTGTCAGCCCCCTTAGGGATTTCAGCAACAAATCCGCCGCCGTCACTCCATGGCTTACTGCCTTCATCAAAAGCAGGTACAGGTGCTACACCAAAATCCATATCCTGACCAAATTCCTTGATCTCGGTATAGAAGTTACCTACATTGACCCACATCGCCACTTTACCGCTGATGAAAGGATTAGACTGCTGGCTTCCAAATTCAGCCTGATAGCTTTGAACTGTTTTATCACCGATTCTGTCTTTCCAGCTCTTAATCCATTCAATGGCCTCTACTTTCCTAGGCGTGTTGATATTTACTTCTCCGTCTGCAACTAACTTTTGGCCTTCATCGGCGTTGACCATCCATGAATTCGGTCCGATGCTTCCCCAGAGCGGGTAGAATCCGACCCGTTCATAGCGGTCGCCGTCTTTGATATCCAATTTCTCTGCATATTCCTCAAGCTCTTTCCACGTTTTAGGAGGCTGTTCAGGATCCAGTCCGGCTTCCTTGAAAGCTTCCTTATTGTAGAAAAGCATGCGTGTGTCCGTATTGAATGGCACTGCATATGGCTTGCCTTCATATTCAACCGTATCCCACAGGTGAGGATAGTATTGATCCTTGATATCCTCTCCAAGGTATTCGCTTAAATCTTCGACCTGGTCATTTTCAGCTCTCTGGGCAACCGAGTTGATATCGTTGATGACAACATCAGCAGGATCACCCGCAGCGATAGAGGCAAGGTTTTTAGTCCAAATATCTCCCCAAGGCAGATATGTATGTTTCACTACGATCTCGTCTTGAGATTCATTAAAGTCCTTAATAATCTTCTCTATCATAGGCTTTCTTGTTTCTGATCCCCAGAATGTCCAGAAATCCACTACTTTTTTACCGTCTTCCGTGACATTTGCAGTTGCTCCCTCATCGTTACCGCAGCCGGCTAAAAAGCCAGAAATCAGCAGAACAAGAGAAAGAAGCATAGCTAAACTTCTTTTCTTCATTTGTTACTCCCCCTAAACATCATAAATATTACAAAAAACTTACAAATTACTTCTGCTTCTTCTTCTACCCCGCTTCTTCTTCTTCTTAAACATTTATCTACAAAAAAATTCGAAAAATGTTCTGACATTGTCAATTGATGTCTAAATATGCATTTCTATCAGCTAGCAGAGAAGCGCTTTGCATCAAGCTAGGAAAGCACATCGACCAAACAAAAAATTTGACTTACTGCTGCATTATTTTACACAAATTCCCACTAAACTTTTCTAACATGTATTCATTGACTTTGATTCCTCTTTTCATGAAAATGAGTATATACCTATTTATATAAGGAGTACTTATGAAAACAAAAACCGAAGCACTATATAAATTCCTGATAGACAATATTTCTTCCTTCACTGAAGACTGGTTGAAATTCCAGAATGTAAAAACCGGTTCGCATTACTCGCCAGATGCACCTCCAGAAGTAATGGAAAAAATCAAAGTGCAAAACGGCAAGTATGTGAAACTAGTTGCTGATTCCCTGTTCCAGGAAGAGGAGGAAATGAAAAAGAGCATTTCGGATTGGACCTTCCAAACAGCATCAGACAGAGCGAATTCTGATACCTCTTTGACGGAAGTAACGAGAAACGGGGGGTGCTTCCGCTCCATCCTCATTGATTATGTCGAGAAATTCGCCACCCAGACAGAACTCGACGTGAACATCAAGGATGTATTTCACTGGGTCAAAAAAATTAACACAACCTTTGACTACGTCATGGAAACTTTCACCGATAATTTTCTGAGCATCCTTTTGGACAGACTCTCTTCTCAATCCATGTTGATCAATGAACTGAGTGCTCCAGTCATCACTCTTACTGAAGACATCGGTCTTCTGCCTATCATCGGGGATATCGATACAACAAGAGCCAAGAGTATCCTGGAGACTACTCTGCAGCAGAGCGTTGATTCCGGAATTTCGTATTTGATCATTGATTTATCCGGTGTAGTCATGGTCGATACAATGGTCGCTCATCAAATTTTCCAGCTTATAGAATCACTTAACCTGATTGGGGTGGAAACAGCTCTGACAGGCATTCGTCCGGAAGTCGCAATGACAGCTGTTCAGTTGGGAATTGACTTTTCTGATGTGAAAACAGAAAGCTCCCTGCAGCGAGTCATATTGAATTTAGCTAAGCAACTTGATAAACATTTGAACATCTAGATTCTTTAATTGGAGGTGCGGTCATCGGGATCGCACCCTATTTAGTTATCCTTCCTGCGCGGCCGGCTTAGGAAAAGGTCGGAAAGCCTCTAATAAGAACCCGGAAAACTGGTTTACGGGCCAGTGAGTTTATTTTTCGTGCAGGATAGCGGACCGAAATAGGGAGTTACGGGCCAATTAGATTCACTTTTTGGCAGGATTACGGACCGCATAATGGAGTTACGGGCCAGTGAGACTCACTTTTTGGCAGGATAACGGACTGGAAGAGCAACTTAAGGGACAGTGAGTTTTACTTTTGGTGAACAAAACAGCCCCGAAATTGTATGAAGGATGGAGGAAAGATTTTGCGAAAATGGCTTTCAGCCTTTGCTGCAATTATTTTGTTGATCTTATTTTTATATTGGCAGAACAATTCTATAGTCACGACTGAAATGAATATCTCCTCTAATGAAGTCCCTGCTGAATTTGATGGATATAAAATCATTCAGCTATCTGATCTCCACAGCAAATTCTTTGGGGAGAATCAACAAAGGATAATTGAAAAAGTGCAGCACACCCAGCCTGACCTGATTGTTTTCACAGGAGATTTAGTGGACGGAAAGAACTATGATGAAGAATCAAGCCTTACACTAATGGAAGGTTTAGTAAAAGCAGCTCCTGTGTTATTTGTGACCGGTAACCATGAGTGGTGGTCAGGGAACTTTCAGGAACTGGAGAAAAAACTTGCGGGCCTGGGAGTTACAGTGCTCAGGAATGATTTTACCGTAATTGAAAAAGATGATACCAAAATCATAATATATGGCATCGATGATCCAGCGGCTGGAATGTCCACTGAAGAAAGTTTGGATTATGTACCATTGGAAGGTTCGAGTGGTTTTCAAATCCTTCTCGCTCACCGCCCAGAGCATTTTCAGCTTTATCAGGAGAAGCAGTTCGACTTGATTTTCTCGGGCCACGCCCATGGCGGCCAATTCAGGCTTCCCTTTTTCGGCGGAATGATTGCACCTGACCAGGGATTCCTGCCGAAGTATGATGCCGGCAGATTCCATTCGGGCGGCTCTGTAATGATCGTGAACCGCGGATTGGGCAACAGCATCATCCCGCAGAGACTTTTTAACAGACCAGAAATTATTGAAGCGACGCTTCTTTCCAAATAGCAATTGTTAAAGAGCCCTGCGGTGCGCATCCGTATGGCTCTTTTTTTGACGGGAAGTCCTGTGAGAACTTGCTGAAGCGGCATTCACGCGCTCCCAAAAGCCGTTTTTCTATATATAAATCCTGCCTCCACCCACTCACCATTAAAAAAAGGTCATATTGCAGTTTTTACCTCTTTTAAAAACAGGTCTATTGCACATATTAAATAATGGTCAATGGACCTAAAAAAGGAGGTAATGACAATGAAGATTAAACTCAAATCTTTTCTTATATGCGCAATCGCTCCCTTGTTGATACTGACTGCTTGTAATGGGAACGGGAATGGAAATAATGAATTGGCGGAACCACAGGATGTGAATTATGATCCGGTAAGCTTCAATGGTGAAAATCCGAATATGAATGAAAATGGCAATGGAAACGCACTTACCGACCGTGATCCTGGAGACCCTGCAGTTCAGCGTCAGGGACGCAACCTTTTCACACAGCGTTACCTGATTCCAATGGATCCACGTAATGGCGGACAGAGGTTTACACAAGAAAATGGCCAGGGCAATCAGGGTAACCGTGGAGACGGGCAGCAAGCTGCTCAAGAACCAGAAACTCCGCAGCAGCCTGCAGAAAAGAATGGCCAGAATGAAGAAGCACAAAGCGGGAACATGGATGAATATGTTCAGCAGGTCATCGACTTAACTAATGACGAACGTAAAAAGAATGGTTTGCCGGCATTAAAACCACATGGAGAATTATCTAATGTCGCCCGCATCAAATCTGAGGACATGGTGGATAAGAATTACTTCTCCCACACGTCTCCTACTTATGGATCTCCATTCGAAATGATGGAGAACTTCGGGATAGAGTACAGCACTGCAGCTGAAAATATTGCTGCTGGCCAGAACTCACCAAAAGAAGTTGTTCAAGCATGGATGGAAAGCCCTGGACACCGTAAAAACATTATGAACAATCAAGTGACCCATATCGGAGTCGGCTATGCTGAAGACGGCGGGATGGGGATTTATTGGACACAGATGTTTATTAAGTAATCTAAGGGCTGCAGCCTGAAAGAAAATGGCTGCCCCTTTAACAAGCTAAAAAAACCCCGGCGGAAAATTTCCGACGGGGTTCTTCAATCACCATATTATAGGTTGGTATTGCTTCCGTTATTTACACGTACCCTTTCAGGATATGTGTGGGTATTCATTGCATTGTTATTGGAGAAATGACCATATACTTTATCTTCACGGTCTTCATCCGCTTCAACCAGAACAACGATATTACCCTTATTTAAATAATTTTCATATTCCTTGGCATGTTCTTCCGGAATACCCGCTCCTGTTAAAGCACCAACAAGTCCGCCGCCGCCGGCCCCAATTGCCGCACCGCTCAACGCTGTTGCTAACGGCCCTGCTGCAGCCAGAACACCAACACCAGGAATGGTCAGCAAACCGACCTCCGCAATAATACCAGCGATACCGCCGAGTACACCGCCCGTTCCGGCACCAATACCGAAACCTTTTCCTGCATTCTTGCCGCGTCCACTGTCTTTTTCAGTCACTTTACTGTCCGTTTCATGTTGGATCCCTTTAACATCGTCATTATCTTTTGCAAAAATCGAGATATCTTCTTTGGTATAACCCATGTCATGAAGAGCTTCAATCGCGCGAACAGCTTCATCTTTGTTTCTGAAAACTCCACCGATTATAGACTTTTTCATTCATATCCCTCCTCAAAAGATTTCTACATAAGGAGTAATTCCCTTATTTAAAGCTGTTAAACGTGGATTTCTATAGAGACCCAATTTTATGGAAGGAATATTTAGTTTGACCACACCGGCCAGTTATGTAGTCCCGCGTGTAGGTCTTCATCTTTTGTAAGGACTGCTGTAAAAGAAATGACCATTCGGACATCAAGGGAAGCATATCAACAAAACACTAATTCAGTCGCACAAAAAAAGCCAAGGGGTAATAGATAACCCCTTTGGCTCATAATCAATTAATTATTGGCTCCGGCGTTTTAACAGCCCTTAAAACGCCCAATTCCCTTTTCTGAAGAGGGGTTCAGTTGAACCGTCTTTATGTATACCGGCTATATCCATCTGTTCGGAACCGATCATAAAGTCCTCGTGAACGATGCTGTCATTCAAACCAGCGGCTTTTCTCTCATCCTCGGATAGTGACTCTCCTCCTTCATAACAGGTTGGATAGGAAGAGCCGATTGCTAAATGGTTGGATGCATTTTCATCAAACAGTGTGTTAAAAAACAGGATTCCGGTTTCGGAAATGGGCGATTTGTGCGGCACCAACGCAACCTCTCCCAAGTATCTTGCCCCTTCATCTGTATCCATCATTTTCTCAAGCAGTTCCTGTCCGGTCTTTGCTTCTGCTTTGATGATTTTCCCATCCTCGAAGGTCAGCTTGAAATCCTCGATTACATTCCCCTGGTATGCGAGCGGCTTTGTGCTTGTAACAAATCCGTTCACCCCAATTTTTAACGGTACAGTGTACACTTCTTCTGTTGGCATATTTGCAATGAATGTGGTTCCTTCTATATTGGTGGAGCTTCCAGTCAGCCACAAATGCTTCTCGGGAAGTTCAATCGTCAGGTCCGTTCCCGGGGCAGTATAATGAAGCTTCCAAAAGCTTTTCTTATTCAGTTGAGAAGCTTTTGCTTGCAGCGTCTCGATGTGACTGCGCCATTCATCAACAGGATGCTCCTTATTAATCCTGACAGCATCAAATATTTTATCCCACAGAGCAGGCACTCTTTCACTTTCAGGGAGACCCGGGAATACCTTATCTGCCCATTTTTGTGAAGGCATCGCGATGATGGACCAGCTGATCCGGTCGGTTTCAATGGCTTCATAGAAGCTTTCAAGGGCATTGCCCCTCGCCTTTTCAAAAGATAACAATCTTTCAGGAGGAATTCCTTTCAACAAGTCAGGGTCATCTGCCTCAACCTGCAGGAAAGCACCGCCTTTTTCGGCGATAGAGTCAAATGCTGAAGCCATCCATTCAGGGAACTGCTCAAATGTACTATCAGGAGCAAGTTCGTAATGTGTCCTTTTCACCTCTTCGTCATACCATTGAACATGCACTTCACATGCTCCGGCAAGATAAGCCTGCTTGACGATTTTCCTCACAAGGCGTTCAGTCCCCATGGGAGCAGAAACCCAAAGATACTGCCCTTTTTGTATATTGACGCCGGCCTTTACAGCAAGTTCAGCATATTTATCCAAATTTCGTTCAAAGTCCATGTCTGTTCCTCCATTTCGCGTTAATCCTTTTCATTATAACTCTTATCTTTTGAGAAGGCTGTTTTCACATATATTGGTGCTTTCGGAAAAATCCCAAGAGCCGGATTTTTCATCGGATACTAAGAATTCCCTCTCGGTTCCCTTTCGATGCTTTAAAGTGCTAAAAGGGACAGTCCCTTACAGCGCGTAAAGCGGTGTAGAACTGCCCCCATTGATCATCATTATGCTGATGGTGATATTTGTGTTTGCTGCTGCATTTTCTTTCCTCTTGCTTCTTTGATGGTCAGGACCATCGCAATCAAGAGGAACGCACTTGATATCTGGAAGAGTGTTCCTGTTCCAACAAATTGAGCAAGGATCCCAAAGACCAGGCCGCTTAAGCCTATTCCAAGGTCAATTGACGAGAAGAACATCCCGTTAGCAACCCCTCTTCGGTTTGCAGGCGTTTTGGAAAGCACCCACGATTGCAGCGTTGGAATCAAAGAACCGAATCCTACCCCGAACAGGACACCGGCAATGATGATCGGCAGGTTTGAATGAGCGAATGACAACACCCACATACCGATAAAGGTTACTCCTGTACAGAATAATATCAATCCAATCGGCCCTTTTTCGTCAAACCACTTTCCAGCAATAGGACGGGAAAGAGACGCCATAATGGCATTGAACAAATAGAAAAGGAAAATCTGATCGATCCCCCGCTCCTCTCCGAAAATCACGATAAAAGTCACGATGGAGCCATAGCCGAAAGTAGCAATCATCGTAATGATCGCTGGATAAATACTCGATTTTTCAATGAGAGAACCCATATAGGAAAACTTCAATTGCTCTTTCTGCGTCTCTTTTACAGCCTGTGGAGTATGGTAATGCACAGTTGAAAGAAGAATGAGCGCAATGATTCCCAGGCCAGTGGAGATATATATGAGATTGCTGAATGAAGTCACTTGGAACAAGTAGATTCCCAAGCTTGGTGCGACGATCATTCCTATTGTTATCGATAATCCATAATACCCCATTCCTTCACCAAGTCTGGAGTTTGGCACAACATCCACGGCCGCGGTTCCGTTAACTGTTGTCGACCAGCCCCATGCAAGCCCGTGAACAAAACGGAACACCAGGAAAATCACGACGATTTGCGACAGCGGATAGATGATAGTAATCAAAAGCAGGGAAAGTGCTCCGATTAAAACGAGCGGCTTCCTCGTTTTATATTCCAGCATAAAGCCGATAAAAGGCCTGCTCAATACAGCACCTATAGAAAATAAAGTGGTGACAAGCCCTATCTCCAATCCAGAAGCTCCAAGGGATTTAATATAAGGAGGCAATGTAGGGATCAGCATTTGAAAGGACATGAAAACAAACAAATTCCCCACCATGAGCATGATGAATGATTTGGTCCAGAGTGTTTCTTTCACTTGAATTCCTCCTGTAACGGCCTATGATTTCAGGCCTGTTTTCCACAAAAATAAAGGCAGTTTTCCGAAAGGCGCCTGTTGTGAAGTGAAAAGAAAACGACAAACAACAATGCTTTCAAAAACAGCCAAAATAAAAACAACCTTCACAGAGGAAGATTATTTATTCATTTAAATAATATTTCGGATTACTAAATAATAGCACATGTTTATTGAAAATGGAATGATAAAAAAGAAGCCTTTGCCTGTAAAAACTGGCAAAAGCCTCCCTCTTTCCTTATTTATCGTAAGTCTTCCCAATCCGTCCTGAATGAAAGCCTCCACAAAACAGGAGCCAAAATCAGCAGGATCCCCAAATATAAATAGCTTCCATAATCAATTCCAAGGGCAAGGAAGTGAATTCCCACAAACACACCGATTAACAGAAAATAAGGGATCAGCTTCCACCCATCGCTGTCCTGGGCCGCTTCGAATGAACGTGAAAATGGCAATGTCCCTTTTATCACGATGAATCCGAAAATGACGTAGACAATGCTGCTCAGTAAGATGATCACCACATCATCAATAATCCGCAGTCCAAACAGAAAAACAAAGATGAGGCTGATAACCAGATATACAGGCAGGAAAAGCTTCACCATTACCGCCTTAATGGTTCCTGTATAAATATTTCTGAGTTTTCCAACAGGAGCAGTCCTATAGATCCAGGACGCCTTATGTTTTCCTGAATATTTCAGCATCATCAACACATTCGGAATCATCAGCATGGTGAAATACAGGGATAAATACCACTTACTGTCCCTAATATTACCAAAGGAATCCATCTGCAGCTGATTGAAGATAAAAATGAACGGAAATATCAGAGAAAATCCAAGCGAAGGATAAACCTTAAGCTTAAAATCCCTTTCCGTTTTGATCATCGATCTGGCAAAACGGAAAAATGCCCGCTCTTCTTTATTCCGGCAGAAAAATTTAGCTTCCCAATTAAAGTAGCTCTGCATCCCTTTTTTCTCTTTCCCGCTGTGACTGGACAGCTTCTGGAGATTCCTCTCAAACGAAGGCATCATTTTAGAGTAGATAAGAAGCGCTATAACCGGGACAACAAACGTCAATACAGTAAATGCTATGATATAGGTGCCGCCTTCTCCTTGTAGAAATAACTGAAACGGGCCCGCAAACCAGACCGGGGGAATAAGGAATTGCCACCATGCCGGAGAAAATTCAACCCCAAATTCAACAAGTTCAAAAGATCTGGCGACAAACTGATAACCGACAGCCAATCCAATGGAAAGACCAATTTGGACATAGTTGATGATATCCTTCAGTTTTTCTCCATCAAAAAAGCGGAGAATAGTAAAATACAAAATCGCTGTAATCACAACAATCAGGAAATCCATCAAAATAATTTCCACTAAAAACAGCAGGAAAAATAACGGTCCATGAGTAAAAAGGCTGACCACAAGGGGAATCGCCGCGATTGCTGCTGTCAGGAAAAATAGATAGATACAGACATGCAGTGTTTTAGCAAGACTGATGGTCCTCTTATCCACAGGCTTCGTATGTAATATATTTCGATCCCGAATATCAAGCAGAACCGAGGAAAAATCAGAAATCATAGAGGTCATGACAATGAACATCAGAACTCCGAATGTGATGCTCATTTGAAATAGATAATTGTCTCCCATAAGCATAAATGGCACAAGAAATAATCCATACAAAGCGTAAATCCACAATGACTTGATGAATCGGTTGTTATCATCCTTTTGTTTCTTATTCGACTGATTGAATATCGTCGGCACCCTTCTGCCGTCCATAGTCAATTTGACTTGCAGGATTTTACGGAGCAGCTTGTAATCAATACCCTGCTTTGTGAAAAACCAGCGGAAATAATCTAAAAACCGAAGTGTAGGAAAGTCCTTCATCCTTACACCCCGCCTCTGACAATCTCAACAAACCGCTCGGCGATCTCTCCATGCTCATTGAATCCAGTAAGTTCATTGAAAATTTGTTCAAGGGTACCATCCATGTTCTGCCCCTTTAGTTCCGCAAAAGTACCATCGGCAACAATCCGCCCATCATGAAGCAGTATGATCCGGCTGCTGATTTTTTCAACCACATCCATGATATGAGAAGAATAAAAGATGGTCTTCCCTTCCGCTGCAAGCTTCGCAAGAATTTCTTTGAACACCATGACACTATTTGCATCCAGACCATTGATTGGCTCATCAAAGAACAACAGCTCGGGATCATGAAGAAGGCTGGAAATGATCAGCACTTTTTGTTTCATCCCTTTTGAATAAGAAGATATCTTAGAGTGAAAAACACCCTTCAGTCCAAAGATATTCATCAGCTTGAATGCTTTATCCCCGGCTTCCTCAGCGGTCATTCCATATAGCTCTCCAATGAAGGTCATATATTCATTTGCAGTCAGATTTTCATATATCTCAGCAATCTCCGGAACATAGCCAATCTTTCTCTTATAATCTATGTTACTATCAGAAACTTTTTCGCCAAACACTTCAATCTCTCCACTATCTGCCTCCTCCAATCCCAGAAGGATCTTGACCGTCGTGCTTTTTCCTGCACCATTCGGACCTATGTATCCAATGATCTGTCCCTTTTGAACCTCTAAATCGATTCCTTTCAGGACATGCTTCGTACCAAAACTCTTTTGAAGTTCCCTTATCAACAGAACCGTCTCTCCCTGAACTCCCAAAACGTCACCCTCTTTTTTGGGTTAATTGTAACATATTGGGCAGGGAAAATGTTCCTATGCGTGACAGTCACCACCCGGAATTTGTCGAATCGAGGTGTCCATCCCTGCTGAGAATGGTCTTATCTCATTCACAAAGAGGGATGGCCAAAGCTAGAACAAGATCTTTAAGCCCGCCATCCCTTACTTTTAATTTTTCCAAGTTCCAAGTGAAAATATCTTTTCTTCGTGCAGATACGCTATCTGTCAGAATAATAATTCAAATACTTCATTTAGCTGATAACCCCGCTCCAGGTCACCAGCTTCGTTCGCATGGTGGATTTCATTGTCAAGGATGCTTTCAAGCGAACGGATTTCTTCCTCACTGAGATCCCTTACGAAAGCCCCCTCGGATGCATATTGACCATTCTCGATTTTCCGGTTGATTTCACTCATCAGATCATTCTCATCTGTGTAGTTGGATAGCACTTCCCGCAAATACGCTAAATTCTGATCCATTACCTAACCTCCTTTTACTTCACTGCTTATAGAATTAGGATGAGTAATAATGACAGAATTATGCGGACTCCCAATTTGAATAAATATGTGAATTTCGACAAATGTCGGGGCGTGACTGTCACGGAAGAGAGTATAATAGAAGAAAAATTCAACCAGGAATAGGAGCGATTAAAATATGTGGGTCAATTTATCGCATGCATGGAAGGAATGTTTTGAGCAGGCTTGGATTTCGTATTGCAACGGTTCCTTTCCGATCGGTGCAGCGATTACGGATGAGAATGGCAGGGTGATTTCGGCAGGCAGGAATAAGGTGTATGAAAAATCACAAGAAAACGGACAGGTCTGCAACAATAAGATTGCTCATGCTGAAATCAATGCCATCCTGAAAATCGATAATCTGGAAACAAACCAAAACAGAAAGAGATACAGCATCTATTCTACAATGGAACCCTGCGCCTTATGCTTCGGTGCCATCGTCATGTCGAGCATAAAAAATATACACTATGCTGCGGGAGACGGACTTGCCGGTGCCACAAACCTTGTAAACGGGAATGACTATATCACTGGGAAATCCATCTCGGTACATGGTCCTCATAAAGAACTCGAAATTGCTCAACTGGTTTTAAAAACCGATTTTGTCTTGAGAAGAGGGCATGATGTGGAAAGGATTATCACTCCATGGAGAATGGACTGCCCCATTGGTGTCGAACTCGGGGAAAGATGGTTCAGCAATGGAACACTTCAGACAGCCAAACAGGATGGCAAACCTTTCGGAGAAATTTTTGAGGACATAAAGAAAGAAGCCAGAAGAACCTTGAAAATTTAATCCTCTTCTCCTCCCTGCATAAATCCTTTCCTGCAGGAAAGATTATCACTAACTGGAGATATAGTGCAGGAGGAAAAGAAATGATTGAAACAATAAAAGAAACACTGATTGTCCTTGGCAGGATTGTCACCATTTTGCCTTTGCTTTTATTTATCACCATTTATATGGGAAAACGGGCAATCGGCGAACTGCCTGTTTTTGATTTTCTGATCATCTTGGTATTGGGCTCAGTTGTCGGTGCCGATATCGCCGACCCGGAAGTCCAGCACCTTCAGACAGGGATTGCTATTATTGCCATCGGAATTCTTCAGAAAGTAGTATCCAAGCTGAAAATCGCGAATAGATTCATTGGGAGGCTTTTGACCTTTGAACCGACTGTTGTCATTCAGAACGGAAAACTTTTGAGAAGAAATATCAAAAAGATTAATTACTCTGTGGATAATGTTCTTCAAATGCTGAGAGAAAAGGATGTCTTTTCTATCGACGATATCGAAACCGCCATAATTGAATCAAGTGGAGCTCTAAGTGTCTACAAAAGGGCACAGAAGCAGACTGCGACTGCAGGAGACCTTGGGATACTCCACTCTTCCCCCGGTATATCCGTACCAGTCATTATGGAAGGGACGGTGTACCCCAACGTCCTTCAGCAGTACGACCTCGATGATCAATGGCTGAAACAGGAGCTGTTGAGGAAGGGAATTCATGACACAAATGAGATTTTTTATGCTTCCATTAATAAAAATCTTGAGCTGCATATTTCCTTAAAGAACGAAAATCCTCGGAACCTTCCTTATTTGTATCATTAAAAGTTCCTTCAGAAAAGCTTGGGTGGATAACAGAATCCGCCGAATCAATGGATATTTCAGAATCAATCTCAGTGACGAAGAGCCGTCATCCTATTGATTTCATACCTGTCTCTACATGATTACTTTTAAATAAGAGCTTCATCTTAGACTGCTCAGCACTCCGACTATTCTGTTCTCTCTCCTAATCACCAATCATTGAACTGGTGTTTCCTTTGCTGCAGCACCGGACAGAAAATTCCGTTTTCGTGAGTTCTTGTGGGTCATCCCATGCCCTGCGCCCAGAGCTTCCCATTTAAACTCCCCTGCTAATCATTTTCCCCTTTTGATATAATAGAAGAACTATTGCCTCTTAAAGGAGCCTCAGCCATGTTCGACTTACTTTTCACCATGCTTGAAAGACTCGGAATCATAGTGACGATTGCCTTTATCTTAACAAGATTCCGATTCTTCCAAAGCATGATTTATCAGGATAAATTACGCGGCCGGCAGCAGATGGTCGCCATCCTTTTCTTTGGTTTTTTTGGCATCATTGGAACTTATTCAGGCTTGTCCTTCAACACGGAAACACTTGATTTTAACCGCTGGGCCATGAACCTGGGATCTGATGAGGCAATTGCAAATTCACGGGTGATCGGGGTAGTTCTTGCCGGCCTTCTCGGCGGGTACCGGGTTGGAATCGGGGCAGGATTGATTGCCGGGATTCACCGTTTCACGCTTGGGGGATTCACGGATATTGCCTGTGGAATCGCCGCCATTGCAGCCGGGATTATTTCTGGTATTTTCCATCAGCGGAACAAGCATGTGAAGCTGCCGGTAGCTTTCCTTATAGGAGCACTGGCCGAAACGATTCAAATGATCATCATCCTCATGGTGGCCAAGCCGTTTGAAAAAGCCCTGACACTTGTCGAAATGATCGGTGTTCCGATGATTCTTGCTAATGGTGTCGGCTGCGCATTGTTTCTGTTAATCATTAAAAATGTGGTGAATGAAGAAGAAAAAGCCGGTGCCCTGCAGGCACAAAAGACACTGAGAATTGCTGACCAGACACTGGCCTACCTAAGAAAAGGGATGAATACCGACTCTGCCAAGGCAGTCTGTGAAATCCTTTTTAAAGAAATCAATCCTTCTGCCGTTGCGATGACCAATAAGACCAGCATTCTTGCCCATACAGGAAGAGGAGATGATCATCACCGGGCAGGCAGTCCGCTTCAGACCCACATTACCAAGGATGTTATCAAACACGGTAAACTGGTGGTCGCAAATGATGAAACGATCCACTGTGTGAACAAGGATTGCCCGCTTGGCGCAGCTGTCATAGCGCCATTAAAGCATCGAGGGGAAACCATCGGCACATTGAAATTTTATTTTTCTTCTGAAAAAGAGATAACCAATGTCATTCTCGAATTGATTTCCGGTCTGAGTGTCCTTCTCAGCAACCAGCTTGAGATTGCTGAAGCGGATAAAGCCCTGCAGTACGCAAAGGAAGCTGAAATCAAGGCACTTCAGGCGCAAATCAGCCCGCATTTTTTATTCAATTCCATGAATGTCATCGGTTCCTTGATACGTATTGATCCTGCCCAGGCACGGAAACTGCTGATATCCCTTTCCAATTTTTTAAGACAAAACCTTACGGGGACCACAGCGGAGATCACATCTTTAGAACAAGAACTGAAACATGTGAAAGCCTATCTAGCCATTGAAGAAGCGCGCTTTGTTGATAAGTTGAAGGTAGAGTACGACATTGAAGAACAATCATTATCTCGAATGATTCCGCCCCTCACCCTTCAGCCAATTGTCGAAAATGCCATTAAGCATGGAATTAAAGATAAGAATGAAAACTGCGTGGTAAAAATCACTGTCGCCCATCAAGAGTCAGGTGTGACGATTACTGTTGAGGATAATGGCCAGGGAATTCCTGAAGACCGGCTGGCACTGCTCGGGGAAAACAGTCTCGATTCAGAGACAGGAACCGGGTTCGCCTTATATAATATCAATCGCAGGTTGACCATGATGTTCGGCCGCAAAGCTGCATTAAAAATCAACAGCGAATATGGTGAAGGAACAAAAATCTCCTTCTTCATCCCTGAAATGGAGGAATCGCAATGAAAAAAACAATAAAAGCATTAGTCGTTGATGATGAGCGGTACAGCAGGGATGAACTAAAGCATCTGCTGGGCGAGTATTCCTCCATCGAAATTTCGGGAGAAGCGGACTCGGGTGAAAGTGCTATCCTGCAATCCATCCAGCACTCTCCTGATGTTGTATTCCTTGATGTCGAAATGCCAAAATTGAATGGTATGGAAGCTGCAAAATCTCTTATGGAGCTAAAAAAGCCGCCGCTGATCGTTTTTGCCACTGCCTATCCTCAATTCGCCGCGGAAGCATTTCGTTACGAGGCTGTGGATTACCTGTTGAAACCTTATGATGAAGAACAATTGGCTCAAACAGTCTCGAGGATTGAGAAGCTGCTTCTTCCGTCCTCTTCCTCAGATTTTGACACTTCACGGCAGCCAGGCAAACTTGCGGTGGAAGGGGAAGGTGAAATCCTGTACCTTGACCCGTCCCATATACTCTATATGTACAGAGAAGAGAAAGTATCCAAAATCATTACAAAAACAGCCCAATACGAAGTCAAAACACCTTTAAAGGATCTCGAAAGCCGTCTTGGAGCCTATTCTTTTTTCCGTATCCATAAAAGCTATATCGTCAACCTGGATTATGTCTCGAAGCTAACCCCCTGGTTCAACGGCGCTTATCAGCTTGAAATCATGGGGGCCAAAGAAAAACTCTCCGTCAGCAGAAATTATGTGAAAGCACTCCGCCAAAAGCTGGAGCTCTAATATCTACAGGGTTGCACCTTATGCATCCCTTTTTTCGGTCAAATAACCCCGAAGGAATAAAAGGATAGACCGGCTTTTTTTTCGGGCCGCTTCCGCTTTTTATGCAATCCAGCTCCAGCTCCCAGCCCCTCGGGGTCAAATAACCCCCGAAGAATAAAGGGATAGACCTCCTTTTTTTCTCCGGGGAACATTTACCTGTCGGGGCTTATCGGGGCGCTTCCGCTTTTTATGTAAAGGCTCCCAAAGTTCTGCATCTTAATCCTTCCTAAATACATCTTAATCCTCCTTTTTTGCATCTTGCTCTAAAAATTCACCATTCTGCCACAATCAATCTTATAATCTATGTAAACGCATTCATAACACTCTTAAGGAGGATTTATTATGTATACATTTTTAGCGGGGATTGCCTTATTGATTGTTGGTTATTTCACGTACGGCAAGTTCGTCGAAAAAGTTTTCGGCGTTAACGAGGGCAGAACGACACCTGCCTACACGCATCAGGATAGTGTCGATTATCTCCCAATGAACACACCTAAAAACTCTTTGATCCAGCTCTTGAATATCGCTGGTGTGGGACCTATCTTTGGTCCGATCATGGGAGCACTTTACGGACCGGTTGCTTTCATCTGGATTGTCATTGGATGCATCTTTGCTGGTGCTGTCCATGACTACCTTACCGGAATGATTTCCATTCGCAACCGGGGCGCTCACCTTCCTGAGCTTGCGGGTAAATTCCTGGGCAAGTTCATGAAGCACGTGGTGAACGCATTTGCTGTCTTACTTTTATTATTAGTCGGTACCGTTTTCGTTTCAGCACCAGCTGATTTACTGTTCAATCTAATGGACGGCTGGGCTGCAATGGGATTGATCTTGGGTGCCATCTTTATTTACTATATCCTGGCTACCCTTCTTCCAATTGATAAGATCATTGGCCGTTTTTATCCAATTTTCGGTGCTCTTCTGCTGATCAGTGCTTTGGGAGTCGGCGGTATGCTTATTTTCACAGGAGCTCCTATTCCTGAATTGTCCCTTTCGAATTTTCACCCTGACAATGCACCAATCTTCCCATTACTATTCTTGACTATCTCTTGCGGAGCGTTATCTGGATTTCATGCCACACAGACTCCAATTATCTCCCGTACAACGCAAAACGAGAAGAATGGACGCAAGATTTTCTATGGCATGATGATTGCAGAAGGTATCATTGCCATGATATGGGCAGCAGCTGCAATGAGCTTGTTCGATGGTTACTCAGGTTTAAATGATATTCTGGCAAATGGAGGACCTGCTGGAATTGTTAGTGAAGCTTCCACTCTTATGCTTGGAGCGGTTGGAGGAACACTTGCTGTCCTGGGAGTAATCATTCTGCCAATCACTTCAGGTGATACAGCATTCAGAAGTGCGCGTATGATCATCGCAGACTACTTCAATTTTTCTCAAAAGAAAGTCTCAAGCCGTCTATGGATCGCTCTTCCATTATTCGCGATTTCCTTTGCTCTGACAAGAATTGATTTCACGCTTCTATGGCGTTACTTCTCTTGGGCAAACCAGTCAACGGCCGTCATCGCCTTGTTCGTTGGTGCAATGTATCTCTATGTGGCCAAGAAGAACTTCTGGATTCCGTTGGTTCCTGGAATCTTCATGCTGATGGCTACTACAACGTACATCTTGAATGCTCCTATCGGATTCGGCATGGCACTCAGCACTTCTTATATCGGAGCTGCAGTCATATCTATCATCCTGACAGCCATCTTCTTCGTATCAGCCAAGAAGGCAAGGGCTAACAACATCCCTCTTGAGGAAGACGTATCCAATTGGAAGCCGGCTGCCTGATGGGCTGCTGCAGTCCCAATTATCGTAAAACAGTGAACGAGGAAGAAGAAAGAATTAATGAGAAAGGGAGCGATACGCTCCCTTTCTCATTGAAAATACTATTGATAGCAGCTGCTGCAGTTTCCCTGATTTTTATTATATTGATTTAACCAAGCAAACCCCGGGAGCTGTTTTTCCCGGGGTTTTGTGTTTGGTTGGGTTTGTTTGGGGTTGATTTTTGGTGCCTGGGATAGGTTATGAGTTTTTGAGCCAGGGTCAAATCCACCTTTTTGAGCCTGGCTCAGATTTATCCTTTTGAGCCTGGCTCAGATCCACCTTTTTGAGCCTGGCTCAGATTCACCTTTTTGAGCCTGGCTCAGATCCACCTTTTTGAGCCTGGCTCAGTTCCACCCTTTTGAGCCTGGCTCAGCACAATTACAACTTGTTATAAAAGCTGCCTTTACTTAAATTTAGTTCCACATAACTCTTGTAAGTTTTTTTAGATCCACCGCAAAGATTCTCAATGATTTTATTACTGTTTATTATTGGCTCTTCATAGTTTGCTATGAAAGTTTTATAACTGCTCCAAGGATATTTCTCTGGATTTTTTACCATTCCCGCTTTCACTGGGTTTAAGTGGATATACCTGCTTGTATCCATCATGTGCTTCCAATCTTTAATGATTTTATCGTCAAAGCGGTTTTGGAACAGATGTCCAATATATTTATATATGTTATTAAAATACCTGGCATAAAGGGAGTGGATGTAATGGATAATTATTGAGGGTGAATGTTTTTCCGTTTCTATTAGGCTCTTTTCGTAAACTTTGTTGCTATTCAATATGAATTCCAAAAAAAAACGTCCTCTTTCACCAGAAAAATCCTGGTTAGTATATAAGAAAAGAGCTTCTCTTCCTGTTCAGAGAGAGAACCTAGTATCCAGGGGAAAAATCCGGCACTTGGGATTTTTCCGAAAAGCAACAATTTATGCGCAAACAGCCTTCTATCAATAAGTGGATATGGTTAGGCATGAGGCAATAAGAGTGGAGTTTAAAAGGAAAACGTTTTTGAGCTTTTTCAAGCAGATGGAGATAATAAATGTAGTCATCTTTCTCATGAAAGATAGTATCTTTTCGGTTCCCGCGTGATGTTATGTGATACATTGCTCCTGGAAACCATATTCTCTTTCTTCTTGGCATTGGATCATCCTCTCAATTTTAATCTATTAACTATTCTATAAAAAGAGCAGCAATCCTGCTTTTGAATTTATTTGGATCGTAACCTGGATCTTATAAAAAGGAGACTGAAATTATGAAAATATTAGTAGTAGGAGCCGGCGCGGTCGGCGGTTATTTCGGCGGACGTCTTGCAGAAAAGGGCGAAGATGTGACGTTCCTTGTACGTGAAAGACGCAAGAGTCAGCTTGAGCAGACTGGGCTGTGTATTCAGAGTGTACATGGGAATACTGATTTGAAACCGAAGACAATTGTATCCGGTGCTGATCCCGTTGCTTATGATGCAATTATTTTATCCGTTAAGGCTTACCATTTAGAAAGTGCAATGGACAGCATTGCACCGTACGTCGGCGGGGAGACAATGATTCTGCCTCTGTTGAACGGGATGTCGCATGTAGATAAGCTGGTTGGCAGGTTCGGTGAGCAGCGTGTTATTGGCGGGCTTTGTTTTGTGGAGTCCACTTTGGATTCTCAGGGGCGTGTTGTTCAATCAAGCCCAATTCATGATGTGGTTTTTGGTGAGCGAACAGGCGGGAAAACGGAACGAATTTTAAAGCTGCAGGAGACATTAAGCGGCACGAAAGCTAACTTCACCCTCTCTGAATCTATTGTTCAGGACATGTGGCATAAGTACTTGTTTATAACGACTCTTTCCGGGGTTACTTCGCTCTTCCGTGCCCCGATTGGTCCGATCCGAGAAAACAAAACTGGTTTGTCTTTTATTAAAAACACTCTGAGTGAAACCTCGGCTATCATGAGGAAACTAGGTGCTCCTATTGCGGATGATGTGGAAGCAAAACAATTGGAAAAACTGAACAGCATGGGCTTTGAGATGAAATCCTCCCTTCAAAGGGACATGGAAAAGAAACTCCCAATTGAAGTGGATCATTTATATGGATTCCTGCTGAACGAGGCTAAGAAGTATGATATCCCTGCTGAGACTTTGCAATTCATTTATGCAAACCTGAAAATATATGAACGCTAAAAGAAAGAGCGGGGCACTGCATATGCTGCCCTGCTCATTTTTGTTTAACATTTTATCCTTCAGGCTCTTTTTGTTTTTTCATTTTTGAAAGTAAACTTTACAGGGAATATCTCGCTACAACCTCTTAATGTTTAGCAGCCTCGCAATATTTTCTGCTGTTTTTTCAACATTTTCAGGTCCTTTCCTAAATGCGTCTTCCAAACTCATTACACCTGTAATAATGCTGAATGCACTGTCTATTCCATGATCATATATCTTTTCAAAATCTTTTCCCAGTTCCCCGGCTATGGCAATGACCGGTTTATTATATTTCTTGGCGCAGCGTGCTACACCGATGGGAGCTTTTCCATGAATGCTCTGTCCGTCGATTTTCCCCTCCCCAGTTATGACGAGATCTGCATCGGACACTGCCTCCTCAAACTGGACCGTGTCCAGCACCAATTCAACGCCAGGTCTGAAATGTGCTTTCAGAAAACCTTTTGCCCCGGCTCCCATTCCCCCAGCCGCACCTGCTCCCGGGAAAGCGGCTGCATCTATTTTTGCTGCCTCACTAAGCTTCTGCCCGAAATGTCTCAAGTTGGCATCGAGCAAACCAGCTATTTCCGGAGTGGCACCTTTTTGCGGTCCATATACATGGGAAGCCCCTTGAGGACCTGTCAGAGGGTTGTCCACATCACATGCCACTACGAACTTTATGCCTTTGAGGGATGATTGCAGGGAACTCATCGATATTGAAGCTATTCTATCAAGTGTCCCCCCGACGGGAATGAATGTTTCTCCATTATCATTGAAAAAATCCACTCCCAGGGCTGCCGCCATTCCTGCTCCGCCATCATTGGTAGCCGATCCACCCAATCCGAGGATAATCTTATCCACTCCTCTGGCAATGGCATCCCTTATCAATTCTCCTGTTCCAAAAGAAGTCGCAGTAAGCGGGTTTCTATCTTTAATGGGGACATGCTGGAGACCGGAAGCAGCCGCCATTTCAATAACGGCCGTCCTGCCATCTCCAAGAATTCCATAATACGCATTTACCGGTTTTCCAGCCGGACCTGTAACCTCCAGATCAACTATCCCGCCTTTCGTTGCTCTGATCAGGGAGTGCACGGTCCCCTCCCCTCCATCCGCAATAGGCATTTTGTGGACAGAAGCTTCCGGAAAGATTTTCTGGAAACCCTTTTCTATAGCATCACAGACTTCCATTGCTGTCATGCTTTCTTTAAATGAATCAGGAGCCGCCACTATTTTCATATATTAGTCTCCGAGCTGCATCGAGAATTTCTTTTCTGCAAAAATTCGTCGAGTACTTCACGATGGCTCTTTACGATATAATCGGGGAACTCATCACTATGAAAATATTTACACTGAATCGATTCTGCCTCGTCCACCTTGAGGTCCCCGCTAACATCAGCAGTATTGTAAGCAGCGGTCACAGAATAGAACTGGTCGCCGTTTGCTGCTACTATAAAATATTTTTTTCCGGAGTACACATTTATCAGTTCGAGATTTCCAACCTCCAGCCCTGTTTCTTCCAAGACTTCACGGCGGGCAGTTTCTTCTGTGGATTCGCCCAGCTCCATTAGTCCTCCCGGCAGCCCCCATGCGCCTTCCGGATGCCTTCTTTGCTGAAGCAATATCCTTCCTTCCTCATCTGAAATAACCACCACTGAACCAGTTAAGATCAACGGTACCTTGCCAACCAAGGCCCTGATTTCTTCTATGTATCCCAATCAATAATCACCCCGTAATAGCCTTCTTTTACTTTCACTATCATTTTACAGGAAACCTGAGATTAATGGTAAATCCTCCATTTATAAGAGAAAGGATAAGGGAAATCTAGCAAAAGTCCAAGCAGCCTTTATCTATTTTCATATATTGAAATTGAAGGAGTGTGATTAATCATGGCTGTTATTGAAGTAAACCCTGGAGATTCCATCCAGGCTGCAATAGACGAGGCCAATGCAAATGATACAATCTTAGTCAATCCTGGAACTTACACCGAACCCATTCAGGTCCAAGGGCCGTCACTTATCAGAATTGATAAGCCGTTGACAGTCCGGTCCAGTGAAGGTCCTGAAGTAACAATTTTAAATGGAGCCAGTGCAGAAGAAAGATATTATGCAGTGGATATCGCATCCAGTGATGTGACCCTGGAAGGTTTCACGATAAAAAACCCCGATTTCATAGGCAGTGCAGATGCCTCAGGAATTGTCACCAGCGTAACAGGAGACTTCCCTTTTTCCAACATTACAGTAAGAGAAAATATCATCACTGAAATTGGAAGTCCCGAGCGGATGAATGTGGACTTTGGCTCCTTTGGCATCAACGCAGGGCCGGTAAATAATTTGAGACTTTCAGGAAACCGCATTTTTGATATTGGGCATATAGATCCTGCAGGTTGGGCCATCGGAATTTTTGTATATGGAAATGATGCTTTAAATCTCGCTGAAAATGTAACCATTGAGGACAACCGGGTATACGATATCCGTACACCTGGACCAGTCAGCGAAGCAATTACTGTAGGCGGTGACACAAAAGATTTCTTTGTTCGCGGAAACAGGGTGGAAGCACCTGATGAACAAGCTGCTAAGTTAAGCGCGGTATCAGAACCTTTTCGACTGTAACAGGACCGGTCGAGATATCAGAGAATACTGTCAGAGGCGCTGCAGAATTTGGAATGAGACTGGCAAGCCCTGCAGCTCAAACAGTTGAAAGGAACAGAATTATTGGGAATTCAGTTGGAATCTCCATCGCAAGTCCCGTTGTAGTCCCTCCCCAAATCAGGTACAACACGTTTATCGCAAATGGGACAGCAATGGTTAATAATTCTGCTGTTGCAGTAGATGCCGAGAACAACTTCTGGGGTTCAGCTGCAGGGCCAACTCCCGGAGTGGACATTGTAGGACCCGTTGATTTTACCCCATTCTTGCAGGTGCCGCCCGGACAACCTTTTGTCACAACAGGGCCAATCGCCAACCGTCCGCCATCGGCACGTCCGACAAGACAGCTGTATGTGGTAATTGAAAATCCTAATGATACTGCGGTGTCAGTCCAAATACAAGGTTATTATCTGACCAATACCCAAAATCTATATGTTTTAGAGCAGATTAACCTTGCTGCAGAAAGTTCCCCGGGTTCAAAAGTCTCAAGAACGTATTTCGCGAATTTCGACGAATTTGAATTCAGGTTCCTGCCATCAGATGACAGGGTCCTCATTTCTGTATGGGGACTGAACGCCAATGGACAGCTGGTTGACCCTCACAGACTTGTAAACAGTGAATTGAGCAGATTTGAAGGAGATATTTAATCTCAACAGGCAAAAAAAACAAGAGCCCGCTCCTGTGAGCGGACTCTTATTTTTATTGACTGAGGGGGTTGTTCAGGTGATTCTGTTTAATCCTAAGGCAAAAGAGGTATTTATACATAATAAGTAATCTATTTGGGTTACCTTCCCTAAAAAGTGCTTGAAATAGATACAAAAATAGATGAATTCGAGGAGGCAAAAAAAATGGAAGCTAAAAGATCTTATTACGTGGATATGAGAAGCGGGGATATCCTGGAGGAGCCTTCCTTTGAAGAAAGTGCCGGCCTGCATATTCTGGCTACACCAGAAGAAAGGGAAGATTTAAAGAGATTCTTCGATGACAACTACGATGATGATGTTTCTACCTTCTTCCGTTCCCACATCCCATTCAAGCAATATCATGATGATCCCCAAGACGCCAATTATGATAAGTCCCTGCAGCAAGTTTATGCAAGGATCTATCAATTGGGCGACACTGAGACAAAACGGCATATCGAGAAAATCGGGGTGCTTGATGAGCACAAACCGCATGTGCGGGATGATATCGAAAATTTGAAATAAGGAAACGCCCGGGGCTGATCAGCCTGGGCGTTTTTGCATTTGTTCATCTTGTACTAGTGCAAACAAAAATGATTGTTCAAATCCTCAATGATTGATATGCTAAACAACAAACAAGTATAGATTCAAGCGGCCGCCGCCCATTATCGGCTGCTGCTTGCTTAGCAAACTGCAAGGATCTCTATAGGTGGAGGATAGTACTTGATTATTCTAATTAAGACTTTATTGGTCAACATAACAATCCTATTTTCATTTACCTTCAATGCAAATATCTTCTTTCCCTTTCAGCCACTGCAGCAGCTGCAGCTGAAACAGAAAATCTCATATGGTTTCATCGGTTCTTTGGGTGCCTTGTTTTGTATGTTCTACCCAATTGAAACCCTAGGGGCCACCCACTTTGATTTACGGATGATCGCCATCATGATTACGACAATCTATGGAGGGCTGCTCTCGGGCAGTATGGTCCTTGTGGTCGTGTGCTTTACACGGTATCTTATCGGAGGACCCTTTGTCGTCATCGGGCTGGCTGTTTCAATTATCGCTTTCATCGTCGCGCTGGCATTTCAAAAAATGCTCTTAAGGTCGCAGCATAAATTGTTGGTCAGCGCCTTGATACTATCTGTTTATTCTGCACTTTATATTATTATTATTCACTTTACTATCACTATGCTGGAGCTTCCTTTTTATATCATTTACTTCAGCACATTCTACTTTACTTTCCTCTCCCTGGTCATGATCATTGAGAGACTGATCAAAACGAATGCACAGATTGAGGAAATGGTCTATCTTGATAAACTGAACATGGTCGGGCAGATGGCTGCTTCCATAGCACACGAAATCAGAAATCCGCTCTCCACTGTCAGAGGGTTCATCCAGCACCTAAGCGAAGATACTAAAGATGAACAATTCAAGAGGTTTTCTCCGCTTATACTTGATGAGCTGGACCGGACTAACAAAATCATCACTGACTATCTGAACATTACCAAGCCGGAAAAATTCCACTTGTCAGCCATCAACCTGACTAGAGCCATCCAGACAAGCGTGGACCTGCTCAGACCTTTTGCCGCCTACTCTAATACTTCTATTTTATTTGAGATGGAAAAAGAATACTTTATCCTTGGCGATGAGCATCATTTAAAGCAGGCCGTAATGAATGTCATCAAAAACGGAATCGAATCTACTGAAAATGAACGGGGCACAGTAACGATAGATATCCGTTCCGGCATGACATCCGATACCATTGATATACTCATTTCCGACGATGGAATTGGCATGACTCAGGAGGAACTTAGCAAAATCGGCCTGCCTTTTTATACAACAAAATCTAAAGGGACCGGTCTTGGCAGTATGGTCACAAACAAAATCATCCGTGAAATGCACGGCAGAATTGAATACGAAAGCCAGTTTGCAAAAGGGACAACAGTCCGGATCTCCCTTCCCTTACATGAGGACGGCGAAAAAGCGAATTCTGAGTGAATTCGCTTTTTTTTTGGCCTCATTTCATAAATTTTGCTGCTACTTTATATGAACCACAGGAAATATTTTTGGTATGCAAGAAGAAAAGAGTATTCGGGGAGAAATTGAGATATTTCCGAAAGAGCATCAATTAATTTGAAATACAAACTTCTAATTAGCAGCCGAAATGGTTGGCTAGTTTACAGCCAAAAAACAATGGTAACATGTTTAAAAACGGTCTGTGGCTGATTCAAAGGAAGGTGAAATGATTTCCACTCCAGGTGCGTGACTCCGCGGGGCGTGCGGTGAGCCTCCTCGGCTTTCGCCTGTGGGGTCTCACCTGTCACGCTAGTCCCGCAAGAGATCACGCACCTTCCGTTCCAATCAAATCATTGCTAGCTTCTTTATAGTTAACCGCATCTCATTTACATTAACATTATTAATAAAAGTGTATAGGAAATGGTCCCACAAATTTTGTAGAACAAAAAGTTTGTCATTTGTTGTTTAGCGTGCATTTTTGTATTACCAATTGAACTGATTCATCGGAAAAAAATACCATAAAGTGAATAAAAGAGAGGTGTCAAAATCGATGTGATTTGGCACGCCTTTTAATGTGTGATTTTTGTTTTGCACTAGAAAACAGATTCCGTTACTAACTTAAAGGCTTTTCTCTATAGAAATATTGGTTTAGAATTCGATTTCACCTTCATTCCCCTTTACGTAAAAGGATTGGAGCGGAAATCCATTACTTCTCAAAGCCACAATTTTTGCGAAAAGAGCGTTATATTAGCTCTATTATCTATCTAGTGTTCACTAAAAATATATCGAAAAATTCTGACGCAAAATAATCTTCCATCTCTTTCATTTTTAAATTCTAATGGCTTTCATTCTGGTACTCAGTTTCCTCAAGGAAAAGGACGAGATCATTGAGATAGCCTAATGCTTTAAGCCCGCTGTTTATTTCCCTTTTCAATTCAGCCGCCCTATTTTCAAGAACAGTGATGGTTTCCTTATAATTCTTTTTTTCTATCTCTTTCAAAATCTCCTGACATCTTTCAAATCCCAGTCCTGATAGACGGAGAAGTTTAATGATAAAAAGAAGATTTACAAGTTTTTGATTGAAGTACCGGTAATTATTGTCCCCTCTGATCGGACTGAATAACTGTTTATCTTCCCATACTCTGAGTGTTGATACCGGTATGTTTATGATAGAAGATACTTCACTGATCGTAATGGGACGTTCTATGCGTTTTATGTAGGATTGATCACTTCCTTGCTGGTTATCGAGGGTTTCACGTATTCGAGAAATCACTTTTTGACTCTCTTTATAGTTTTCTACAAGAACCGCTTGGAATTCAATTGCTGACACTGCTGCCCCCTCATAATCTCCTTTGACCAAACCATTCATCATCTTCGCAACTTCTAACCAAGCAAATCCCATTAACATTTTTCTTGAAGCTTCGAAAAAACGTTTATGTGTCTCAGTGTACAGGCGGTAGTTGTTTTTTCCACGGCTTGCATGTGGAATTAACCCCAGCGATTCATATTTACGCAATAAATCCGGGCTTAGTTTAAACGGCCGTGTAATATCAATTCCTCGATAGAAATTCATTCCCAAAAACCCCTAACATTAATTTTAGACATTGAAGTCTGGTTCCACCCTTTTTAAATATTCTAACTATAAAATCTTGATTTGAATAGGCCAAAAGCAGTGAACCCTTGAACCTTGCGTTAGAGTGCTATCATAAAAATATAAGTTATAAATTGGAATAGTCAGAAAAACATTTTTAGGAGGGATTCCATGATTTATGTGGATAATGCGAAAAAGAATTATGTCGTTCCAGTCAGAGAATCAGGACTTAAGGGGGCGATGTCCAGCTTTTTAAAACGGCAGAAAAAAGAGATTTCAGCAGTAAAAACTATTTCCTTTGAAATTGCTAAAGGAGAAATGACCGGATTTATAGGATCGAACGGAGCTGGCAAAAGTACGACTTTAAAAATGCTGAGCGGCATTCTGCATCCAAGTTCGGGAACGATTTCGGTGTCAGGGTATACCCCTTACAAGAGACAGCCTGATTATTTAAAAAAGATCGCCTTAATAAGAGGCAGCAAACCATTATTTTCTCCAGCAGACCTTACAGCCCTGGATGCTTTGGAAATGCAGCGCATCATTTATGATATGGACTACAGTGAATTCAGGAAGAATTCCAATCAAATTGTGAGTTGGCTGGGAATTGAGCCTTACTATAAGAAGCCTCTTCGAACGCTGTCTCTTGGGGAACGGATGAGATGCGGACTCGCCTGTTCATTAGTTTACAACCCGGAAGTCTTATTCCTTGATGAGCCGACAATTGGATTGGATAGTAATGCACAAAATCGTATCCGTCATTTTTTAAAAGAATACAACCGGGAAACCAATGCCACGATTATGTTGACCTCTCATTACATGGAAGATGTCACACAACTTTGCGGAAAAATCATGGTAATTGATGAGGGAAAATTGTTATTTGATGGGAATATGAACCATCTCATAGAAAGTCTTACCCCTTACAAACTTATCATCTTCACTCCTGAGCAAGTTTCCACTGAGATTGCCTGGGATTTATATGGTGTCTTAGATAATGAAATCGATGGAAAGATCACTTTACGAGTTCCCAGCGAGAGAGTCCCTGCCATTACAGCCAGATTGCTCTCCGACCATTCCATCCTTGACCTTACCGTTGAAAATCCATCCTTCGATAGTACGATTGAACAACTATACAAATCGGAGGTGGTATAAACTCATGAATAGCAGCGGGGTACTGAATTCACTTCGATTGATAAAAGGATACGCAGTTTGGAAAACAATGGATGTTTTCAGCTGGAGGTCCTTCATGTATCTATTGGTCTTTTCGCAACTTATCACTCCTCTGGTATCTTTACTCGTGTGGCAAGCTGTTACTGCCCAAGAACAGACAGTGAATGACTGGAGTTCCGCTGAATTTTTAATCTATTATTTAGCCATTATTATGGTTCGCCAGCTGACGGTGTCTTATGAGCATCACATGCTCGGGATGAATATTTACAGCGGGGAAATCACAAGTCTCTTATTAAAACCGCACCATCTTTTGTATTCCGTAATAGGGGAGAATCTAGCCGTCAAGATAGTCTCCTATACCGTTTCGATTCCATTGATCATTCTGCTTTGGATAAGCTTCTCCCCAACAAGTCTGCCTTCTCTATCAAATATAATGTTGTTTATCTTAACGGTTATCAATGCTTCGATTCTTCGGTTCTTATGGCTGTACCTGCTGACATTAACTGCTTTCTGGACAGAAAAGACTCATTCCCTTGTGAATGCGGGTGAAGTGGTGATTTTCTTAATCGGGGGCGAGGTCGCTCCACTATTCCTGATTAACGGTGTTTTCGGGGAAATTGCTTACTACCTTCCGTTTTACGGGATGTTAGGGTTTCCTGCCGAAACATTAATAGGAATTAAAGGTGTTTCCTTAAGTCATGGTTTATTACTTCAATATGGATGGATGTTCATCCTTTTACTGTTATGTACGTGGGTCTATAAAAACGGAATTAAAAGATATTCTGCGCTCGGAGGGTAATCATGAAAAAAATCGCATTAATACTATTGTTTTTCAAGACATCTTTAATGACTCAGCTCCCTTATCGAATCAATTTTGTCACGCAAGCTGTTTCCACCCTTTTTTACTTTGGAAGCGGCCTCCTTGGACTTAGTATTGTGTTTAACCATACCGACTCTCTCGCCGGCTGGACCTTTTCTGAAATCGTAACGTTGTTAGGCGTTTATCAGCTTGTCGCCGGAATCCTAGGATTCTTTGTCATGGAAAACGTCCAGATACTACCGGATAAAATTGTAGACGGGAACCTGGATGAAACCATTCTCATGCCGGAAAACACACAATTTTTATCAAGTTTTGGGAGCTGTAACGTTTGGGCGGTAAATGATATTTTGCTGGGTTTAACCATCATCTGCGGATCTATCTTATTCAACTTTATTCAATTTACAGCCATTCAAATCGTCCAGTTTTTTACCCTGATGGGGTGTTCATTGGTACTCAGTTACTCTTTCCGCATGTGGATTGGCACGCTGGGCTTTTGGCTGGGGAGAACTGGAGGAGGATTTGTTCTTTTCACGAGCATTTGGACGATGGGAAAATATCCTGTTGATATGTATCCTCCCTTCATCAAATGGATCCTTTATACATTAGTGCCAGTAGGTGTAGTCGCATCCGTTCCCACTTATGTTTTATACAATGGATTATCGATCATGCCGTTCACCGGGCTTATCATTCTGACTCTGGGTATTTTACTATTCACAAATTTTCTATGGAAGATGGGCATCAGGAGATATTCAAGTGCCACCTCTTGAACTACCCACCACTTACCGCCCTTACAGGTCGCTTGAAGCGGGGGATTCCTAAGAACACAAACCTATTGGTTCATTTTTGGTTAGGCTATCCCCGCAGTCCCTGCGGTTAATCGCAAAGCTTCATTGCGAAGATTTATACTTGCGTTAAAATCCCTTTGATGGTTGCTTTTACAGTTTGGACACGTCCATTCACGCAACGCAAGATCTTTAACGGCTTTATACTTATGATTACATACAGAACATAGCTGGCTGGAAGGGAAATTTTTCGCTGCGGCTATCGCCTGTTTGCCGTACCATAATGATTTGTATTCCAACATAGACCTGAATTGGGCCCAGCTTACTTCGCTGATTCCTTTTGAAAGGTCTTGGTTTTTTAACATTTTTTTGACGGACAAATCTTCAATGCCGATAATGTCGTGGTTTTTGACTATTTCGGTAGAGATTTTATCCAGCATATCTTTTCTTGCATTAGCGATTTTTTCGTGCAGCCGGGCAACTTTCTTTTTTGTTTAGTCCAATTCGAAGAACCCAATTGCCTCCTTGAAAGAATGCGTTGGGCATTAATTATTTTCTTTTCTAGTGTACGGAAAAAGCGGGGGTTTTTATAAGTTGTGCCATCTGAAAGAGTTGCGAAATCCTTCAAACCTACGTCGATTCCGACAGAGGTGCCGGTTTTCTTATAGGGTTGAACTTCTGATTCAGCCAATATCGAAACGAAGAACTTACCTGAAGGGTTTCGTCTAATGGTGGCGTTCATTATTCGCCCGTCGACCTCACGACTTTTGGCAATGCGAACCAGGCCGAGTTTTGGCAATTTGATGTGTTTATCTTTCACTTGTATATTCCCGTTCACAAACTTTGTGGTATAGGATTGAACGGGGGTCTTCTTCGATTTGAAGCGAGGTAAACGATTTTGTTTTTTGTAATACCGTGTGTAGGAATCATGAACGATTTCAACTGATTTCTGAAGGGCAATACTATCGACTTCTTTCAAGAATGAATAGGTCTTCTTGAGCTCTCGAACAGCTTTGATGGATTGGTTCTTGTTGAAAAATTCACCTTTCCAATTGTTCTGTGAAAGCTGCCCATTCTGTACCATTTCATTTACGATAGACCAATAAGCGTCTTTCTTCTTTTGTTTCCCAACAAAATAGTTGTAGATGAACCGGGAACAACCGAACGTTTTATTGATTAATTCAATCTGTTCGTGATTTGGATAGATCCTGAATTTAAAGGTTTTTTAACATTCAAATGGTTTCACCTCCTTGTAGTAATTATACCAAGAAAGATGGTACCTTGGGAACATATGTTTCTTCCAAAGTTTTTTTAATAGAGACCATAGGCAGGCGATTCATCTCCCCCTTACCGTTGGGCTATACCCTTCACACGCTTGAAGAGGGAGTTTTCTCACCATTTTTTAGATAAAAACGCATTAAAAGAACCGGCAGACTCCTTCTGCCGGTTCTTTTGTATTACATATTCTTCAATGTGTCTGTCAGTACAGGAACAATTTGTTTCTTACGTGAAACGACGCCCTTTAGTACCGCAGTGTTGTTGTTCAGCTGAACATTATAAGCTTTTTCCACCGCTTCGGTTTTTTCTCCTAATGCCAGCGCAACTGAATCGCTGTTAAGGATATCCGTTGTCACAAACAGGAAAAGATCCAAGCCTTTATCAGAGATCGTTTTGGAAATAGCTTCCTCCAGCTCGCCCTGGCGTTGAAGGACTTCATCTGTGTCAACCGCATTTACTTGTGCCACTTCAACTTTATAGCTTCCCATTTGAAACTCTTTCGCATCAAGGGAAATCAGGTCTGCCGACGTCTTATCACCTAAGCTCGCTCCTGCTTTAAGCATTTCAAGCCCGTACTCATCAGCATCCACGCCTGCAATTTCAGCAAGCTCCCGTGCTGCTTCCACATCTTCGTCTGTGCAAGTTGGAGATTTGAACAAAAGGGAATCAGAAATAATGGCAGACAGCATCAAACCTGCCATTTCTTTGCTGATGCTCAAGCCTTTTTCTTTATAAATTTTATTCAAAATCGTCGCCGTACAGCCAACTGGCTCCGCACGGTAGTATAATGGATCGCTTGTTTCGAAGTTTGCGATTCTGTGGTGATCGATTACTTCAAGGACCCTTACCTCATCAATGTCATCAGCGCTTTGCTGGCGCTCATTATGGTCAACAAGGATAACTTCCTTTGCTTCTGCTGCCACTTTCTCAACAAGACGGGGAGCTTCGACTTTGAAATGGTCAAGAGCATATTGCGTTTCGCCGTTGATTTCTCCAAGGCGGACCGGTTCAGCTTTCATACCCAATTGTGTTTTCAAGTCTGCGTATACCAAAGCAGAACAGATTGTATCTGTATCAGGATTCTTATGTCCAAAAATCAATACTTTTTCCATCATGACTCTCCTTTTAACTTTGTTATGCGGTGGAATAAATTTACCAATAAAACTATACCATACGTCAGTATTTTATCATATTTGAGATGGCGTGTCCCTAGGTGCCTTCAATCCTCATCTTTAATATCAGGGTCCTCAGGAATCGGTTCATTCTGCCACTGTTCAAAAAGCTTTTTATAGGTTTCCAGCTGTTCATGATAATTTTGAAAATTGTCTTTGTTGACAAGATACTGCTCACCATCATGAACGGCTCTGATTTTTTTCTGCTCTATTAACGCTTCGATGTATACCTCTGGAAGCGACAGATAGTCTGCCAATTCTTTCACTGTTAAATACATGATTTCACCTCTATGGCCAAAATTCACTGAAACCTCATCACAGTTCCGGCACTTCTTTTATCAATTTTAACACAATGGAAAGACAAAATATTTGAGCCAGGCTTATTTCCTGCGATTTGAGCCTGGCTCATATGCATTCAACAGGCTTTCAAACCACCAAAACCGCAAAAGCCTGCTCTTATTAAAGAACAGGCAATGTAATGATGAACAATGTTCCTTTTTCAACCCTTGGATCTGCTTCTATTGTTCCTCCATGATTTTCAATGATTCTTTGGACAATCGTCAACCCGAGGCCTGTGCCATTGACCTTTGTACTATAGAAGGGCTGGAAGAGAGAATTATAATCCTGTTTTGGTATTCCCGGTCCATCATCTTTAAAGTAAATGACGTAGTGATTATCTTTTACTTGGGAAGTGATACTGATGGTCCCCTCGCCCTCCATTGCCTCCACGCTATTTCGTATCAAGTTGTGGAACACCTGTTTAACCTGGTGAACATCTGCCGCAATCGAAACTTTTTCCATATGGATATCATACGAAACCCTTGCTTCTGTCTGCTTCCTGATCAGAGGGAGAATTTCACCGAGAATATCTTCGAGAAACACTTTTTGCCTAATGGGTGCTCCCGGTTTTGAAAGCATCAGCATTTCTTCAATGATAAAGTTGATTCTTTCAATTTCCTTCATTAATAAAGGAATACGAAACTGTTCTCTTTTATCGCTGGAAATGGAACTTCCCATCAGAGATATAAATCCGTGTATGACTGTTAAAGGATTACGAATTTCATGAGCTGCACCCGCAGCAATCTCCCCAATTGCAGCAAGCTTTTCTGATTGATGGATTCGCTTTTCCAGTTTTTCTGTATCAGTAATATCCACGAAGTAAAAGATCCGCCCGGCCTCAATCTCTTCTTTATTCAAGAAAGCTGTCTGTGATACTAATAGTGTGTAGTCGGCATTATTCTTTGTGTATATGACTTTCTTATTCCTGCACTCTTGTTCCGAAAGGAAGATAGACCAAAATGCTCTATTTTCAATTCCCCTGCTTTGCGAACTGAGCTCGTCCTCATCAATCAGCAGCAACTTCCGGGCCCAATCATTAAGAGTGCTGTTCTTCCTTTCATCTACCGTGATGATTCCGACAGGCAGAGTATTCATAATTTGCTCCCGATAGGATTTATCCTTGATGATTTTTTGAAAGGAAGATTTCAATTGTACTGACATTTCATTTATGGAAGAGGTCAAATCCTCAAGCTCCAGCTGGCTGTTATCTTTTAAAAGAAGGCCATACTTTCCTTGCTTGATCTGCCTCACCCCGTCCGTCAATTTCTCTAACGGATTCGTCAGGCTTGCACTGATTCTATAGGATGCCATGAAAGATATAGTTACGGCCGCTGAAGTAAGAATGATGAGCAGCCATAAGGATTTTTTGATTATGTCAGGAATTTTTTCTGATTGTTCATTCAACGAGGCCAGGATAATCGTCTGCTCATTGCTGATTTCTGCACGCAGCCCTCTGATAAGCGGAAGATGTTCATGCCGTATAAAATCTTCCGCCCCTCTTTCATTATTGTAGAGGATGAGACCCTTGAACTTGTTTTCCACATTAAAATCGAGCAGGCTGATCTCATTCCTGAGTTCTGTTAATTCTTCAGGAATATCTCCATATTGAGAAATCAGCTCCTGATCGCTCTTTTCCTGAACTTGGTCATAAGATTCCAGGAAGCCGCAGCATAAACTGTCCAGCAAATAACCTTCCGCCAAGTGCTCTTTTACAGCCAGTTCCTTTTCCCAATGGGTAAGCCAGAGCACTTCCGGAAGACTCTCCGATCTGATGGCCGTACCGATTTCATTCACCTGATCGATCGATTCCACAAGCACAAGTGAATAGCCGCTTAGCAGCAGGGTGATGAAAAGGAGAATGGAAGTAATCTTGTTCCGGAATGATATTTTTCCAAGCATCTTATTCATCGATTTCCCTCCCGCATGAACTTTTTCACTTCAATTTCTGAAATGTAAATTCTCCATCTTTGTATCTTTTCATTTCTGTCTCTATAGATTCTTTTTCACGGTTTGTAAACATGGGGCCAAATGGAGCCAGCTTGTAGACGCCGTCACTCTCATCAAGCATTACAGTTCCAGAGGCGATCCCTTCTTTACTGAGAAAGTCATCGATGATAGCAGTATAAGCTTGAGGAATATCATTCAGCACAGATGTGAGCACTGTTTTCCTGCCCATATAAGACTGGTCGTCCAGGTATCCAATCACATAGATGCCCTTCTCTTTAGCGTACTGAATTACATCGCGATTATAGGAGTTGCCTTTTGCATAAATGACATCCACCCCGTTTTCGGCCATCATGCCAGCTTGCTTTACTGCCTTTTCTCCATCATCCCGGCTGCCGACTGTCTCATAAAAAAATTCAGCCTCCGGCATATAGTGCTTCAACCCCATTTCAAAACTTTGGTTTCTCTTTCTAGCTTCATAAGGATCCAATAGTCCAATCTTCCCTGATTTGGTGATCATTGAAGCAGACAAAGCAGCGAAATATTCAACTTCACCCTGATCAAAAGTATAAACCGTCTGGTTCGGCACCTTAGCTTCTCCGTGCAGCGTAACAAAACGGACACCGGGAAATTTTGGCGCCATAACGGCAAATACCCCCGAAAATTCACGGCCATGACCGATGATGAGCTTTGCACCGCTCTCCGCGGCTTCCTGAATCGCTGCCTTCGTTTCAATTTCTTCCGTCAGTTCGCTGATTAAATTTACCTTTACAGGGAACTGTTCTTCCACCTTCAATTTCCCTTTATAGGCAAGACTTCCCCAACTTTGATCCGTGACCACATCAGAAGTGAGGATTGTCACCGGCTTGGCATGTTCGGAATGTTCTATGGTACTTTTCAAAATCGCTTTCGCTTTAAGACCGACAATAAGTATAAAAATCAAAAAGACGGTTCCGGCAATGATTGAAATCATCTTCAATTGCTTGGCTTGATGCATTTTCCAGAACTCCCTTATTTAGTTATCTCTTTTTTCATAGCGATTTCCTATTCATAGAGCTACATATTTTTGCAAAATTCGACATGAATCAACAATGCTGCAACTGTTAATTCAGCTCCCTATTATTAGGTAACTCAACGTTAAAACAAAAAAGACTGAGACCTGCTGGCACGGCCTCAATCGTGTATTTCAAAATATAAATGATAATGAAGAGAACAGCCCGAATTGAAAACAGCGCTGCATTCCGGACAGCTTGATCCACAGTTCATATACTCATCGATGGTGAGTTCATGCCCGCACGACCCGCAAAGGATGGCTTTCTCGCCTCTCTGCTCCACTCCCCAAACTTCCGCTGGATGACCTGCTGTTTCTTTGTGACATAAGTGGCACGGATAATAAGTATTACAGCATTTAAATTTTATGGCAATGATGTCTTTATCGGTATGATAGTGTCTGCATCTGGTTTCAGTATCCACGTCGGTCCCTTTTACCCTGTGTCCTTTGATCAAGATTGAACTATTTTGCACTTGTTCTCAGTTCCGGGTTCTTATCCAGCTCTTTTTGAAGCTGGCCAAATAGAATCAATCGGTACATGCGAAAGTCCGCTCTCAGTGACCAGACAGGATGTCCAAAAGTGGCCGGCTTGTTTCCTTCTATGAAAAAGTGGCTGACCCACGCAAAAGCGTACGCGGTTACCGGCGCCAGCAGAAGAAGCCAGAAATTCATGGTGAAAACAGTTAAAAGGATAAAGACGAACACAAAGCTAGTACCGACAAAATGCCATGCCCGGGTTGACGGTTTGCTGTGCTGTGAAAGGTAAAACGGCCAAAACTCTTCATAACTTTTAAAGTCCAATATAAACTCCCCCCTTAAATGTAAGCGATTACTTTATCAATTCGACAAAAACACATCTATACCTTTTTCTTAAACTTTTCTGCTCTTTAATATCAGTGTTCATAAAGTTCCCTTCATTACCGTGAACCACCCCTGGCAAGAATGAAAAGAGAGTAGTTTATATCCCGGGGGAAAATTAGGAATTTGGAAAGTTTACAAAAGCGGAAATTATAACGAAACAGTTTACCCATTATACCAAATATCAAACTCAGGAATATCTATCTCGCTATATTCGAATCCTAGACAGAAAGGAGATGAATCTATGCCAAACGAAAATCAGAATCAACATTCACAAACAACTCCCCACTTTGACGGCCAAAATGAAACTGTCATCAATGACAGCAGCGGTACCCAAATGGGTGTAACCATTGATACAAAACAAGATTTTGCACGTCCGGAAAATTCTTTGCCTGTCCACCTCAATGAAGACAAGGAAATGAAAAAGCTGGATTCCTTGATAAAAGGTGAATAACAACATAATGTTTGAGCTGTCCTTCCTCACCGAATGAAAGGATGTGTTACTCCATGACTGACTGGAATGAGCAGGCTGCTCCCAATAATAATCTGGGCTCAACTGCTGCCAAAAAAGCGTTATCCGCAAACCCAAAGACAAATTCACTTAAAGAACAGAAAAACCAGAAGAAGAATGATCTGCATTAGAATGAAGTTGGGAATTTTAATATCTGGGTACATGTCTCTTCTCAACAGAGGCCAATTGTGTACCCAGGCTCTATTTCTGGGAAGATATTCGGCTTCAAAAGAGATCACTGGTGTATCCACTCTACCCTTCTGGATACATATCTCAACTAAAAACGAGCACTAATGTATCCACTCTCCCCTTCTGGATACATATCTCACCTACAAACGTTCACTCATGTATCCACTCACCCCTTCTAGATACATATCCCTCCTCAAAAGAGTTCACTCATGTATCCACTCTCTTCTTCTGGATACATATCTCGACTCAAAAGAGATCACTCATGTATCCACTCTCTTCTTCTGGATACATATCTTACCTAAAAAGCGACCACTCGTGTATCCACCCTCCCCTTCTGGATACATATCTCTCCTCAAAAAGAGATCACTCATACACCCACCCTTCCCTTCTGGATACATATCTCACCAAAAACGTTCACTCATGTATCCACTCACCCCTTCTGTATACATATCTCTCCTGAAAACGATCACTCATGTATCCACTCACCCTTCTGGA